>CAZWDL010000172.1:0-12052 GCA_964632995.1 uncultured Saprospiraceae bacterium
GCCGGAAGGCGTCGGCGATGGCGCTGAGGACGAAAATCGTGATGCAGACGGCGAGCAGGCTCTCCATCTGTTGCAATACCAGAAACATGGCCCCGCTGAGAAACAGCGTCCAGAACTGGGTACGATAATAGCCGATGCTGTCGGTCAGGCGCCCGCCGATGTAGGCGCCCAGGATAGAGCCCACGCCGAAGCAGCTCATGACGTAACCGGCCTGCGCCAGACTGTAGTTGAGCTGCTGCGTCAGGTACACGGTCATAAACGGAATGACCATCGTGCCGGCCCGGTTGACGAAACTCACCAGGGCCAGCATCCAGATGTCGCGCGACAGGCCGGTGAAGGCCTCGCGGTAAAGCCGGGCGCTGCGTCGGAGCATTTGGTCGCTTTGCTTGCAAAAGTAAGAAGGTTGTACGTATGTTTCAGGATTATATTAGTGAATGGACGATTAGGATGTCCCGTTCGCAGCCCTCGGCTTTTATCAGTTGGCTATTGGCTGTTTCAGCGATAATAAAGGAATACAGACTTACGGGGTAATCAGGATATGAAACATCGGTTGGTATGAAAAAAATTATACTCTTTCTTTTCCTCACTTGTCTCTTGATGCTGCCCGCACGCACTCAGGAACTCGCTTTGAAACATCTTTACCGGATATCTGCCGCGCAAGCACGGCAATTATATCAGTCTGAAGAATCCCTGAACCCAGCTTTGTTTAACCGGCTGGTAGATGTGGTCCTCCGGGATTCCATTTTTTGGGACCTGTTTCCCGGTCACTACCTGATTGTATCAGCCGACGGGGAGCAGCTGCAAGTGGAACAACGAAGCGTCAATCATTTTTCCGTTGTGATGCTCAACAACGAGCGGGACCTGGCTTTTCGGGTGATCGATTCCACCGGCCGGGCCTTGCCGGACCTGGAAGCCCGCTTTCGCAAAAAGCAAGTGCCTTACGATGATGTCACCGGGACCTATCGTCTGAGGAAATGGAACAAAGGAGGTCTGTTAGAAATCCGTTCTCCGTGGGATACCGCCTTTTTCGATATCGACGCCGAATCCCGGAAATCGATGTTAGCCAGGCGATACCGCCGCTTCAGCAGCCGGGGCTTCGGATTTGTGCTGACCACGCCCATCCGGTGGGTGGAGGGAATTGTCAACTACTTCCGTCGCGGTTTCGGATACGGCGGCTGGGGCCTGCGTCTTTTTCCGAAGAGAATAAAAAAACTGATGGGCTACATTGCTCTGAGCCAACCCCGGTACCGGCCGGGGGATATGCTGCGCGTCAAGGCGCATCTGGCCGATCACGGGGGGCGGCCCTGGGAAAAAGAGGCCCGGCTGACCTGCAGTTTCTTCGGGGAAAATTACCGGCGAAAGGTCGTTATCGATACCCTGCTGGGACCGGAGCAGCCGGGCGTCTTCGGCTATGAATTCGCGCCGCCGTCCGACTGGCCCCTCGATGAGCGCTACACGATCGATCTGGACATTGAAGAAAAGCATTTCTACGAGGGCCTGTCTCAGTCTTTCCAATACGAGGATTACCAACTCGACGCCGTACAGTACAGCCTGACCTCCCTGCGTGAGCAATACGCACAGGGGGAACCCATCGTACTCGAAGCGACCGCCCGGGACTACAACGGCCTGCCCGTCCCCGATGCCTTTATCCGGCTGGTGCTGCTGACTGGTTCGGTCGAATCGTTCTACGAAGACGAAATGCTGATCCCGGATACCCTCTGGCGCTACGAGCAGGCCCTGGCGGCCGACGGCCCTACCCGGATCACCATACCGGACAGCCTGCTACCGGCGGCAGAAATGGAAGTGGAGGTCAAGGCCGTCTTCGTCAACAGCAACGGCGAGCTCCAGGAGAAGGCGGCCGACTTCAGCTACGATGCGACGCCCCGGCGCCTGGAAGTTCGTCTGGAGGACGGCGATGTGATCGCGGAAGCTTTTGAAAACGGAAAAGCGGTGCAACGGGAAGCAGCACTGGAGGTCAGTGCCTCCGATAATGATTTTTTGGAACCCCGACGCATTCAACTGCCCTACCGTGAGCGGCTAAATCCAAACCTGAATGAATACTGGTTCAGTTGTGGAGAGGAACTGGTAGACATCACCTTGTCGGAGAACGATGCTTCCTTTGCCTCCGGCATTCGGATGGAGGGCTTCATGCGGGCGGATTCGGTTTTCATCGAGGCCTTAAATCCGCATCGGATTCCGATACTTTTTTTCATTCAAACGAAGGATAGCGAGGTAGCCTCCGGTCAATTTGAAACGGAACGCTGGAGCTGGCGGAATCCAGCGGAAGCACAGGCCTATTTCGTCCGGCTGCAATATATCTGGGGCGGGGAGGGGCATTCCAGGGAGCTGACGGTTCGCCGCTACGACAAGCAGCTCGATATTCAGCTGGAGATCCCCGCTCGCGTCACCCCCGGTGAACAAGCCATAGTGAATGCAAAAGTAACCGACGTGAAGGGGCGTCCTGCCGCGGGCGTTGACCTGGTCCTGGCTACGCTGAATAATCAGTTTGGCGATCCGGCGCCCTTCTCCGGCCCGGATATTTCTTACCGGCCGCTGCCGGCCCCGCTGACCTATAACCGCTTTCATGCTTATTACGAGGATAGAGCTTCCCATCAAATGCCACTTTCAAAGAAATGGATCGATGCGCTGGAGGTAGGGGGTGAGCTGTTCTATCAGGTTCGTTATCCGGAGCGCGGGCTATTGCTGCATTCGGACACGGTGCAGAGCGACACCACCTACCGGCACTGGGCTCAGTTTGCGCCTTTTCTGGTGCGCGACGGCGAGATACAGCCTCTGTACCTCATCTACTGCAATGGGGAATTGCTGTATTACCACGGAGCGCGGAACCAAACACCTTACAGTTTTGCGGGTCGACCCGGAGAGAACACCATTGTCCTGCGCGGCCGTGAATACGAGTACACCCTGGAAGGCGTCCGGCTCGAAAAAGGACGCAAGCTGACCCTGTCGATCGACGAAGCGCGTTTTGGAGAAGCGCCTGCGGGTATCAGCATCCGGCGGCAGGCCGTGCCCGGCCGGCTGACGGAACAGGAACGGCGACTGCTCCGGCAATCCATTCTGGTGCTCCGGCGGGAGAGCCTGCAGCAGCCCGTTTTCCTCCGCCAGCCGGACGGCCGGATTCACCGGCTGGATAAGACCTACCGGCCCGATAAGATTATGGCCGGACCATTCGCCTTTAATACGCCGCTGTATTTCGTTGCGCAGGGAGCATTCGTCAAACGCCTGACCTTTGAGCCCGGCTACGAGTACGTAGTGCAAAAGCAGCGGGATAAGCTCTATGCCGCCAGTCTTTTCGAAGAATCCCCTGTATTGCCGAAAAAGCTGCCGGCCCCGCCGGTTGACGATCTGCTGTTGCTTCCTTCCCAGGTGGATATCCAAGGTCCTCCCAAGCAGCAACTGGCCTTTCAGTCAAAATACCTGGATCAGCAGCCGGGAAAGGGCGCCTTTGAATGCTTATATGCTCCGGGGATGGAGGAACCCTGGCCGCTGCCTTTCGGCGCCGTATTTGTGTCGGATTCGGGCGACACGCTGGCTTACGAGGCCCGGTTCCCGCACGCCCGTTTTGTCAACTTGCCGGCGGGGAGGTGCCGTTTCTATCTGTTTTACTCGTCCGGCAATTATCTGGAGCGCGATATCCACATCCGGTCCGATACGTTACTTTTTCTGAATCTCATTGAGGAGAAATGGATCTCGGACACGTCGCGAACGCTGTTGGAACAATTCTTTTTTGAACCGCCGGAGGAATTATCGGCAACTGAACCATCGATAGGCGTTAATCTTGGTATAAACCCCTTCCGGGAAAACGGTCGGCTGATTACCGGCCGGGTCCTGGGAGATGACGGAGAGCCTTTGATCGGAGTGACGGTATTAATTGCCGGAACGCAGACCGGCACAGTTACCGATTTTGACGGGGCCTTTTCGCTTTGGGCGCCTTCCGGCAAAAGCGAATTGGAGTTTCGTTATACCGGATACGAGGCGGAACGGCGGGAGGTTTCGGAAGAGAACCGGTACCTGGAGATTGATATGGATGTCAATGAAGCCAGCTTGGATGAAGTGGGCGTTGTGGGGTATTCTGTTGCTGTAAGGGGGCTGACCAGCACCAGAGCTGCGGTTAATGAGCTACAAGGGCGAGTAGCGGGAGTAGAGATTTCCCTGGATGAGAATAGCCTGGAAAATCTTTCCCTATTACCTGAGCCGGAGAATGGTTTACCAGTCCAGGGAAAGAGGAGTCAAGAAGGCCTACGCGGCGACTTCCGTGACCTGGCCGCCTGGTATCCCTACGTTTTCACCGATGAAGCCGGGAAAGCTTCTTTTCCCGTTCATTTTCCGGACAATATTACTCAATGGAAAACCTTCGCCCTGGGCATGGATGAGCAGGGTAGGGGAGGGCTGGCCACCGCCTACACCCGTGCCTACAAGGAAGTGATGGCGCAATTGGAGCTGCCGCGCTTTCTGGTGGAAGGCGACCGGGCCGATATCATCGGCAAGGCGCTGAATTACACCAATGACACGCTGCAGGTACGCACCTCATTCGCGCAGGAAGGGCTAGAGAATCGCCCCATCGAGAACGCGCTGGGCCGGATTCTTGTGGAAACACTCCCGCTGGAAGCGCCCGACGGCATCGATTCTCTGACCTTGTCTTACCGCCTGGAGAGTCATGAACATCACGACGGCGAAGAGCGAAAGCTGCCGGTTTTTCCCCGCGGGGTCGAAGAATATGAAGGACATTTCGCCGTACTCCGCGGCGATACCAGTCTGCGGTTGTCCTTCGATCCGGCGCTCGGTCCCGTGACCCTGCACATTCGGGATAATGTGCTGGATCTTCTCCTGGAAGACCTGGACTGGGTGCAGACCTATCCCTATCATTGCAATGAGCAGACGGCCAGTCGCCTGCTGGCTTTCCTGGCGGAAAAAGAAGTGCGCCAGCAGCTCGGACAGCCCTTCGAAGAGGAGCGAGAACTGCGGCGAACCCTAGCGCGCCTCCGCAAGGCGCAGCGTGACAACGGCGGTTGGGGCTGGTGGCCCGGCAATCCCCCGGATACCTGGATGACCGCCTACGTACTGCGGGCGCTACAGCGGGCTGAGAAGGCGGGCTATCCCGTTCCTGGCTTACCGGCTGGCATCCGCTATCTTGAGAACCGCCTCCATCAAATAAAGCCCAAAGAGTTACTGTTGGTACTCGATCTGTTCGCCGGTGCGGAAGACCGGCAACTCCTCGCTGTCACCGAAACCACGCTACAATCTATTGACAAATTGGGTCTTTCCCTTCACGAGCGATTGTTGACCTTGCGGGTTCGCCAGGTTTACGGCATTCCTTACGAGCTGGATAGTCTGTATCATTACCGTCAATCCACCGCTCTTGGCGGTCATTACTGGCCAGGCGACGAACGTAACTGGCAGTCAAACAGCCTGACCAATACCCTGCTGACCTACGAGATCCTGCGCTCGGCCGGCCGGGAAGCGGAACTGGCGCCCATCCGGCAGTATTTGCTGTCGCAGCGGGGCAGTACAGGCTGGGGGAATACCTACGCATCGGCCCGGATTCTACGTATGCTGCTCCCCGATCTCCTGGGATCAGCCGGCGAAGCGGTGAGGACGCAGGTTGCCCTGGAAGGGGCTGTTTCTACCACAGTACTAGATTTGCCTTTTGAAACGACATTCGACCCTTCAGAGGAGCTCGACCTCCGAAAAACCGGCCCTCTCCCCGTCTTTCTTACCGCCTACCAGCAGTTCCAAAACCGCGATCCGTCGCCCCGGGATTCGCTGTACCGCATTGAAACTTATCTCGGGCAGGAAGGACAAGCCACCACGGAACTCAGCAAAGGCCGCCCCGCCGAGCTGATCGTCGATATCTCAACGGATCAGTTGACCGATTACGCCATGATCGAAGTACCTATCCCGGCGGGCTGTTCTTATTTTAAAAAGGCGACGAATTCTTCCGGGCCCGAAGTCCACCGCGAATATCTGCGCGAGAAGGTGGCCATCTTCTGTCGTACACTTCCACCGGGGGAGCACCGCTTCGTCATCGAGCTGGAGCCACGTTTTAGTGGCCGCTATACGCTGAATCCGGCGGTGGTGCGGCCGATGTATTTTCCGGGAAGGGACGGGCGGAATGGGATGAAGGCGGTGAGGGTGCAGTAATACGTTTACGAAACCTCGAAGGTGTATCGATTACCCATATCTTTGGTCGGTACTGAACTTCTGCGGTTCTACGGTTTTTCTGTTCCTCTGTTCTGCGGTTCTGACCTGTTTAAAGCAGTTTTTTACCTTCTTATTGACATTCAGAACCGCAGAACAGTAAAACCGATGAACAGACGAACCGTAGAATAAGCGTAAAATCGTTCCTTGAAATAAGTTTAGTAGTTTGGCGCTTCGCCCTTCCCGGACACTTCGTGCACAGGTCAGGCTGGGCTCGCTGTTTAGCAGGTCTGAAAACGAGATTCCCGGTTTCAGACCTGCTAAACTCCTAAACCAGCCGCCCCGGCAGGGGTGGCGACTAAACTCCTAAACTTTTCCTCACATCTTCCCCTCTCCCTCCTTAGGTCCCACCTTCGGCATTGGCCTGGGAACGAGAAACAACTCCGTCTGTCGCCCGTCGATATAGCGGACCGTTTCGCCGTCGAAGAAGGCGTCCTCTTCCATCATCATGCGGATCTCCTTGCCCCACTCATCGAGCTGGACGGCCGTATTGAGCTCGATGGAGTAGGCCGTATTAGCGTACATGGGATAGTCACCGCGGACGGGTACGCCCTCCTGCTGGTCCCACAGTCCGATGGTGGGACCGGCGCCGTGGCCGTGGTAGCCGATGGGGTGGGTGTAGATGGTCGGCTTCAGGCCTTCGGCTTTGCCCTTTTCCAGGGCGCCGGCCAGGATTTCGTTGCCGCTGCGGCCGGTGGCGAATTCATCGGTGAGGATATCCATGATGCGCAGTCCTTGCTGAAAGGCGTCGCGCAGGTACGCGGGCGCTTCCGTCTCGCCGGGGCGCAGCACGTAGGCATTTTGCTGGGTGTCGGTATTCAGGCCGAGGTAGGTGATGCCGAAGTCGCAGTGCAGCAGGTCGCCGGGCTGGATGACCTGCTTATCGGGGCGCTTGGAGAAGCTGCGCAGGTGATCGAAGCTTTCCGGGTCGGCGCGCTGGATGTCGACCGTAGGATGGAACCAGGCGTCGAGCCCCAGCTCGTTGATGCGCCGGCGGTAATACCAGACCACGTCGTCGGTAGTAGTGACGCCGGGCTGGATAACATCCTCGGAGAACCCCTCGCGGATGATGGCGTGCGCGATGCGGCAGATCTGCTGGTAGACTACCATCTCGCTGTCGGTGCGCGTCTCCAGCCAGCCGATGGCCAGCGGTTCGGCGCTGACGATGCGCCCGCGGTATTTTTCCGGCAGGGTTTCCATCAGCTTGTCGTAGTGGTAGGAGCTGATGCCGTCGGCCAGCCCGAAGTGCTCGCTACGATTGACGGCGATGGTCTGCGGGTCGCGCTCTTCGATAATTTCGCGCAGGCGCGCCCACTGGTCGGGCTGTTGTTCCTTATCCCAGGCCTTTTTGAACACCTCACCTACGTCGTAGCGGGCGCAGGCCAGCGTCTGCAGGGTGTCGCCGGTATCGTAGATGACCAGCATAGTGGTGCGCCGCGCGCTGAGCCAGCTGGAGGGCAGCATGGTTTTCAGCACCGGGTCTTCGTTGTATTCGCGGGATAGGAGCAGCCACATATCCACGCCTGCCCGCCGCATGAGCGTGGGGGCGACGGTCTGGAAGCGTTCTTTGAGCCATTGGTCTTCCACCTCACCCCGTTTCTCGAGGGGCAGGATTTGTGGAATCTGGGCGAAGGCGGTGACGGTATATAAAATAGCCAGGATAGTGAGGAGGTTTTTCATACGTCGTTATCTCTTTTTTGCCGAAAATAGGAAAAATGAGGGAAATGGGACTGGGGTACACAAAGAGCACGGAAAAGTGACTGAGTTACACAGAGGGAGAATTACACAAAGAGCACGGAGAAAATACAGAGTTACAGTTACACGGAGGTAGAGTTACACGAAGAGCACGAAGGAGGCACAAAGATTCACAAAAAAATACAAGACAGTAGTGGCAGGTCAGTTTATCGGAGCTGGAGCTGTGTTGTAAAAGCTCCATTCGGTAAATTGAAAAGAAGAGGCGCTAATCTCTGCTTGTAGAGGGAAACAGCCGAAAACAGGAAATCCAAAGAATATAACCATTTTATGACCGATTGCTTAAGGTTGACAGAAAGCCCCGTACTTATAATGCCCGAGGCACTAGTCTAATAATTTTGCAATGATCAGTCCTTCCGCAACACTCCCGATAAACAGCAGGTTCAATTCTAAAAGATTGAGTAAAAGAGGCTCCCTCAAAAGGGTGTGGTAGATAAACCATTCCTGAAACACCCAGTACATCAACTATATGGTAAATACCCAGAACACTCCTTTTCTTAACCAATTTTGTCAGGGGATAGAAGGCTTGAATATGTGATACAGCCAGCTGTGTGCAATACTGAGGAAGACCAATCCGAGGATAGACTTAACGAGATCGCGGGTAGGGGTGATTTCGATAAATAAATCGCTCTGCCATTCAGGGTTGTACAGTACATTTTGTACAGGCGGACTGATAAAAAGGGCTCCTAATATTCCTTGGCTTACCACGCCGGCAATCAGTCCGGTGTAAATAATTCTAAGTGCTGTTTTTGCTTCCATTTTTGACCGTTTTTCTTTTTAGACGTATTCGTCTTCCAAAACGGTCGGGGCATTAGTCGCCAATGGCTTCTCGTGAGACCTGCATGATGCTGTCTTCAAGGTCACTTCCTTTCGAGTTTAGCGGATCGATGGCTTTGACCAGACGAGCTCTCAAAGCATACCACTCTTCTTTTTTACCGGAATTTTCCGGTTTTAAATTGATTTGCTGTTTCTTTTTTCCGGGATTAAAAAAATCATCCAACTCTGAGCACTGATAGCAAACGCCGTTTTTGTTGACCAAGGCGCACCTTCTGTCAAAAATACTGTTCATTTTTTGTCTTGCCTTAAACAAGCGGTGTTTGGTAGTGCCCCTCGGGCAGTCAAGGATAGAGGAGATGTCATCGACCTTGAATTCGTAAAATTCTTTGAGGATTAGCGTTACCTGTTGCTCAATGGGCAGCGTTTTTGAAATGCAGGTGAAACAAAAATTGATGTGTTCCTTTAATTCAAAAGCACCGGCAGGTGATTCCTGGTGAATCCTGATAAACTGATCACGATGTTTGTTATCCGACTCGGCCAATTTCCTGGCTTCATCCTGAGCATTTTCCGGCCACCTTTTCTTTTTTCTCAAATAGTCCATTGCGATATTCGTGGCAATGGAGAAAATCCAGGTTTTCAGAGTGGAATCTCCTTTGAATTGTTCTTGCTTTTCCAAGGCCCTTACAAAGGTATCGTGGGCGATATCCTCAACTGCTTCCTGGTTACAGGTTAATCGGTAAAGATATGACTGAAGCTGTGGGAGCTCGTCCTTGTATACAGATTCTATTTGCTTGTATTTTGACGTCATTTGATTTTATGATGAATTGTATCCGCTGCAAAGTAACGGATATACAGCTATATCATAAAATTCATCCGGATCCGGAATCCTCCTCAACAGACGATTCCTTATCCTTTTCAAGATCCAAAAAATCCAGGGGACATGAAACACTCTGACGTGCTTTTTTGTGGTAGGTCTGTATCTCCGAAACAAGTAGGGCTGACTCTTTCCTCAACTGGTTTTACTCCTTTGATTTCTCCTTCTTGCGTGTTTCTCTCCGGAGCTTCATCTCACCCCCGCAGCGACGAGAGCTGTGCAGGTCTGGACATGCTCGCCCTCGCCGGCAGCTGTGCTTGGAGGAACAGCCTAAGGGCGGCCGGATCAACTTCAGACCGCCACTACTTCGCAGGTGGAGGCGATATGAGAATTCCGCTAGCGCTCCCCTTCGCCGGTCAGAGACCAGGCGATAAAGCATCGAAGTCTATTGAAAAGACCTGTAGTATTACTTCTTCACCCAGCCGGTACAGTTCGACTTTCCGCCTCCGGTGAACCTTCGGCAGAGAGGCCGGTTCAATCTTTAACTTAGTTCTTCAAAAAAACTTCAGGCCTTATCAAAATCATTCACTTCAACTCAACCAGTAAGCTCTCTGACTGGCAGGTCGTCAACGACGCCGTCATGGGCGGCCGCTCCCGGGGGCACTTTTCGCTCAACGAAGCCGGCCATGCCGTTTTTCACGGAGAGGTATCACTGGAAAACAACGGCGGCTTTTCGCTCGTCCGCTACCGCTTTGAACCTATGGGTGTAGCGGATTTCCAAAAATTTGTCATCCGCCTGCGCGGCGACGGCAAGCGCTACCAGTTCCGGATGAAATCAAATCCGGACGAGCGGCATCATTATGTGCACTATTTTCAAACCAGCGGGGAATGGCAGGAAATTCAAATCCCCTTTCAGGAGATGTATCCCCGCTTTCGCGGCCGCAACCTGGATGGGCCCAATTACGAAGGAAATAAATTGTCCGAAGTCGGCTTCCTTATCGGGAATAAGCGGGCGGAGTCGTTCAGGCTGGAAATTGACAAGGTTGGAGTGGAAAAATAAACAAATTTCCACGCTGTTCGCTATTCGCCGTTCGCAGGTTGGCTGAGGCTTGGCAGGGTTTAGCTGACGGAGTTCCTCGACTTTCTGAAGGTCTTGCAGACAACAAAACTGCTCTCTGAATTATTAACGAAACAAACCCAACCACCATGCCAAACGCCCAATCCCTACGCGACCATCTCCTCTCCCTCCTTCGCGGAGGCGGCGCCCACCTCGATCTGGAAGCCGCTATCGATGGTCTGCCGCCGGAACTGCGCGGCCGGCGGCCGGAAAATATCCCCTACAGCTGCTGGGAGCTGCTGGAGCATATGCGAATCGCCCAGTATGATATCCTGGAATTCTCCCGCAACCCCGACTACGATTCCCCGGATTGGCCGGAAGGTTACTGGCCCGACGAGCAGGCGCCGCCCGATGAGGCCGTCTGGCAGAAAAGTGTCGAAGACTTTCAAAACGACCTCCAGGCCATGCAGGACCTCGTCGCCGATTCCTCCAACGATTTATTCGAACCCTTCCCGCACGGCGACGGGCAAACCCTGCTGCGTGAGGCGCTGCTCGTGGCGGATCACAACGCGTATCACCTGGGGCAGATCGTGGTGGTGCGGCGGGCGCTGAGGGCTTGGGGATAGTACACTGATTTGTTATGATCAGTTATGATCAGTTATGATTTTGCAGTCAGGGCCATGCTTTACCGAAAGGGATATACCTTTCTGATATTAAGTACCCGGATGAGGTCATTAAAAATGGACTACAAGCTCAGTACACTGTCAAAACGGAAAGTTACTTATTTGACAGTGTACTCAGTACGACCGCGCTAAGTTCGAAGCCTACCGGCTGAGTACTGGTACTTCCTGCGCCTGTCAGGGCACCCTTGTAAAAACAGATGCTTCCAATCTTCCCGATACGGTGGACCTGATGGAGTCCGCAGTCCGGATGCTTTCACAATCACAGAATCATATAGAACCGAAAAAATACCAGAGGAAGTATTCAAGATGATCGTCAGAACCAACTCGAACTTTCTCAAGCTAACTCAAACCATTCCGAACAGCCTCACCCGACCCGCCCGAGCAACTCCTGCACAATCGCCTCCCACTCCTCCTCCAACGGCTGGTTGGGCATGGTGCGCCCGGCGCGTCGGTACCAGTAGTTGGCGTTCCACTCGTCGCCCTCCTCGCGGTGCAGGTAGGCGTGGACCCAGGCGCCGTCGGCGTCGGGTATGTCCTGGGCGATCTCGTGGGCGCGCTCCCAGTTGCCCTTGGCATCGTACCAGAGGGCGCGCAGCAGGGGGGCGGGGAGGTCGGGCGGCGTGTCGGCGGAGAGGGTGGATTTGAAGTCTGAGAGAGTCATGGATGGGTTTTGGGACAAAGATAAGGGATATTTCGAAGTCGGAAAGCGGAAGTGGGCCATACGGCTCTTCGCTTCGCTCCGAGAAGTCGGAA
>CAZWDL010000173.1:0-11967 GCA_964632995.1 uncultured Saprospiraceae bacterium
CCCAAAGGTCGCTAACATTTGACGAACCGGAGGTGGCCACGGGCCTCTGCGTGCATCAACCTGTCAGCGCAGCTGACCTGTTTGCTCCGCGTACTCCGCGCCTCTGCGTGCATCAACCTGTCAGCGCGGCTGACCTGTTTGCTCCGCGTGCTCACTTGTCCTCAATTTTCTCCAGCAGCGCTCCGGTGGCGGAGTAATCCTCCCCGTTTTCTTTGGCCAGTTCGATGGCTTTTTCCGCCGCTTTGCGAGCCTTTCTTCGTTTACCGAGTTTGTAGTAAAGCGAAGCCAGGGTATCGTAGTTGTAGTACTGGCTGTCCAGGGCTACGGAATTTTCCGCCCATTCCACGGCTTTTTCAAGCATATCTTCGTCCTCTACCATCTCGAAGAAATTCCAGGCGGCGTTATTCCACTCGGCGGGATCTTCCGGCGGGAAGTGTTCGAAGTAGTGGAGGGTAGCTTCAGCGTAAGCTTGAATATCGCCGGTGTATTGGAAGTAATTCATCCGGAAAAGGGAAGTGAGGTGTCCGGCAACTTCGGGATAGACGCGGTGGAAGAGGCGTTCGACCTTTTGCAGCGCTTCTTCCCCTTCGTCGTTGGCGAAAGCCTCGTTCATGATCAGTTTTTGAACCCGGCTGATGACGGCCTGGCTGCCGAACATCTGTTCAAATTCCTGCCGGTGGTCGGCCAGGTATTCAAACATCGGCGAATCGATTTCTTCCACGAAGGTAAATATGAAGCGCATATTCTTGATCGTGCTCCAATCATTCTGTGTGCGCAGGTATTGCTCGGCGATGGTATGCTGGCTGCCGTCCATAGCTTCGTAGCTGGCCATGGCAAAGTCGTGCAGAAACTCGGGATTACGTTCGCCGGCTTCGTAGCGGCTCTGGTAAGTGGACAGGCGGCGCGAGGGGTCGAGCGCAATTTTGCCGAGTTCGAGGAGCTTGGGGGCATTGTGATAACCGATGGCGCGGTGGACGAGCTCGCCTTCGCCGTCAATGAAAAGCAGGGAAGGGTAGGCTTTCACCTGGTATTGTCTTGCCAGAGCGATACCTTCGCCGGCCTCCATATCCATTTTCAGGTTTACGAAATTTTCGTTGTAGAAATCCCCGACGGCTTTTTCCGGGAAGACATCGCGCGTCATCATTTTGCAGGGGCCGCACCAGGTGGTATAAGCGTCGACAAAGATCAGCTTGTCCTCCGCTCTGGCGCTTTGCAAGGCCTCTTCCCAATTGCTGGTTTCAAATTTGATTCCCTCCTGAGCCAGCAGCACCAGGGCGGGCAGGAGTAACTTGGTTAGGAGCAATATTTTTTTCATAGTGTCGTACTTCTCAGCTATTCAATTTTTCGATAAAGCGTTTTACATTCTGTACGGCGTGGCCGCCTTCTTCCTTAGCCAGCTTCAGCGATTTTTCGGCGGCCTTTACGGCGTCGGACTCCTTGCCGTTCAGTGCCAGAATACTGGCGTAGGTGAGGTAATAACCGTAGGTGTTGCCCATTTTGGCGGCGTCTTCCGCGATTTTTTCGGCCTGCTTCATGGCGTAGTCGTCTTCGCGGAAGTGCATGGTGAGGCTCTGAGCGAGCTCATGTAGTTTCTCCGGTTGATCTTTAAGGATTTTTTTAGCGTAATCCTTGCAGGCTTTGCTGTAAGTTTTGGCATCGTTAACCGCCATGGCATACTCCATCTCGGATTCCAGCTCGAAGGCTTCGGCTTTTCCGGGATAATGAACCTTCATTTTGTCGATGGCATTGTCGACGAGCTGCCGGTATTCAAACTTGATACCTTTCTCGACGGTGGCTTTGCAGGCCTGATGAATTTTTTCTTTTACAGCTTCCTCCGACTCCAGTGCGATCAGCTGAGGATTGTATTGGATGAACCACTCGAAGATCTTGGAATCGGCCTCGGTCATCCCTTCATAGATAATACGCAGGTTCTCCTTACTGCTGAGGTTTTCCTGATCGCGCAGGTAGTCGTTGGCGATCTTCAGGCTTGGCTTGCCGGCCTGATTGAGGGCTTTGATATAGTTATAGACTAGCTCCGGGCTGCGATCGCCCTTTTCGTAGGCTTCGGCGTACTGTTCACTGCGATCGATTTTGGAGAGCGCGGCGCGTCCCACTTCGATAAAACCGTCAACTGGCCGGGCGCCGCGTACGCGTTGCACGACTTCGCCGGTATAGTCGATATAGAAAAGGGTGGGAAAAGCCGACACCGGATACTTCTTCCGGAATTCCAGACCTTCTCCCCGCTCCATATCCATTTTTACATTGACGAAGTGTTTATTGTAAAATTCGCCGACGGCATCGTCGGTAAACACCTCCTTGGACATACGCTTACAGGGGCCGCACCACACGGCATAGGCGTCGACAAAAATGATCTTTTCCTGCTTTTCGGCTTCGGCCAGGGCTTCTTTCCAGGTTCCTTCGAAAAATTCGATGCCTCCGGCGAAGACGGTTCCGGTCAGGAAAATCAGTAGAAAAGTAAAAGTGTAACGGCTCATCATTACCAGGTATTTTTTATTTCAGATTATTCGTGGATTTACAATTTACAAAAATACAGACATCTTTCGGAATCAAAAAGTTAAGTCGAAGTTAACGAACCGGTCAACATTGGCGTCAAGATCAAATCGCCGGTGACCTGAACTTCCGCCGCGTCTACGCCACCGTGTTGAAGCGCTGGCTGGAGTCGAATACGCTAATGATATTGGGTAGGCGGTTTGAAGCTTTACCGTTGTTGTAGAATGAAAGAGGGGCGGCTTTCCAATCTTCTACTGGAGAAAACGGATTGAAGGATTGAATAATAAGGAGTTCACTCCTGTCCGTCTACTCCACTCAACACCGGCTTTGGCCGCAGCCTTAGGGAGTCCAGTTCGCTGTGATTGCCACTGAATACATTGAAGTCGACATAACCCTGTATGCCGTCAATTTCCCCCCGGTTGCCATACTGCCAGAAGTCCCAGTCACGTCCGCAGGCCAGGATGGGCTGGCGCCAGCCATAGCGGGCGATCCAGAGTGGGTAGCCCTCGAAATGGCCGGCCAGGTATTTGTTGTAAAACTTGAGGTTGGTATAAAGGATTGGTTTAATATCATAGCGCAGTTCGACCAGGAACAGCCAGATACGTATTCCGGAGATGAGGCGAACCTTATCGACGCCGTCGAGCACTTCAACATCGAGTACGGGCGGCAGGTCGCCGTACTCCAGATCGACCCAGTTGGTGAAGTTATCGACCTGAGCGGTGACCGGGGTGCGGGGGCGAAAAAAGTGGTAGGCCCCACGGATAAGATCGGCTTCCTTCATTTCCGCCCAGTTGTGGCAGTACATCGTATCGTGCAGGGTAGCGCCTTCGGTTGCTTTGACAAAAGCAAAGTGGTAATCCTGAGTAGCTATGCTTTCCCAGTCGACCATAGACTGGTAGTGGGACACGTCAATACCGTGTACCTCGAACTCGTCACGCCGGATGGTGTCCTGTTCACAGGATAAAAGTAAAGTCATTGCCAATATGCCGGGTATCCATCTGCGCATAATTCTCTGTTGATCAGCTGTTCCCGTGATCAGTTATTGCTTCAACGCGTTATATTTCAATAATGAAAGATCGCTAAAAAAGTAATACCTGTAAATAGGTGGGTCCGATTTAATCTTTCAATAACATATTTTTGTAAACTATTGAATGTAAGTGGATGGGAAGAGGGGTATACGGATTGGGGCTGTTGGCTATTGGCCCGTACATATGAACCTGAGCTTTTTGCTTGTATAGATCCTTAATCATCCCTGCAGTATGGGTCATCGTTTATATTTGTCGGCTTGGAGCCAACAGCCGGCTGAAATGATCCCTGGTTTAATACTATGAATAAAGGATTTTTCTCTTGATAAAAAACGCTCTTATGCCATCCCGCCGCCAACTTTTTTTACAACATCTTGCTCAGACGAGCAGCTTTCCGCTGATGCTCGAAATAGAAAGCGCGGAAGGCATGTATCTCTATGGTAGCAAGGGCGAATCGTATATGGATCTCATCGCCGGCATCGGGGTCAGTTCGCTGGGCCACCGGCATCCGCGGGTGATCGAGGCAGTCAAGGCGCAGCTCGATCGCTACCTGCACACGCTGGTGTACGGCGAATTCGTGCTGGCGCCGCAGGTAGAGCTGGCCACACTGCTGGCCGGGCACTTGCCCTACCCGCTCGACAGCGTTTATTTTGTCAATTCAGGGACGGAGGCTACGGAAGGTGCTATGAAACTCGCCAAGCGCTATACCGGTCGCCCGGAGATCGTCGCCTGCCGCCGGGCTTATCACGGCAGCACGCAAGGGGCCGCCAGCCTGATGTGGCCCAAGGACTTTACCCGCGCTTACCATCCGCTATTGCCCGGCATCCGTCACATCGACTTCAACTGCGAGTGGTGCCTGCAGCAGATAACGGAAACAACGGCCGCCGTTATCATGGAAACGGTACAGGGCGAGTGGGGGCTGCGGCCGCCCCGGAAAGATTATCTGAAAAAAGTCAGGCAACGCTGTAATGAAACAGGCGCCTTGCTCATCCTCGACGAGATACAAGCGGGCTACGGACGTACCGGCACCCTCTTTGCCTTCGAACAATACGGCATCCAGCCAGATATTCTGCTGCTGGCCAAAGGAATGGGCGGCGGCATGCCTATCGGGGCCTTCATTTCTTCCAAGGAGATCATGAGCGCCCTGTCCTACGATCCCATTTTAGGCCATATTACGACTTTCGGCGGGCATCCCGTCGGTTGCGCTGCCGGCCTGGCTACCCTGCAAACCTTGCTGGAAAAAGACTTCATTCAACGGGTACCGGAAAAGGAACGCCTCTTCCGCGAACGCTTGCAGCATCCGGAGATCCGCGAGCTGCGCAGTGCCGGCCTCTGGATGGCCGTAGAGATGCGCGATTTTGAATTCATTCAAAAGGTAATTAAACGCTGCCTGGACCGGGGCCTGATCACCGACTGGTTTCTCTTCAACAACCGCTCGCTGCGCATTGCCCCGCCCCTGATCATCAGCAAGGACCAAATCAACGAAGCCTGTGATATTATCCTGGAAGCGATAGAATTTGCCCAGTCATGAAGCCTTAGACATGCGAAGGAGGAGCTGATCGGAGGAATACGCTCGATAAGCGAGGATAGCCATTATGTCATTGACTTTCCTGAAAGATCGTAAAAACACGAAATGTATAAGTTGACTCCTTTTTTCAAAAAAGCACTACAATTCCTTCCTCAACCGGGCCACCGGAATATTGAGTTGTTCCCGGTATTTGGCCACGGTGCGGCGGGCGATGTTGTAGCCTTTATCCTGAAGGAGGTTTTTGATTTTCTCGTCGGAGAGCGGTTTGCGTTTATTTTCGTTCTGGACGATATCGGAAAGGATCTTTTTGACTTCGATGGTGGAGACCTCTTCGCCTTCGCTGGTAGTGAGTGATTCGGAGAAAAAATCCTTGAGGCGTTTGGTGCCGAATTCGGTCTGTACGAATTTACTGTTGACAACGCGGGAGACGGTGGAGATGTCCAGGCTGGTGATATCGGCAATATCTTTAAGGATCATGGGGCGCAGTTTGCGCTGGTCACCGCTCAGGAAAAACTCATACTGGTACTGCATAAGGGCGTACATCGTTTTGTACATCGTCTCCTGGCGCTGGCGTATAGCGTCGATAAACCATTTGGCGGAGTCGATTTTCTGCTTGATGAAAACGATGGCCTCTTTTTCTTTCCGGTTGGGGCCTTTTTCCTTTTTGCGGCTGTTGCGGTACGACTTGAGCATATCGCGGTACTGGTCGCTGATATGCAGGTCGGGGGCGTTGCGGGTGTTGAGGCTGAGTTGGAGCTCGCCCTCGCGGTTGCGGATGATAAAATCAGGGACGACGTAATGTGTTGGGCGGCTGCTGCTGGTTGAGTACCCACTGGCCGGTTTGGGATTGAGTTTGAGAATTACCTCCATGGCCTCCCTGAGCGATTCCTCATCGATATCGAGCTGGCGAATGAGTTTCTGGAAATGTTTTTTGGAAAACTCCTCGAAATAATCCCGGATAATGTCCCGCGCCAGGATTATTAAATTGAGCTCTTCAGCCGGCAGTTCGTCCTCCTGCTGTTCAATTTTATTGTCCAGCTGAATCAGCAGGCATTCCTGCAGGTCGCGCGCAGCGGTGCCGGGCGGATCGAAATCCTGGATTTTTTTTAATACCTTTTCCACTTCCTCTTCAGAGACGAAGAGGTTTTGGGAGAACATCAGGTCGTCGATGATGGCGATGGGTTCGCGGCGCAGATATCCGTCCTCATCGATGCTGCCGATGATCTGTTCGGCGATGGCCTCTTCCCGTTTGTCTTTTAATTCGAGCATGCCGAGTTGCTGCTCCAGGTAATCACGAAAGGTATTTTCTACGGGAATAGGTATTTGTTTGTCTTCATCGTCAGGATTGTACTGGCCGGCGCGGAGTTTATAGCTGCTCGGATCTTCTTCCATGTACTCTTTGATGTAATCGTCGAGTTCATAATTTTCTTCCGATTCCTGAAATTCAGGGGCTTCTTCTCCGCTGAGCAGTTCGTCTTTTTGTTCTCCTTCTTCGAGCGCCGGGTTGGCTTCCAGTTCCTCTTTGATCCGCTGCTCCAGGTTAGCCGTAGGCACCTGCAGCAGCTTCATGAGCTGAATCTGCTGCGGCGACAGCTTCTGGAGCATTTTCTGACTTAAACTCTGTTTCAACATCGACCTTCCATTTAATGAGCTCCGGAGTGTATTCTGCTACCAATTGTATTCGAATATAGCGCGGGGGTATAATAGTCTATCCAAATTTTTTATCTTTTGCAAGATACTAAGAATTGAGTAACCTTGCACCTTCGTTTTTGGTACAAAGGCATAAAAGCAAGCCGGTGCCCACACAAGCACATTCAAAAATCATACCAAAAATACTGATACGGGAGCATAGGTTAAGTAACCAAAATGAAACGATGACTGTAAACGAACGCATAGCCGCCCTTCGCCAAGCGATGCGGAAGTACGGAATTGACGCCTTCCTGGTGCCCAGCAGCGATCCGCATCAGAGTGAATATGTTGCCGATCACTGGAAGAGCCGGGAGTGGCTGTCGGGATTCACGGGATCGGCGGGTACGCTGATCGTGACGACCGATCACGCCGGATTGTGGACCGACTCGCGCTATTTCCTGCAGGCCGAACAGCAACTGGCCGATAGCGAGGTGGAGCTGCACAAACAGCAGACACCGCATGCGCCTGAACATGTGCAGTGGCTGGCCGATCAACTGGATGCCGGTAGCAGCGTGGGCTGCGATGGTTTCCTCTTCTCCGTACGCCAGATCCGTCACATGGAAAAACACCTTCGGCCCCATGGAATCGATTTACATTACGACCTCGAGCTGATCGGAGACATCTGGGAGGAGAGGCCGCCCCTGCCGGATGATGAGATTTTCGAATTCGACATTCGCTACGCCGGAAAATCCAGAAAAGAAAAACTGGAACGCATCCGGGAACGAGTGCACGCCCG
Source organism: uncultured Saprospiraceae bacterium (assembly GCA_964632995.1). Classification (GTDB taxonomy): domain Bacteria; phylum Bacteroidota; class Bacteroidia; order Chitinophagales; family Saprospiraceae; genus CAZWDL01. Next base: position 7,490 of record CAZWDL010000173.1, read on the forward strand.
GGAAGCCGACCAGTACCTGGTCACTACGCTGGACGACATCGCCTGGACACTCAACTTGCGCGGCCACGATGTGGAGTACAACCCCGTTTTCATCAGTTACCTTATGCTTCGAGACAGTGACGCGCTGCTTTTTCTTGATCCGGATAAGGTGCCGGACGAGCTCGCTGTCCTGCTGGCTGAAGACGGTGTGGAGCTGCGGCCTTATGCCTCCATTTTACCCTACCTGGAGTCGCTGGAGGAAGATGTAGATGTGTTGATCGATCCGGCTTCTACCAATATTCGTCTGTTCGATGCCATTCCCGAGGAGCAACGTATGGAAGGGGAGAATATCCCCCGGAAGCTGAAAGCCATCAAAAACGAAACTGAAATCGACCATATCCGCCGGGTGATGGTCAAAGACGGGGTAGCGCTGCTAAAATTGTACCGCTGGCTGGAAGCCATTCTGCAAAGCCGCAGTGTCACCGAATTCGAAGTAGCCCGGCAGCTCGATCATTTTCGCCGGGCCCAGGGTAACTACCACGGCGAGAGCTTCAGCGCCATCGTCGGTTATAAAGCCAACGGCGCCATCGTCCACTACCGGCCCGACCCCGAAACGAGTGCTTCGTTACAGCGGGATGGCCTGCTATTGCTCGATTCCGGCGGTCAGTACGAAGAAGGAACAACGGATATCACACGCACCACCGCGCTTGGAGAAAGCACGGAGGAACAGCGCCGCGACTATACCCTGGTCTTGAAAGGGCACATCGCCCTGGCGACCATACAGTTTCCCGAAGGCAGCAGCGGCGCACAACTCGATCCGCTGGCGCGCATGTACCTGTGGCGCGAAGGACTCAACTACGGTCACGGCACCGGCCACGGCGTCGGCTTTTTCCTTAACGTACACGAACCCCCGCAGGGCTTCGCAGGTATGGCCGGCGGCCGAGGCTCTACCCCCCTGCAGCCGGGCATGCTCACCTCCAATGAGCCGGGTTTTTACAAGGACGGTGAATATGGCATCCGTATTGAAAACCTGGTGCTCTGCGTCAAAGGACCGGAAACGGACTACGGTAAATTCCTGAAATTCGAAACCCTGACCTTATTTCCCATCGACCTGGACCTGATCGAAACGGAACTGTTGACCAAAGCGGAAAAACAGTGGCTGAACAGCTACCACGAACGGGTATTTGAGGCCCTGTCGCCGTATCTAAATCCGGAAGAACTAGGGTGGTTGGAACAAAAATGCCAACCAGTGGGTTGAATCGAAAGCGGAAGTCGGAAGTCGGAATGAGCCCGTCTTCGCCAAAGCTTCGGCGGTCAGATAGAGAAGGAAAAACTGAGAACGATTTTGACATGATAACAACCACCACAAAAAAAGACATACGGCAACTCAGCAAAGCCGACCTGGAAGGTATCTTTAAGGAGATGGGGGAACCCCGCTTCCGGGCAACGCAGGTGTACGAGTGGCTGTGGCAGAAGGGCGCCAGATCTTTTGAAAAGATGACCAACCTGTCGAAAAAGCTGCGGCTGAAGCTGTCCGAAAGATTTGCGATTAACGCCATCGAAGTGGACAAGGTGCAGCACAGCGCCGACGGGACGATCAAGTCGCGCTTCCGCCTGCACGACGGGCACCTCATCGAGTCGGTGCTGATTCCGGTGCCGGCCGATGACCGCTACACGGTTTGCGTCTCCTCACAGGTGGGCTGCAGTCTGAGCTGCAAGTTCTGTGCCACCGGCCGTATGAAGCGCCTGCGCAACCTGGACGCTGCGGAGATCTTCGACCAGGTAGTCATGGTTAACCAACAGGCGGAAGAACATTTTGGGCATCCCCTGACCAATATCGTATATATGGGTATGGGCGAGCCCCTGCTGGCTTACAAGAACGTCGTGGAAAGTATTGAGCGCATCACTTCTCCCGATGGCCTGAATATGTCACCCAAACGCATCACCGTCAGCACAGCGGGCATCGCGAAAATGATCAAACGCCTGGCCGACGACCAGAGCAAGGTCAACCTGGCCCTCTCCCTGCACGCCGCCGATGACGCCAAGCGCGACGATATCATGCCCATCAACGAGCAGAACAACCTCGCCGTCCTGATGGATGCCCTACAATACTTCTACCGGCAGACGCGCAACCGCATCAGTTACGAATACATCGCCTTCCAGAATTTCAACGACAGCCTCGAAGACGCCGCCAATCTGCTTGCGCTCTGCAAGCGCTTTCCCGTCCACGTCAACATCATCGAATACAACCCCATCGACGGGGCGCCCTTCCTCAAATCCACCGAGCACCGCATCGACGACTTCGCGCGCTACCTGCGCGAGCACGGCGTGATGGTGACGGTGCGAAGAAGCCGCGGCAAAGATATCGATGCGGCCTGCGGGCAGCTGGCGAATAAGGGTTGAGTTTAGAAGTTTAGCAGATCTGCTAAACTTCTAAACTCTAAACTCCTTTATCAGAACCAGCCGGCCCCCAGTCCCCGAAACGGCCAGGGAATAGAAATCAGAATGAGCAGCAGCCCGATGCCGTAGTAGGTAGCCAGGGCCCGAAACTTACCATCATCCGTATCCCGGCGTTTCATTTTGCTGTAGCCGATCGTGATCAACGCGATAGCGATCAGCATGACAGTAATGTGCTCGACGGTGTAGAAGCGCAGGATCTTGTCCTGCATTACGCCGGCGACGAATTGAACTTTGGGGCTGATGAAGTACAGCACCAGGCCAATAACCAGCTGCAGATGCGTTACAATGAGCCCAAACAAAGCAATGCGACGATGGCTGTCCTTAAACCCATCGGGAGACCGCAACCGCCGAAAGGCGATTCCTACGGCGAGAATGAGTAATAACAGAGCAATCCAGCGGAGGCCGGAGTGTGCATGATTGAGTCCGGTATACATGGTATTGAGTGTTTTGATATTTCTATGTGCGAAAGATAACAAAAGTACGGGTAGAATGATCGCTGGGTAGGAGGAAGGGGAATCAAATTCCTCCAATTTTCCTCCGGGGATATCATTGAATAATGAAACCTCAGTTACCACACAGCTTGCCGGTCAGAAGCTGCTCATTCTTCTATCGGTCCTTTTCCCTTACTGCGTTTTAACTTATATTCTGCATTGTACTGAGCATAGCTGGTGGGTATGACGGGATGACCTTTTTTCCGGGCATACACCTGGGTGAATTCCGCTCCAAACAGAAAAATCATACCGGAGTAATAAGCCCATAAGAGAAGCAAGATGATAGAACCGGCCGAACCGAAGGTAGAACTAGGGTCTGCCTGCCCAAAATAGAAACTCAGCAAAAATTTACCCAGGGTAAACAGCAGGGCGGTAATCAGCGCTCCGATCCAGACAGAGCGCCACTGTATATTGGCGTCCGGCAGTATTTTAAAGATCATTGCGAATAAATTCGCCGGTACGAGAGGCGCTCAAATCTTCGCATCGAAGTGCACCAGGTCTACAAAGCGCGCAATCCGGCTCCGGATATCTTCGCCGGTCAGTCCTTTAAGCCGTTCGATGCTGAATTTCTCCACACAGAAGGAAGCCATGGCCGATCCGTAGATGACGGCCCGCTTCATATTGGAGAAAGATTTATCGCCGGTGCTGGCCAGGTAGCCCATAAAGCCGCCGGCAAAGGTGTCGCCCGCGCCCGTGGGGTCGAAGACCTCGGCGAGGGGTAGGGCGGGTGCGAAGAACACCCGATCGTCGCCGAAGAGCAGCGCCCCGTTTTCGCCCTTCTTGATGACGATGTATTCGGGACCCATTTTATGAATCACCTCAGCCGCCTTCACCAGCGAGTATTCTTCCGACAGCTGCCGGGCCTCCTCGTCATTGATGATGAGTATATCGATTTTCCGGAGTACCTCTTTGAGTTCTTCAAGGGCCGTATCCATCCAGAAGTTCATGGTGTCCAGCGCGACAATCTCCGGACGTTTTTCCATCTGCCGGATGACCTCCATCTGCACCGCCGGCGTCAGGTTGCCCAGCATGACGTATTTGGCATCGCGATAACTTTCGGGCAGCACCGGCTTGAAGTCGGCCAGCACGTTGAGCTGGGTATCCAGCGTATCGCGGTCGTTCATATTGTAGTGGTACTTGCCGGCCCAGAAGAAGGACTTCTCGCCCTGCTTCACCTGCAAGCCCTCCAGGTCGATCCCGCGCGAGCGCATATAGTCGAGCTCGGCCTGCGGGAAGTCGTCGCCGATCACGGAAACCAGCTTGAGGTCATTCACAAAGTAGGAAGCGGCGAGGGTGATGTAGGTAGCGGCGCCGCCAACGGCCATCTTGGCGTGTCCAAACGGCGTTTCAATATCGTCAAAGGCAACGGTGCCAACGGCTAACAAACTCATGTGCGATTATTTTTTTAAAAATTCACTCGCAAATATTGCACTTTTCTCCGGCTTGTTATAACTTTGCATTCGCCTTTTGAAAGAAAGGGACAGAAATGGAACTTTAAAAAGAGTTCCGGAGTTTTAAAAGGACAATTTGCCTCAGTAGCTCAGCTGG
>CAZWDL010000174.1:0-11928 GCA_964632995.1 uncultured Saprospiraceae bacterium
GGAGGGGCGCCGGATAGTATTGCTCAAACGGGTTCGGCGGCTGCTGCTTGCAAAAAGGCGCAGCGCCCGCCGCCAGTCGATGCCGGCGCTTTGCAGGGGCGCCGGTTCCAGCGCCTCCCGGATTGCTTCCGGCAGATGGGCGACAGCGGCCCGCCCCGCCTGCCGCCCCTCCCGCAGCAGTTCCCGTACCTGAGAAGTAACTACTTTCTTGGCCAGGGCGCCGGTGGCGGCTCCCTCCCAAAAACGATGTCGCTGTAAGGCAGGATGCCGTCCTTCCCGGCATTCCCTCAACAATTTATCTAATCCCGGCTGCATTCCCCGGCCCTCAGCCGCCATGTGAAGTCGTTCATAATAATAGCGCCAGCCCCGGCCGGCTTCCAACTCGAGTTCCTCGAAAAGAGAAAGCGCCAGGCTACCGGCAGGCTGCTCTTCTGACCGCAAATACTGGTTGACCACCAAATCGGCCGCGGCGTGATACAAGCCTGCATGCCGGATCGATCCGGGAACCGGAATATGGGCGAATATCAGGTGCAGCAATTCGTGTTTCAGCATCCCCAGGGCCATGGTCTCGGTCTGGCTGGAAATCGTCTCTTGCTTCGGCACGCGCATCAGCACCTGTTGGCCCGAAAGCGCCAGCAGCGGCCAATCTCCTTCTCCCTTACCCTTCGGCAAAGCCGACAGCAGATGCCCGTAAAACGGTTCCGTCAACAGCAGCTGTATGGTGAGAGAAGAAAGAGAGTTGAGGGACATCAGCGATTGATATTTTATTGATTAAGTGAGGCTCTACTCCCCGGCCGTATGGTCATCGCCTCTGGGATCCGCGGCTCCTTCCAGGCGACCGTCGGGCAAGACCAGGATGGCGTCGACGCGACCGATAGCACTTCGCTCACGGAATTCGTGTCCTCTGTTTTCCAGTTCAGTACGTACGGATTCAGGTAATCCGCCTTCCTCTACGGTAATCACATCGGGCATCCATTGGTGATGGAAGCGGGGCGCCGTAACCGCTTCGCTCATCGTCATATCGAATTCGATGACATTGAGTATCGTTTGAAAAACGGAAGTGATGATGGTGGCGCCTCCCGGGGTACCTACCACCATAAATAATTGCCCGTTCTTTTCAACGATGGTCGGCGTCATGGAGCTGAGCATGCGTTTGCCCGGTTCGATGGCGTTGGCTTCGGCGCCAAGGAGGCCGAACATATTGGGGACCCCCGGTTTGGCGCTGAAGTCGTCCATCTCGTTGTTGAGCAGAAATCCGGCGCCGCTGACCACCGTGTTGCAGCCGTAGCCGCCGTTAATAGTTGTGGTGACTGATACGGCGTTGCCCTCGGCATCGACCACCGAGAAATGCGTGGTTTCCTCGCTTTCCGACAGCATAGCGAAAGCGCCTGCCTCAATGGTCGAACTGGGCGTCGCCAGGGTCGAATCGAAGCTCGCCATGCGGGCGCGCAGGTATCCGCGATTTAGCAGCGAATCGACGGGCACCGGGTAATAGTCGCTATCGCCCAGGTGCTGCGCGCGGTCGGCATAGACGCGGCGCTCGGCCTCCACCATCAGATGTACCGCATCGGTAGTGTGGAAGCCGTATTCGTGAAGCGGATAGGGAGCTACCATCCCCAGCAGTTGCCCCAAGGCGACGCCACCGCTGGAAGGCGGCGGCATGGAAATCATGCGGTACTCATCGTAATCAATGATAACGGGATCTCGCCATTTGGCCTGGTACTCGCGCAGGTCCTCCCGGCTGATCAACCCGCCGCCGGCTTCCATTTCCGCGACGATCAGGTCGGCGGTTTTGCCGGCGTAGAAGCCGTCGCGCCCCTGCTGGCGGATGCGCTCAAGGGTGGCCGCCAGGTCGCTTTGTACCAGCCGGTCGCCGGGCTGCCAGGGTTCCTCGCGCACGAAGACGGGCATCGAGGTATTGAAAGCCCGGAAGTCATCCTGATTGCGATTCAGGCCGCCCGCCTGCCGCTCGGTCAGGCGGAAACCCTCGTGTGCCAGCCGGATGGCCGGTTCAATCAGCTGCGCCATAGGCAGATTGCCGTAGCGCTCGTGTGCCTTGAACATACCGTCGACCGTGCCCGGCACCCCGGCGGCCAGGTGGCCGTCAATGCTTAGGGACTCGATAACATTACCCAGGCTGTCGAGATACATATTGCGGGTAGCCGCACCCGGCGCCTTTTCACGGAAATCCAGCGCGGCTGTTTCTCCTTCTGCTGTCCGGACCATCATAAATCCGCCGCCGCCGATGTTGCCCGCCACGGGGTATACTACCGCCAGGGCAAACTGCACGGCAATAGCCGCATCTACTGCATTGCCACCGGCACGAAGCACTTCCAGACCTGCTTCCGAAGCCAGCGGGTGGGCCGAAACGACCATCATCGAATCGGCGATTTCGGTTTTTTCTATCGTGTAAATCGCTTCTGGCGCACGCCGGCAGGAGAGCGCCAGCAGGAGAGACAGCATAATGAACAGGTAGTTATTCCGCATGGATATGAATTTTAGGAAAAACAGGAAATAGGAAATCGGAGGCAGTTAGCCTGTACCCCTTGCTCTCCGCGTGTTTAGCGACGGGCGCTTAACGTGGATATTTCAGCAAACCGGGTGGATCTACTTCTCCCCTTTCAGGATGCCTTCCAGGTCCGCCGGTGAATAGTTGATCGACTTCAGGGTTTTGTGATCACCGCTGCGGAAGACCAAAAAGTGCCCGTCGACCTCCTTAATATAGCTGTCGAAGCCTCGGTCGTCCTTATAGTACTGCTGCGTTGCCTCGGCCTCTTCCCGCGTAGTACAGGATTTGCTCATATTGGAACGCTGCACCTCGTCAAACAAGGCTTTGAATTGTTTCCCCAGGCCGAACTCCAGGATAGCGCCCGACAGGACGTACTGCAGGTCACACAGGGCGTCGGCGATTTCGGTCAGGTCCCGGTCCTCTATGGCGCGCTGCAGTTCCTGCAGTTCCTCCTGCAGGAGATTGACGCGCAGGCGGCAGCGGTCTTCGCCGGGTATGGTCGGTTCTGCTTTGATGGGATGCTGGAAGGTACGGTGAAATTCGGCTACCTGATTCAGGGCGTCGGGTTGTTCCATAAAAAGGTATTCTGTTTTCTTCATGAGCGTAAAGATAAAATTCAAATGGCTTTTAAAAAAAATCCAATTTTATCGGCTACTTTTACGGGTCAATGAACATCCAAAAAAAGCGGCTGTTGAAAATCACGTCCGTTAATTAATCATCAAAACTTTAACGAGCTAAGGTGACCAATAGATACTTTGACCTTATCGATCAAACTTTCTACTTCCCCCAGGAAGGTTTTGACATCGAGAACGGATACCTGGTCTTCAACGGTGTCCCCCTCATATACCTGATTAAAAAATACGGTACGCCATTAAAACTGACCTACCTGCCCCGTGTCGGCACCCAGGTCAAAAAAGCCCGCAATCTATTCACCCGGGCGATGAAGTCCCTGGGCTACCGCGGCGATTACTACTATTCCTACTGCACCAAAAGCAGCCACTTCAGCTACATTCTCAACGAGGTGCTCCGGCACGAGGTGCACATTGAAACTTCCTCCGCTTACGATATCGAGCTAATCCGGCAGCTGTACAAGAAAAAAAAGATCGGAAAAGACAAGATCATCATCTGTAACGGTTTCAAGCCGGAGAACTATATGCAGAAGATCGTCGAACTCATCAATGACGGTTTTGAAAACGTCATTCCGATCTGCGATAACTGGAGAGAAATCGATTATTACAACCAGCACCTGAAAAACAGTTGTGAAATCGGCATTCGCGTCGCTACAGAAGAAGAACCTAATTTTGAGTTTTACACTTCCCGCCTCGGCATCCGCCATTCGGAGATCGTCCGCTTCTACCGGGAAAAGATCGCCGACAATCCCAAATTCAAGCTCAAGATGCTTCACTTCTTTGTCGATACCGGCATCAAGGACACGCTGTACTACTGGGGCGAACTAAAAAAGGCCATCAAACTCTACTGCGAAATCAAGCGGGAATGCAAAAACCTCACGGCTATCAACATCGGCGGCGGTATGCCGATCCGCAACTCACTCGGTTTTGAATTCGACTACAAATATATGGTCAAAGAAATCGTATCCAATATCCTGCAAGCCTGCGAGGAAGAGGAAGTGCCCGAACCCGATATCTTCACCGAATTCGGCAAATACACCGTCGGCGAAAGCGGCGCCAACATTTTCTCCGTCATCGGCCAAAAGCAACAGAACGACGCGGAGGTCTGGTACATGATCGATAACTCCCTGATGACCACGCTTCCCGACACCTGGGGCATCGGCGAGCGCTTCATCCTCCTGCCCGTGAACAAGTGGTACAACGAATACCGGCGGGTTAATATCGGCGGGCTGAGCTGCGACAACTCCGATTACTACAACTCGGAAGTCCACGAAAGCCAGGTCTACCTGCCTTCTTTTCCCGCTACCGATGAGGAACCACTCTACCTCGGCTTTTTTCACACCGGCGCCTACCAGGATTCCATCAGCGGCTACGGGGGCATCAAGCACTGCCTGATCCCCTCCCCCAAACACGTGGTCATCTACAAGGACTCCAAAGGCAACATCGTGGATAAGCTTTATCAGCCCGAACAATCGGCCGAGGATATGCTGAAGATCCTGGGGTATGTCTGAGGGGGGAATTCCTTCGAGTTGGTTCCCCTGTAGCCAGGCCATTTCCAGCTTCCACCCGCCTACGCTTCGCCTGGTGTATCGATTACCCACAACTTTAGTCGGTACAAACTTCCTCTGTTTTTCTGTTCCTCTGTTCTGCGGTTCCGGCCTGTTTGAAACAGTTTTTCACCTTTTTGTAGACATTCAGAACCGCAGAACAGTAAAACTGACGAACAGATGAACCGTAGAAGTAGCCAAAACCGGACTTATGGGTAATCAACACTCGCCTGGTCGGGTAAACCACGTGGAATTCGCGAAGCGATTATTCTACATGCTGAATCTTCCGCTATCCGACTTCCGACTTCGAATTATTTCGAATTAAGGATATTTTCCCCATATTTAAGCATCAAAAGTGAAAACGATTACCGATGAACAACACTATCACCTTCTCCCCGGACCTGAACCTGCTCTACCTGATCGATGACGGGCGCACCATCACTTTCGCCCTCAACAAACGCAACGGCGTACTCGTCACCGTTTTGCGCGGACAACTTACGGTAGTTTCCGCCCCGGAGATCGACCGCCGCTCCGAGGAGAAACACCTTGACGAAGCGGATATTGTCAATATCCCGACACCCGTTTCCAGGCCCGCGCTCAAGTTCCCTCCTTTCCCACAAAAGCTGAACGTACCGGTGCCGGGCAATCAGTGGTCCGTCTTTTTCAATCCGGATCACAACGTGCTGGGCATCATCGGAGCCACCGATATCGGAGGAGCTATTGAGGACGAAGCAGCCCCCAGAACCCTGATCAGCCTCTTCCCCTTGCGCGAACGCATCCTCAATATTCGCCGCGAGGGCGACCGGCTGGAGTTCTTGTCAATCCGTTTTTAAGCGTTTGTGGACGGCGCCGGAAACCGGCTACATCAGCTCTGCCATCGCCTTCCGGCTCCGCTTGCTGCGCACCCAGAGCAGTAAGAGTTCATCCATGCCGTGGCTGATTTTGGTTTCGGCATCACTGTGCACCCCCTCCAGATAAGTTTGAAACTCCCCGAGGAGGCCGTGCTGCTCGTCCGGGGATTCGGTCATATACCGGCGGGCGTAGTCGAGCACAACCTGTTCGAACTGACCACTACGCAGGCGATCCTGCTTGCGCAAAAAGCGGTAGGTAGAGCGATAGGTGGCTTCCATCAGTTGAAGCTTATCCACTTCCAGCGCGGCGATCAGGTTGAGCAGGTAAATGGCCACGCGAATATCCTGCCGGTACTGATTCTTCCTGTCCCCGATCAATCGCCCGCACCACAGCATGCAGTCGGCAAAGCGATCGCGCGTGAAGAAGAGGAGCGCTACGTTCAACATCAAGGCGCTTCGACGCGCCGCGGGTATACGAAATTTGTCGAGGCCCTCCTCTATTTCCGCGATCATTTTATCGAGGTTTTTCGTAATGCCCAGGTTGATATAAGAGATAAGCCGGTAGATCGCTACCTTTTGAAAGAGAATCCGGGCGGCCGTTTCGGTATTGGGCTTAATATTTTCCAGTTGATCCAGTAGCTGCAGCAACAACTCCAGGCGGCCGTTGGTCGCATAAGCGTGGAGCAGGTTCGAAAAGTCTTCCAGGTAGCGGTAAAACTCCTCCTCCTTATATTTAGGGTGCGCCTCCCACCACTCCACTACCCGGGAAAAATTGCCGGTTACCTCATCAAAAGCCCCGTGCAACTGATTATACAAAGCAATACTTTGATGATACCGCAGTTGAGCCAAATCGGTTTGTGGAAAGCGCTCCCCGGCCAAAGACCGCTCGTATAAACGCTCCAGAAAGCGATCCGGACCTTCCTGCTTCCGCAAAACAAACTGCTTGATCACCCGGGTGAGCAAAGACTCGTAAATTTCGAGATAACGGAATTCCTCTCCGATTGCCTCCAGCAAAGTTTTGGCGCCGGCCGAAAATTCCCGCAACTGCTCTTCAAACCCCTGCTGTTTGGCGCCCAGCACCAGCCGGCGGTACTCTTTATTGATCTCCAGCAACATCAGGTGGTCGCCGATATCTTCCGCCAGACGCCTGGCTTCCGACAGGCGCACCTCGCACTGCTCGTAAAGGCCCCGCTCAAAAAGGTAACGCGCATCCAGCAGACGTTCCTTCACCTGCGCAGCCCGCGACCTGGAACTGTGATAATCACGCATGGCCCTCAGAATAGCATCGTACAAATAGCCCTTGTCGAAGGGAAGGCTTTTCGGAAACCGGCGCTTCAGCGGCGCTTCATCATAGGCCTCCATGCCGTTAATCAGATGAAATAATTCCAGATAACGGCTCCCCTTACGCCCGGATTTCTGCGCATCGATCGTAAAGTAACGCTTCTCCGACGGTGACATCGACTGGATAAGCTGAAATAAATCTTCCTTTCCCTTCATCCCACTTTTTTAGGTAAAATAAAAAAATTCCAGCTCAGAAACTCTATCTATAACTTAAACTAAATCTAAAATCGAGAGCATTTCAAGCTATTTTACTGGCTTTTATCAATTAAAAATACTAATTCTAGAGCGAAAAACCGCTCTTAGAAACTCTAAAAAAACCAAAAAAATGGTTTTGAAAGGGGGTGGCATGCCCTTATCTTTGAATCAACACAAAAGCAATGATAGTTAGTCAAACAATGAGACTCACTTAGCTAATAAAAGCCGGACCAAGACCAGTGTCTGCTGTCCGGCTTTTACTCGAATCAAAACCAGATGAGCATTCACATACTATGAAAAAACGATTTATTCATAGGGCAACCTTAACGCTCCGCGCCCACAACGGCGCGGGGCTCATTTGCCCTTGCTTCCTGCGGAGCCGAGGCTCCTAAAGGAAAACATGGTCCCAAAAATGGTATAGTAAATTGGAGATAAGTAGATAGTTGCTATTATTCCGGGCTGGGTAACAGTTAAAGAACTGTTGCCCAGTTTTCCTTTGTGGGTAGCATTAAGGCCCCGTCCCTCTTTTTCTTCAACAAGGTATCAATACCCGAATTTGGATATCCAAAATTTTGCAATTGCCAGGGTAAACCCTGGCACAAATAATTGAAAATCAAATACTTCCAATCGTTTGTCGTCATTATTCATGGACTTGCCACGAATAATCCGGGTTAGCCGCGCTAACAAGGGGCCGCAAGTAATGGCGCGGAGTGCGCTAAGCCTGTCTGACCAGCGCAGGGAAAACGCAAAGCGTTTTCTATCTGCGGCCTATTAATTTCTTATCCGCAGCGCTCCAATCTCCCAGTATCCAGCTACAACCACCTCACCAGCCCGAGGTCCTGCCGGTGCGGCAATTCCGGGTGTTTGGGAAAGAGGCGGAATCCGTACTCATAAACGCCTGACATTTGTGGATTGACTTCACATGAGTAGGTAGCCACCGGGCCATTCCGCTCTATCAGTTCGAAAGGCTGCGACAGGCGCAGTTCCAGCTCATCATCACCGTTACGCCGGAAGAAGACGACTTCCAGGCCTACGTGTTCAGGATCGATGCCATCGAGGTGCAGGACAATTTCAGCACGGATGGGATCGCCGACGCTAAGGGCAAAATTATCCGTATCGACGGCATCAATCTTCTGTACCTTGATCTGGTTCCAGTGATTTTGTATGGAGTTTTTCCACTCGGCTATAGCTTTAGCTTTCTGAAAGTCCTCCTGACGCACGGCGCGTCCGCGTTTTTGCAAGTCATAATAGAAGCGCTCGTGATAATCGTCCATCATGCGCTTCATGGTGAAGTTGGGGGCTACCTCGGCGATATTCGTTTTGATGTAGTGCACCCATTCTTCGGGGACGCCCTTCTCGTTGATATCAAAGAAGGTAGGGATGATTTCGTTCTCCAGCGTATTGTAAATGGTTTCTGCGTCGAGTTCATCCTGCAGGCGCTGGTCATCATAGGTGCGTTCCAGGGGCAGCGACCAGCCGGCATCCGGGCGGTAGCCCTCGGCCCACCACCCGTCGAGTACGCTGAAGTTGACCACTCCGTTCAGCACGGCTTTCATCCCGCTGGTGCCGGAAGCTTCCTTGGGCCGGGTGGGGGTGTTGAGCCAAATGTCCACCCCTTGTACCAGAAACTTGGCCATTTCCATATTGTAGCCTTCCAGAAAGATGATCTTACCGGCAAACTCGGGCTGCTGGGAGACTTGCACGATGCGCTTGATCAGGTCTTGTCCGCCACGATCAGCAGGGTGGGCCTTTCCGGCAAAGATGAACATCACCGGACGTTCCTTATCGTTGACCAGCTCGGCCAGGCGCTCGGAGTTAGCAAACAACAAATGAGCACGCTTATAAGTGGCAAAACGGCGGGCGAAGCCGATGACCAACGCATCTTCCTGAATGTGGTTGAGCACGTCAAAAATAGCGCCCGGCTTCTCACCGCGACGGGTGAGATCGGTCTTTAACTTGGCGCCTACGTAATCCAGCAAAGCCTTCTTCAACTGCCGGCGGATCGTCATAATCCGTTCCGGCTGCACCTGGTAAATCCCGCGCCAGTAATTCTTATTCGACTGATCGCTCAGAAATTCCGCTCCAAATGTTTCGATAAACAAATCATTCCATTCCCGGGCTATCCAGGAGGGGTAGTGCACGCTGTTGGTCACGTAGCCGATGTGAAGTTCCGTGGCGCTGTAACCGGGATACAGGTTGGTGAACATGCGCCTGGAAACTTCCCCGTGCAACTCGCTAACGCCGTTGACCTCCTGTGACAACCGGATAGCCAGGTGACTCATTGAGAAATCTTCCTGGCTGTTGAGCGGATCGATGCGCCCCAGAGCAACGAATCGCTGCCAATCGATACCCAGCTCCGATACGTAATCAAAGAGGTAGTTGCGTAACAAGGATTCCGGAAAGTAATCATGTCCTGCGGGAACGGGCGTATGCGTGGTGAAAAGCGCAGAAGCACGCACCACCTCCCTTGCCTGATCAAAGGACATGTTTTCTTCTGTAATGAGGTGACGCAGCCGCTCCAGGCCCAGGAAGGCAGCATGCCCTTCGTTGATATGATACACATCAGTTCGGACATCGAGGGCCTGCAGGGCCCGTATGCCACCGATTCCCAGCAGCATTTCCTGCTTGAGCCGGTGTTCATTATCTCCTCCGTACAACTGATGCGTCAGGCTGCGGTCTTCCCAGCTGTTCTCATCCAGGTCGGTATCCAGCAGGTGCAGTGAAATACGGCCGACTTTCATTTCCCACACCTTGGCATACACCGTGCGACCGGGCAGCTGAATATCAATTTTTAACCATTCTCCCGACCGGTCCCGTACCGGCAATACCGGCAGTTGGGTGAATTTCTGCGGCGGGTAATTGCTGATTTGATCTCCGTGCAGGGAGATCGACTGTTGAAAATATCCGTAGCGGTACAAGAGTCCAACCGCCACCATATCTACATTGCTGTCACTGGCCTCCTTGAGGTAATCACCGGCCAAAATACCCAGCCCGCCGGAATACAGGCGCACGGAGTAATGCAGGCCATACTCCATACTGAAATAGGCGATGCGCGGGCTTCCCTCCGCCGGCTGTTCAGCCAGATAGGCGCGAAACCGCTTATTCACCCCATGCAGATGTTTCATAAACGCCTCATCTTCCACCAGCTCGTTAATGCGTTCAACACTCAGGCTTTCTAACATGCGGATGGGGTTATAGCCGTATTCTTCTTCCCAGTTCGCCGGATCGATAGAGCGGAACAGTTCCTCAGCCTCCTTGTCCCAGGACCACCACAGATTATTAGCCAGTTCGTGAAGAGGTTGTAACTCCTCCGGGAGCTGGTATTCGATAAAAACTCTTTTGAGCTTGATATTCGCTTCCTGAGTTTGAATATTCATAATGCGTTATTCTATTTCAATTGTTCCCCGGAATGCACCGAGCGCTTCGATCTGGCAAAAATAGGATTCTTTTTGTTTGCCGGACAGGATTTCCCGCAATAATTCTTGTACTTTCTACACTAAGACCCCGCTGGTGCATCTGCCCAAAAATGAGGGCCACTGATCAGGTACTTTTAAATCACTTATTTAGCGAAAGCTCACTGATTGGTCAGGTATTCCGCTACAATTCCCGCTGACTTTCGCCATTTCCGGTTACCCGGAACAATGAACGTACGCTTTCCCGCATGAATTTCAAAAACAGTGCTTTCCGCCTTCTCCAGAACGGCCCTGTAAGCCGCCACCGGCACCAGCGCACTAAATCGCGTGTGCCACTTCCTTCCGTTCTTCTCCAAATAAAGAAAGCTCACGTTTTTGGTAGTAAAAGACTCCTGTCCTGCCTGAAAATCAATTCGTTCGATTTGCTTCACCGGGTCCTCTTTGGTGAATAAGGAGAAGTTCATCGTCACCTGATCACGCCCCGGCGCTCCTTCGTAGTCGTGGTAAGTGAAATCAGGCTCGAATTTCACACGGGCTTCCTCGGCTTTCATCGAAACGGGCAAGGCGAAGTAGAGCGTAAAGCTGTCTTGCTCTACCTGCTTGATAAATTTCCCTGAAGACTGCGCCGGAAGCCCTTGTAAGAACAGCAGGAGTAATAACCCGAATCCGGCTCTCATGAACATTATTTTGGTATACATAAAAATTAAATCTTCTTGATAAAAGAAAAGAGCGGAAACATCCTTTTCTCAAGGTCATTTCCGCTCTCAGGTAATCAGCTGTAAAAGTTATTCACCATAGACGTAAATGGTCCAGGTAGCGTAAATCCCCAGAATGCTCTTCACTTCGTAATCGACGTGAGAAATCTGGCTGATGTTGGCTTTTTGAGCAGCTTCGTTAATGCTGGCATTGCCGGTGGCGACGATACCCAGGATAGAAGTCACCTCCGCCGTACCGACTTTAGTGGCTACAGGGTTGGAAGTCGGCACACCACCGTACTGCAGATCGGTGTAAATAAGCCCTGAGACCGGAGCAGCGGTAAAAGCACAGCCAGACAGCAGGCCAGCAAGAGCGAAAAAAATGATGAAGTTTTTCATCTTGGTTGATGTTTTCGTAAAAAAATTAATAAGTGAGCAGAAGCAAAATTAAGGGATTTTTAATAGTTGGGAAAGTCTTAATTTGTTTCCGGTGCTAAAAAATGACTGTTCACATACCCGCCTCGCCCTATATCCCGGCCGCTGAATTTCAGCCGGTAGGAGCAATTCCCCAAAATCATCCTGCCCGTAATATTGGTAAGCCGCAAGCGGGCTGCATCCTCATACCGATAACTGATTTTCCCACCGGGAATTATTGCTCACACCAAAGTGAATCAAAAATGCTATGAAGACCTTTAAGAGGCTGTTTCATTTAAGTGTTCAGAATTTATTATAGGCTATTTTTTTTGTC
>CAZWDL010000175.1:0-11843 GCA_964632995.1 uncultured Saprospiraceae bacterium
CCAAAGGTCGCTAACATTTGACGAACCGGAGGTGGCCACGGGCCTCTGCGTGGGGCTCAAAAGCGTCTTTTCGCGTAAGCGAAAAGCCAAAGGTCGCAGGGCAATTCATCCAGCCGCGCTAATATGAGGCTGCACGCAAAGGCGCGGAGTACGCTGAGAAAAACGAAAGGCGTTTTCTCTTTGCGGGGCTGTCGGAAAGCGGAAAGCGGAAGGTTTACCCTGTGGAATAGTCGTTTCACGAATTCCACAGGGCTTACCCGATCAAACTGCGAAACAGAATGGGCGGGCGGAAAACATAGCCAAAAAGAAGGAAATCAATTCCCGCGCTTCCGAACGAAAATCAGCAACAGCTTGTTTCATTTCCAGCGGAAAAAGGAAAGCCACTGGCCGGGAAAGTCCCGGCGGAAGGCGGCTGTGACAAATGACAACATTTTGACCGGCATAACCCCAACAAAAACCCTTAATTCAACGTATTCTTACAGGAATCTTTACAGAAGAGACTGGTAATAAATTATTCGAAGCATCCTTTACAATCCTGGTACCTTAGCCGGTGTACCTTGAAACTCCGGTTATCCAGGTCAAAAACGGGCGTTATGAAGAAGATACACATCATCGCAATTGTAATGATCGCCGTGGCCATCGGCCTGCTGATCAACGCCGCCGATGACATGAGCACTTATGCTACTTTCGATCAGGCAATCAACACCGGCCAACGCGTTAAGATAGCCGGGCAGCTATCCAAAGACAAAGAGATCTATTACTATCCGGAGAAAGACCCTAACTACTTCAGCTTCTTCATCCGGGATGCAGAAGGCGAAGAGCGCAAAGTGGTGCTGCTGGCCGCCAAGCCGCAGGATTTCGAGCGCTCAGAGCAAATCGTACTGACGGGACAGATGAAGGGCGACGAGTTCG
Source organism: uncultured Saprospiraceae bacterium (assembly GCA_964632995.1). Taxonomy (GTDB): domain Bacteria; phylum Bacteroidota; class Bacteroidia; order Chitinophagales; family Saprospiraceae; genus CAZWDL01. The sequence continues at coordinate 913 of CAZWDL010000175.1, forward strand.
TCGCCACCGACATGCTCATGAAGTGTCCCTCAAAGTACAAGGACGAAGAAGTTTACATCAAGACCGAAAAGGCCGAAATATAAGATGGAGGAAATTCAATATATAGGCGAACATTTGTTGCCCGGCCGTATCGGACATATGTCCATCGTGCTGGGCTTTGTATCCAGTATGCTCGGAACCGTAGCCTACTTTTTTGCTACGCAAAAGCGCGACCAGGCCGAATTTGAGGGCTGGCGTAATATCGGCCGGGGTGCTTTTATCGTACACGGCATCAGCGTTTTTGCCGTCATCGGGACCATCTTCTATATTATGGTCCAGCAGCACTACGAGTATCAGTACGTCTGGGCGCACGTATCCGAAGAACTGCCGTTCAAATACATCTTTTCCGCCTTCTGGGAAGGCCAGGAAGGGAGTTTTTTGCTGTGGATGTTCTGGCACGTGGTGCTGGGCTTCATCCTGATGCGCACGGCCGGCCGCTGGGAATCACCGGTGCTTTCCGTGCTTTCCGGCATACAGGTGTTTATCGTATCCATGATTTTAGGGCTGTACATCGGCTTCGGGGAGGAGGCTTTCAAGCTGGGCTCCAACCCATTGCTGCTCCTTCGCGAAACGATGGATGCACCGATTTTTCAGCAGGCCGACTACCTGGAGCTGATCAAAGGCAACGGCCTTAACCCGCTGTTGCAAAACTACTGGATGACTATTCACCCCCCTACCCTTTTCCTGGGTTTCGCCTCCACGGCTATCCCCTTCGCCTTCGCCATCGCGGGGCTATGGATGCGTGAGCACAAGGCCTGGCTGAAGCCGGCCCTGCCCTGGGCGCTCTTTAGCGGCGCCATCCTGGGCACGGGCATTCTGATGGGCGGCGCCTGGGCTTACGAGGCGCTGAGCTTCGGCGGCTACTGGGCCTGGGACCCCGTGGAAAATATGTCGCTGGTGCCCTGGCTGGTACTGCTGGCCGGCATCCACACCAACCTTATCGCGCGCAGCAGCGGCTATTCCATCCGCAGCACCTACGTATTCTATCTGCTGACTTTTGTATTCATCATCTACTCTACTTTCCTGACCCGGAGCGGCGTACTGGGAGAAACTTCAGTACACGCTTTCACAGAGATGGGGCTGGAGTGGCAGCTGATAGCATTCATCGTCGCCTTTCTGGGCTTTTCCGCCGCCCTGCTGGCAGCACGCTACAAGAGCATTCCGGCGCCGGAAAAAGAAGAAAAGGTCAGCTCCAAGGAATTCTGGATGTTCATCGGTACGCTGGTGTTGCTGTTCTCTGCGCTGATTATCACCGCCTCCACTTCCTTGCCGGTGTATAATAAAATCATGCAGTTCTTCGATCCCACCTTTGAAGGACGCGTAATCACCGACCCGGAACCGCATTACAACAAGTACCAGTTGTGGATCGGCGTATTTATCGGTCTGCTTTCCGGCGCCTCGCAATACCTGCGCTACCGCGGGCAGAACTGGCAAAAGCATGTGCGACGCTTTGGCATCCACACCCTCGCAGCTCTGATCATTACGGCCCTGCTGTCAGTGCTCACTGTTCAGTGGATTAACGTCAATGCCTGGCAGTACTGGATACTGCTCTTCGCCGGTATTTTTACCGTGGTTACTAATTTTGACTATCTGATCACCTTCATCAAAGGCAATCTGAAGCTGGCCGGCTCGGCCTTCTCACACATGGGCTTCGGCATCATGATCGTGGGCATTCTGGCCAGCGGGCTGAACAAGCGCTACATCTCCACCAACCCCTTCGTGATGGATGGGCTGATCGAAGGCGCTTCGGAGGAGAGCCTGCGCAATAACATCCTGCTGTTCAAGGACAGCCCGATGATGATGGGCGAGTACGAGGTGACTTACGTCAAAGATACGATGGTCGACTATACCCGCACCTACACCGTCAATTACAAGCGACGTAATGCGTCGGGCGAAGTGGTGGAGGAGTTTGACCTGCATCCCAATATTTTATACGACAAATCCTTCACCAAAATTGCAGCCTCCAACCCGGCTACCAAACGGTATTGGAACAAGGATATTTTCACGCATATCGCCTCCCTGCCGCAGGTGGAGATGGACTTCCAGCTGCGCAAGGAACGGGAGGACAGCCTCAATTACCGCCTGGTGAATGGCAATCTAGGTGACGTGGTTGTCTTTCAGGACACCGTCCCGATCCGGGATCAGGACACTAGCGTCATCAAGACTTACCGCCTGATGGTGGAAAGCGTCACCCGCGACCCTGTGCATCCCGACTACGAGCCGCAACCGGAGGATCTCGCTTTCGGCGCCCGCATCGCCATCGAGAGTCCGGAGCAGGACAGCATCTATTATGCGGAGCCCGTCATTGCGCTACGGGGTCAGTTCCTGTTTCAGTATCCGGTACAGATCAACGATTTGAACATCAAGGTGCGGCTGAACGAACAGATCTTCGAACGCTTCTTTGTTCCGGAGGATGAGCTCGAATACCAGGAACTCCAATTCAAGCAAGGAGAAACGGCTGAATTTAAGGGCTTGCGAATCCAGTTTGCCGGCTTCAACCGGGAGGCGAAGCATCCGAATTACAAGGCCGAAGAAGGTGATATCGCGGTCAGCGCGCTGCTCAGCGTCCAGGACCGGGCCGGCAACGGCTTTATGGCCGAACCCGTGTATCTCATTCGCGACAATCGCCCATTCAACCTTAAAGACCAGATCGAAGAAGCAGGTCTGCACCTTCGCTTCGTCAGTCTGGATCCGGCAACAGAAACCATCACGGTGCTGGCGGCTAAGGCCGAAGCACAGGAATACAGCGTGCCCGTAGATATAGCGACCGACTCGCTGCGCTCCGATTACATCGTGCTGGAAGCCATCCTCTTTCCGGGGATCAACCTGTTCTGGCTCGGCTCTTCGCTGATGATGATCGGACTGGCCGTCAGCATGGTCTACCGGATAAACAATAAGAGGTCCGAAAGAGAAAACAGGAAATAGGAAATTCGAAAGAGGAAGCGATAGCAACAGAGTCCATGAAAGAGAAAAAAATCATACTGATCGGCGCCGGCAATGTGGGTTATCACCTCGGCCGGCGCCTTGATGAAAAAGGCTTTGCTATCGCGCAGGTATTCAGCCGGACCTTCGAGCATGCGGAAGATTTGGCGGAAGCCGTTCAGGCTTCTTACGCCACAAAATTCGAAGATCTGGACCGGGAGGGCGACCTCTATATCATCTCGGTAAGTGACCGCGCCATCGCGCCGGTCGCGCGGCAGCTCGCCCGGCTAGAGCTGGATAACCCCTTGGTCGTGCATACCTCCGGCGCTACACCCGCTACCGCGCTGATGCCTTACTTCGATCGTTTCGGCGTCTTCTATCCCCTGCAGACCTTCTCCCGCTCGCGCAAAGTGGATTTTGAAGCCATTCCCATTTGTGTGCATGCCGCCGATGAATCCGATGCGGAAAAATTGCTAACCCTGGCCCGGCAGCTGAGTCCAAAAGTATACCAACTCAAGGATGAACAGCGGGCGTCCTTACACGTCGCGGCGGTGTTTGTCAATAATTTTACCAACTACCTTTTTCGGGTCGGGGAAGAAATTCTACGGGAAGTGGATTTACCCTTCGAGCTGTTGCGCCCGCTCATCCTCGAGACGGCACGGAAGGTACAGGAACAGTCGCCCGGAGAAATGCAGACCGGCCCTGCCGTCCGGGGAGATGAAAAGACCATACAGCGCCACCTCGATTACCTGCACCGCTTTCCGGAATACCGGGAGCTGTATCAGTTATTGTCGAGACGAATTGCAGAAGAGCTAGGCTGAAGAATACTAAATTAAATGCTTCAATCGATATGCGCATCATCGGAACCATTGACCATCCTTCACTCAAGATTACGGTTTTCAAAATGAACGAGCGGCTTTCCGTTAAGCTGGAATCCGGGTTGTACGAACAAACCTTCAAGTTCAGAAGTGGTGAAGGGGTTGACACGCTCGAAGACGTAAAAAACTTTATCGACGCCGGCTTCATCGAAGGCGTTTCGGAGAACCTGCAGCGCATGCATCAGCTAAAAATGACTACACTCAGCCGGCAGCTTCCCAATGCGGAGGAAGAAGAATTTGAGGAAATCATCTGAGGCAAAAACCTTCTCTCCCCTTTGTTGTTTCAATGCCGAATCAAAAGCGAAACAACATGTTTGGATTATTCAAGAAAGACCCTGCCAAGAAGCTGGAAAAAGAGTATCAGAAACTGATGGAAGAAGCCATGCAGCTGCAGCGCGGCGGTGATATCAAAGGCTACGCCAAAAAAGTCGCCGAAGCGGAGGAAGTTCAGAAGAAAATCGAGGAACTGCAGGAGGAGAAATAATCTTTTCTTCCATCAGCCATCCTTGCCGGACTCCACGGTGCTCCCCACGCTCATCTCCATCTCTTCTCCCCGGAGAACGTTTCTCAGGTTACGGAGCGCCTGACATACAAACCCGCTCATCACCTCCAATTCTTGATTGAAGTGTTTGTTATTATTGATGATGACATCCGCCTCCTCCATGTAGGGCTGGATGTATTTCTCGAAGGTGGGCAGCACGTGATGTTCATAGCGATACAGCACATCTTCCAAAGGGTAATTGCGCTCCACCTGGTCGCGCTTGATGCGGCGAATGACCTTGAGATTTTCCTTGGCATGGAGGAACACTTTCAGGTCCAGCATATGCCGGATCTCCTCAAAATGGAAAACAAAGATACCTTCCACGATGAGAATGGGCGCAGGTTGAAAAATACGAATTTGAGGAGTCGCATTTTCATTATTAAACACGTATTCCCGTCGCCGGACCGTTTTTCCTTCCAACAGCAACTTCAGGTCCCGGATCAGATCTGATTTTTCGATTGATTCCGGCAGATCGAAATTGCGAATACCCTGTTTATCCATCCGCTGTTCTTCCCGGGGGAGGTAGTAGTCATCCTGCGAAACAAAACAAACTTCTTCCGGCCGGAATCTTTCCTTTAACTGGTTGATAAATGTCGTTTTCCCGGACCCGCTTCCGCCCGTAATGCCGATGATATATGGTTGTGCCATGCTGTAAACCCCTGGTTTTTGCAAAGTTAACAAAAATAGCGCGGATGGAGGAACACACTCTGAATCCTGTCCGATTTTATTTACCTTTGACCATCATTGACCTTCGCCTGGAAAAAAGATTCTGGTAACTCCTTTCCGGGTTTGAGATAAAGTGACAAGCACCATGGAATTTTTGCTCAGCCTGCTGCGCGCCGGTCTTGGGATGGCAGTGCTCCTCGGCTTTTGTTATCTGTTGAGCACCAATCGACGAGCGATCAACTGGCGGCTGGTAGGCGGCGGCATCACCCTGCAGATATTGCTCGCCCTGCTCATTCTCAAGGTGCCGGGGGTCAATCTCATCTTCGACTACATCGCCGGCTTTTTTCAGGCGGTGCTGCAGTACACAGAAGCCGGCGCCGAGTTTCTCTTCGGCAGCATCATCAACGATCAGGAAACGTTCGGCTATATCTTCGCTTTTCAGGTATTGCCGACTATCGTTTTCTTCTCTGCCTTATCCGCTATTCTTTACTATCTGGGGTTGTTGCAAAAGATCATCTACGGCGTGGCCTGGCTGATGAAGCGCACGATGCATCTGTCGGGCCCGGAGAGCCTGGCCGCGGCGGCCAACGTCTTCATCGGACAAACCGAAGCCCCTCTGATAGTAAAACCCTACCTGGAAAACTTTACCAAATCGGAGATGCTCTGCCTGATGACCGGCGGCATGGCCACCATCGCCGGCGGCGTCTTTGCCGCCTACGTCGGATTTCTGGGCGGTACGGATCCGCAGCAGCAGCTGTTTTTTGCCAAACATCTGCTGACCGCTTCCATCATTTCGGCGCCCGCCGCTATCGTGGCCGCCAAGATGCTGTTCCCGGAGGAGGAAGAAAAGCCCATCGAGGAACAAATGGAGATGACGCAGGATGTAGGCACCAATCTGCTGGACGCCATCTCGCGGGGCACCACCGACGGATTGAAGCTGGCTATCAATGTCGGCGCTATGCTGTTGGTTTTTACAGCCTTGATTTACATGATCAACCAGCTGCTGATGAACGGACCCGGTGAATGGTTTGGCATCAATGAGCAAATTAAGACATACACCGAGGGGCGCTTCGAGGGATTTACCTTTACCTATCTGCTCGGCTTGTTCTTCGCGCCCGTCGCCTGGCTGCTTGGCACCCCCACCCCCGACATTATGCTCGTAGGACAACTACTGGGGCAAAAGACGGTCATCAACGAATTCGTGGCCTACGCCGAACTCAACGCCCTGCGCACTGCCGGCCTCAATATGGATCCCAAATCGCTGCTGATCGCTACCTACGCCCTGTGCGGCTTTTCCAACTTCGCCTCCATCGGCATACAGATCGGCGGCATCAGCGCCATCGCGCCCGGCCAACGCCGCACGCTGACGGAACTGGGGATCAAGGCCTTGATCGGCGGGACGGTGGCTTGCTTTCTGACGGCTTGTATTGCGGGGGTGTTGGCGTAGTACCCACTTTTTCAGTTTCCTCTGGTTTTTCGATTACTTCTACGGTTCTACGGTTCAGATAGAGTTATCCAGTGTTTCTTTCAGCCTTGGAGGAGTTATGATTTAAAGATTTACATTTTTGTAATCATAATCAGTGTATTATTTCCGCCAGCGTCCGCCTGATCTGCTCGCGGTGGCGGCGGAAATGGCCGTCAAAGAAGTGAACCATACCCGCAAGGCTCAGGCGTCCCGCGAAAGGATGCCGGTAGACCTCCTTCTCAAACAGCTCGGCCGGCTGCTGCTCCAGGAAGCGGCGCAAGGTACGGCGCTCTTCCAGCCACTGATCGGCCAGCTCGCTTAAGTTGGCACGGATGGGGAAGCTGTTTTCGTCCACATTGTCCGGCGCCTTGAATTTGAAGGGGGCGCGAAGATAAAAATTCAGCATCCAGCCACGCAAGCCGGTCACTATTCCGGCTTTCTTCAGTTCGGGCTGGAAACTCAGCTTCTTTTCCAGGTATTTGCGCGACAGCATTTCGGAGCGCATCAGGTGCTGCATCACCTGCAGGGCCGACCAGCCGCCGCCGGGCGGCTGCTGATTGAGCAGGTCATCGGAATGGACTTCCAGCTCTTTGAGCAGCTTGAGTAATTCGGCGTCCAGGAGGTCGAGGCGGCGTTCGAGGTCGGTAGTCATAGGTTTTCTCAGTTTTCCAGGTATTGTACAGGTACATTCATATTATGAAACGTAAAAGCCCACTTATCCGCCTGTTCCTCGATAATTTTCGAAGTGGGCTTGCCGGCGCCGTGGCCCGCTTTGGTTTCGATGCGGATCAGGGTCGGGTTGTCGCAACCCTGCGCTTCCTGCAGGCGGGCGGCGAACTTGAAAGAGTGGGCCGGCACTACGCGGTCGTCATGATCGGCAGTGGTGACCATGGTGGCCGGATAGCAGGTCCCTTCTTCCAGGTTGTGATACGGCGAATAGCCCAGCAGGTATTCAAACATTTCCGGGCTTTCGTCGGCCGTACCGTAGTCGTAGGCCCAGCCGGCGCCGGCCGTGAACTGATGATAGCGCAGCATATCGAGTACCCCCACCGCGGGTAGCGCAACGCGCATGAGGCCGGGACGCTGCGTCATGACAGCGCCGACCAGCAAGCCGCCGTTAGAGCCCCCTGAGATGGCCAGGTAATCCGATGAGGTGTAGCCCTCTTCAATGAGGTATTCGGCAGCGGCGATAAAGTCGTCGAATACGTTTTGCTTCTTCATCTTGGTGCCGGCCTTGTGCCATTTTTCGCCGTATTCCCCGCCTCCGCGGAGATTGGGCACGGCGTAGACGCCACCGTTCTCCAGCCAGATAATGTTTGAGGTGCTGAAGCTGGGCGTCAGGCTGATATTAAAGCCGCCGTAACCGTAAAGCATCGCAGGGTTTTTGCCGTTGAGCTCAAGGCCTTTCTTATAAGTAATCATCATCGGAATGCGGGTGCCGTCTTTGGAGGTGTAAAAGACCTGCTTCGATTCGTACTGGCTGGGGTCGAACTGCACGCCGTTCTTCTTGTACAGCTCCGAATCGCCGGTAGATACCTCGTAGCGGTAGATGGCGCCGGGATTAACGTAGCTGGTAAAAGTGTAATAAAGCTCTTCCTCCTCCCGGCGGGCGCTGAAGCCGCCGGCCGAGCCTTGGCCGGGCAGTTCCACCTCGCGAACGAGTTGTCCCTGCAGATCGTACTGCTCAATATGGGAAAGCGCATGGCGCAGGTATTCAGCAAAGAAATACCCGCCGCCGGTGGTTACCGTCAGGGGCTGCTCTTTTTCCGGGATAACATCCGTCCAGTTTTCCGGTTCGGGGCTGGAGGCATCAACTTTGACCAAACGCTGATTAGGGGCATCCAGGTTCGTGACGATGTAAAGCGTACTGCCTTCGCTGTGCACCAGGTTGTGCTCGTTATCAAAGTTGTCAACCACCGGAACGATAGGCGCATTGGGCTTCGACAAGTCTTTGATGTACAACTCATTGCCACTGGTGGAAACCGCTGCGCCGATAACCAGCCAGCGTTCATCCTCGGTGACATCGCCGAAGATGTAACGCCGGGGCGTTTCCTCCCCGCCGAAGACGAGCTTGTCTTCGCTCTGAGGCGTACCCAGTTTGTGAAAGTACAACTCGTGGTGCTGGGTAATCCCCGACAGCTCGCTGCCCTCTTTGGGTTTGTCATAGGAGCTGTAATAGAAACCCTCCTTTCCGCGCCAGGAAAGGCCGGAGAATTTGATATCGCGTATAGTATCTTCCACAATTTCCTTGGTTTCAGCATTCAGGACGATCGCCTTGCGCCAGTCGGAGCCGCCTTCGGAAATCATATAGGCGGCCAGCAAGCCGTCTTTGGTAAAGCTGATCCCCGCCAGGGAAGTGGTTCCTTCCTCTGAGAAGGTATTGGGGTCGAGGAATACAGTCGGCTCCTCCCCTTCCTTTTGCCGGTAAAGGACAAATTGGTTTTGCAGACCGTCATTTTTATAAAAATAAGTATAGTCGCCGCGCTGAAAGGGAGCGCTGTATTTTTCGTAGTTCCAGAGATACTCCAGTCGCTCACGGATATTCTCCCGGAAGGGAATGTCTTCCAAATAGTCAAAAGTCACCGCGTTCTGCCGTTGCACCCAGTCTTCTGTTTCGGGCGCCATGTCGTCTTCCAGCCAGCGGTAGGGGTCGGGAACTTCCTTATCGTAGAAGGTGTCGAGGTGATCTACTTTTTTCGTTTCGGGATAAGATCTTTGCATTGCGTTATCGTTAGTCGTTTCGTCAGATGATCCGGCGCCCTGACAGGATGCCAAGAGCGCGGTTATTGCCAATGTGAAAAGAATGTTTTTCATGAAATATTTTGCTTGATTATGGGCTGAAAATAATAAACTTCACGTAAATAAAGCTTAACCGTGTTTCATACTTTGGAGTGTGATTCATCGGCAGCACCAGCAGGCAGAATTATCAGCCGGCAGCCATCAGAACGGTGTAATATCCCAATTTTGTATCTTGAAGAAGTAGAAACCCTTCAGAAACAGCATTTCAAAATGAAAAAAAGCTTCCTGTCTCTCCTCATCCTTTTGTTGTCAGCGGGCAGTGTTCTTCCTTCAAATACCCGGACCATTCCTGAAGAAGCACGCCCTGTTTACACCGGCATATATTTAATGAATGTCTACGATCTCGATGTCAGCGCCTATACCTTCTACGCCGACTTTTACGTCTGGTTTCGCTGGAAGGGCGATTGCAATCCGATGAATATCGAATTTGTCAACGCTGTCGAGAAGTGGGGCTTTACCCAGACGCCTTTTTACGAAGAGCCGATCGAACTGGCCAGTGGTTACCAATACAACGGCATGCGTATCGAAGGCCGTTTTTACCATTCCTTTTCACTTAGTGATTTCCCACTCGACCGGCACCAGCTCGACATCCGGATAGAACACGTTGACTATCCGCAGGATTCGCTGGTCTACCTGCCCGATACCGCCACACAGCTGATGCGGGAAGATTTTGTCATTCCCGGCTGGAAGATCCTGGGTGCGGAGATCGCGACCCATCGCAATTTTTATCAGACCAGCTTTGGAGAAGGCGCCCGTAATCTATCTACCTATAGCAATTTCACCTTTGAATTGGATATTGCGCGCCCACTGAGTTACTTTCTGCTCAAACTGATGCTGCCGCTGCTCGTCGTCATCCTGGCCAGCCTGGGCACGCTCCTGATTCACCCGCAGTATCTCGACGCCCGCATTTCCCTGCCTATCGGGGGCCTGCTCAGCGTCGTTTTTCTGCAGCAATCCTATAGTTCAGCCTTACCCGACGTGGGCTATATGGTGTTGATGGACCAGATATATCTGGTTTCCTACTTGCTTATAGGCACTATAATGCTGCGGGTAATTATGGGTGGCAACCGCCTGGCGGGCTCCAAAGGCGGAGATCTATCAAAGATACGGCGCAGCGACCGGCGCCGTACAGCGCTCTTGCTCGGCGTATACCTCTTTCTCGTCAGTTTTTTGGTCCTCTTTTCATAGGGCTTTTCTTATATTGAGCGGCCACAATAACAATCCGGATTAATATGAAAAACAGCCTTTTCGCATTCCTGCTTCTCTTTTCTTTCCAGCTCGCCCTGGCTCAGGTCGCCAAATCGCCCGACCGGGCAGAAGGTGAAGGACCTTACGAGCAGCTGATTATCCGCGGCGCCACCCTGATCAACGGCAACGGCTCGCCCCCCCTCGGACCGGTGGATGTCGTGGTGGAAGGCAACCGGATTACCCAGGTGAAGACAGTCGGCTATCCCGGCGTAGCAATCGATCCCGGCAACCGGCCGCAGCTTAAAGAAGGCGGCCGCGAGATTGACGCCACGGGCATGTACCTGCTGCCTGGCTTCGTCGATATGCACGGCCACATCGGCGGCAAGGCCCAGGGGGCCGGCGCCGAGTACGTCTTCAAGCTGTGGATGGCCCA
>CAZWDL010000176.1:0-11759 GCA_964632995.1 uncultured Saprospiraceae bacterium
GCGAATACTGAATAAGTTCGATTTTTCTTACGCGAAACGTCCGTCCGATTTCCGATTTCCGACTTCCGACTTCCGATTTCCGACTTCCGACTTCCGACTTCCGACTTCCTCACTCCTCTCCCATACTGCCATTAATATAGTAAGCTCCATGGGTGGCGATCCGCTGTCCTGCCTCTAACTGTAATCCCCGAATCTCCATATAATCCTCTCCGGTTTTACCTAGAGTGACAGGTGTTTTGCGAAAGCCTTTGCCCTTTTCTACAAAGACGAAGGCCTCGTCCCCTTCGCGCACTACAGCGGAGGTGGGAACAGTCCGAACCTCCTCCCGGTCGATGAAGATATGAGCGTGGACGAATGCACCGGGCGTCACCTGCGCCGTTTCGTCCAGGAAGTGGCTGTGCACCAGTGCTGTTTTGGTTTCCATATCGATCATCTTGCCGATGAGGTAAATCTCGGCGGGCAGGATTTCTTCGCGGCCGGGCAAACGGGCCTCTACGCGCTGGCCTTTACGCAGCCTGTTCAAATCTTTGGCATATACCCGCAATTCGAGATGAATATGCTGATCGTCCAACATTTGGTACAGCATATCAGAGGACCCGACCAGCATACCGGTATTGACCAGCACCTTGTCCATATACCCGCTGACCGGGGCCCGGAGGACGATGCGCGATTGGATTTCTCCTTTCTTTTCCAGCTTATCGGTATCGATGCCGATGAGATCCAATTCCGCCTTGATACCGCGGTAACGAGCCAATTGCATCTCATAGGCAGCTTTGGCCTTTTCGAGTTCGCGCTGGGAAGTCGCCTCCGAACCGGCCAATGTATCCTTGCGTTGATAATCACTTTTGAGGGCGTCCAGTTGGCTGGTCACTTCCAGGAATTCACGCTGCAAGCGCACCAGGCTGGGATGGGTAATGGTAGTCAATACGGCTCCTTTACGAACGTATTCCCCCGGAAGATGCTTGACTTTTTCTACAAAGCCCTCCACTGGTGAATAGATAGAAATCCGGTTGCTGGGCGGCACATCGACCATGCCCGTGCACTCAATGTAATTAGACAGGGTTCGCATCTGCGGCCGGCCGAGTTGTACGCCTGCCAGATTCATTTGTTCTTTGGAAAGGACAATAATCTCTTCGGTCATCGCGGCGGGAACGGCTTTGGGTTGAGCCTGTTCTTCTGAGGAGGATGTTTCATTTTGCTGGCAGGCAGTCAACCCGGTAATCAGCGTGAGGATGAGGATTGCAATTCGATGATTCATTATGTTGGAAGTTTTTCTTTTAAAAATTAGATGGCGGTTCAATTGACGGGGTGACTTCGGTTGACGGGGTGACTCGAAGTCACCCCGTCAATAATCCCGCGACTATTCCGTGAGGAAATTATAATCCAGCACGGCAGTGTTGTACTGGCGGATCAGCACCAGGTAGTCCAGCTCGCTTTGCAGGGCGGCGTCGAGGCTCTGCACGTAGCGGAAGTAATCCACTTCTCCGGCTTCCAGCTGCAGTTGCGCCAGGCGTCGCAGGCTAGCGGCCTGATCCTGGAGGGCGGCGCCCTGTTCTTCCAGGAGTTGCTGCAGCAAGGCCACTTCTTGTGTTGCCTGTTCCCGGCGCTGTTCCAGTTGACGTTCCTGCCATTGCAGCTCGTTGGCGACAATGACTTCCTGCAGCCTACGCTGTTCCACTTGAGCGCGCTGCGAGCGGGTGAAGATGGGCAGCGACAGGCCAACAATTCCTCCCTGAAAAGCGTAATCGGGGCGGATGCTCTGATTGAAATACCCCAGGGAGAGCTCCGGAGCGGTCTGTTTATCGGCCAGCACTGTTTCCTCCCGGGCCACCGCCACGCGCTGCGCCGCCGGAGCGATCAGCGCGGTATCGACCGTTTCAACGAAGCTGGGCGCCGGGAGTGGCGGCGGCGCGTCGGCCGGCGCACTAAAATTTCCGCTGAGATAGGCCTGGCGCAACAGGTTGCGATAAGCTTGTTGTTCCTGCACCCTGGCTTCCGAGAGGGCGCGCTGCACCCGTGTTTGCTGGTTTTCAGTCAGTGTGCGTTCCAGGGCGCTGATAGCACCGGTCTGCTGTTGCAGCCGGGCCCGTTGGTACACTTCAGCGTAGAGATTGAGCTGCTCCTCCAACAGACTGACCCGCTGGCCGGTTGCCACCCACTCGTACCAGGCGCGCCGAACCTGGTAGGTAATCTGCCGGTTCAGCAGGGTCCGTTCGTGCTGGTTGAGCAATACATTGGCCCGGGCCAGCTCCTTGCCTTGCCGCTTGACCGCCAGATTGCCCAGTGACTGGACGACCGATGCGTTATAATCCACCAGGCTCGTGTTGATCTGTCCGAATTGAACCTGGAGCTCGGCGGGCGGCGTGCGGCGAGCCTGGTCGATACCCAGCTCGGCCACCTGTATCTGCAGTGCCGCATTCTGCAGTACCGGGTGTGCCTGAAGAGCGTGTTGAACAGCCGAATCCACTTGAAGAACCGGCTCCTGAGACTGTCCCCAAAGCGGCAGTCCGAAAAGCAACAATAACGCTACCAGTCCGCCATTCCTATTCCCCTTTGAGCTGTCCGTAATCCGGTTGACGAGGTAATAAAGTGTCGGCAATAAGACTAGAGTGAGCAGGGTGGCGGTGACCAGCCCGCCTATCACTACTGTCGCCAGCGGTTTTTGTACTTCAGCGCCGTTAGAGGTAGAAAGGGCCATAGGCAGAAAACCCATCGCGGCTACCGTAGCAGTCATCAGCACCGGCCGCAGACGGTGGCTGCCGCCCTCAATAATCAGCTTCTTTAGATCTTCAATGCCTTCCTCATAGCGCAGTTGATTGAAGTGACTAATCAGTACGATGCCGTTGAGCACCGCCACACCGAAGAGCGCGATAAAGCCGACACCAGCCGAAATACTGAAAGGCATATCCCTGATCCACAGCGCGATCACCCCCCCGATAGCCGCCATCGGAACGGCGGTGAATATCAAAAGGGCGTATTTTAACTTGCCAAAAGTGAAGTACAGGAGAATAAAGATCAGCCCCAGTGCCGTTGGCACCGCGATGGCCAGTCTGCGCTGCGCCTTTTCCAAATTCTCAAAATCGCCCCCGTAATTGATGGAATAACCCGCCGGAAGGTTCAGGTCATCTGCCAGCATTTGCTGAATATCAGCGACCAGGCTGGCGATATCCCGATTCCGGACGTTAATCCCGATATTGATCCGGCGGCGGGTATCTTCCCGGGAAATCTGCATCGGCCCTTCGGTATAGTGGGCCGTCGCTACTTCTCCGAGCGGGATAACCCGCTCATCGTTCAGGTGTACGAAAAGGCGGTCCAGATCCAGTTCGTTGCGGTACTGATCTTCCAGGCGAAGCACCAGGTCAAACTTGCGTTCGTTTTCGAAAACGACACCGGCCCTCTCCCCTGCGTAGGCCGTACGTACCAGCGTATTCAGTTTTTCAATACTCAACCCGTACTCAGCGATCTTCCGCCGGTCGAAATCGACCACCAACTGAGGCAACCCCTCCGTTTGTTCCACGCGCAAGTCGCCCGCCCCCGGTATATCTGTGATCATCGCTGCCGCGCGGTCCGCCAGCGCTTTGAGCGTATCGGTGTTTTCACCAAAAATTTTAACCGCGATATCTGTTTTCACCCCAGTCATCAGTTCGTTGAAACGCAGCTGAATCGGCTGGGTAAATTCAAAGGAAGCTCCGGCGATAACCGATAGTTCCTCTTTCATCAGTTCAACGAGTCCTTCCCGTGTACCGGCGCTGGTCCAGTCATTTTTTTCCTCGAGAATGATCATAATATCTGCCTCTTCCACCGCCATGGGATCGGTAGGCACTTCGGCCGTACCTATTTTGGAGACGACATGGCGTATCTCCGGGAAGTTATCCAGTAAGATGCGTTCCGCCTTCGTCGAGGTGCGAATGCTCTCATCCAGGCTACTCCCCGGCTGAATGGTCATCTGCATGGCCAGATCCCCCTCTTCCAGTGTCGGGATGAATTCAGCGCCCAGGGTTCGAAACAGCAAGTAGGAGCCCACCAGTACAGTAAGCGCCAGGCCCAGCACCATGTAGGGCATACGAAGCGCATAGTTCAGCGTGGGCCGGTAGAGACTTTTCAGAAAATTGATGAACTTATCCGAGAAATTCTCATCGTCTTTGATTTTGTTGGGCAAAACAAGGGCCGACATCATGGGCACGTAAGTCAGAGACAGGATCAAGGCTCCCAGAACGACAAAGCTGAAAGTCAGGGCCATCGGCCGGAACATCTTGCCTTCTACGCCAGTCAGCGTCATGATAGGAATGAATACTACCAGGATTATAAAAACCCCGAACACGGCCGATTGGAAAAGGCGGGAGGAGGCGCCAATGATCACCTCATCCATGCGCTCTTGTGAAAGGCGCTCCCCAAGATGCTGGCCCACCAGAGCTGCCAGCAACCCCTCCACGACGATCACCGCCCCGTCGACCACAATGCCGAAGTCGATGGCGCCCAGCGACATCAGGTTGGCGCTCACGCCCACCTGATTCATCAGAATCAGGGCGAAAAGCATGGCCAGCGGGATGATGGAAGCCACGATGAGCCCGGCCCGCAGGTTGCCCAGCATGAGAAAGAGGACGACGACAACAATCAGGCCACCTTCCAACAGGTTTGTTTCGATGGTATGGGTCGTGTCGGCCACCAGGTCAGAGCGATCCAGATAGGCGTATAAGCGCACGCCCTCAGGAAGAGATTTGCGTACCTCTTCGACACGCTGGTGCACGTTTTGAATCGCCTGCGAGGAATTGGCCCCCTTGAGCATCAAGGTGATGCCGCCGACGGTTTCCCCTTTGCCGTCCATCGTCATGGCGCCGAAGCGCTTGGGGTGACCGAGGTGAATTTTCCCTACATCCTTAACCAGAACGGGGATATTGTTGCGAACTGTAACGACGATATTGCCGATGTCCTCCATATTATCGACCACGCCCTCGGTTCTTATATAAAATGCATTAGGGCCTCTTTCAATATAACTGCCGCCGCTGTTCTGGTTATTTCTCGCTAATGCCTCAAAGACATCCTCGATAGCGACATCGTAACTTTGCAGCTGAACGGGATCGAGTGCGATCTCGTACTGCTTGAGATAACCACCGAAACTGCTGATTTCGATGATACCTTCTATTCCCGCCAGTTGCCGCTTAACGATCCAGTCTTGTATCGTTCGCAGCCGCATGGCGTCGTATTCATGCTCGTACCCCGGCTCTACCTGTAATACGTACTGATAAATTTCGCCCAGGCCGGTGGTAATAGGCATCATCTCCGGCTTACCCAGACCGGAGGGAATCTCCTGCTCGGCCATCGAAATTTGCTCTTTGACAAATTGGCGCGCATCCAGCATCGGCACCTGACCTTCAAAAACGACCGTAACAACGGAAAGACCGAAGCGGGAAATCGAGCGGATCTTTATAACATTGGGAATATTAGCCATCGCCACCTCCACAGGGTAGGTGATAAACTGCTCCACCTCCTGCGGCGCCAGCGATTGCGAAACGGTGACGATCTGCACCTGGTTACTGGTAATATCCGGCACGGCATCGATCGGCAATTGCCGAAGCGAATAGATACCGCCGCCGATCAGCACCAGCACAAGCAGGCCTATGATAAGTTTATTCTTTACAGAAAATCGAATGATTGATTCAATCATGGGTTGTCTATCTAACTTTTAAGAAACGGAATAGGGTCATGAACCAACGGGATGGTTCAAAACCAAAAAGTTTTATCCGGAGGTATAGATTATCCCATGATCGGCGGGTGGAAAATGCCGCCGGAAAAGTTGCTGAAGCTTAGCGCAGCGTAAAAAAACTGATGGACGATGCGGGTAGAGATTCGGTCAAGATGAGGCAGTCCGGGATAGGTATCTACCATATAGTGTTGCGAAGTATTAACCGTGTGAAAGGGAAGGTCACTGTGCTCATGGCCGGGAAACTGTTGGTGTTCATCCTGCGCGATGAAGTGAATCTCTAAAAATTGTACCAGGGAAAGTTGTTCACCGCTAAACCGCCAATCAGCCTGATGCTGACGGTAGTGCTCCACGACATTGCCCACTTTAACCAACTGGCTAAAGTCAGTGCGGGGGAAAAGACTTCCCACCAACATGTAAAGGGCCATTGTGAGCGCTACTGGTTTCATTTTTCTAATTGATCTACGGGTGAAGATATGGATTCATTTCTCTTATAAACGGAAGTGGGATTGCCGAGACGGTGTGTTCGACAATCCTTCTTCCTCTGAATCAACCTCTATTGAGAATTGATTTGTTCAATACACTTAAGAAATCTCCTTCTTCACCAGGTAGAAGTCGATTTTCTCCAGTCCGCCGTTGGCCTGCAGGCGTTCGTTCATTTCCTCCAGGGTCTTGGGCGGCGGTACGATAGCTTTGTCGCCGCGCTTCCAGTTGACCGGCAGGGCTACTTTCTTTTCGTCAGCCGTTTGCAGGGCGACGAGGATGCGCTTGATCTCTTCCATATTCCGGCCGATGTTCAGCGGATAGTAGAGAATCAGGCGAATGATGCCCTTGGGATCGATGAAGAACACCGCGCGTACGGCAGCCGTCGTAGCCTCACCCGGGTGGATCATGCCGTACTTTTCCGACACCTTCATGTCCAGGTCGGCGATGATCGGGAAATCCATATACACCCCAGTGTTTTCCCGTACGTTGTTCACCCAGGCCAGGTGCGAGTGGATGCTGTCGATACTCAGGCCGATCAGCTTGGTATTGAGGTTTTCGAAAAATTCTTTTTCTTCAGCAAAGGCCGACAGCTCAGTGGTACACACCGGCGTGAAATCGGCCGGGTGGGAAAAGAGGACTACCCAGCTGTCTTTATTGAACTTTGAAAACTGAATAGGTCCGGCGGTGGTATCGGCTTTAAAGTCCGGCGCTTTCTCACCTATACGGGGCATCGGTTGGATATTTACTGCTTGTTCTTCCATTATAATTTATTAATTTTTATCAAAAAATCTCTGGGTATGAAGATACTTCCTAGCTACTACCCTGTCAGTAACCTGGATCACCGGCGGCGTTGATTTTTGTCAATTCCAGAGGCCATGAACACCGCTCAATCCGGGCCGTTGCAATAAGAGCAGTCTCATTAAAAACCTATACCATGAAAGCCCTGCAGGCAAAGAAGAAAGGCTATCAAAGCCTGGAAATAGAAGATTTGGAACGTCCTCATCCCGGGCCGGGCGAACTTCTCATCCGCACCCGGGCCGCCTCGGTAAATCCCATCGATTGGAAGATCATTGAAGGCAGTGCTTTCGACTGGCCCGGCGTGCCCGGAGCCGATGGAGCCGGCGTGGTTGAAGCTGTCGGCGAGGGGGTTGAAGACTACAATACCGGCGATGAAGTGATGGCCTTCCTGGGCGGCAGCCGCCACGGCACCCATGCCGAATATTTCACTATCCCACGGAAAGGTGTAGCCCATAAACCCAACACCATCCCCTTCGAGCTGGCCGCCGCCCTGCCCGTGGTAGCCCTCACCGCCTGGCAATCGCTTTTTGATGTTGCCGACCTGGAAGCCGGTCAACGCGTGCTTATCCACGCTGCCGCAGGCGGCGTCGGCCATATCGCGGTACAGCTCGCCAAATGGAGAGGCGCCGAGGTCTTCGGCACCGCTTCGGCGCAAAATCGCGATTACCTCAAAAAAATCGGCTGCGATCATTTTATCAATTACCGTGAACAGGATTTCGAGAAGGAAATCGATCAGGTCGATGTGGTGCTCGCTACCATCGGCGGCGATACATTGAAAAAATCACTTAACATCTTATCTGAGGACGGTATTCTCGTCGCCATCACCGGCCGTGACCTGACCGGCTCCGACGAACGCGCCGAACCCTTCCTCGCCGACCAAAATCCCCGCCAGCTCAATAAAATCGGCCAGATGGTCGCGCAAGGAACGATCAAACCGTATATTCAAAAAACCTATGAATGGGGAAATTTCATGGAAGCCTACAAGACAAGTGTGGACGGGCACGTGCGGGGAAAGGTGGTATTACAGTGGTGATGGTAACAAAAATTATCGTACACATATCACATGGGAAATCGCTGCGATTCAGCTCACCCCGCATACAAATCCTGAATCGCTTCTCTGATTTGCTTCGGAGTCCGGTCGAATGCCATTTGAGCATTTTTGACGGTGTACACCGACATGTTTTTCACCCGTCCTTTCGGTTGGTATCTGCCCAGCTTTTCTACCTGCTTTTTCATTTTGTCGGATAACTGTTTTTTCAAGCGGAAATCGAAAATGAGGGCGTGGCCGAATTTCCGGGTGGCCGACTCCAGACGGGAGGCGGAATTCACGACATCCCCCAGGAGGGTATAATCTTTCTTGATAGCGGAGCCGATATTCCCTTTGACAATACTGCCGGCCGAGAGGCCGATGCCTGCGTACAGAAGCTTCAACTGAGGCGCCTGAGCCTTTTTTCTTTGCGCCACCAACTGCTCGATAATAGAAACGGAGGCCCGGACCGCCGCGTCCGCCTGATCATACGGAAAGGAAGCCATAAAACCATCACCGATCAGTTTTTCGATCGTACCGCCGGAGCGATGAATAGCTCGGGAGGAAATATCAAAGTAGGTATCGAGCAGGATTTTCATCTCGTCCAGCTCCAGGATCTCGGCAAAAGAAGTGGAGCCGATCATATCGCAAAACAGCACGACTTTTCGTTCACGTTGAAAGCCCCAATCCAATGGATCCTGACCCGACTGAATACCTCTCAGTACCTCTTCCGGCACGTACTTCTCCAACGTAAAATGCGTACGCGAAAGGGTGTCCAGCAGCTTGCGAATGGGCGTTATCAGCGGATCGGTGTTCTTGTCCAGATCAACCGTTTTCATCTTCCAGCTCGCGTAGTTGCGCTGTGGGATGTTGTACTCTATATTCAGGATGTGAATATTGGCGTGGCGGGGATCTGCTTTAATGCTGTTCAGGCAATTGTCCACGGCTTTTTCTTCCCCTTCCAGAATCTGATAAAAAATGCCTTTGAAGCAAAAGAGTACGCCGGTGAGATTATGCTTCAGGTTGTTTCTGGCCGACACCTCGGCAATCTCCATGATCTCGCGTGCGGTCAGGCCTCTGGCAAAGTTACTGATATAGGTCATCCGTTTCATTCTGCTAATATAAGGTTATCCAACCGGGTAATTCAACACCAAGTTCCTCCACAATCCACCGATACAAAAGTTGAAGCGGAATACTGAGCTTCGCAAACCACTGAAACCCTTACTAGTGCGCCGCGCACTAGCTATACCGTGTGTTGTGCCGTCGTAAATTTCATTTCTTAGAAAATGGCCTCCCACTTTCAAGACGGGTAGTCCGTCTTCATCGTAATTTCTTTGTATAACTTTTGATGAATTCTAAATCTTTTTTCAGACAGTAGCAGATCAGTTTGCCATATGGCAGCAGGCACACACGCATCTTGCGTAAGAAGTATTAGATACCCATCTCTGTTGAAGAATATTAGCTCTTTGTTATTCCTCTGGTTTTAGGTGTGATGTTACGCCAGCTTCGAAGTGCATAAAGAAAACCTCTGATCTCATGGCAATCATATTTGTAAAATCATGCTTCTGCCAGGATGAAAAATTTGCCATGAGACAATGCCTGGGAGCTGTATGATATGGGAGATGACAAGAGGCGCCCTCTCCTATAGGCTGGGCTTCAGCCTAAGGTGGGAAAAAAATAACGACCAGCGCCAACTTTATACACCTAACACCGTTATGCTAATATGACTAACAGCATTAGGTATCCCGAAGCAGAAATGGTTTGAAAGGCAGACCATTTCGCGACGGTAGGATAGGGAACTCCGTATGAGGCCAACCAATCTGGTCTGGAATAAATCACCCGACTGTAAAATTGACAATTTATGTTCACCCGACTATGGCTGATCGCCATTCTGATTCTATTCATCTGCTGGGGTGCCCTGGCACAGCCGCTTGAAGGCAGCTACCGGCTCAGCCTGGAAACCAAACGAGGGCAATTGACCTACGATCTGCAGCTTGTGCAGGGCACGGACAGCCTGGTTTACGGCGGCGTCAAAGCCTTGCCGGACAGCATCACCTACCAGCGCCCGTTGCGCCTCGAGCGGCTCACGGCGGATAGCCTGTACCTTAGTATTTGGGGTAAAACCTGTATCAAAGTAAGCCGGCAGCAAAGTACAGTCGTTTCCATTCGATGTAGCCTCTGTCCATGACATAGAAAGCATCTGCCTGAAATTCGAGTAAGTCCAACTGGTAGTACTAACTTTTTTGAGCCTGAAGACAAGTCACGATATCCCGAAGACTTTCCCGATGTGTCAATTGTCCGAAGACCAGGCAAATGAATTGGTCTCGACAGGAAAAGCTGCGTACCCGATAATTACCTTGGTATTTATCGACACAACGTGAAAATTCCTTACGAGAAGTAAATTCCAGTATTTTAGACAACACGTATTTACCTTTGACCATAATCATAGCATTATGGCAAACAAGGTCAAACTTAACCTACTGATTTCAAATGCGTGACAACGACTTTCCTTTGTAAGTCGTTACCTTTCATAGCCTTATGGAGTTTTAGCCATTGCTTCCTTTTCTTTGGGATCGAACTAATTCAACTTCTTTGGTGATCTCTTCTATACTAGGAGCATCTCCTTCCTTTGACCTGAGTTTGGTGAGTAAAGCTGAAAGACGTTCCTTGGGTTCTTCTTCTTCCTGAATCCTAATTAAATCCATCTTAGCCAAGTCCTCAAGAATTGCTTTCACCCTTGGATCTATCAGTTCTATCTTCATTATCGTCATCTCAACGTATTTTTGGTCATTAGCCCAATTTAATCCTTTTTTGAGTCGCCTTCAAATTTTCACCTGCTTGCCTGCAACGGTTTGGCTATGCGGCGTGCGCCCGCTTAGGGCGCATGATCGTCATAGCCTTTTGTGGCAGGCCGTTTTTCTAGCCTTCAAGAATTTTCCTCAGATCATCCATATTCACGACCTTTTCAAATCCTTTATTTTTCAACCCTTTGTATAACTTTTTGTCTCCTGTCCACAGAGCTGAATCCATTTGCAGGGATAGGGCAACAAAACTTACATCCTTCACATCGATTTCCTTTGTTAGTTCCTTTGCTCTCTCCCAATTCTCTTCCGAAATCTGATTTTCATTGATAAAGCTTATCTTTTTGATTACCAGGTATAGAAGTTCCAGAAATTCTTTCTCTTCGTATCCTGAAATCTTCAGCATTTTTTCCTTTTTATCAAAAAGCTCAATATAGAGGTAGTAACACGATAACTTTTCAACGTCGCGGAGCTCCTTTAACAAAAAAGTCCCGACAACACCATCGGAACTTAGCAGCGTACTGATCAGTATATTCGTATCGACGACTATCCTTTTCATTAAGTCATCGGATTATTCCTTTTCCCCAAACCTTCATTGATTTGGTCGGTAATCTCTTGAATTTCTTCTCCCTTGGCCTGGCTCTTTGAGACGATTGTTCGATACCGGAGGAAATCAATGAATTCCTGGATTTCAACAATGTCCATCAGGTCTCGCGGAATAGTAATAATCAGTTCATCTCCTTTACTCGCAATTGTCATGTCCATGTACTTTTATCTTTCTCTCAAATTAGTAAATTTAATTTAAAAGGGCAATCCGGTTAGACGATGTTGTTTTCTTTAATGGCCTGCAACGGTTTGCAGCTACCCGAAGGTGGCGATTTCGAAGCACTTCATTTTCAACCAAGCACAAACTTTGATAGAAGCACAATGCTTGATTTAACCACTG
>CAZWDL010000177.1:0-11700 GCA_964632995.1 uncultured Saprospiraceae bacterium
CAGGCCGGCGACGCCCGCGCCCAGCACAAGTACGCGCGCCGGGCGAATACTTCCCGCTGCCGTAATCATCATGGGGAAGTAGCGCGGCAGGTGATGCGCCGCTTCCAGCACCGCCTGGTAACCGGCGATGGAAGCCATGGAGGAGAGCACGTCCATCGACTGGGCCAGGGTGGTGCGCGGGATCATGTCGAGGCTGAACGCGCGAAGCTTGAGCTCACGCAGTTTCTGCGTAATGGTGGGATCGTTAAAGGGTTCAAACTGGGAGACGAGCACCGTGTCCTGCGAGAGGGTTTTTAGTTCCTCATCGCCGGGGGGCTGTACGCTGAGTAAGATATCTGCTTCCTGCAGCACCGTCGCCCGGTCGGTGACGGTAGCGTGCTCGGCGTACAGTTCATCGTCGAAGAAGGCATCCTCACCGGCGCCTTTCTCCACGAGGAAGTCCAAACCGAGTTCTTTTAACTTGGGCAGGGTTTCGGGAACCACCGACACGCGGCGGTCATTTTGTTCTTTGAGTATTCCTAACTTCATAGCCGGAGGTTCGCAATTTTGAACTCAAGATATAAATTATCTGATACTGTGCACGGGGAAGGGGGAAGTTTTTTAAAGCGGAACGTGTCAGGCGGCGCCTTCCCGGCCTATCTATGTCCCACATCTTTCATAGCCGATGAAGCATCCTTAAAATGCTTGGCTTTAGTGTCGCGCATAAGAAATTGATAGGTCCGTTTAAAGAATTATAGAGAAGAAAAGGCAGGAGGGCCTGGGAAAGGCCCTCCCGTCGGGGTGCGCTTTCCCAGCGCGCCCCGGCTTTCCAGACTACGGTTTTTTACGTCCAGGTAATTACTTCACAGAAGATAATCAACCATATTTCGGTCTTACGCCCTTTCCGCTGCGAGGGCCACATCCGGGTCTGCCACCCGTTCGCGGGCCCGCATCCAGAAATAGAGGACGGTTAAGAGCATAATGAGGATGCCTGGAAAGAGTATCATAGTGCCGAGAGTGGCCTGGCCGGCCGCCAGTTCCAGCTCATCGCCGGTGAGTCCCGCAGCGGTGGCCTCCGCCCGGTCCAGGTCGATCCAGCGGCCGATGACCGGCTGGAAGAGGGAAGTAGAGAACATGCCTATGGCTCCGATAATAGACATGCCCAGGGCGCCGCTCTTCGGAATCTTATCAGCGATAAAGCCGATCATGTTGGGCCAGAAGTAGGCGATGCCGAGGGCGTAGATGATGGCCGCGACGTAGGCCATGGCGCCGGTCTGGGTGCTAAACAGGTAGACGCCGACAGTCGCCAGCACGGCCGAGCCGAGCAGCACGCCGGTTTGATCGAACTGCTTGACGGCTTCACCACCGAAGTAGCGGGCAACGGCCATCAGGCCGGTCACCAGGGCCAGAATGATCATAGGCTGAGCGCCGCTTTTGGAGAGGATGAGTCCTACCCATTGCTGCGGTCCGAATTCGGAGATGGCTGTCAGCGCCATACAGCAAAACATAAACAGGAAAAGCGGTGAGATCATGGCCTGCATATTTTCCGAAAGGGTGGCGGTCATTCCCTCTCCCTTGGGGAAGGTCTGGCCGAAGAAGAGGTAGGCATAGATCAGCGCCGGTATTATGATCACCCAGATCTGGGATTCCCAGCCAAAGCCGAAGTCGGTCATAAACTTGGAGACCAAGCTGCCGATGACGATACCCCCCGGGAACCACATGTGGAAGCGGTTCATCATTTTGCTCATCTTTACTCCTTTATAGGAATCGGAGATCATCGGATTGCAGGCCGCTTCGGTACAACCGTTGCCCAGGCCGATCAGCAAAGTGGAAATGAGCAGCCCGGCGTAGCTGCCTGAGTAGATCGTCATGATGATACCGGTAGCGTGCGCGAAAAAGGCAAACTGCATGATCCGCTTCGGCCCCACCGAATGGTAGATCAGCCCGCCGATCACCATAGCGATGGGAAAACCGAGAAACCACATCGAGTTGATATAACCGAGTTGTTCGGCTGTTAGATTGAGCTCCTCGCCTAACTGAGGCAGAATGCCCGCCCGGATGCTGAACGACAGAGCGGTCGTGATCAGGGCGAAACAACTTCCGTAAAAGAGTCTCTTTTTGTTTAGCATAGGTTAGGTTTCGTTTTGACGGTGTGAAAATAGGGTTTTGGCTTGACGGGGCAGGGGCATCCCACCGTTGCGGAATGACGGCGAAATATAGCAATATTGTTCTAATTTGTGATTCGCCGGCGCTTTTTTATTTGGCGTGATGGTGTCCGTCAGAACGAAAAGCCCCTTTTGGGAAGTAATAAATTTTGGGATTTAGGCGCCGCGGCCCTTCCTGCGGATCGTCTGGTTGGGCGCGGCTGGTTTGGGAGTTTACGAGTTTAGAGGGGCACACTCCGGGGAGCAACGGCTGGGTGCCTTTACCCTCCGCTAAACTTCTAAACCAGAGAGCCGGTATCCGGCTCCCGTCTAAACTTCTAAACTTGCTTGGTGGTCTCGGCGTGATGTCCTAAGTCCCTTTTCGCGAAAGCGAAAAAACTCAGCGGGCTTCCTTTAGCTTGGAAGCAAATTTCTCCCGTATCTTCCGCACCTTCGGGGTGATCACATAGGTGCAGTACGGATTGCGCCGGCCCACGTTCTTGTAGTAGTTCTGATGGTAATCCTCGGCGGGATAAAAGCCCTCAAGCGGGCTCAGCTCGGTGACGATAGGGTCGTCGTAGATCAAGGAAGCAACCTTTCGGATAGATTCCTCGGCCTTTTGTTTTTGATCTTCGTTGTGGTAGAAGATGACGGAGCGGTACTGCGGCCCCACATCGTTGCCCTGCCGGTTAAGGGTGGTGGGATCGTGACTGGCCCAGAAAATTTCGAGGATTTCTTCGTAAGAGATTACTTCGGGATCGAAGGTGACCTGTGCGACTTCGGCGTGCTCGGTGCTGCCGCTGGCTACTTTCTTGTACTCGGCATTTTCTTCTTTGCCGCCGGCATAACCCGACACGACGGATTTGACGCCCTTCAGGTCCTGGAAAACGGCTTCGATGCACCAGAAGCAGCCGCCGCCGAGGGTGGCTTTTTCCAGTCGCTGGCTTTCTTGCTGTTCGCTTTGCTGTTCTTTATGCGTTTTTACACTCATGAGGAGCTGTGTTTTTCTGTTTTTGAATTCACTTTGGAAACAGTGGACTGGGAGAAATGTTCCTTATCTCTGACGGAAGATGTCAGATAGCGCCAAGCAGGCTCTCCGACAGCGAGGCCGGCAGCTTGCCGCCCAGTTTTTCCAGGAAGCGGGCCAGGCCCAGTTTTTTGCGTTCGTCGAGCTCGTAGCTGATATAGTGGGTGAAGTAGGTTTTCAGGTCGAAGCCGGAGTGTGGGGTAGGCAGCAGGTAGATCAGCTGCGGAATTTCTTCCAGGCCGCGTTGCAGGGCCAGGTTGAACTGATTGATGAAATCCGGGTCCAGATGGCGGTTGCTGATCCAGGCGGCGAAGACGAAGGGCAGGCCGGTGTGGTCCGTCCAGGCTTCGCCTAAGTCGTAGTAGTAAGTGTGTTTTTCTTCCAGGCCGATGCTGCGGTCGCCGATAACCAGGCCGCCGGTATCGCCGCCGATTTGGTCGATGTAGCCGTCGATGGCGGGAATTAATTCGGGACTGGTCTGCCAGTATTCGTGCAGCAGGATGCGGGTTAGCGCCACCGAAGTGCGGGAATGGTGATCCAGGTAGAGCCGGCGCAGTTGCTCAACGGGGCGATCGGCGTAAATGCCTACCGTCTTCACGGCGCCGGTAGCGCCGATGCAGTAATCCGAAATGATACGCGGCGTGGCCAGCTCCGGAATGATGGCTACGGGCACCAGGCCCAGGTCTGCCTCTCCGTCCCGCAAACGCCGTGCACATTCGGCGGGTACGTCCAATTGTAATTTAATTCGCTCCGCTACCGGACTCTTGAAGATGCCGTATAGCAAAGGCTTGGTATTCAGGTAACTAACTGCGGTGACTTTTATTTTACTCACGTGCCTGATTCTTCTTTTTGCATATCTCTTGCTTCAAGTGTTTCTATCGTGTCGCAAAGCAGAGCTTCGCGCTCCGTGCGAGCTGTCCAACAGTATACAAGAGATACTTCCCATTTCGTTTCCCCTTCAGTGTTTCGATCTTTCAATCCCTTCCAGGTGCCTCGTATCATTTTCCAATTCAAATGCAAAGCGATTTCCATCAAAATGCACTTTCCACAACCCGGTATTGTCGTGGTGGTACTGATTCATCTTTGCCGGTGATTCGCCGCGAAGCAAGCATACCAAGCAGCGCATGGCCCGACCGTGGCTGCAGATGAGTAAAGTGTTTTCGGGTCGCGCCTTCAGCCATTCGACAAAGCGGGTGAGGCGGGCGACCATTTCCGCGGCGGTTTCGCCGCCGGTCAGCGCCACGCGCATATCGCCGCTTTCCCAGCAGGAGAGAACCTGTTTGTACTCATGGATCATCTCCGGGGTGCTCTTTTTACCTTCGTGTACGCCCCAGCAGACCTCGTTGATATCGGGCAGCTGCTCCCAGGGCAGACCGGCTTCGAGGAAAAGCTGTACGGTTTCGTGGGTGCGGCGCAGCGCCGAGGTAAGAACGATCTCGATGTCGCTGTCTTTGTACTGCTCGTAGAAAGCCCGGGCCTGGCGGCGGCCCAGCTCGTTGAGGCCGGCATCCACACCGCTGCCCTGGACGATGCCATTGCGGTTCATGTCGGTTTCACCGTGTCGGTAGATGTAGAGTGTTTTATGCATGGTGTAAGGATTATTTTTCCACAACCGGCAGGGAGACGTACCCCCTGAACTGCTCATCCTCTTCGAAGGTATGATCGGTATAGTCCTCGATGACATTGTACAGCGTATCCCGTTCGATAGGCCGCCGTCCGACGCGGCGGATGAGGTTGACCAGGTCGCGCGTGCTCATCGCCGGGTTCTGCTCCTCGGCGCCGGCCATGGAGTAGATCTTGGTCGTATCGTCGATGGTGCCGTCGATGTCGTTGACGCCGAAGCCGAGCAGCAGCTGCGCCGTTTCCCGGCCGATCATCGGCCAGTAGGCCTTGACGTGGTCGAAGTTGTCGAGGTAAATGCGGCTGATGGCGTACATGCGCAGATCCTCAATAACGGTCGATTCGGGGACCTGCGACATCTGGTTGTTCTGATTCCGGAACTTGAGCGGGATGAAGGTCTGGAAGCCGCCGCTCTTGTCCTGCAACTGTCGCAGCTTTTCCAGGTGGTCGATGCGGTGTTTGTATTCCTCGATATGGCCGTAAAGCATGGTGGCGTTGGAGCGCCCGCCCAGCTCGTGCCAGATCTCGTGGATGCGCAGCCACTGTTCGCCCGTACACTTGCCGCCTGCGATCTGGTCGCGGATTTCGGGGTGGAAGATTTCGGCGCCGCCGCCGGGCATAGAGTCCAGACCGGCTTCCTTCATCAGTTTCATGCCTTCCTCGTAGCTGACTTTACCTTTTTTGAAAATGTAATGGTACTCTACCGGTGTCAGCGCTTTGATGTGCAGTTCCGGCCGGTGTTTTTTTATGCGCTGGAACAGTTCGCTATAGAATTCGACATCGTACTGCGGTAATACGCCGCCGACGATATGCACTTCGGTCACCGGCTGATCGTCGTACTGCCTGACGATGTCCAGGATCTCGTCCATCGAGTATTCCCAGCCTTCCTCGCGCTTCTTGATCAGGCGGGAGTAGGAGCAGAAGGTGCAGGTGTAAAGGCAGACGTTGGTGGGTTCGACGTGGAAATTTCGGTTGAAGTAGGTGTTGTCGCCGTGGCGGCGCTCCCGGAGGTAATTGGCCAGCGCGCCGACGAAACCCAATTCGCCTTTTTCAAAAAGCAACAGGCCTTCCGCCTCGCTGATTCGCTGATCGTCGAATACTTTCCTGGCGATCTGCCGAAGGCCGGCATCCAGGCTTTTGTCTTCCAGTACGGTTTCAATGGGTCGTGCTTGCATGTTTTTCTTTTCCGGTTTGCTAAAACGGTATGGTAAAGGTACAACAGTGTTTCGAAACTTTCAGTTTGAAGTGAAAGGTTTAAAAGTTAACCGCTGCGCTTTTGGGAGGACAAATATAATATTTCTTGTGGGAGGGAAAAGGGGCGGCCTTACTCCGTTGCAACAAATCAACGGTGATGCTATCCTGGTCATCCTCCCATCCTGACTATCAAGGTTCTGACAAATGGGTAAGCGCCGCCTCCTTACTCAAATCTCAATTCCCAAACAATTCAGAATCTCCTCCGCCCCCCGCCGGTCACTATACCGCTCCGCCAGGAATTGCCGGCGTTTTTCCACTTCATGAGCCGTAAATTCCTTTTCCTGCAGTTCCCAGGTTGCCTCCCGCATCTCTTCCGGCGAATTCGCCACCCGGCACAGTTTCCTCAGGCCTGTACCTGCTACGATGTGTTCATTCGCGATCACATGACGTCCCAGAAACAGGGCGTGCAGCAGTTTGATCTTGATGCCCTGCGACTGCTGGCTGTACAGCAGGTGGAGCTGCGCATTTTGGATCAATTCCTCCATGCGGCTTTCCTCCGGGTCGGGAATCAGTTCCACGTTGAGGTATTTGTCGCATAGCGCTTGTAGTTGAGAGGAAGGCGAGCGCCCGGTTATGCGCAGGGGGTAATCGAGATGGGAAAATACTTTCTCAATCAGCAGGCGGGCGGCGCGTTCGTTGTCCGGCACGCTGAGGTTGCCGTGAAAGAGAGCGTAATCTCCTTTTCCCGCCTTGGACTGTACCTGATCATAGCCGTGGAAGGCGGGCAGTAGTTTTACTTCTCCGTGGCATCTCTTTTCAAAATACGCCTTATCCGGCGCCGAGATGGGGAATACGACATCGGCCGTCGCCAGCACGCGCGTTTCGAAATTCCACAGTTTCAGACTTTCACTGTAGAGAAAGAACTTGCGCTTCACATTGCGCACCAGGCCGGCTAAATGGCGGTAGTACTGCCATTCTACGTTGTGCATGCGCACGAGCTTGCGGCGCTCCCGCAGACTGGGGTGGTCGACAAAAGCGCAGGTGTGCAGGCCTTCGAAAAGGATAGGATAGGGCTGCTCCTGCAGGCGTCGTAGTAATGCGGAGGGGCGGCGGGTCTGGACAATGAAGGGACGGGCGCTCAAAAAATCGTAGAAATGCAGTTTGCGTGGGTAGTAATGGACGGCCCGGCAGTACTTTTTTAATTCGGGAGCCGGTGACTTCCCCCGGTACAGATAGCAGTGCAGGTGGGTCTCGGCGCCGGCTTCGTACAAGGCCTTAATTTTATTAAACACATCGATCACTCCGCCGTAGTTTGGCGGGTAGGGTACATCGAAGGAAATGATATGGAGCGTCCGGCTCAAGAGGGGGATTTTTTCCGGAAAGATAGGAAAAGGACTTGAAATTAGGAGGTCATGTTTTACGGCCTCCTTCACTTACAACATTTCCATAAAAATCCAGCAAGGCGGCTTCCTCCTGTTCCCAGGTATAAATCTCTTGGGCGCTAAGGCAATTTTGCTGAAGCTGGTGATAGTAATCCTGATCCTGAAGTAGTCGTTCGATAGCGAGGCGGACACTATCGACCGTGAGTTCGTGAAGGAGGTGAAATACACCTTGCTGTTCGTTGATGCGCCGGTATTCCGGGAAGGCCATGTGGATGGAAGGTACACCGGCCTGTATGTAGTCGAAAGCCTTGTTGGCTAAGGAGTAGTAATAGCTCAGCCCGCGGCTTTCCAGCAGATTCAGCCCGATGCTGGCTTGCTGGGTAATCAGTTTCAGGTTTTCGGGGAGGATAAAGCCCAGAAAATGAACCCGGTCCTCCAGGCCTAAATCGCGGACCAGGTATCGCAGGCTGGCCGAGAGGTCTCCCTCACCGGCCAGCCACAGTTCGGCCTCTTTCAGGTGTAGCATTGCCTTTACGGCGTACTCCAGCCCCCGGCCTTCATTGAGGGCGCCCTGATAGAGAATGACCGGAGCACCGGAAGGATTGGCTTTGGGTGTGGCTTTTTCCTGAAGCGGGACATTACGGATAACGGCGAAAGGCGTGTTGTAATGCTGCTGCAGCGCTTCGGCGAGGGCCGGCCCGACGGTATAGGCGTAGCGCAGGCGGGGAATGGTCAGCCGGGCGGCCAATTCCCAGGTGCGTTTGACGAGGGGGCGCCGCACCACTTCGGGCACTTCCGTAAAATACTCGTGGGCGTCATAGACACAGGCCTTTTTCTTTATTTGACTAGCCCAGAAGCCGGGCAACAGCGTATCGAGGTCGACGGCGTTGACCATGTCGAAAGGGTGGGAGAGGAGGTAGCGCAGCAAGCGCCAGTTGTAATCCAGGTAAAACAGTTTTCCCTTATTATACCGGCAGCGCAGGCGCAGCTGCTCATAAGGCTCTTTTCTTAGCGGTTCGGAATTGAGGCGCTGCCGTCCCACCAAGGTCACCCGGTACCCGCCTTTGACCAGACTCCGGCATATGCGCTGCATGCGCCGGTCGTAGGTCAGGTCATTGGTGACTGTGCAGATGATATGCGGGACGTCGGGATTCAAAATTTCTGTTATTCGCTGAAACAATTCTACTAAAACATGCCGGGTGG
This sequence comes from uncultured Saprospiraceae bacterium, assembly GCA_964632995.1. Lineage (GTDB taxonomy): Bacteria > Bacteroidota > Bacteroidia > Chitinophagales > Saprospiraceae > CAZWDL01. Next base: position 8,550 of record CAZWDL010000177.1, read on the forward strand.
TGGGTAGTTCACGTTACTATTCGCCATCCTGGCTTCGCCAGGAAAGTTTTTAAAAAAGCCACAGATTACACGGGTTTCCCAAAATGATAATCTGTGAAAATCCGTATAATCCGTGGCAAAAACAAAAAATGTCGCCGCGCAGAGGCGACTGAATAATAAAACTCAAGCATTCCCCCAGTACAACCGGTCTTCTTCCTTGCGCACCACCCCTTCATCAAGGAGGTACTCGAGCGTTTCTATGACCCGTTCCCGCCACTTGGGAGAAAATGATTCCACTACTTCTTTGAGCGGCAGTGGCTCGCGGCGCAGGACCATTTCGATTTTGCACTTTAGTTTTTCGAAATCCTCCCTGTTCAGTTTGGCTTTATTACGGCCGGTGCAGACATCGCAGATGCCGCAGGCCGGCGCGTCGTTTTCCCCAAAATAGGCCAGGAGCTGTTGCGAGCGACAAAGCGGCGTCTCGGCGTAGTGGATGGCAGCCTTGATGCGCTCCAGGTGCCGGTTTTTGCGGAAGATGTAGAGCTGCTGATCGATAGCCAGGTTGTCGGGATCGGCGCGTTCCTGGAGGAAGATGAGCTGCGGCTCGTCACTCTGCGGCTGGTAATCGATGATGTTGTCCTGTTTCATTTTCAGGAAAGACTGTCGCAGTTCCGCGTCGGAGATTTTCAAAAAGCGGGCGAGCTGGGCTTCGCGCAGGTTGAGGTAGTTGCTGAAGGCGCCGTGGTAGGTACGCAGGACAGCCTTGAGCACCTTGTCCATTCTGGGATTGCGCAGCTGGTAGTCGTACAGTTCGTCTTTGGACACTTTGATGCGCAGGCTGGCGGGCTGGAAGACGGCGTCGCTCAGGGCGATCCAGCCGGCCTGTTCCAGGATTTTCAAGGCATTGAAGGTCGGTACGATATCGAGCTGGAAGTTCTGGGTGAAATCGACGATATCGAAATTGAAGCTCTGCCCCCGGCCGCTGCCGGTGGCGAGCTGATAGTAGCTGCCCAGCGCGCGATATACGCGGCGGATCTCACTCATGGCGGGGTAGGAGAGTTCGAAGCGCCGTTCCAGGTTTCGGCGGTCGTAGTCGTTGTAGAGCAGGGTAGCGTAGGCTTTTTTGCCGTCGCGTCCCGCCCGTCCGGCCTCTTGGAAGTAAGCCTCCAGGCTGTCGGGCAGTTCCAGGTGTACGACCGTGCGCACATCCGGTTTGTCGATGCCCATGCCGAAGGCATTGGTGGAAACGATGATGCGCGTTTTGTTGCCCACCCAGGCATCCTGCTTCTCTGTGCGTTCCTGTGGGGAGAGGCCGGCGTGGTAAAAATCGGCCCGGATACCTCGGCGGCGCAGCATGATAGCAATTTCCTTGGTTTTGCGCCGGCTGCGTACATAGACGATGCCGGAGCCGGGCACCTTGCGCAGGATGTCTACCAGCTTTTCTTCCTTGCCTTCCTCGTTCAGCACCACATAAGCGAGATTCGGGCGGGCGAAGCTTTTCTGGAGCACATTGGGCGCCCGGAATTCCAGTTTGTCCTGTATATCGGTGACCACTTCCGGCGTGGCGGTGAGCGCCAGTACGGGCACGCCGGGCAGCCATTCCCGGGCCTCGGCGATTTCCAGGTAGGCGGGCCGGAAGTCGTAGCCCCACTGGGAAATGCAGTGAGCCTCATCGACCGCAATCAGGCTGACATTCATGCGCTTGATGCGTTCGCGGGCGAGCTCGGTGCTCAGCCGCTCAGGCGAGAGATAGAGCAGTTTGGTATTTCCATAGACGCAATTATCCAGCAGCCGGTCGATGTCGCGGTAGCGCATGCCGGAATAGACGGCGACGGCCGCGATATTGCGGTTCTGCAGTTGCTGTACCTGATCCTTCATCAGGGCGATGAGCGGAGAGATAACGATGCAAATGCCTTCCTGCGCCAATGCCGGTACCTGAAAGCAAATGGACTTACCGCCGCCGGTGGGCATCAGGGCGAGGGTGTCCCTGCCGGCCAGTACGGATTCGATGATCTCTTCTTGAAGTGGGCGGAAGGAATCATATCCCCAGTAATTGCGCAGTATGTCGATGGGAGCTGTTGCCAAGTGTAATGTTTTTGTTACCCAGCAACAAATTTACAAAGAGTTTAGGAGTTTAGCGCGGCGCCCTGCCTACGGGCCGTGGCGACTAAACTTCTAGACAGCCCCCGGCGAAGCCGGAGGGTGTTAAACTTCTAAACTCAGATGATCGTCGAAATGCGGTCGCTGATCTTATTCTCATTCACGAAGAAGGCTTCCTCTTCGGCCGCCAGGTGCGCGACCAGATCTCCCACCTGCGAGCAGCCCATGGGGCGGGCGGGTTGCAGTTCCGGCGTACCCATACCTTTTTCGAGCACGAAGCGGATGGCGGCGCGAATGACTTCGGCCTCGGTATCCAGACCGAAAGATTCGATCATCATGGCAGCGGAGAGGATGGTGGCCATCGGGTTGGCGATATTCTCTCCGGCGGCCTGCGGGAAGGAACCGTGGATGGGCTCGTACATGGAGGTGTGCAGGCCGATGGAAGCCGAGGGCAGCAGCCCCATAGAGCCGGCGATGACGCTGGCCTCGTCACTGAGGATGTCGCCGAACATGTTGCTGGTCAGTATCACGTCGAAGCGTTTCGGATATTGAATGATCTGCATGGCCGCGTTATCGACGAACATGAAATCAAGTTCCACGTCGGGATAATCGCCGGCCAGCTCGCTGACTATTTCCCGCCACAGGCGGGAGGTTTCCAGCACGTTGGCCTTGTCGACCAGGGTGACTTTGCCGCGGCGCTTCCGTGCCTGTTCGAAGGCCAGCCGGGTGATGCGCTCGATCTCTTCGGTTTTGTAATAGCAAGTGTCGTAGGCGCTGTTTTCGTTTCTGCCTTTTTCACCAAAGTAGATGCCTCCGGTCAGCTCGCGGAAAATGACAAAATCGACACCCTGGATTTTATCCTCCTTAAGCGGGGAGAGATGTAAAAGCTTATCGTAAGCCGTCACCGGGCGGATATTGGCGTACAGGCCCAGACCCTGGCGCAGTTGCAGCAGGCCCTGTTCGGGGCGCACCTTGGCCTTGGGGTCGTTGTCGTATTTGGGGTCACCGATGGCGCCGAAGAGAACGGCGTCGGCGTTGCGGCAGGCTTCCAGGGTGGTTTGCGGCAGGGGCT
>CAZWDL010000178.1:0-11014 GCA_964632995.1 uncultured Saprospiraceae bacterium
TCCCAAAGGTCGCTAACATTTGACGAACCGGAGGTGGCCACGGGCCTCTGCGTGATGCTTTGCCGCCAGCATGGCTGTTTGGCTTTGCGCGCTCCGCGTGATACTTTCCTGCGCCAGGCTGGCATATCAGGCTTTGCGCGCTGCAAACGATGGCCTGGTACACTGTGTACTAAGTACGAGGAACGAAGTTTTGACGACCGGATACTCCTCTTTGGGAAGGTCTGGCGTCTGCTATCTGGTTTCTGATGTCTTTTTGATCCAACAAAAAAAATTCCTTGTACTAAGAGGCTGTTTCACTTAATTCTTCAGTTTTCTTATGCCTCTTTTTCCGTCATGCTTCAGCTTTTTTTAGCTCCATAGCTAAGGCTATGAAGCTCAAAAAAGCCTGCCCCGTACCCAAAGGGCCGGGGAGCTTCGCCTGACAAAAAAATAGCCTATAATAAATTCTGAACACTTAAGTGAAACAGCCTCTTAGTGCCCGGTGCGCTAGGAAAATTTCGTAATCCCAGGCTGTGCGACCGTAATTTCCGGAAATTCCATATCCCAGCTGTAGTCATCGACGCCGGGACCGAGGATCTGTTCGGAGTTCAGGGCTTCCTCCCAGGTCAGCGTTTCGCCCGTATAGGCGACCATGCGGCCTATGATGGCCAGCATAGTGCTGTTGGCCATGCGTTCGCCGTCATTGTAGGGCTCGCCTTTCCGGATGGAAGCGAACAGTTCATCGTGCTCCGCCTGGTACATATCGTTGGTGTCGCCCTTGTAATTCCACTCTTTACCATCGTGCAGGATCTGGTGTTTGTTCCACACGTCGACGTTGCAACGCCCTTTGGCGCCCCGCACTTCGATCCCGTAGTCGCGCGAACAGCCTTTCTGCTGGCGGCTGAAATGGAAACCGCGAGCCCCGTTTTCATATTCATAGGTAATGGCGAAGTGATCGAAGACATTGCCGTACTGTTCTTCGGTGCGGCTCTGCCGGCCACCGGTGCCTACGGCGCGTACGGGCACGGCGTCGCCCATAGCCCAGGCCATCATATCGAGACTGTGAACGGCCTGCTCAACGATGTGGTCGCCCGATATCCAGTTTTGGTAGAGCCAGTTGCGCATTTTGTACTCCTTGTCGCTCCAGTTCGGCTGGCGTTCACGATACCAGAGCGCGCCGGTATTGTAAGTATTGTAGATGGAGAGGACCTCTCCGATGGCGCCGTCGTTCAGGCGCTGGAAGGTTTCGCGTTTTGGATTGTCGAAGCGCCAGCAGAAACCGGACATCAGCGCCAGGTTCTTTTCTTTGAATCCCTTGGCTACGTCGAGCACCCGGCGAATACCCGGCGCATCGACCGCCACCGGTTTTTCACAGAACACATGCTTGCCTGCGGCCAGCGCCGCTTCGAGGTGGGCGGGGCGGAAGGAGGGCGGCGTAGCCAGCAGCACCACATCGACATCCGATTCCAGCAGCCGCTGGTAAGCATCGAAACCGATGAACTTGTGATCTTCATCGATAGCCAGCTTTTCGGGAGGCTGCTCTCCCTTAAGGGCGGTCAGGGAATCCTTCAATCGGTCCTCGAATATATCGGCCATGGCCACCAGCACCGTATTCGAATCGGCGTTGAGGGCCTGGTTGGCCGCTCCGGTACCCCGGCCACCACAGCCGATCAGGCCTACCCTCAGGGTATCTGCATTAAAATTTCGCGACATGCTTTTGCCCATCACATTGAATCCTACTGTTGCGCCCAGCATAGTGGCGCCGGTGGTTTTGATAAATTTTCTCCTAGTTGGATTTAACTTTTTCTCGCTCATCTATCAATTAATTTATTTGTTCTTTTCCAGTCCGGTCAGCACCGGCGGTTTTTCCGGAATTTCTAAAATTATTTAAGCTTTTTGCTCCTCTTCGCGCAGCGCCCGGCGCAGTATTTTCCCGACGTTCGTTTTGGGCAACTCATCGCGGAACTCCACATGTTTGGGCACTTTGTAGCCGGTTAGATTTTCCCGACAATAGGCAATGAGTTCTTTTTTCGTTAGTGATTGATCTTTTTTGACAACGAAAACCTTGACCACCTCGCCTGATTTTTCATCGGGAACACCGATGGCTGCGGCTTCCAGCACTTTGGGATGTCCGGCTATAACTTCCTCTACTTCATTGGGAAAAACATTGAATCCACTGACCAGGATCATATCTTTCTTACGGTCCACGATCTTAAAAAAGCTGTCTTGCATCATCGTGCCGATATCGCCGGTCTTCAGCCAGCCTTCGACTATTGTTTTGTTCGTTTCCTCCGGACGGTTGTAGTATCCCTTCATTACCTGAGGACCTTTCACCTGCAGTTCGCCTACTCCGTCGACGCTGAGTATGTTGCCCTGATTGTCCACAACGCGAACATAAGTAGAAGGTATCGGCAGACCGATGGTTCCCAGTTTTCCCGTTCCGTCGAGCGGGTTGGTGGTCACTACCGGGGAGGCTTCGGTCATCCCGTAACCTTCCGACAAAAAACAACCGGTCACCCGTTGCCACTGCTCTGCTACTGAGCGTTGTACAGCCATGCCGCCTCCCACGGTCACCTTGAGGTTACTAAAGTCAACAGTGGGAAAGTCCTTGTGATGGACCAGGGCGTTAAAAAGCGTATTCACTCCTGTCACTAAGGATATCGGATAGGACTTCATCGCCTTAATGACCGAGTCGAGGTCGCGCGCATTAGTCACCAATACCGTCAATGTACCGATGCTCATCAAGGCCAGGCAGTTAACCGAAAAGGCAAAGATGTGGTACATCGGCAGGGGCGATAAGGCCACTTCTTCTCCTTCTTTCAGAAAGGGGGCCATCCAGGCCCGGATTTGCTGCATATTGGACACCAGGTTGCGGTTGGTCAGCATGGCGCCTTTCGACACCCCCGTAGTGCCCCCGGTATACTGCAGTAAAATTACCTCGTCAGGCGTCCCCTGATGCGGCTTCAGCTCGTATTTTTTCCCTTCGCTGAGGGCATCGGAAAAAGATACCGTATTGGTTATCTGGAACTTCGGCACCATTTTCTTGATGCGACGCACTACAAAATTGACAATTTGTTTTTTCGGAAAACCCAGCATCTCGCCAATACTTGTCACTATGACGGTTTTTATTTCCGTATCCCCTATAATCTTCTCCAGGTTACTGGCAAAGTTCTCCGCGATAAGGATCGCTTTTACGCCGGAATCGGTAAATTGATGCCGCATCTCCCGCGGCGTATACAGCGGGTTCGTATTGACCACCACCAGACCTACCCGCAAAGCGCCGAACAGCGCAATCGGATACTGCAGCAAATTGGGCATCATCAGCGCGATCTTGTCTCCCGCTTCCAACCCCCGCGACTGCAGGTAAGCTCCAAACTGAGCGGAGTATTTGTCGAGCTGATTGAAAGTCAGCTCTTTACCCATACAAGAATAAGCGGGCTTGCGCCGGAACTTATCGAAGGTTTCCCTAAACATGTCCACCAGCGTCGGATAGGCATCCGGATTGACATTGGCCGGTACGCCATTCGGGTAATTGTTTAACCAGGGACGTTCATCATTCATAAAGGCAGAATTTCGTTTTTAAATCGCTTAAATTTACAAATTTTCATTGTCATCGAACTTCTAACGCCTTTTTTCCTTTTCAGTTCTCTTCCCGGCCCGAAGGGTTTAGTTTTGTAGAAACTTTTCTTTCCTATTCCGCTATAAAAGCCGTACCTTTGCCCCGCTTTGGTGAGCACTATCTCACCGGGTGGAAAAACTCCGCCCTTCCGGCACATTTCCGCAGGATACCATTCAATGCTGTTTTATTGAATTTCCAGCGCTGATTATACGTTCACAAACTGAACGCGGAAATCACTCCGGACTGATTGAACCATATTTTTTAACCAAAAAGCATTCTTTCAATGCTAGATGACAAAAATTTAGAAAAAGAAGAAGGGCAGGAAACGCCTGAGGAAGTTGAGGCCTCCGCAGAGGAGCAACAACCGGAAGAAACCACCTCCAAAAAAGAAGAAACCACGCAAGAAGCGGAGGCTACTGTAGAAGAAAAGAAAGAAACTACGCAAGAAGCGGAGACTACTGCAGAAGAAAAGAAAGAAGCTACGCAAGAAGCGGAGACTACTGCAGAAGAAAAGAAAGAAGCTACGCAAGAATCCGCAAGCGCCGAAGCGGAAAATACCGGCGCTGAAGATGAAACGGAAGCAGTAGAAGACACCTCAGACGAAGAAGAGGACGAAGACGTAGAGGAGGACAGCTCTGAAGAAGAAGACGAAGACGACGAGGACGAGGAAGACGAAGAAGATTTAGCTGAAATCGACGCTGAAGAGCAGCAAGTTTCCAGCGCACATGACGATTTCGAGTGGACGCCCAATGAGGATCGCTATACGAGCGAGGAAAGGAGTCAACTAGCTGAGCAGTATGACGAAACCCTCACGGCAGTTATCGAAAATGAGATCGTTAAAGGAAAAATTACCGGCATCAACGACGGCGACGTCGTCCTGGATATCGGTTTTAAGTCCGACGGTCTGGTCTCGCTCTCCGAATTCCGCGAAATGCCCGACCTCGAAGTGGGGGATGATGTGGAAGTGTACGTTGAACAACAGGAGGATGAGCGCGGACAACTCGTGCTTTCCCGCCGCAAAGCCAAGCTGCTGCGCGCCTGGGAAAATATCGTCGACTCCTACGAAAACGGCACCGTCATTAAAGGAACCATCATCCATAAAACCAAGGGCGGCCTGATTGCTGACTGCGGTGGACTGGAGACCTTCCTGCCGGGCTCGCAAATCGATATCAAGCCGATCATCGACTACGATGCCTATGTTGGCAAAACCATGGAATTCAAGGTGGTCAAGATCAACGAGCAGATCAAAAATGCCGTTGTCTCACACAAGGCCCTTATCGAAAGCGATCTGGCCGAGCAACGCGAGCAGATCATCGGCAGCCTGGAAAAAGGTCAGGTGCTGGAAGGACTGGTCAAGAACCTTACCGATTTCGGCGCCTTCCTCGACTTGGGCGGCGTAGACGGACTGCTCTACATCACCGACATTTCCTGGGGCCGCATCAGCCACCCGAGCGAGGTGCTGAAGCTCAACCAGAAGATCAATGTCGTTGTACTCGATTTCGACGAGAACAAAAAGCGGATCTCGCTGGGTCTGAAGCAACTGCAACCCCACCCGTGGGAAGTGCTGGACCCGGAGATCAAAGAGGGTTCGGTCGTGAAAGGACGTATCGTCAACATCGAAGACTACGGCGCCTTCCTCGAAATCCAGCCCGGCGTCGAAGGCCTGATCCACGTATCGGAGGTCAGCTGGAGCAACCAGCCGATCAATGCCCGCGAGTACTTCAAGATCAACCAGGAGTACGAAGCCAAAGTGGTCACCATCGATCGCGAAGACCGCAAGATGTCGCTCTCGATCAAGCAACTGCAGAAGGATCCCTGGAGCGATATCGAAGTGCGCTTCCCCGAAGGCAGCAGCCACACCGGCGAGGTGAAAAACCTGACGCCCTACGGCGTGTTCGTCGAACTGGAGGAAGGCATCGGCGGTATGGTACACATCTCCGACCTGTCGTGGACCAAGCGCTACTCGCACCCTTCCGAATTTACCAGAGTGGGCAACGACATCGAGGTGATGATCCTGGATATCGACAAGGACAACCGCAAGCTCTCTCTCGGACACAAGCAACTCGAAGAAAACCCATGGGATACCTTCGAAAATGTGTTCCCGGTTGGCTCCTATCACGAAGCTACCGTCATGCGGCGTGATGACCGCGGCGCCATCGTCCAGCTGCCCTATGGCCTGGAAGCTTTCGCGCCCATCAAGCACATCCGTAAGGAAGACGGCAGCATGGCGGAACCGGATGAAGTCATCACCGTTAAAGTGATTGAGTTCAACCGCGACGATAAGCGTATCCTCGTTTCGCATCTGCGCTACCTCGAGGATATCCGCCGCGAAGCCGATGCCCAGGTCAAACGCGAGCGTCAGGAAGAAACCAAGCAGACGCGCAAAGCGGTCAAAAAGCAGCAGTCTTCCGTCGAACGTACGACCATTGGCGACCTTTCTTCACTTCAGCAGCTTAGAGAACAACTCAGCGAAGAAGAAAAAGAAGAAAAGAGCGGCAAGAGTAAAAAGTCTCAGAAGGACGAAGAGGAATAAACTTCGTTTTCTGATTAACCGGAATAACAAGCCCCGGAGTTCGAAAGAGCTTCGGGGCTTTTTTTTGGCGAAAGGCCGTGCCTGTCTTCATCGCCAAGCAGCCAGGAAACAGTGAATCACAAGACAATGAAATTATAAAACTCCTCTCATGTCACAACGACTCAACATCGAAATAAAGGCCCGTTGCTTTAATCCGGCGCGGATCTGTAAATTGCTGGAAGCGAAGAACGCCGACTTTCGAGGCGTCGATCACCAGGTCGACACCTATTTCCGGGTACCCGACGGGCGACTAAAACTACGTCAGGGAAACATCGAAACCGCACTCATCCACTACCGGCGCGATAATCAGGCAGGCCCAAAACGATCGGAAGTCTTGCTCTACCATCCGGTGGAAACACCGGATCTCAAAGCTATCCTGAAGATGGCTCTCGGCATCCTTGCCGTCGTCGACAAATACCGGCACATCTACTTTATCGATAACGTGAAATTTCACGTGGATGAAGTAAAGGGTCTCGGCGCTTTTTGCGAAATTGAAGTCATCGACAAGAACGGAAGCAGGGAGGAGGCGGAAATGCACAAACAGTGCGCTCGGTATTTAGATTATCTGAACATTGAGGAAGATGATCTGATTGAAGTATCTTACAGCGATTTGATCATCAACGGCGCCGAAAAATGACTTATTACGCGAAATTGCTGCTCCTCGGAGAACACACCATTATCAACAGTTCCAATGCGCTGGCAATCCCCTTTCGCCGTTTTAGCGGCCAGTGGAAATGGATGACCGGTGAGGATTCACCGGCTGCTGCTCAGCAGCAACTTACGGCTTTCGCCAAATACCTGGATCAAATGCCTTCTTCCGGTGAAATGCCGGCCATCGATATCGCCCGTTTTTCCCGGGAGCTGTCCGAAGGCCTCTATTTCGATTCCGATATTCCCGCCGGCTACGGCCTGGGTAGCTCGGGCGCACTCTGCGCCGCCGTGTACGATCGCTACGCGCGGGAAAAAATCAGCCGAAACCAAATTGAAAAATACCCAACGCTGAAAAAGCAGCTGGCGACGATGGAAAGCTTCTTCCACGGTTCCAGCTCCGGCACCGATCCGCTGATCTGCTACCTCGAGCGCCCCGTGCTACTGCTGCGTGGGGGACAGCTGGAGCAGGTCATGCTACCTTCCGCTCCATCGGATGGCTCTTATCGTTTTTTTCTCCTTGACACCGGCATCCCCCGGAAAACCGGCCCGCTCGTCGAGATTTTTCTCAAAAAATACCAGGATCAAACCTACGCCAGCCGCATCAACAGCCGCCTTGCTCCTCAGGTTAACGGAGCCATTCAGAACCTGCTGGAAGGGCAATGGACCGAACTGTTTGGCCGCATGGCCGCCATCAGTCGCCTCCAACTGGAACTGATGCCGGAAATGATCCCGTCGGAATTTCGCCCGGTATGGGGGGAAGGGCTGGACAGTAATGTCTATAAATTGAAGCTGTGCGGCGCCGGCGGCGGTGGATTCCTGCTCGGGTATACGAATGACTACGAGCGGACGAGTACTTTTCTGGAAACGAAAGGGATGGCAGTGATGGAGTGCCCGGTGTCCGCCCAGGTTTAATTAACCTCCGACTAATGCAACGCCGAAAGTGGATTTGCTAAATCTGCGGCGCCAGGGTTGACCCTGGCTCAAATACTTGAAAATCAATTATTTTTGATCGGTTGTCGTCATTATTCATGGACTTGCCATGAATAATCCGGGTTAAGAAATCACCCATTTTGCCTTTTATTCCAGCCTCTTTGGCCCTTCCGAACTGTTGTGTATCATCCAGCGCTCATCCTGAATAGATTTATAGACGATTTCGTAGTTCAGCCCTCTGGATGTCAACTCCTTGAAAATGCTGCTGATCAGCAGGAAATCTTCCTGATTTTCTCACACCGCCAGCACATTATAGGTGGTATTGGCCGGAATGGCTATCCCCTTTTCCAGCGTTCCGTACGATACGTGTACCAAACTATCCAGCGCCGGCTCCAGGGATGCCAGGAACGTATACAGGTGATTGTCGTAATTGACCAGGTCGTATCGTTCGCTCTGATATTTAATCGTGACCGTTTCGATGATAGCCGGACCCACTCCGTGATTCTTCAGGTTTAACTCAAAGGTGTTGTTTCCCGAATCGTTCGTCGTGGAAAGCATCAGATAAGGCATAATCGACAGATGATTCTGCCGGCGCATCAGGTTGGTCTGGTAATGAAAATAACCAGCGTGATAAAGCTGATCGCCATCGCGGAAATGCTGAGCACGCGCTCGGAATTCCACCTGATTCTGAACTTGGGCATTTGTACAACATTTGTGGAACACCTGCAAGGTAATGAAACCGGACGTAGGAACTGACTTCGGTTACGGTTTTTCGCGAAACGCAAATGCCGGGTTAACAGCTCAGCTCTCCATGTCGGTTTTCTTCAATATTCAGATGATTGTTCCGAATAACTTTGTCCATCTCATTGCTCCGGTATTTGTAGTAGGGTATAAAACAGATGGAGCATTTTAATAAAAAACCACTTCTCTATGAAAAAAAAGATGCTAAGAATTTCCGGTTTATTTTTCAGCCTTATTGCCCTGGCAGCCCTCCTTGGTTTCCTTTACTTCAATATCACTTATCCGAAAGTAGGCCCGGCGCCTGACTTAAAGGTCGAAATCACACCGGAACGGGTAGAGCGGGGAGAGTACCTGGCCAACCACGTGGCGATGTGTATGGATTGTCACTCCAAACGGGACTGGTCCTTGCTTAGCGGACCTCCGACACCCGGAACCGTGGGCATGGGAGGTGATGTGTTCGATGAGAACTTCGGTTTCCCCGGAACGATACACGTGCCAAATATTACACCGGCAAATTTGGGCGGCTGGACCGACGGAGAAATATTCCGGGCTATTACCAGCGGAGTCAGCAAGGGCGGACATACGCTCTTTCCGGTGATGCCCTACCTGGATTACCGGCAAATGAAGGAGGAGGACCTTCTGTCCATTATTGCTTATATCCGTACGCTCCCAGCTGTCGAAAATACAGTTCCCTGCTCAGAGATCAATTTTCCGGTCAACTATTTGATTCGGACCTTACCTCAAGACGCAACACTTCCAAAGGAGGCTCCGGATCCTGAGAAAGATATTATAGCTTACGGTGCTTATCTAGTGGGCATCTCCGGCTGCAACCACTGCCATACACCCAGAAAGGAAGGAGAGGAACCGACCGGTGAAATACTACAGGGCGGAGTGTCATTTAACCTGCCGGACGGCAGTACGCTTCGCACTCCCAACCTGACACCAGATGAACAAACAGGCATTGGTATAATGACCAAGGATATTTTTGTTAAGCGGTTCAAAATGTACGCCGACAGCTCCTTCCAGCTGCCCTCCGTGCAGCCGGGAAGTTTTCAGACCACCATGCCCTGGAAAATGTATGCCGGCATGAAAGAAGAGGACCTGGGAGCCATCTACGAATACCTGCAAAACCTGAAACCGGTGCATAATCCGGTAGTGCGCTGGGAGCCGGCCCCGAAAAAGATGGCTTCGAAGGAATAGCAACGGAACAACTCCCCGGTTTCAACTCTTTCTTTAACCCGGATTATCAGGGTTCATCTATTGCGACGCTACCCGGGTGGATAACACCCTATACCAAACAGAAAAACGGGAGCTCCAGGAACGAGCCCCCGTTTTCCTTTATAACAAAGAAAGAGAAATCCTAATTCCCATACCCGGGATTCTGCTCCAACAGATTTCCTTCGATCACCAGCTCCCGGAAGGGGATGGGATAGATCCGCCGGAATGACTCGTAGCCCATCACTTTTTCCATGATACCCAGACGTACAAGTGTCCAGAAGCGGAAGCCTTCCTGGAAGAACTCCCATTTCCATTCGTCGGCCAGCGTATTGATGCGCAGGGGTAGTTCTCCGGAGGCATGCAATGACCGGTATACTTCCATCAGGTCGGGCATCACCGCCGGGTCGGTAGCGCTGGTCACACCTGGCTCCAGCAGGGCCTGCCCGGCACTGCGGATCATCCGGCGATAGTCGTCTTTATTAGGAGGAGGAATATATTTTTGGATCAATCCCATGGCTGTTTCAGCCAGCATACCTGTGGGTAGGTGCTGTCCGCATCCGGCGTTTTCGCATGGCGATCCGAAACGAATTCAACCAGCCGCATGGGGCCATGCCCCGCACATCTCCGATGATATCATATTGACTCTTCCAGCGCTCCTGGGTTGCTTCCATTTTCTTGCAATTGTTCCCGATCTTGATTACTCAATTTGACATGTTCTTTCTTCATAGTGAGCTCCTTTTAGCTCCACAGTATACGACATAATTTAATTTACAGTGTACTTAGCTCGACTTTAGCCATTTAATAAAGTTTTGTTCGAGCCCAAAATTTAAAATAAAAGAGAGAACCCTGAGGGAAAAGACATAAATTTGGATTGACTAAAATTCAAAATATGTTTAAGCTTCCCCCCGAGTTCTCGGAGATAATATCGGTATTTTCTCCGCATTTTTCAAAAAAGATCTTTGAACGTGCTGGCCAATTATTGCTAGGGACAATACTGACTCATGGGAAACGCACCGTTTGTGGCGTTTTGCGGACCTTAGGTTTAAAGGATATCAGCAATTGGGATATTTATCATCGGGTGTTATCCCGAGCTAAATGGAACCCGTTGCATTGTTCCAGAGCCCTGCTTGGCCTTTTAATCAAACGGTTCATCTCTTCAAATACCCTTGTATTTGTAACAGATGAGACTTTGGAACGGCGTTGGGGGCCAAAGATCAAAGCTCGCGGTATTTACCGGGATGCGGTCCGCTCCTCCAAAAGCCATTTTGTTAAATGCAGTGGCCTTCGTTGGATGAGTACCATGT
>CAZWDL010000179.1:0-10853 GCA_964632995.1 uncultured Saprospiraceae bacterium
CTGAAACCGGAATTCTCGTTTTCAGAATTGCTAAACTTCTAACCCAGCCACTCCGAAGGAGTGGTGACTAAACTCCTAAACTTTTCTGCCGATTTTATTCATAAGTGACGCTAAATACATACTACGGAAACTGGGATATACAGGATGCCTGAATTCTAGAAATCCTGTTAAGTCCCGTCTAAAACTTTCTGTCAATCCCGTCTAAAAATCCCCGTAAACCCTGTCCGCCTACTTATTTCACTCACCTAAATCCATAAAAATGATGAATCGAAAAAAAATTGGTAAGATTCTGGGCATCGGGGTACTCGTAATACTGGCCCTCGGCCTGGTCGGATTCATGACGATTAACACGAGCGGCCTGCCCTCCTACGAGGTGGAGCAGATCGACCTGCAGGTAGAACCCACGGCCGAACGGGTGGAGCGAGGGAAAAAGCTGGCCCTGATGCTATGCGCCAACTGCCATAGAAGCCCCGAAACCGGCGCCCTGACCGGAACCCGCATGCACGACGCCCCTCCTGAATTCGGAGAGATCTATGCTCCGAACATTACCCGGGACAGGGCGCACGGCATCGGAGACTGGACCGACGGCGAGCTGCTCTATCTCCTCCGTACGGGCATTAAGCGCGACGGCCGGTACGCTCCGCCCTACATGGCCAAGTTTCCTACCATGGCCGATGAGGATCTCTACTCCCTGATCGCCTTTCTGCGGTCGGACGACCTGCTGGTGGCCGCCGATCCGACACCCGACCGGCCTTCCAACCCCTCCTTTCTGACCAAACTACTGTGTAAGGTAGCCTGGAAACCCTTCCCCATGCCTACCGAAACGATTGCCCGGCCCGACACCTCCGATCGATTGGCGCTGGGAAAATACCTGGCGCATAACCTCGATTGCTTCTCCTGCCATTCTGCTGATTTCAAGACCAACGATTTCCTGGTCCCGGAACAGAGCCCCGGCTACTTCGGCGGCGGCAATAAGCCCCTGAACCGGGCAGGACAGGTCATGCTGACCTCCAACCTCACCCCCGATCCGGAAACCGGAATCGGCAAGTGGAGCGAAGAAGCATTTATCAAAGCTGTGAAGTACGGCTTGAAAGAAGGAGCGCCTGCTCTGCAATACCCCATGACTCCTTATACCGCGCTCAGCGATGCCGAAGCCGGCGCCATTTTCCACTACCTGAAAACCATCCCGCCTATCGTGAATAAGGTGGAGCGAACGGTGGAGGCGGGGGGCTAGATACTGGATGCTGTTCCGCTAAATTGTCTGAACCGGGATGGAGGGATGGCCGGGATGCGAGAGGCGGCGCCTTTAAGGACGCCTCCTGTCTGCTTGCCCTTGCTCCTCACCAAAGTCTCCCTTTTCCACTACCTCTGAGCAGGGCCGCCGCGCTTACGCAATTGTCTTAACCGGGATAGCCAAACCTTTGCTAAAGCTTCGGCTTGCAAAGCAGGATGGAGGGATGGCCGGGATGCGAGAGGCGGCGCCTTTCAGGGCGCCTCCGCTCTGCTCGTTCCCTCGCTTACGCAATTGTCTGAACCGGGATACCTACCCCCAGAATGGCCTCTTCCTGAGCCTTCTGGGTTTACTCAAATTGGCCTAATTATCTCGCCCAGAAAGTTAGACCCGAAATTCCTTCAAGCGGATTTCCTCACGCAGTTCTTCCAGCAGGAGCGTTACCTTGGATTTGATAGCTACTTTCTCGACAGAAGGGGGATGTAAGATTTGACCATTGTTGCTTTTTGATAATAAAGTAAGAAACCCCATCCATGACTGATCCGAATGAATTTACTCTAAAAATACTGGAGTGAAACATTCACAAAACATCATTTCGATGACCCAATGTCCCAAAATGTCCCAGCATGGTATTGGTAAAATGACCAAATTTGTGGCAAAGACTTTTATAGTCTACCAAGCCAAAATTTGTGAATTCTGACTTGCTCTTTTTAGCTGCGCTGATCGTCGCAAGCTCCTCGGAGTTCCGCCTCGCCGCGTTGATCCCGATAGCCATCGGGACGCCGTAACTCCGGTTATGCCTACGTTTTTCGCCTTGCGAGCCGAAAAAATAGCGGCGTCATATTTTCACAAATCCGGACTTGGTAGACTATAAGTCAAATTCATTGATGCGCATCATTATTTGAATCACCGGTAACGGGTGATTTAATCTATCAATTTATTGAAGTCATCGTTAGTGAGTTAAGTGACTCCTCTAAAACACTCAAAAAAGGGGCGCAAAGCTTGAATGCGTTAATGATAGCATCACCTTAAAACCTGAAACCATGAAAAAATTGATATTATTAGTTACTTACCTTTTAATCTTTACTCTATACTCTATTGCTTGTAGCACTAGTTACACTATTGATGTCTATCCATGTGTAGTAGGAGATGTTTTCAAAACAGACGCTTGTGGTCAAACCTGGGGCGCCAGAGCATCTGGGTGTTCTGCCAGTCCCTATGACGATCCAGCGACAGGATTCATAGATGGAGGAAGCATTATGCATGAGGTTGTTAATAAAGGAAGTTATGCTTATAGTTCATTCGGCAGCTATGCTTACGTTAAATTTATATACTTCGTCAGAACGTCTCCCGGAGTCAATGTTGGGGGTGTTAACTATTCCTATAGTGCATATTTCTATTTTCCATATGACTGTTTTTCATATCCATGTACCATGGGATAAAGCTATTTGAACATCATTTTTCATATACTTTTTAATTTCTATAAACCCTCATATCATGAAAACCAATCTAATTTTCTCTGTGTTGATTATTTTCAGCATCGCAGCCTGCAAACAGGAAGGCGAACTCTCCCCCATTGCCGAAGCTAAAAAAGAAAAGTACCTTCAACTGGTCGAAAAATACGAGATCGAAGACTACGATGTGCCCGAATCTGAAGAGGTATGGATGGACCTTGACCTGGAAGAGCTGGAAGCAGTCTATAAAAAACTCCATGAGCAAAAACTCATACTTGAAGAACGGGAGAAGCGTTTCGCCCCCATACAGCAGATGATCGAACGGGAATTACAAAACGCCGCAGATCCAAAGGAAAAAATGGAGGAACTGGCGAAAGAGTATCCTGAATACTTCGTCAGCCCAAAACAGAACTGATTTCATCCTTGCTGGTCGAGGACATTGTGAATGGAAGAATGGCCGGGATGATCCCCCCGGAGGTCCTTTCCCAGGACCTCCGGGTTTGCTATACTGATGAGGGCGTAGAGGATCGTTCCTCTCTTTATATCAAATCTTCCCTCTCCAACCACTCCAACAAATAAGCCTGTGTAATTCGCTCTTGTTCCAGCCTATTGGCGGGCTGGTCTTTAAGCCACTGGAAGACGGCTTGCTCTTCAGGAGTGAGCCCGACGAGTTGATAGATGTTGGCGGGCGGGACAGCCACAGCGAATTCGGAAAAGGTGTCGAAAGTATCCCGGTCCATCAACATGGAGCGGGTTTGGTGAAAGTAGGTGCGCAGTTGATGTAACATCTGAAACCCCTGCATGTCTAGGTCGCCCCAGAAATAAATAGATTTGTCCTCCATCCATTGCACTTCTTTAAGGAGTTCCACGGCAAAGCCCTTACCCCAGACCAACATACTCCGTTGTATTTCGGGGAAAGATAAAAAGGTCTGCTTATTTTCCAGGATGAATACCTGCTCAACGGCTGTTTCCAACTGCCGGAATTCGCTGAAAGGCAGGCTGATGTCGGTAGCAAAAGAAGGGAAGCCGGGAACGGCCGCCGCATCCAGTCGACGGAAGCGGATGAGCGGTTCGTCGTAGCGCAAACCGAAGCGGAGCTCGAAAGAAGATGCCTCCCAGTCAATGTCCGACGGATCGAGCAGGAACTCCAGCAATTCCTTTAAAACACCCCGGTATGACTCTATGAATTTGGTATGAACGGATACGGGCAGCTCCCGGATATATAGCCCGGGACGGGGATTCTCCACAAAGTAAAGGCAGACTTTAAGTATATCTTCCCACGCCTCGCCGTGTTTGACTACCTTGAGGGGGTTGTTTTCTGTCCAGGGCAGGAGCGCCGGCAACTGTTGCTGCGTCCGTTCGAAATTCCTCAGGAATGCCGCCGTCTCGCCGGTTTTCCCAATAAAACGCAGATAATCCTGCTCCCCGGCAAAGTATATGCGCTGGGGCATCGACATGGCGCCGGCATGGCGTGTGTTGATCGTCCGCTCCTCGATGAGGTACCCAAAGCCTTTTTTCTGTTTCGATCCTTCATGCAGCGCCCGTAGCCCACGCAGCAACTTGTCGACAGCCATTCGGGAATTCCCCTTGTTGCCGGGAATGTCGAGTGGAAAAAAGGGAGCGCCTTCCATCTTGGCTTTCAAAAAGCCAGCGTAGTGACGGTTCGCTTTGCGTTGGATGTCTTTCGGCGTGATCAAGGAATTATGGATTTTGCTTTTTATTCACTTTCACTTTTCGGCAGCTCCGCCGCTCTGAAGTCAGCCTTCCGTTGATGATACACCTCGATCGGAAAGTCGTATACCTCGGAGGTTCGCTTATCACGGTTTAGTACGTAGTGCACGGTGTGGATGAAAGGCTCCGCCACGTTGATCTTATCCAGCGGGGTGACAACCATCAGCTGCAGGTTGAGTTGCTTGAAGAGCTCCATGGCGTAGAGGGCATTGTCCGGATCCACCTTGCTGAAGGCTTCGTCGATCACTACGAAGCGTAGGGAGCGGCGCCGGTGATTATCGTTGCGGATGCCAAACTGGTAAGCGATGGCCGAAGCCAGGATGGTATAAGCCAGCTTGGCTTTCTCGCCGCCCGATAAGCTCTGACTGTCGACGTAGTACTGCCGCTCGCGATCGTCGGCGCGAAAGCGTTCTATGGCGGCGAATTCCAACCAGTTGCGCACGTCGGTGACCTTACGCCGCCAGGCCTCATTGGCCGACAGCTCTTTGATGATGCGCCGGATGCGCTTGAAACTGGCCTCCTGCTCTTTTTCGTCGCCCTGTGCAAACTTGCCCACATCGGGCATGGCGTCGCGGAGCATCTGCTTGAATTCACGGACGGCCTGATCGCGGGTCTTTTGCAGGTCGAGCTGAATGTAGGTCACCGGCCGGCTGCTGAAGTCGATGTCGTACAAAGACCGGTTGATGGTAGCGATGCTCTGCTGAATGGCGGCCTCCTTATTGTCCAGGGAGGCTTTGAAGTTGGCAATATCGAGAATGAGGCGTTCATTCAGCCAGTCCTTGAAACGCTTTTTAAATTGAGGCAGGTCCTCTTCTTTGATCTTGCGATACAGGCGTTCGAACTCGCCCAGGAAGGAAAGATCGGTTCGAAGATCCAGCGTATCGGCCGTCCAGCTGGGGTGTTTTTCGAGCACATCGGCCGACGGATTGATGAACTTTTGCATCGAAAGCTGTACCTGAATCTTCACTTTTTCCAACTGCCTGCTTTTTCCCTCTTTTTCCTGACTCACCTGACGGCTGATACGGTTCTCCTCCGCACTGATATTACGGACGGTCAGTTCGTTGCTCACTATCATGCCTTCGATATCGCCAAACTGCGCCGAATAGTCTTTATTGCTAAAAGCTTCCAGCGAGACTTGCGCGGCCTCCCGCTTCTCGCGATAGTCACCCAGGCGAGTCTGAAGACCGCCCTTTTGATCGAGCACGCTTCCTAAAGTAGAATTCTCCCTTTTTATTCTCCCGGAAACTTCCTCCAGCTGTACCTGTAATTCCTTCAATTGGTCGGAGCTTTTCACGATTTGGTCCCTGTCCTGCTCCAACTGTCTGATTTCTTCCTCTGTGCTTTTCCAGTCGATCTCTGCGAAGTCGGTAAACTGACCCAGCCGGGAGAGGGTTTGCTGCCGGGTCCGCAGGAGCCGCTCGGCCTGCTCCCGCTGTTCGCGAGCGCTTTCCAGATCCGCTATTTCTTCCGTCACCTCCTTAAGGCGCCGCTGCAGCAGCACTACGGTGGAGCGGTTATCCCAGCCAAGCACGTGGGAGGCCTCCGAAATTCGTTCCGCCTTGTCGTCGCGCTGATGATGGGTGAGATTTTTAATCAATCCCTTATCATTGACCCCCTGCTGGTAATGGGTGAGACTGATGTAGCCGTTTGCACAGGTGTAATTGTAATCGCGGTACAGCCGTTCAAGCAGCCAGAGCGACACAGGGTGATCGCGTTTGACTTCGACCTTGCTCAGCAGATGGTCTTCCGGGATATCTGGCAACTGAAACCGCATCGGGCTTTCCGATACCTTGAAAAAGCTGATCTTACCGTCGAGCTGCGCCCGGTGTACATAGCTCAGCACCCGCTCATAGAGTTCCTCCTCTACCAGCAGGGACAAAGCCAGCGGCCGCAGCACCTGCTCAACCGGACCGGTCCATTCACGTTCTGTATCTTTTACTTTTATCAGTTCTGCCGCGAAAGGCAGCGCCTCTTCCGGAACTTCCAGTATCTGTATCATCGCTTGCCGGATACTCACCTGTTCCAGCGGCAGCCTGTTCCGGCGCTTTAGCAAGGATTGCAATTGCTCATCCAGCTTTTCACGCGCTTCTTCCAGTGAACGCAGCTGTATGGCGAACTCCGTGCTATCGCGGCGCAATTTCTGCGACTCCTGCTCCAGTTCCTCGATTTGTCCCTGAAAGGCTTCCAGATTTTTGTAGAACTGCTTCTCCGTAGGCTCGGCCTTGACCTGCAGCGCATCGGCAATTTCGCGATATCGCCCGGCTGTATTCCGGCGGCGCGCCGCTTCTCGCTGCAGATACTGAATTTGTTTCTCCAGGTTTTGAAGCTGTTCGTATACCTTACTACTGTGGAGGGTGACGTGCAGATTGGTTTGTCGTTCCTGAAGGTCCTGCAAGCTATGGCGAATGGCGGCAATCCTGTTTTCCTTTCTGAGGAGATCGGCTTCCAGGTCTTCTATCGCCCGTTGATAGAGGGCATTCCTGCGGCCGGCGAAGAAAGCAGGGATGCTCTCTTCCAGAAGAGAAATGTCTTGGAGCTCCTTTTCCAGCCTGCGGAGTGCGTCGCTGCCATCGACTACCGGTTGGAGCAATTCCAGTTGCTTTTGGGCCTGTTCGATCGATTGATAGGCCCGAAGTAGGTGCTCATAGTGTTCCCGGAGCTCCAGAAATTCCTGCTCCGTATCGCTTTCTTCCAGCATATTGGAGCGGATGAAGCTATTGAGGTCGCCCAACACCTTGATGCCTATTGTTTGTGAGAAGAGGCTCAGCGCTTTGTCTGATTTGAGGCCAAAAAACTTGGAGAAGCGTTGACTGTATTTGAGGAAACTATCGAACTCCTCGGCGCCTGTCCGCTCTTTCAGTCGACGTTTCCACATTCCCGAGGAATCCATGGGCTTAAAGTCCTCTTCAATGGTCAGCGGCGCGGCAGCGAAAAAGTAAGCCCTGTTCAGGCCGCTGTTGGAAAACCAGCGCACCTGCGCCAGGCTGACATGCTCTTTGGAGTAGGCATTGAAAAAAACGCCGATCAGGATGGAGAAGGCCTTCTCTTTGTCCTCCCGCAAATACCGGGTGTTGGCCGTCAGGCCGCTCTCGCTCTGTAGGGTAAGGTAGGCGCCGCGGGTGTAGGAACCCTCATCGCGCTCACGTCTTTTTTCCGCTCCGGAGGACTGGTTGTAAAAACGCTTGAGCGGCGGGACGAGCAGTGTGGCGACGGCATCGACCAGTGTCGTCTTTCCCGAGCCGTTGCCGCCGGTAAGCAGGGAATTTTCGCCGTTGGGCTTCAGGCGCCAGATGTGCCGGTCGAAGGTTCCCCAATTGAACACTTCGACGTACTGCAACCGAAATCCTTGCGATTGGCCCTCCTCATTTCCATCAAAAAATCCTAGCATATCACAATTATGATTCTTTCAATTTCCGTTTAATCTCCGCCAGCTTCTCCACATCGACCTTTGCCTTGACGATTCGCCGGACTTCATAGGTTTTCACCTGCTCATCGCGCTGTCGCACCTCTACCTCCCGCAGGAAGCCCAGTCCGACTGTCTGATTGATGTATTGATCCAGGCGCTCCAGGAGCTTCACCTCGTCGGTCTTATTTTCAAAGAAAACTTCGATGCGCTCTTTCAATTCCCGGTTATTGATGAAGAGCTTGCGGCTGTCCGTATTGTATAAATCGAACTCTTCGAGCGCCTCGCGCAGGACGACCAGCAGCAGGGTCACCTCATAGCTCAGCGGCATGCGGCGCACCAGGCGCGGCGACGGATTGGGCGCGCCGTCCAGTTCATCGGGTTGGGAAAGATAGGCAAAGCCCTCCTTTTCATTCAGGTGTAATTCCACTCCCATCGCTGCGAAATACTGGCGCACCTGGTGCTGAAAAGCCAGCAATTCCTGCCAGACCCGGCGGTCCTCGTCGTAGATCACGCCCTGTAACAACTTGACCAGCAGGGGGGCGTAAGCGGGGATGGAGGGTTGGGTTTGATCCATGTTTGGTATTGCTGTTTAAAAATGTCAATTTTTAAGGAAAATAAAAAAAATCAATCAATGTTTGATCCCAGTTGGGCGAGTCCTGCCAGTTTTCTAAAAACTTAAGCGCGGGGGTTGGCGTCGCTGCGCTTGCCTGCCTGTAGGGATCGGGGTGCTCCTGCACCCCTCTTGTGGGGGCTCGGTCGCTGCGCTCCCTCTCTGTGGGGCCCGCTCTAGCAGGCGCAGTACTATCCAATATAATATACGTACCGACTCTGTTAGAGCAGCTCCCCACAGCGAGGCGAAGCCGAGCCCCCACGATAGCCGCCAGCAGGCGGCTATCCCCTCAGGCAGGCAAGCGCAGCGACGCCAACCCCCACACGCTAATCTCACCTCACAAAAACGATCTCCGGCAGTATTACCTGCTTCTCCAGCGTCGCCTCCGCATCGGTTACCTGCCAACGGACGGCGGTCTTCCGGCTTTTGTCGACGCGGTGCCGGGACGTACCGGTGGCTATGGAAAAATAAGTGAGGACTTCCGTCAATCCTTTTTGCACCGGATATTGCTGCAATACTTCGTTCAGGCTTACCTGCTCGCGGTGTTGGAGCAGGGCCTTGATATTGGCTTCCAGTTCCCGTTTGTTCATTTCAAACTGGTCGAAGAGTTCGGTCAGGTCGAGACCGGAAGGCGCCTGATTTTCCAAACTTTCGGGTTGCCTCTCAAAGGTAGCCTCCCGGGGCCGTTCTCCCAGGGGACGTTCCAGGGGTAGTTGGATCTCCGGCGCGTCTTCGATATAAATGAATTCCCGCTGGTCATGGATCCGGCCGATCTTTTCCACTGCCAGGTTTTTGATGTCGTTGACGATCTCGCGGGTACGGCGCCGCTCGGTCAGGTTGCGTTCGCCAAGGATGCGGCTCAACTTTTTGGCCAGCAGATGATTGCCCTCGATAATCTTCTGTCCGGCGCGGTGCAGGTACAGTTTGATATAGCGAAGAAAGGGATCCTCAGATTCGATATTCCGCTCCCGCATCAAACGGAACAGCTGTGTCACTCTGGCGTGCAGCTCTTCCTGTTTGCTGTCGGCGATGAGAAACTGCCAGAAGGCATAGAAGCTTCGGCCCTGGTCCGAACTTTTCAGCTCGTCGATAGCGTCGAGGGCGTAGCCGAGAATCTGCCCCCGGTGCATCTCCCGGCAGGTTTGTTTTTTGTAAATATTCAGACTGATTTCCTTAAAGTTCTGCTCCACCTCTTTGAAGTCGGAGATCAGTTCGCGAGCGGTCCGGCTGATCAGATGGAAGCGCTCTTTGACCTGGGTATCGTTGAAGGTCTGCACGCGGCCCGTTTTTTTGATCTCGTTGATCTGCAGATTAATCTCGCGCCGCTTTTTCTCCAGCTCGGCAATTTTCTTCCTCGGATCCTCCCGTGTATTGTCGATCAGCTCCTGCAGCTGTTGGTAGATGGTCAGGAAACGCGACTCCGTGCCGACGAACTCGCGCTTTTGCAGCCCTTCCATCCATTGAAAGGCCCGCTCCGTGTAAGAAGTCAGCTCGATGACCGGCTCTCCCTCGTCATTGGGATAACGGCGCAGGTATCGGTGATCCTCGCCGCACCAGTCGCTGAGGTATTTTTCGGCCAGCGCAATGGAGTCGGCGACCTCGCCCTCGCGCAGGTCTTCGTCATCGAGGTACTCCAGATAGTCGGCCAGCCGGTTGACCAGCTCGTAATGCGGAATGATCACCTGGTTGGCCGCCTTAAACTCCCGGAAGAGAAAGCTCAGGATAAGCGGCGCCGTCCGCGCGCGAATCAGGCGAATGACAGGAGAAACCGAACGGATGCTTTTGAGCTCTTCGTAGGTCATTGCAATATTGTTTCCCAATCATAAAAGTAATGTTTTACTACGGAAGTGCTATCATTTCTTCTACTCCTTCTCCCCTGACCCCAAATTGAGTTCAAAATCCAGCCGCTTAATCACAGGGATGCCGGCCTGATAAATACCACTTTCCATAATACTATTTCAAGATAAAGAGGAAAGTGAAAACTAATCTCGCTGATGGAGGAAACTGCCGCAAAGTCGGGAGGCGCGCTTCACGCAATTGTCTGAACCGGGATGGGCGGGATGGAGGGATGGGGGGGGCTGCCCTGGCTTTACCCTCTCTGAAACCAGGGATCCTACCGGATGCTCGGCAAAAAATCTTCGAGGCTCAGACCTTCTTCTATTTCCCACCACTGCCTGGTATGCCGAAAATTAGGCGATCGCAAATTTGCCTTTCGCCATACAGCGCAGGCGAGCCAATCCCAGGTCAAAAGTATCCGGCTTTATACCTTTCAGGGTCTCGTAACGCTGCATGATGCAGAAAAAAATTTAATGCCATTTGGTAAACACCTCGACCCATCGATTGAAATCCCCTGCCAGTTGTCGGCATTCAAGCGGATTTCCTCACGCAGTTCTTCCAGCAGGAGCGTTACCTTGGATTTGA
>CAZWDL010000180.1:0-10666 GCA_964632995.1 uncultured Saprospiraceae bacterium
TGTTCTGCGGTTCTGAATGTCTACAAAAAGGTGAAAAACTGTTTCAAACAGGCCGAAACCGCAGAACAGAGGAACAGAAGAACAGATGAAGTTTGTACCGACTAAAGTTGTGGGTAATCGATACTGCCCCGGGGCGGATAAACTTTCCAACCGCCCATCCTGTCGTCGGATCGGGTAAACCTTCTGACTTCCGATAATCCTTTCTTTGAACAGAGGTTGGTTAGCCAAATAGAAAAGCTTACATTTAAAAATCCAGAACCCTTACCCGCTCGAGGACCGAGAAGGGAAAACCAAGAATTGAGAATCTTACCATGAAAATAGCCATCATCGGCGGCGGCATCGCCGGGTTGTCCGCAGCGATCGCCCTCCGCTCCCTGAAAGCAGAAATCCATATTTACGAATCCGCTCCCGAACTGGCGCCGGTGGGAGCGGGGCTGGTGTTAGCCGCCAATGCGGTCAAGGCTTTGCAGCGGTTGGAGGTCGCCGATGCCGCCTTGTCCCGGGGGCAGAAACTGGAATCCTTGCGGCTGGTCGACGAGCGTGGTACGGTTATGCAGGAAACCGACAACCGGGAGATGGAAGCTGCCTTCGGCACGGTTGCAAACTTCTCTATCCATCGAGGCGACCTGCAGGCTGTCCTGCTGGAGCAACTGGAAGGCGCTGCGGTACATACCGGCAAACGCCTGCAATCCTTCGAGCAGGAAGAAGATGCCGTACATCTGCAGTTTGAGGACGGAACTTCGGCCTCTGCCGATTATGTTATTGCCGCCGACGGGGTGCACTCCGTAGTCCGGCAGACCCTGCTGCCCAAATCGGCGCCCCGCTACGCGGGCTACACCTGCTGGCGCGCGACTATCGACCGATGGGAGAAGGCGCCACCACATGCTACAACCGAATTCTGGGGTAAAGGGCGGCGCTTCGGTATCGTTCCGCTGGCGGATGACCGCATCTACTGGTTTGCTACCCTCAATGCCCCGGAGCCTTACGATCCCACCTACCAGAATTACTCCGTGACTGATTTGCAGAATACTTTTCGCGATTTCCACGAACCGGTACCCAGCCTGTTGCGTCGTACCCCGGAAGATCGCCTGCTCTGGAACGACATCCTCGACATCCGGCCCATCAGCCGCTTTGCCTTTGGTCGCATCCTCTTGGTGGGTGACGCCGGCCACGCCACCACACCCAACATGGGACAGGGGGCTTGCCAGGCATTGGAAGACAGCGCCACGCTGCACCGCCTTCTCGAAGAGTACGACCACCTGGGAGAAATCTTCCGGGTATTCGAACGCCGCCGCCTCGCCCGTACGACCTGGATCATCAATACCTCGCGCCGCCTCGGAGAGGTAGGGCAGTGGGAGAACCCCGTTTTTCGCCGCCTGCGGGACGGACTGATGCGACTGTTGCCGCCCGCGGTGCGGCAACGGCAACTGGAGCGACTGTTCGGAGTGGAGTTTTAATATTAAGTGGGAAAGCGGAATTGGGAAGTCGGAAGTCGGAAGTCGGAAAGCGGAAGTGGGAAAGCGGAAAGCGGAAAGCGGAATGGGCGGGCGGAAAGCGCCCGTCTGCCGACCAATGGGTTTTATGCTCAATTATTAAAATTTTCAGACTTCAGCCGGCGTAGCCGGCGGGCAAAGACTATTCCTCGCCATCTGAATTAAGAGGGCCGGTTCAACCCAAACGTGTATTCATCCCTGCTCGGAACTGCCTATCGTAGCGAAGCGGAGATCCCGCCTGCGCGGCCGAAGGCCCGATAGCGAAGCGTATCGGGACTGC
Source organism: uncultured Saprospiraceae bacterium (assembly GCA_964632995.1). Taxonomy (GTDB): domain Bacteria; phylum Bacteroidota; class Bacteroidia; order Chitinophagales; family Saprospiraceae; genus CAZWDL01. The sequence continues at coordinate 1,774 of CAZWDL010000180.1, forward strand.
TGACTGCCTACCGCCCCCCACTCGCTCCAATCCTTTCCATCAGCTGTCTTCCCTGGTAGTTCCTTGGATTGAGAGCCGTCGCCTTTTTACAGTGCTTTCTGGCCAGTTCTTTGTTACCTGTTTCGAGATAAGCTTCCGCCAGGCTATTATGGGCCGACCAGGAGTCGGGAAAATATTCGGCGTTGAGCCGGAACACCTCGAGCGCCTCCTCTAAGCGTTCTCTTCGCATCAGAAAATAACCGTATTCGGTCATTCGGGATTCATTGAGTTCGTAGTGGGCCGTATCGGTTTGATGTTGCCTGAACCGTTGTATGGCGTAGTCGAGCCCCCGTTTTTTAAGGTCTATGCTGAAGTGATAGGCGAGGGAGCGTTTCGGTGTCTGGAAGGGACGATCGTACAGGATATTAAACAGCTGACGCTGAAAAGAGTAGAAGGGGAAGGATTTTCCGAAATTGCTGAGTAGCACGACGGCGACTTCCTTTTCCGGAAGGTAGGCTACGTAAGAGCGGGCGCCCTCCAGAAGGCCGTCGTGTTCTATCAGAGGAATCCGGAAACCGGAGCGATCTACTTGTTTTTCCCGGATGAACAGCCCATAGGCATAGTCGTTCATGACGGGTTGCAGGAAAAGGTCCCGGTAGGCAGGGGAGAGGAGCTGCTCGGTAAAAAACAAGGTATATGCCCAGCGATGCATATCGGCGGCGCTGCTGTACATGCCGCCGGCGGCTGAGACGGCGCTCATATCGCAGGGGGCGGCGGGGCGGAGCCCGGTTTCAAATTCGCGCTCGTAGTAGTAGGCCCGGTTGGGCAGCAGGCTCTGCAGGCTGTCGAGGCCAGTGTGATCCATATCCAATGGATTCAGGATGTATTCGCGCAGTAGTTCCGGATAGGTCTTGCCGCTGAGTTGTTCCAGGACGCCGCCGGCGAGTACGTATCCGGTATTGCAATATTCGTAGCGGCTGCCGGGTTCGAAGTGGGGTTTGTCGCGGGCGATCAGGTCGAAAAGATCTCGGAAAGAGAAGGATTCGGGACGCTGCAGCCCGGCGTATTCCCAGATGTATTTGTTGGGCGGCAGGCCGGAGGTATGAGTCAACAATTGATGCATAGTAAGTTGCCCCACCACGGTATTCGCCAGCCTGGGCGCGTATTGCCCGATAGGCGCCCGCATATCCAGCCGTCCTTCGTCGACCAGCTGCCAGGCGAGGAAACCGGCAAATTGCTTGGAGACGGAGGCGATGCGAAACTTGGTATCCATAGTGATGGGGACTTCCAGTTCCAGGTTGGCGAAGCCTTCCGTACGCTGATACAACATTCCATTTTCGTCAAAAACGAGCAGGACGCCGTTGAAGGGAAAGCTACTGTCGGAATAGACATCAATGAGTTGATCGACCTTCGCCCTCCAGTCTTGTGCTGTATTTTGCGAAAGCAAAAAAAGAGGCGACAGCAAAAGGATAAGTAAGAGACTTAGAGGGTGATGATTCGGGCGCATCGGTCAGAATAATAGGGTAGAAAAATATTTCACTGCTTAAAATAGCGGATTTGCAACAAAAAAGTGCCATTTGCTTGTCAGCTTGGCATAAACAAAAAAGCCTCCCCGGAGTGGGGAGGCGCCATTTTGCTGAACAATAGGTTCTATATAGAGAAATTAGCAAAACGGATTTTAATCTTTTTGTGCGATGACGAGATAGCGCGTCGAGGGGCAGCTGTCGGCCCATTCGGGAATGGGCTCGAGGGTGACGGCGTCGTAGAGCTCGACACGGCCTTTGAAGTAGCGCTCGAAGTACTGCCGCACCCGGTTGATCGGTGGCAGGAAGCGACGGTGCTTGCCCGCGTAGGTGACGCGCATGGTGTCGTCGAGGAAGCTGATGTTTATGATTTCGCTTTCCTGGAATACGCGTCCCTTGTCTTCGATCAGCTGAGGCGTGCGCAGCGAGATAACCTTTTTATCCTCGGAGTAAGCGACGTTGGGATACCAGCGGATGTGGTCGGGCGCGATGAAGTCGCCGACGAAGTAGCCGCCGGGCTTGAGGATGGCGGCCGTTTTGCCGATGGCTTCTTCCAGTCGCTGGTAATCGATGTATTGATAGACGTTCAGGCCGCTGAAGGCGATGTCCCAGAGTCGGACGCTCGGATCTAGCGTAAGCACATCGCCGTAGTCGGCCTGTATACGACGGCGGGCCTCCTGTACCATAGCCTCCGATATGTCAAGGCCGAAGAGATTATCGTAAGGCACATCCAGTTCTTCGATCATGAATTTTTCCACCAGGCCGGTGCCGGCGCCGAGTGAAATGACTGCGCTGTTCGGGAAGTCGATCTGATACTTTTCGGTAAAAAAGTGTAGGTACTTGCCCATGAAGTCGTCGAGGCAGGGCCGGCCGATAACGGCGTCGTAGAGTTCGGCGTATTTGTGAAAGCGGTCTTCGGCGCGCTGCTCGTTGAGTAGTTCGTTTTGCAGTTTGGCGGCTTCGCGCAGTTCCCAGTTGAGGTTGCGCCAATAGACGGAGTTGCGCTGGTGGCCGTTCTCATCCGAGTTTTCGCGCAGACAGGCCAGGAGTTTTTGCCGTTGTTGCCGGCCGTCCATAAATTCGGCGATGAGCGCGTCCAGATCTCTGCCGCTGTTGTTGACGCCGGCCCGCTCCATCTTCCGCAGGCGGCGGATCAGCTCGATCATGTGGCGCAGGCGGGTGGGGAAGTCGGCCCGGGGCCCGGGTTCTACCTTTTTAATTTCCGAAGGCGGCAGGGCGAAGAAGACACCGCCGTCGACGCGGTGAATTTCCCCTTTTTCCAAGTCGAGAATACGGGCGTCGCCGGTGACGTTATCGATGTCTTCCGGTTCGCCATAGACGTGCAGGGTGAGGAAGAAGGTGTCGCTGCTTGGGTTACCCATCTGGTGCAGCAGGTCGTGGTGCACGCCGATGACGTCGCGGTTTTGCATTTGCCAGCGCGCCAGCGTTGACACTTTATCGTCGTCGATGCGGAAGGTGGCGTGCTCGGCGGGACCGAATACCTGCACGGCGCCCCACTGGGTGTAACCGTGATCGTGGATGGTGGAAAAATCGCCGGGCCGCCAGGACATGACCATGATTTCAAAATGCCCGCCTTTATACAGGAGCTGCCGCCCGTAACTGTCCTGCACCGGGTGGTCGAAATCGGACCAGGGCTCCAACTCTTCGGGCTGCACCTCGGCATCCAGTACGATGCGCCGCATGTCGGCGGGCCGCAGTTGCCGGTTAGCTTCGAGTTTTTCCGCTATATACTTAAGGGACCGGGGCAGTTTATCCAGGGCGATGCCTTTACTCGTCGAGGTTTCTTGATGAATCATTAGGGTTGAATTTATGTGATTTGATGACTTTGTAAAGATCGGGGATTGGCAGCAGAATTTTGGTGATGTGGATCACGGAAGGGAGAGAGGGGGGCCGCTTCCCGCGGCGCCCTCACTTTCCTGAATCAGGATGGAGGGGTTGGCCTTCGTCTTCACTTCGGTTGTTAAGGACTAATACAAAAAGCCGAAGAGCCAAAGCGGAATGCGTTTCCCCACGCCTACTTCGATATCATCGACTGCGATCCAGGCATTCGGCAAATTGCGAATTTGATTGCTATCCTTATTAGGACCACCGATTTCGAAAGTATAACGGTCGTCAACGACAAAATCGCCTTTGTGGGCGTAGCGTACTTGATGCCTGTTCTGTAACTGGTTAAGGAAAAAAGTTTCCCGTAGGCTCTCCTTGTTAATGCGGCCGGTTTCTCCCAGCGCAAAAATGAGGTTGGTATTGTGCAAATAAAGTTTTTCCGGTTTATTCAACAGACTTACTCCCTTCGCTTCACTGTATAATAGGTTGAGTATATCCGCTTTACCCAGATGCTGCAAATATTTGATCAGCGTTTCTCTGGAGAGGTCAACCTGCCGGCTCAACTTCTGAATGTTGGGTTTGAACGGCATCATTTCGGTGATCAGTCCCAGAAGCTTTTTCATGCTTAGTGCAGCACTATAGTCGACATTGAAAACAGCAGGGATATCCGATTCGATAACCACATTTACGATTTGCCGAAGTCGTTCGCTGTAGCCTTGACGGTCTTCCTTAAAGAAAGGGTAATACCCATACCGGATATATTCGTCGAAGTATTGGATAGGCTTGATTTGCCGGGAAATGTCCGCCGAAAGTTGTGTGGCCTGTCCCAGTAATTGGTCCAGGTCTGTAGATTTAAATTGGATGCCGTGTTCGAATTCGATGAATTCCCGGAAGGAAAGACCATGCATCCGGTATATGCGTGCCCGGCGGCTGAGGTCTCCCTCCCCTCGTAAAACTTCTACTGTTGAAGAGCCGCTCAGCACCAATTTTAGTTCCGGAAATTGATCGTAGATGATCTTTATTTCCCGCGACCAGCTTGGATATTTGTGAACTTCATCCAGAAACAAATGACGCCCTCCTCTTTTTACAAAGGCTTCCGCCAAATCGACCAATGTGTTTTGCGTAAAGTATAGGCTTTCCAGGCTGGCGTAAAGCGATTCTGTTCCCAATGGAAGCTTTTCTTTCATGTACTGGAGCAGGAGCGTACTTTTGCCGACGCCGCGTGCTCCGACAACGATAATCAAGCGATCCTCCCAATTAATCTCTTTCCAGAGATAGCGCTTGAAGACGGTAGGTATGGAATTAATCCGTTGGATAGACCATTCCTGCAGTTTTTCTAGTTTTGCCAATTCGAATCAGCATTTTATTAAAAAAGTGTTGATTGTAAATTACAAAAAAGTGCATCTTCTTGCAAGTTAATTTTTTAACAACGGCAAATTGAGGCCAAAAAATGGGTCGTCGTCAGGTTTTAAGAAAAACCTTGCCCGTAGCCATCAATGGTGTGGCAATCAGGAAAAAGGCGACCAGGTTAATGAGGTAGATGTTGTAGTACGCGCCGTGCCAGACCGACAGGGTGGAGTCTATCAGAAACCAGGAAATCAGCCCGCTCCACAGGGCGAACCATGCCCAGCGTTCCTTTTTCAGAAAGGCGAATCGAATGATGAAAATGGCCAGGGTGTGAAACCCCACGGTGGCGCCACCGATCACCCCGAAAAGCCATTTTTTCATGGCAAGAGCATTTTCGGGAAGGGGACTTCCGTCAAAAAACACCTCCCGGCTTCCCCGGTTGTAAAGTTCAAAAAGGACGCTATCGCCGAAAAAGGCTACTAACAGACCCACTACTAAGGTGAAGGTATTGGCGCCTAATATCCAGTAGTACCAGAATCTGAATTGGGTTTTTGCCGACATTTTATCACAGGATTTTGATGCTTATCTACTGAAAAAAGCAGGTGAACTTTGTGAGCGGGAGCAAAGCTTGACCTTTTGGCACTCCCCCGTCTCTCCAAGTCCCTTTTTCAGGTCTTTTCCCCCAATGTGACCCCCATCACTGACGCCCTGCGCCTCAGTTCCGACCTTTGTATTGTCATTAAAATTAAAAACAAGATTCACCGGAATCATCCGGATAAATTCAACCGACATGACAAAGAAAATATCATTCAGCGATCTGATCAACGGTGAAAAGCCGGTACTGGTAGACTTTAGTGCCGAATGGTGCGGCCCTTGCAAAGCGATGGCGCCTATTCTGCAGGAAGTAGCCGGTGAGATCGGCGAGAGAGCTTCCATCGTCAAGATCGACGTGGATCGCAACCAGGCGCTGGCCGCTCAGATGCAAATTGCCGGTGTGCCCACTTTTATTCTGTTCAAGAACGGAGAAATCATGTGGCGGCAGTCAGGTATGCAGTCTGCTCATCAATTAACGAATGTCATTAATCAACACGCTAATTAAAGAGCCGGTTTTCCTAAAACAGAACCGGAGAAATAGTGGGGGAGAAATTCTCCTGCTTCCAAAACAAACATTTTCCTGAACACGGACGGGCTTTCAAAACAAAAAAGAGCCGTTCGAATTTGAACATCCTAGTGCCTCCGGCACTAGAAAATCCGGGTAATACTGACCATCTTGGTCATCCCGGTCGAAAAAGTCGAACATTAATGGAATTAGTAAGTAATCCACAGAATTTCATCGATTTCATCAGCCAGCCCTGGCATTGGTCGGTGTCGGGCGCGGCTATCGCGGCGGTATTGTTCCTGCTGACCTGGATGGGGCGCAGCTTTGGCATGTCCACCACTTTTAAGGGCGCCTGTGCAGTGGCCGGCGCGGGAAAAAAAATCCCCTTTTTCAATATGAATTTGAAGGAGGAGTACTGGCGCTTTGCCTTCGCTTTCGGCGGTATCGTCGGCGGCTTTATCGCGGTAACCTTTCTGCGTAGCCCCGAACCGGTGGCCATTTCGCAATCGACCGTCGAGTACTTGGCCAGCCAGGGGATGAACTACCCGGAAGTAGACGGCAAAGGCATGGGCTTTGTCCCTACCGAGCTGTTCAACTTCGGCAACATTAAAGGCTTACTGATGGCGATCGCCGGCGGCTTTTTGGTCGGTTTTGGCGCCCGCTACGGCGACGGCTGTACCTCAGGGCACGCCATTTCCGGCCTGGCCCACCTGCAGTTGCCTTCGCTGATCACGGTCATCGGTTTCTTCATCGGCGGCCTGTCTATGGCCCACTTTATCCTGCCTTGGCTGCTGGGATAATCGAGAGCTGAAACAGCAATGCACCATTTGCAAGTGAATCGAAAATTGTGAAGGCGTAGAATGCGCCAGTATAAAAAGAAAGTCGAATAATGAAAAATATATCTTTTTTTGCCGTAGGCATCTTCTTCGGCATTGTTATGACCAAGTCGGAAGCCATTTCATGGTTTCGTATACAGGAGATGTTCCGTTTCGAGAGTTTCCACATGTACGGCATCATCGGCACGGCCGTGGTGCTGGGCGCCCTGGGTATCTGGGCGATGAAGCGCTTCCGGATGAAAACCCTTCGGGACACTGTCGTCACTTACAGTCCGATGAAACTCAGCATATCGCGCCATATTATGGCGGGAACCATCTTCGGACTGGGTTGGGCGCTGGTAGGCTGTTGCCCGGGCCCCATGTACGTCCTGCTCGGCCAGGGATACTGGATTCTGGCTGTGATCATCCTGAGCGCTATAGCCGGTACTTATACCTACGGCTTGGTTAGAGATAGATTACCACACTAAAAGATGTTCAAAAAATAAATCCGATATTTTGAATTCAGGTGAAAGCTGAACGATCGAAGGGTAGGGAAGATGAACCTGAATTCAAAATTTGAAAGGAGGATTTATTTTTTGAACAAAATTACAAGGATATAAATCGGGTGATTTTCATTAGGGTTGAATCGGGCAACACTCTGTAACTCGTTATGGGGGGGTTGCCCTTTTTTATTTTTAAAGGAAGACACAAGATTCCAGACGTCAGATGCCAGACTGCTAAGGACAGATTTTTAGGGGATTACCTGGCAGACTTTGTGATAATCTCATAGTTAAGAGCTGTTATTTAAAAAAAGCGAACAATGAAACGATTAAAATACCTGCTCGCCGGCCTCCTTATACTGGCGGGCCTCAACGGATACAGTCAAGAGTTTGACAAGTGGAAAGAAAAGATGGAGGGCTGGAAAATAGAACCTTATGTGATGTTTCAGCTCTGGTCGAGCTATTCAGTTGATCAGCAAAACTTTGATGAAGAAGCTGATCTTTACCTACCGGTAGATGACCGCTTCAGCACCAGCTTTCGGCGCGCCCGTCTGGGCTTCCGCATGCAGCCCTTCGAGGGTTTGAAGTTCAAGGTGACAGGCGCTTATGATCTGCTGGGGCGCGATCTCAACGCCGCCCTGATCGGGGGCGCCAACACCGGTGCCAGGCCCAACTTCAGCATTTGGGACGCCTACCTGCAATGGCGGATCAAGCCGGACAGCGAGGCCTTCTACCTGGTGGGGGGCTACTTCCGGCCGCAGATCAGCCGCGAGAGCATCACCAGCGCCTGGAATGTGGCTTCTATGGAAAAAGCCATGTCGCAGACCTATATTCGCGGGCACCTCACCGGCACCGGTCCTGGCCACGCGCCGGGCCTTAACCTGGGCGGCCTGCTGGACCTGACGGAAGACTTTGGTCTCAACTACAACTTCGGCATCTTCAATCCGGCAAACCTGCTCAACGGGGCAACGAAACTCTCTCCCCTCTACACCGGCCGTGTAGTCGCCTACTTCGGCGATCCGGAGATGACCAGTTATAAGATTGGTTATACCACGAATTACTTCGGCCAGCGCCATGGCCTGTCAGTAGGTCTGGGCGGCGCCTGGCAGGGCGAGACGGACCGCTTCCTGTCGAGCTACACGGGCTCGGTCGATTTTCTCTTCAACTGGGGGCCCTTCAACGCCGACGGTGAGTGGAACTTCATGTGGCGGGAGGGCGAACGCTCCTTCAACGGCAACGGCAGTAAGCCTTTCGTCTACGATTCCGGTACGGGCCACCTGCGCCTGAGCTACAACCTGGTGGTGGGTGATTTTTTCCTCGAGCCCTCCTTTATGACCTATCAGTTCCTCGGCGCCACCGACCTGCAAGGACAGGCCGATGCCGACGCGGTGAACGCTTTCTCGGGCCAGGACTACACCTACGACGTGGGCATCAACTGGCACCTGGCCCAGCGGCAGCTCAAGCTGGCCCTGCACTACACCTGGCACGAGGGGGATGCCGGAGAGGCCGGCGACGGCTTCACCGGCAACCTCTACTACTGGCAACCCGGCGTGGGCGCTATACGGCGCGGTGATTGGCTGGGTCTTGGGCTGAGTGCGATATTCTGAACTTAGCGCTGTAACATAAGCTTTCGGAGGTATAGAACTGCTAGGTTTCAAAAATCAGGCAGTTCTCGGCAGGGACGAAAAAGAACGAAATTATCAGCGGAAATTAATTTTACAGAGCACTAATACACTGTGTATTAAGTTAGTTAGCATTTTGAAGAGGGGATTTTTTCCTCAATCG
>CAZWDL010000181.1:0-10609 GCA_964632995.1 uncultured Saprospiraceae bacterium
CTCTTCGCGTTTATTCTTACCTTGTTGTCTCCTCAGTGTCAATGAACTCTTTGGCTTTCAGCAAACAATCAAAGAGCCAACTGTTTGGCCTCCTGCTTGCCTCGGGCAATATCTTTAAAAACTATCGTTTTTCAATCTTTTCCCAACACTTACTTTCGAAGGGAATGCAAAGATAAAACGTTTTTGTTACTTATCAAATTTTTCAGGAAATTTTTTGTTACTTTTTTCTGAAAATCTGATTTTGCCTGTTCTTCAAAGTATCCAGACTTCATTAAGTCCGGCAGCTTTTCTGAAAGCGGCTGCAAATGTAAATTGATTTCAGATAATTTGCAAACATTTCAAAGAAAACGTTCTAACTTTTTTTTCAAGATCAGGATTTTCCCGTTGGAAATCCTTTGCTTCCTTTTGAAGCGGATGCGAATGTAAATCTACTTTTTGGTTTCTGCAATACCCGGGGCATTTTTTTTGTCTTTTTTCTACGGACCGGCCCCACATGCCATTAAATTGTAAGAAGTGATTACCGGCTATGCGCCTACATACAAAAAAGGCTATTTTTGCAGCGTTTCCTCAATACCTATACTACAAAACAGATAAAATGAAAAAACACAACTTTAGCGCAGGCCCCGCCATACTTCCCGGGCCCGTTTTTGAACAGGCGGCGCAAGCTGTAAAGGATCTCAACGGCATCGGTTTGTCCCTGCTGGAGATTTCTCATCGCAGCCCGGAGTTTACAGCAGTACTTCAAGAAGCAGAGACGCTCGTTCGGGACTTGCTGCACGTCAGTGAAGAATACGCGGTACTGTTTTTACAGGGAGGCGCCAGTTCTCAGTTCTTCATGACGGCGATGAATCTGTTACCGGAAGATGCGACCGCCGCTTACCTGGATACGGGCAGCTGGTCGAATAAAGCGATCAAGGAGGCAAAGCTATTCGGGAAAGTGGAAGTGCCTGCATCTTCGAAGGAAGCCAATTATACGTACATTCCGAAAGATTACGAGCTGTCACCGGGCCTCCGGTATGTTCACCTGACCAGCAACAATACCATATTCGGCACCCAGTATCATAGTTGGCCGGAGACCGATGCACCCTTTGTTGCCGACATGTCTTCCGATATATTCAGCCGCCCGCTGGACGTCAGCCGCTTTGACGTTATCTACGCCGGTGCGCAGAAAAACCTGGGCCCGGCGGGGGTTACGCTGGTGATCGTGCGCAAAAGCGCCCTTGGCAAAGTCGAACGCAGCATACCCACCATGCTCGATTACCGAACACATATCAAAAAGCACAGCGCCTTTAACACGCCGCCGGTATTCCCGATCTACGTCTCCATGCTGACGCTCCGCTGGGTTAAGGCTAACGGCGGACTGGAGGCGATGGCCAAACGCGCCGATGAACGAGCACGCCTTATCTATGATGAGATCGATCGAAACCCGCTTTTCCGCGGCACCGTCACGGATGAGGCCGACCGCTCTAAGATGAACGCTACTTTTGTCATGACGGAAGGAAAAGAGTCCCTGCAGGAAGACTTCCTCAAAACCTGTAAGGAAGCTAATATTGCCGGCATTAAAGGACACCGCTCCGTGGGCGGATTCCGCGCCTCCATGTACAACGCCATGCCACTGGAGAGTGTGCAGCTCTTAGTGGAAGTGATGCGGAATTTTGAGAAAGAAAAGGGGTAATGCCTGAAATTTTGAGTTGCTGTGTTCTTTGATCTTCCCAGCTCCGGAAATCCGGACCAGAATTCAGGATATTCTATCGGCCGAATCGGGAGGAATGAGAATCCAAGCTATTCTTATCTTTGGACTATGAGTCGAACAGTCAAGACAATGCGCATGGAAATTGCCGGTCACCAGGTGCCGGTCAAGGTGCACCGGGAGCGAAGAAGGAATATCCGGGCAGCAGTGGGTAAAGACAGCTTTATTCTGCGGATACCGTCCCGGCTATCCCCTCGTCAGGAAGAGGAAGGGCTGGAATGGTTCCGCAACTGGGCGCAGAAGACGCTGCAGCGCAACGCGGAGCTGGTCACTCAATTCAACGGCCGCACTTACCGCGATGGGGAAGTCATGCAGGTGGGAAAGCGATCGTATGAACTACGCTTGCAATACGCCGACCGGAAAACCCACGCCGGCCGGCTGCACGACGGGGTTATCGAGCTCGAGTTAAGCAAGCGGCAATCGGGGCCGGAGCTCAGCAAAAGCATACGCACCCTGCTGAGCCGCATCGTGGCTCAGGACTTTCTCCCTGCCATCACCCGCCGGGTGCACGAGCTGAACGATCGCTATTTTCAGAAAAAGATCAAAGGTGTCCGCCTGAAGTACAACCATTCCAACTGGGGCAGCTGTTCCAACAGCGGCAACATCAACCTCTCCACCCGCCTCCTTTTTGCCCCCGAAGAGGTGATTGACTACGTCATCATCCACGAGCTGGCCCACCTGCAGGAAATGAACCACTCGCCCCGCTTCTGGAAAATGGTGGCCAGGGCGATGCCGGATTACAAAGAGAAGGAAAAGTGGTTGAAGGAGAATAGAGACCGCTGTGATTTTTGAGTTTAGCCCGGATTATTCATGGGTTCTTCGTCATGAGAGGCCAAAGTGGTTGCCAGGCTTGGGCTCCCGCCCAGACGGGCAGGCAGGAATGAGGCACGGAGGCGTATTCCCAGATACGGTGAGTACCGAATGACGAGGACACCCGAGAATGGCGGGCAGTTTGGCTTCGTAATAGATTAATCCATGAATAATCCGGGTTAGATGATAGAAGGGAGCTGTCCTCCAAGGAGACGGGGGGAGAACGCGGCAACCTTTAACCTGGTGAAGCGAAGAGTGGTCAAGCCATCCCCTGCTTTGCTCTCCGAAGCTCTGACGCAGGTAGAGAAGACTACTGTTCAGCGGATCTGGAAGTCCAGGAAAAAAATAAAGGCCGATTGCGCAAACGATATGCACAACCGGCCTGATGTATTTCCGAGGGCTAAGAAAACTTACTTACTCCGCCACCACTTCGAAGTAGACTTTAATATCTACATCCGGATGCAGATTGAGCTCAGCGGTGTAGGTACCCAGGGTTTTGATTTCCTCGGGCATTTCGATCTTTTTGCGATCCACTTCGATGCCCAGTTGTTCTTCCAGCGCGTTGGCAATTTGAATGTTGGTTACGCTGCCGAAGATTTTTTCACTGGTACCTGATTTCGCTCCAATCTTAAGCACTTTGCCTTCCAGCTTTTCTTTCAATTCTTCGAACTCGGCCCGCCGGGCGAGGAGTTCCTCTTCTTCCTTGCGCTTAATTTCATTGAGCTTGGCGCTGTTGGATTCATTAGCGACGATTGCGAGTCGCTGCGGGATGAGGTAGTTGCGAGCGTAGCCGGGCTTAACGTCCACCACCTCGTGCTTTTCCCCTACTTTTTCTACGTCCTTGAGCAGAATAATTTCCATGACGATGAGGAATTTGAGCGTTTAAAGATCTTATTTAAGCAGGTCGGTAACATAGGGCAGCATAGCAAGGTGACGGGCGCGTTTGACGGCGCTGGCCACTTTGCGCTGGTACTTCAGCGAGTTGCCGGTGATGCGCCGAGGCAGGATCTTGCCCTGTTCATTGACAAACTGCTTCAGGAAATCCGGATCTTTATAATCGATGTATTTGATCCCGTAGCGCTTGAAGCGGCAATACTTTTGGCGCTTTTGACCGATCTTTGGATTACTGAGAAATTTTATATCGTCTCTGGATGCCATTGTTTTTAATTTTAAAAATTAGAAAATGAAAAAAGCGGCGGCTTATTCTTCCTCTTCTTTCGCAGACTTCGACTTTCCTTTACTCTTTCCTTTACTTCGTCCTCTTTCCCTGTCGTTGTCTTTGCTTCTTTCCTTGCCGTTGTCCTTTTTCTTTTTGCTGTTTCCGATCAAGCCTTTGCGCTTGTCCTCGTTGTACTTGACGCCGTACTTATCGAGGGCGACCGTCAGAAAACGCATGATGCGTTCGTCGCGACGCATTGACAATTCTGCTTCGGGGATGAGATCGCCGTTCGGCGCTTTGAACTCAATGCAGTAGTACTCACCGGAAGTACGCTTGTTAATCGGGTAGGCCAGTTGGCGCAACCCGATCTTGTCCACATGAACGATCTCGCCATTGCTTTTGAAGAGATCGACATATGTCTGAGCTGTCGCTTCTATTTCATCCCTCGACAGCACAGGGTCTACGATGAAGGTAACTTCGTAATTTTTCATCTTGGATCAGACATAAAATTGTTAAATAATAAAATTGGCGTGCAAAGGTAAGTATTTTCTGGCAACGAACCAACAAGTAGCTGAAAAAGAATGAATTCCTGGCTGGCTGCTTACCCTGAGCTGCCGCCACTCTTCCTTCAGTCTCTTTTTCTGCCAGCTGATCAGCGTTTTACCGCTACGGTCAGGGTTTTGTCGTAATCTCCCTGAATGACCGGTGACTGCCGGTAGCCGGTATAGGTGCGTACGTTAGCTTTGACGAAATCGTACAGTTCCTGAATAGTAACGAGGTCATTGCCGTTGCCGTCGGCCTCTCCTTTCAGTCCGCGAATGAGGAAATGGCTGAAGACGCCCTGCCGCAGGCCGCTGGACTCCAGGGAGGTTTCATCCGATTTGGAAGACATGATCAGGGCGGTACCGGGTTGGGCTTTCGCCAAATTTTCGTAATAGGCGCTCAGCAGGGAAGGTAATTCAGCGCTGCCCCGCATAGCCAGCAAGCTACCCGAATGGCAGGCATCGGCGATACAGAGTTTGAATCTGGCCGGGCTTTTGCGAAGGATATCGTTGACCTCTTCGTGAAACAGCTTATTATTATAACCGTCAAAATCGAATGGAAGAAAGGAGCCCTTGAGGCCGTGGCCCGAGAAGTAAAGCAGCACCAGGTCGTTGGGGCCGGCCTGGCCAAAGGTGTTCTCCATGGCATCGACGATATTTTTTTTAGTGGCGTCCTCGTCGATGAGAATGCGGATGCGGCTGTCGTCGAGAGCGCCGCCTTCGGGGCTTTTTAAGAAAGCGTAAATGCGGTAGGCATCGTCGTCGGTATAGCGCAGAACCGGCATGTGATTGTAGGAGGCCACTCCTATAATGACGGCCCATACATTGACTTTATTCGGCGAGGCCCCGGTAATTTGCTGATCCGGCATTTGGCCGGGCGAGGCCGTATCACCGGCGAAGGCGCCGTTCACCCATCGCCCGCTCACACTGGATCCATCATTCAGAAAAAGCGTCCCCCTTCCGTTGAATGCCGCTTCGGCCATTTCTCCTTCATAGCGTTCGCCGTTGGTATAGTACACGATACCGCGCCCGTGAGGCAGAAAATTTTTAAAGGCTCCCACGTATTTCGAACCGTCTCGGAATAGATAGGCCCCGTATCCGTCTTCGCAGTTGCCGTTGATACAACCGGGTTGGGGAGTAGTGCTGAGCGGGCCTGCGTATTCGCCCTCGCGCCACTGGCCCTCTTTGGTTTTACCATCTTTGAACTCCATGCGTCCTCGTCCATGCGGATAACCGGCTTTAAAAGTGCCGATGTAGGTATCGCCGTCGATGTAATGGAAGCGGCCCCATCCTTCCGGTTTACCCTGCAGAAATTGTCCGTCGTACCGGCTGCCGTTGGGATAAGCGAAGACGCCCTGACCGTTCAGGCAATCACCGGTGATGCACCCCGACTGAATTTCAGTTCCGTCACTGTTTGATTCCTCGTTATTGATTACTTCAGCGACCAGGTTGCCGACTTGATCAACAGGTTGTCCGGTTTTCCAACTACCGGTGCGCTTTCTGCCGTCGGGATAGGTTTTAGTTCCTTTCCCTTCCGGGTACCGGTGCATCCACTCTCCCTGATACTTGCTTCCGTCAGAGTAATAACAGACTCCTACACCGTGGATTTCACCATTGCGGAACTCGCCGATATAAATCGCTCCGCTCGGATAGATATAGATGCCCTTTCCATTTCGGCAATCACCGGAAATACAGCCGGCCCCCTCTCCTCCTCTGGCAACGTATTCTTCCATACGGCCAATTTGCTCTACGCGCTTGATCAGCCGTCCTTTTTCCCACAGTCCCTCCAGGCGGGTTCCGTCTTTAAACAACTTGAAGCCTTCGCCGTGGGGCAGATCATTGGCCCAGTGTCCCTGATAGCGGCTGCCGTTTTTATAGTAAAATGTTCCTTTCCCGTGTTTTTGCGATTTCCAGAAATCGCCGATGTAGCGATCGCCGTCGGCATAAAGTAAAACACCTTTGCCATTTTGGCAATCGCCGGATAAGCACTGCGCTATTCCGCAATTTGCCAAAAGAAAAATAATCCAAGCTGTAACACCTATTTTTTTCATGGGCCTGTACATTTGAAAGCTGTACTAAAACAATCTGACTATTGCCGGCACGCTACTCCTGCTTTCATTTCTCGAAGTAGCTGTGCTAATTAATAGGGGGAAAGTAACCGGAGATCGATTCACTGTTCGAGTGAAACAAACGGAGAGGGAAAGATAAGTCTCAAACTGATTGATTTGATCAAGCCCCTTCTCTCAGCACATAAAAATATGACATTTTTTTCGATATCTCATAAGCAGTGGTTTAAACTTTCTTCATTCCGTCGAAGGCGATCCCTTGTGGGTTCTGGCGAGGCTCTTTTCCGACTGCCTACCTGGAAGATACCGTAATAAAATGCCAAGAATGAAGTATTATCAGCGTACGACCGAGACGGGCATACGGCGGTCGAATTCTCCCGTGAGGGTTGGTGTTTGAACGTTCCCGGTATACATGCGCACTTTTTGGTGAACGTAATCAAACAATTCCCCGATATTGACAATGCGGTTGCCGTCGTTGTCGGCTGCCCCCTTCAGCCCTCTGACCAGGAAATGGCTGAAAATCCCGGAACGCAGACCACCGTCTTCCAGGGAATACTCCTCTCCTTTCGAAGACATGAGGAGGGCGGTGCCGCCGGGAGTTTCGTTGAAGGCCTTATAATATTTTTCCAACACGATATTCAAATTGGACTTGTATTCGTATAAGCTTCCCGAATGGCAGGCATCGGCCAGGACGAGTTTATGCTTGGCCCGGCTTTGCGCAAGGAGCTCTTTAATGGATTCGTGTTCCAGGCGGTTGTTATGGCCATCATAATCGGTGGGCAGGAAGGCGCCTTTCAGCCCATGCCCGGAGAAATAAAACAAGAGCACGTCATTGTCATCGGCTTTGGAGAAGGTGTTTCGCATAGCCTCCATTATATTGCGCTTGGAGGCGTCTTCATCAACCAGCAAGCGAAGCTGGTTATCGGGAAGCGCTCCTCCCTCCGGGCTTTTCAGGAAGGCGTAAAGCTGGTAGGCATCGTCATCGGTATAGCGCAGGGCCGGCATGTGGGTGTAATGAGCGGCGCCGATAACGACGGCCCATATTTTCACATTGTTGGTGCTGGCCGGTCCGGGGTTCCGTTCGGCTTCGTATCTGGCGAATAGTTCGAAAGCAGGTTGTCCGGACTCCCAATAGGCCCCGAGTATTTTTCCCGTTGCGTAATACATGACGCCCCGGCCTTGCGGGGCATCGTTCGCCCACAATCCCTCGTAGCGGTCGCCATTATCATAAAAGACGCTGGCCTTGCCTTTTGGCCGGCCGTGGCTAAACTGACCGGTGTAGACCGTACCGTCTGGATAACGGTATTTGCCGAGCGTTGCGCAAGGGGCCCGGTTGCAATCTTTCAAATAAGAGGTGTCGCCGGAAAACGCAAGCCCCGACCAATCGGTTTGATACTGCCCGCCTTCCCAACGGCCTGCGATCGTTTCGCCGTTCGGAAGATAGAGTACACCTTCGCCATGAGGTTTATTGCCCGACCATTGTCCGGCATAACGGGCACCGCTGTTGTAGAAAAGCGTCCCGGTTCCCGAGCATTGCCCCTCAGCGAAATTCCCTTCATAGCGATCGCCATTGGCGTAGTAGAAAACGCCTTTTCCGTCAGGCTGGTTATCGCGCCAACGGCCCACGTAGCGGTTGCCGTTAGCGTAATTCATAGTACCCTCACCTTGAAAGGCATTGCGTCGGAAAGCCCCTTCGTATACATCGCCTCCTTCAAAGATGAGCTTCCCCTGTCCTTCCCTGTACTGGTTCACCCAGCTTCCAATATACTTGTTGCCGTTGCTGAAGTACAGCGTTCCCTCTCCGTGAATCTTGCCCTGACTGAATTCTCCAACGTACTTGGCGCCACTGGGAAAAAGGCAGGTTCCCTTGCCGTTGAAGCAATCGCCCTGCAGGCAATCCACCTGAGCGAACAGTGGAAGATTCAATAGAATTACCGCTAGAAATGACAATTGCCCTTTCATTTATTAACTGGTTTGGTTTAGAACGAACTTATTCGTCTTAAAAAGGTTGATCGTAGCGGTTGGTTCATAGATTCCGGTTATATAATATGGCATTTTCAACAATATTAAACATAAAATGCAGTTCAATATTGCACGTTTTCTGCGTTTTTCACTTTTTTTAACCCCTTCGCCTTACTTTTGTTATTTTATTTTAAACTCCGAAACGGCGAATTTGTAATTTATCCTACATAAAACTAAAAGAGATACGATGAAGAATCTATTTTTTGCGCTAAGCGGCCTGCTCTTTTTTGCAGTCGGCAGCAGCCTTCACGCACAGGAGTCGAGCCGGCAATTTGGAGAGCCTATTACCGCCGATGATGCCATCAGCTATGAAGCCTTGCTTCGTCAGCTGGGTGACGAGGATTCTCTTTCCACCAAGGTAGTCGGCCAGGTAGAGGCCGTTTGTCAAATGAAAGGCTGCTGGATGAATGTCGGCAGTGAGGAAGCTGGGTCACCGACTATGATTGTCAAGTTCAAGGACTACGGTTTCTTCGTTCCCATGGATATCGCGGGCCGCCGCGTCGTTATGCAGGGCTATGCCTACCGGGAAGTTACGCCAGTAGATGAACTGAAACACCTGGCCGAAGATGCCGGGAAGTCGAAGGAAGAGGTTGATGCCATTACCCACCCCAAGGAAGAGCTTAAGTTTTTAGCAACGGGGGTTTTATTGCTGAATGATTGATCCCCTTGCACCATTGCTGCGAAGCATTTATCTTTAAGGCAGCAGCCGGTATTCCGGTATTTCCGGTTACCGGCTATTGCCACCTGGCTTAGGCAAGTTTCTTCCTCTGCTGTCGAAAAAAGGCAGGTGAAAAGTAGGCGCAAATGAATTACCACGCTGCAAAGGCCTTTATAATCGACAAACTCGAAAACGAACTCTCCGATAAGCTGAGTTACCACGGCTTACACCATACCCTCGATGTTCTGTACACCACAGAAGAACTCTGCTACACCGAACGGATCAGTCCCTATGAATCGCTGCTGCTCAAAACAGCTGCTCTTTTTCACGACTCCGGCTTCACCCGGGTCACCGAAGAACACGAGCAGCAAGGCTGCCGTATTGCCCGTCAGTATTTACCCGGCTACGGCTACACGCCCGGAGAAGTCGACCGGGTTTGCGGGATGATCATGGCTACTAAAATCCCTCAATCTCCAGCCAACTGCCTGGAAGAAATTATTTGTGATGCTGACCTGGACTACCTCGGCCGGGATGATTTTTATGAAATCGGAAATACGCTCTTCCAGGAACTAAAGGCCTATGAGATACTCCAATCCGAAAAAGACTGGAACCGATTACAGGTGCGATTCCTTGAGAATCACCGGTTTTTTACCCGCACGAACAAGCGACGGCGAGCGCTCAAAAAGCAGCACCACCTGGAAGAATTAAAAAAAATCGTGAATGCTTACGAAAAAAAATAAGCCGGTAAGCAGCGATTTCACCCCCCCGTTCGTATTAATCATAGTTTGATGATATAGGCGTTAATTTTAAAAGAGCAGCCCCTACTTTACGCTCACTAGTTTTTTAAGCAAAACGGAAGGAAGGGGTTGCTTTCTTTTTTCACTCTATCTTTCCTTTTCTCTCCGGCAATCCCGATTTTCCAACATCCTTTCCTTTTACCGAATTGACCACCAACCGGAAGCAGTGAAATGCTCACCAATTACTATTCCCGTAACCTTACCACACATGCTGCTGAGGACATGGAAAGAATAATCCACTTAATTCTTCGATCAACCTTAGGGAACAAAGTAACAAGAAAGGAAAAAAGTAGGCCCGCCGACAATTGAGCGTTACCAGCAGGCCTCTGAGAGAGCGATACGTGTTAAATTTAATTAAGCCTGTTTGTGATCGTAAATATAAAAAGAATAAACGAATCCGTGGAGCGTCGACACGTTTTTCTCTGATTTTGGAAGTTTTTGGGTAATTCGCAGCGGAAGGGAAGGAGGGAAGGAGGGAAGGAGGGAAGGAGGGAAGTCGGAAGTGGGAAGGCGGAAGTCGGAACCGTGTTTTCCACCTTCCGACTTCCCACTTCCGACTTCCGACTTTTCATTAGCTGTGAGGGAAGGAATCGAACCTTCAAGGGGCGGTTAGCTCCGAATCACTCCGGAATTTTTCCCGTCCTCCCCACCCCCGAGACCAGAGGGCGTGGCTGCCTGTTTCACCACCTCACAGGGTTGCGAAGTCGGAAGTGGGAAGGCGCAAGTCGGAACCGTGTTTTCCACCTTCCAACTTCCCACTTCCGACTTCCGACTTTTCATTAGCTGTGAGGGAAGGAATCGAACC
>CAZWDL010000182.1:0-10446 GCA_964632995.1 uncultured Saprospiraceae bacterium
CGGAAGGCGGAAGGCGGAAAGCGGAAGGCGGAAGGCGGAAAGCGGAAAGCGGAAGTCGGAAGGCGGAAGGCGGAAAGCGGAAAGCGGAAAGCGGAAGTCGGAAGGCGGAAGGCGGAAGGCGGAAGTGGCCCGCCATCGTCTAAGCAACTTGAGTTGACGAGATTAGCTGCGCCAGAAGAAGAAAACAGGAAATCAGCCTAGCTGATGAAGAATCAGTCGTAACTTGCTATTTGGTTGTCTTCTGCGGGATTGGCCATTACGCTTCAAGATTATTTGGGGGGCGGCCAATCCCGCCTTTTTAAAAGGATCGGAAGATTGGCGCCTGCGCCTTTCGACCGGCGAAGCATTAGTGTAGTCGGTAAGGCTGCGGCGGGTGAAAATTATTGCCTGCTTTCCTCCCGCTTCTTTGAATACGAAACCATGATGCATGACAAAGCCGGAAATCTTAAAAAGCATTGCCTCGTAATGGATTCCGACTTCCGATTTCCCACTTCCGGCTTGCCGGGGACCAAATGAAACCTTTTTTTGAAATCACCTAACTTTTTCCCATACCGAAGGACATTAAATTTGTAAAACCAGGGTACGCAGTCGATCATGCCTGCCGGTGGAAACCGGGGGCATGATCTTTTTGGGTGCTGGGTACTGGGTACTGGATGCTCGCCACCGTCGGGCACATCGATAGCGGCGAATATTCGGGGCTTAGCTCAGCTAATCCTGGGACTGCCAACTGCTGGTTGGGTGCTGGAACTTTAAATACAGGAAAAAATGCAAAGGAGAAACACGGAAACCCGATTGGGCGCGGAATACCTGCACGATGAAGAGCAAGGGCTTCGGGTGGAACTGCCGGAGCAGCTATTGCTTTACTGCTATATGGACAAGCGCTGGATCGGCGGTTCGCACGACGGGCGCTATTTCCTTTACATTCGCCGTGAAAGCAGCGGCCGCCGTCATCTTCCGGATATGCTGATCGAACATGATCTGGATATTTTTCTCAGCAGTACTGCTGCCGGCAGGCGTTTCAGTCCCAGTGTGGAAGGTAAAAATATGGCGGGAACTATCGGCGCCCGCTGGTGTGAAGGCTATATGATGCGACTGGATCTATCCGGTAAAGGTCGTTATCTAATCCTGCTGGCAGATGTGCGTGGGGGCAACAGTGAGGGCGCCTGCGTGGAAGCGCTGGAGGTTGTGGAGCGGATGTTATTTGCGGTGATAGAAGAAGCTCCGGCGACGTGATGAAGTGATTGAGTTCCTTGCCTGCTTGAACAACTCAAAAACTCACTCTTCCTTCGTCTCCACGGTCGGCGCCTTCCAACGCGTATATCCGACCGGCCGCTCCTGAGCACGCCGGATGGCCTGGCTGCTGCGGCGTTTGTCGTAGACCATGGCGAAGGTCATGATCAGGCTGGTGCCGATAATGATGAACAGGAGGATACCCGGTTCGAAATTGGGTATCTGCGCTTCCGGCGGGATAGCGTAAAAGAGGAGGATGGTGATCAGGCCCCGCGGGGCGATAAAGAGCTGGGGGAAAATATCCCGGCCCAGGAAGATTCGGAGGATGAGATAGCGTATCAGGTAAATCGACAGAATAATGCCGCCGCTGATCAGGGCGACATTGGCGCTGAACAAGGTGGTCAGGGTGATGGTCAGCCCGAAGATGACAAAGAAAAAGGTGCGCACCACGAAGGCCGATTCCATAGTGATGACGTGTAGGCCCTCGTAGATATTCTCCGCTTCCTTCATGTTGAGCCAGCGACCCAGCCGTCCCCGAAAGAAGAGCTGCATATTGGCAATGAGCAATCCGAAAATAAGAATGATAATCAAAGAGGAAAGGTGCATTTTCTTACCCAACGCATACAGCAGCAGCAGCACCGCAATGAGCAAGAACAGCTTGACCTGGCTGCGGATGCGCTGAAAGACAAAGACGATCAGGTAGCTGGCGATGACGGAGATGGCCAGCGTGAGCCCCAGGTTGCCGAAGAAACCTGCCACCCCGCTATCGTGACCTGCCGCTTCCACCCGCCCCGACAGAAAGTAAAAGACCATAATGCCCAGGATGTCGGAGAAAGTACTTTCGTAGATATGGAATTCCCGCTTCCGCACCTGCAAACCCGAAACGCTGGGAATAATGATGGCGCTCGACAGGATGGACAAGGGGGTAGCGTACAGCCAGGCGGCCATCGTCGTCATGCCGGGAACGAGTTCGTACAGGATCAGCGCGGCGACCCAGGTGGAAGCTCCCAGTCCGATCAGCGCGATGAGAAAGGCTTTGGCGATGGGTATCAGCTTTTCCCGTTCCAGTTTCAGCTCCAGGGCCGCCTCCAGCACGATCATGATCAGCCCTACGATACCCAGCACTTCCAAAAAGGGAAAGAAATCAATCTGTCCCAGTCCCATGGCTTCCAGCCCCAGTTTCAACCCGATACCCAGCAGGATGAGCATCAGTACGGATGGAATATTGGTCTTCCGGGCCACCTCACTAAAAATAAAGGACAGTATGATGATGGTCGAAGCCTCGATGATCAAATTGTAGGAAGTCAATATCTCCATGCTGGGACGTTTTGCTATTTTACAAAGTTAAGCGAAACCCAAATCCTTTCCTCTTTCATCTTCCCAATTTCAGGTTTCGTGTTTCCGCTTTCTTATTTCGTATTTCTTCTCTCGTATTTCATACTTCTCCCACCGGTCTGGCCTCATATCCCCATTCTTTTATCAGCGGCAGCAGGTCGTAGAGGTGCCGTTCCTCTTTAAGCAGGATGCTGGCTTCCATGTGCTTGCCATCATCGCTGGCGGGACGTATCTCGGGCTGGTGATTCAGGTCGAGGTAGGGGGCGGTGGCCAGCAGGTCGAGCAGGTGTACCGCACCCAGTTTCTGCTCCTCTTTTTCCGGCAGAGGGGCTACCTTCAGGCGATAGAACCCCCCGGAGTCTTCACCGGAAACCAGCGTATAACCCTCAGCTAGGAGTCGGGCGTAGCGGATGAGGTGCAGCCCGTCGCTGGTCTTGAGTTGCAGCCCCAGTATTCCGAAGTTGGAGACCATGCCCTGTATTCCCTGGCTGCGCAGGCTTTTACCTGGCTTGATGACATTTTCAAGTCGTACAATACGTCCGCTGAGGTAGTCGCGAAGGTGCTGGAAACCCGCCAGAATCAGCAGGGCCAGCAAAATGCCGTTCACTACCGGATTGATGAATACGAAAATAACGCTCAGCAAGATAGCGGCTGCGGGCTCGTAAAGGGTGATCATGTAGTGTAACAGCTGTTGCAGCCAGGCTTGCCAGCGCCGTCCTATGATCAACTCCTTCAACAGGCGATCCAGGGCGATCAGGCCGGCGTACAGCCCTGACAGGATCAAGGCGGCAAAAATGAAGTTGAACCAGGTGAAGCGGCCGGTGATGAGTTCTTGCAGGGTATCCATATTAGAGTATTGTCGGAGACGTTTACGAAACCTCGAAGGTTTCGTAAACGCAGCTAACGGTACTTAATGTGTTGTTTTCGTTCCAGTAAATAACCGAGGTCATTGACCACCAGTTCATTGATTTCCAGCCAGCCGTCGATCTGGCGGCGGAGGATGCCGGTGTTGATCAGCCGTTGCACCAGGCTGCGGTACTTGGCGGCGAAAGCCGGGCCGAACAATTTGCGCAGGCGGTACTCATTCGTCCGCTTTTGCATCATGATCGAAGAGAGGAGCATGGCCGAGTCGGGGCCGAGGAAGTCAGGAAGCACCTGTCGTTCCGAAAAATCGGCGCTGACCCGATCGTCATCGACGTAACGGATAGCCGAGGACCAGCGCATCAGCGCTTCCCCGATATTGCCTCTCGAAGCTTTGTACACCAGGCTGATATTTTTGGTGAATTGCTGCGGCGTCACCTCTTTTTCCTCCTCATCGATCAGTTGCTGATGAGTAGCGCCGTGTCGAATGGCAATAGCGTCGCGGATGTCCTGTACCGGCATCCTATCCATATTGATCCGGGCCTGGAATACGCTGTCGATGTCGAGAAAGTACTGCAGATGCGACCTGGTTGCGTTATTGAGGGTGACGGCGAAGAAGATATCGTCGGCATAGCTGTCGATAAATTTGACCAGCGCCCGCACGTTCTCAAACAGCGGCCGTCCCGGTTCCCACCACAGCTCGAGGTCGTCGATCCAGATGAGGGGACGGATGTTAAAAGCGTACTTGCGTACGAATTCCAGGGCTTGCTGCAGGTCGTAGGTAGCTTCCATCTTCCGTCCCAGTACGCGCACAGTGGCGCCGGGCGACAGCTGGATACCGGTGTCGGGAAAGTATCGGTGGAGGAGCAGTTCGCCGAAGAAGGACTTGCCCGAGAGGCGCTGCCCGGTGATGGCGAGGGCGCCCCGGAATCCGTTTTGCCATTGTTCGATGACCCGGCCGGCGTGGCGTAGTTCCTCGCGGCGGCCTACGGCGAAGGCGTCGCCGATGTAGCCACGGGTTTCAAAGATGGCGGTATAATGGCTGTTCTCAGGATCGCCTTCCCGGCTGTTGATATAACGGACGATTTTTTCCGAGAGGCTGAGGGCCTGCTCTTGCGCAACCGAGCGGCGGAAGCGACGTAGGGCTACCGTTTGGCGCAGCAGCCAGTTGCGGGCCTTGGTCAACACCCGGTTTTGGTTCAGGCGTAGCTGGTTGAGGGTAGACTGCAGCGGCAGGGGAAGGAACTCCTGGGCGGTTTCGTAGATTTGCGTCAGGTGGAAGTCCTTGTCCAGCCGGCGCTCCGCCAGGTTCATCAGGTTGGCGATCGTGGCGTCGGCATTTGCGGTATTGGGCAGGTGCAGCTGCAGCGGCTGGGAAAGGTCGCTCTGCTCAAAATCGGGCTGCTTTACTTCCTTGGCTTCGGCCGCGAGGAGCAGCGCCCGGTTGCGGCTGTTCATGAGGGTCATCTTCAGGCCGGTGTTCACGTCCTGGGTGAGTTCCCATATTTCGTAGAGCAGGGGAATGATCTCCGATTCGAGCCATTGTTGTACGCGACGGCGCAGGTTAAGGCTGCGGTTTTCCAGGAATCCGCCCTTCGTATCGACAACGACTTCCATTTTCTCCGGCAGCAATTCGATCTGGTGTTCGAGCGTATGGTTGAAAGCCAAAAGGTGGTTAGACAGTTCGTGCTCGGCATCGAGGTCTTCCAGCTTTGCTGCTATCTTGCCGAGGCCTTGTGTGCCCTCTTGGCTCAGCTCCTCGTCAATGATGGCTACGGCCTGTTCCAGCACACCGGCGATATCCTCGATCTCGTTCCGGCAGCCGGCAGTTGTGGTGAATATATGACGGCGAATCTGGTCGAAAATACGGGAGGCGGCCATCAGTTCCTGGTGGTCTTCGATGAGCCGCCGGCATTGCCCGGGCAATTGCTCGAGTTGCTCGCGATAGACCGGCCAGGGGTTCTGCTGCTGCTGCCAGGTACGCACAGAAAAGTCTATTCCAAAACGGTGGCTTCTTTTTTCCCGGCTTTCGCGATGCAGCATGTCCGTCAGTATGTCGCCCACTTCCCGGACGACCTCCTCTGCCTTGGTTTTCTGCTGGCGTACAGCAGCCTCTTCGATTTTTTCGCCAGCAAATAATAGCTGGCCTTTTTGCTGTTCGAAGAGTACATCGCGCCAGAGGATCATAAAAGCCTTGGCATGCTCGGCCCACTGGTAATTAATGAAATAGAGAATGGTCTGCTCGTCTTCCTGATTGGAGGGAGATCCGGTCAGGGTTTCATAGGCGTAGTTGCCAAGCTCCATGATGGCGGTATGCACCTGTTCCGATCCTTCGGCCAGCTGCCCGAGATGAGCAGTGAGGTTCTCTGTAGACCAAGCCGCTTCGATTTGTCGATGGAGCGTCTGTTCAAATTCGGCAATCACTGCCAGGGTGTGCTGCATGAAATAAGGGCGTTTGACACCAAGGTAATAAAAAAGAAGGACCGTTTAAAAGTTTAGGCTTTGGAGATTGTAAGGCTGAAGCCTTTACCACCTCACCCACCTGGACGGGCAGGTCCATTTGCGGTTGCACGAAAGTGCGTAATTCCGGTCCGGCCGCCTGCCGGATGGCCTGGGAGGCCCCACCGCTCATAGTCAGCTGGGTGTCGTCGGAGCTGACAACGGCGTCTGCTTCCAACTTGACGATGTCCGAAAAGACGATCCGGAATACCGTGCTGCCAAGGGTGAAAGAACGGGTGTCGGTGGAGCGTAGGCGTTCCGGTCGCGGCATGAAGTAGTACATGCCCCGGTTGTCGCCCGAGAGGTCGAGGTAGCCGTGATCGGGCGCCTGCTCCTTAAAACCCAGTTGTTCCAGGTCGCGAACGATGTATCCGTAGAGCTCATCCGCCCGCAGTGGATTCCGGTTGGCTTTGAGCTGCTTGATCATGCTGTTGGCAAAAGGGCTGTGGGTGCCGGGCTGCCCGTCCAGCACGGGATGTAGGCGCCCGGAAGTCAGCCCCCAGCGGGAAGGCTCCTTCACCAGCAATTTGGAGGGGCCGACAGATCTCGATTTTTTGAAAATGGAACCGGCGTAACAGGCATCGATGACCAGGACGAGGTGGTGGCAGGACACCGGGTTGAGGAAAAGCTTGATATCAGCGATGGAGATGAGATCTCTCGTAACCCCGGGCCGCGCGTCGACCGGCACCCAGAAACCGCTCTTTTGTAGATCGCGGTATTCCCCATGACCGGAGAAAAGCAGCAGCAGGTTGTCATCTTTGCCGATCTTGCCGGGCAGTTCCTCCAGGATACCGATAATCTGCTCCCCCGTCGCCTGTTCGTTGTACAGCTTATAGATGTCCTCCTGCTCGAAGCTGTATTCGCGATGCAGCACGTCGATCAGCCCCTCCACGTCGCGTACGCAGTTGCTCAGCCGCGGCAGGTACTGGTAGCCGTCGATGGCGATGGCCAGCAGGTGGTTGCGGCGTTGGAGTATTTTCTCTTCTGATTGCTTGTCAGTATGGTCAAAGCCTCTGGTCTTTTTGCTGCTCATGGTACTGGGTTAAGCTCTGTAAATATAATAAGTGCTTGCAAATACTGGTTCATTCTTCAAAAGACCGGGAAACGAAAAAGCAGGGATTTATACCAACCAAACTCCTCACGATAAATTCGGCTATATTGTTTTTCTTCCTCCTTATCTTGGCGGTAACAAAATCTTCCTATCTGATGAGAAAAAACCTATTCTTCCTGTTCCTTGGTCTGTGTTTTTTTAAAAACCTGTCCGCTCAGCTCGATCCGGTCCTGCAGGCGCGCATTGACAGCCTTTTTGTTGAGTGGGATAACCCAGAGTCGCCCGGCTATGCCCTGGGTATTGTGCAGGAGGGCGAGCTGGTTTACGCGCGCGGTTACGGGCAGGCGACGCTGGAGTACGACGTTCCTATCACCCCGCAGACCGTCTTTCACATGGCCTCTGTCTCCAAGCAGTTTACCGCCTTTGCCATTGCGCTGCTGCACGAGGAGGGCAAGCTTTCGCTAAATGACGATATCCGCAAATACCTCCCGGAGCTGGCCGATTTCGGGGAGACCATCACCATTCGCCACCTCGTGCATCACATCAGCGGGCTGCGCGACCAGTGGAACCTGCTGGCACTGGCCGGCTGGCGTCTCGATGACGTGATCACCCGCGAGCAAATCATGGGACTGCTGGAACGCCAGGAAGTGCTCAACTTTCCGCCCGGCGACCAGTACACCTACTGCAACAGCGGCTACACCCTCATGGCGGAAATCGTTTCCCGCCTCAGCGGCAAACCCTTCCCGGAGTGGATGAAGGAACGCGTATTTGAACCACTGGGGATGCAGTCTACCTTATTCTACGACGATCATGAGCGCATTGTGCCCAACCGGGCTTATTCCTATGAAAAAACGGATGATGGCTACAAGAAGAGCGTGCTGAGCTACGCCAACGTTGGAGCCACCAGTCTGTTTACTACCGTGGAAGACATGGCGAAGTGGAGCAACCATTTCCGCGATCCCGTCGTGAGCTCCGAAAAGACGCTGGCCCTGATGCACGAGCGGGGCATCCTCAACGCCGGCGATACCATTCCCTACGCCTTCGGGCAGGTTGTCGGGGAGCACGGCGGGCGGCCCACCGTCTCCCACGGCGGCGCCGACGCGGGCTACCGCACCCACTTCGTTCGTTTTCCGGAGGACAACCTGGCCATCATCGTGCTCAGTAACTTCGCCTCTTCCAATCCGGGGGGCGTGGCCTACCGGGTGGCGGATATCCTGTTCGGGGAAGAAGCTGCAGCAACTGCACCGGCGAACAGTGAGCAACAGCCCGGCCCAGTCACCACCATTTCCCTCTCCCCAGAGGAACTCCAACGCTACGCCGGTTCCTTTTACTTCGATCAGGTCGGCGTGCGGGCCACCACCTCGGTGCGCGCTGACAGTCTCTTTGTCCGGCAGGAATGGAACGGACAGGAATACGCCGTCGTGCCGGCCAACGATTCCACGTTCATCATTCCCGCCGATGGGGAAGGCTTCACTATAATCTTCCGAAACGGCGAGCATGGCGCTATCGAAAAACTGCTGCTACAGAGTGGCTCCAATATCTACGAAGGCGTCCTCCTGCAATCGCTGCCCGAAGGTACGCCGCTTCAATCGTACACCGGCCGCTTCTATAGCCGCGAACTGGACACCGCCTACGACCTGATCGAGGAGGACGGCAAACTGACAGTGCGCCACCTGCGCCACCCCGCCTTCCCGCTGGAGCTGATCGACCCGGATACCGCCCTGGGCGAACCCTGGTTCTTCGGTAAGGTGCAGTTCGACCGCGATGACGCCGGCCGGATTACCGGCATGCGGGTGAGTAGCGGACGGGTTAAGGATGTGGTGTTTTTGAAGGTTCAAGGATGATAGGTTCAAGGATGATAGGTTCAAGGTTCGGGAATTTATTTTGCGTGAAGCGAAAACAACTTCATCAGGAAAAAGACCTTGTGATCCCTGCCCTGCCTTGGGCCCCTTCTTCGGTTATTCAGCATGTTTTTGCAGGAATAGCGCAAGACGAAGCCCCTGCGCATGGATTTTCTGCCGATCCTGGTTCGCTTGTTTTCCTCTTTCTTATTTTTCAAGCCATTTCCGCAGCACGCCCGTATACGCCTCTGCGTCATTCAGATAAGGAAAATGTCCTTTCCCCTGGAAAGTATGCACCTGCGCCTGGGGATATGCTTTCCGGAGCATGCCTTGCAATTCCGCATCGATCAGCGGATCGTTGTCGGATTCGAGGATCAGTACGGGTAGGGCGCCGGCCGGCATGCTTTTGAAGATATCCATCACGCAGCGGTAGCGGGCATAGAACTGGGCCTTACTCATTTGGCCGTAGCCCTGTTCCAGCAGGTAGGCCTCGACCAGCGGCGAGCTCTCCGCGGCGGGGACGACCACCTCGCGGATATTTTTCCGGAAGGAGCGCATGACCAGCCACTCCGGCAGCCAGGGCAGCAGGGCGCCCAGCGTGCGGTTGCGTTCGGCCAGGATATTATTGGGCGGGAAGGTATTGGCAAAGACAGCCGCTTCGATGCGCTGCGGATAAAGGGAGGCCAGGTACTGTGCCAGGTAACCGCCCAGCGAGCTGCCGATGACGGTGACCTTATCGATACCCTCTTCAGCCAGCAGGTGATCGATGGCGTCGGCCATGCCGTGGAGGGTGGTCACCGGCGGGTAAGTGACGGCCAGTACCCGGTACTCGCCCCGCAGGGCGGTGAGCTGCTGCCACCAGATGTCGCCGGCGCCGCCCATGCCGTGCAGGAAGAGCAGGGTGCGCGGGCCGTCGCCGGCCAGGTAGTAGCGCCACAGCTGCCCGTCGATCTCCTGCTCGCGCAGGGGAATCTGACGGAAGGCATCAAGCGAGGCTGCGACGACGGGATCGCCTTTGTATAGCTCCGCGAAGGAGCGTCGTGTGACGGGCCACTTGTAAAGGGCGAGACCGCCGAGCAGGAGAGAGGGGAGGAGCCAGTAGCGTTTGCGCATGGGGGTTGCTTTTGTAAAAGATTCCATGGGAAGTTACGGTTTTTTGGAGATTTGAGGGTAGTGTACGCATCAGGCGGCGCATTTCAGGGCGCCTCTTGATTTGGCGACCGGGATGACCGGGAAAATCCGGCCGGGTGCAAAGCCGGGTCGCCCTGGGAAAGGGCAACCCGGCGGGGCGCACCAGGAGGCGCTTTCCCAGCGCCTCCTGGTATTAATCCAGCCCACCGGAGCATTGCTTCCCATGATCACCTGGTTTTATACTCGACGTAAATTGGTTTGAGAAACTTCTCAAACCAATTAAGTCGGTATAAAATCAATCTTGTCGCAGCTTCCACAGCAATACCGTATCTTTAATTTTGATTCGGTTTCCGAAACACCTCCGGCCCGATTCCCTTCCCTAAACGCACCCCTCATCGCACAATCCGATCCGATGAAAGGGCAACGATTATTGCTCCCGGCCGTCAGCCTGCTGCTGATCGCCTACGCCTGCCGGCAGGCCCCGGAGGCTACCATCTG
>CAZWDL010000183.1:0-10313 GCA_964632995.1 uncultured Saprospiraceae bacterium
AAAAAGGACGGCTCCCTGACAGCCATCCAGCAGCGTTCCCATGGAACCGCGGGCGTAGCGCTGGGCGCCGGTGTCGGCCGCGTTGCACAGATCCTCTACCAGTGCCCCAATTTCGCTACCGAACAGTACGACGTGCTGACCCACGCCGGTCCGGGAGCGGCCTGGCGGGCGCCCGGCAACGTTCAGGGCGCTTTCGGCGTAGAACAGGCCATCGATGAACTGGCGGAAAAACTGAAAATGGACCCCCTGGCCTTAAGAGATAAGATCGATGCCAGCGAAGTGAGGAAAGTGGAACGCCAGCGCGGCGCCGCGCTGTTCGACTGGTCGCGCCGCAAGCCGGCCGGATCGGATGAGAGGGTCGTGAAAAAAGGATTGGGTGTCGCACAGTCTACCTGGCCCCGGTTCGTAACGCTGGACTCTTCCGTGGAATTGAAAATTCACAAGGGCGGCGGCGTGGAGATCCGCTCCAGCGTGCAGGACATCGGAACGGGCACCAAAACCATCCTTGCCCAGGTGGTGGCCGAGGAGATGGGCCTTCGCGTGGAAGATATCACCGTTAACATAGGAGATACCTTCTTCCCCGTCGGTCCCGGCTCGGGGGGCAGCACGGTGACGGGATCCATAACCCCTCCTGCGAGAAATGCCGCCCACCAGGCGAAAAAGGAACTGCTGAAGCTGGTCGCCAAAAAATGGGACACGGATGCTTCGGTGTTGACGATCGTCGACGGCGAGGTGCGCCATAAGGAGGATGCCGGCAAAAAGATGTCGTTCGCCGACGCCACCAGGTTAATGCGCACCAGCCAGATCACCGCTACCGCCAGCCGCTCCGACGACTACGGCGGGTTCCAGCAACCCTGGGGCCTGGCCTACGGCGAGCTGGGGTCCGTCCAGTTTGCGGAAGTGAGCGTCAATACGGATACCGGGTTTGTGAAAGTAGACCGGATCGTGGCGGCGCACAGCTGCGGCCGGCCACTCAACATCGGCCAGCTGGAAAGCCAGATCAACGGCGGCGTCATCCAGGGCGTATCCTATGCCTTGTACGAAAACCGCGTCATGGACACCAGCACCGGTCACATGATGAATGCGAATGTCGACCAGTATAAGATGCCGTTCTCCATGGAGATTCCGCAGATCGATACCATCATCGTCGAAGAGTATACGGGGCGTTCCTCCACCGACGCCTATGGCATCGGAGAGCCGGCGAATATTGCTACGGCCGCGGCGATCGCCAATGCCGTCTTCAACGCTATCGGAACGCGGATCTACGAAATTCCGATTACGCCGGCGAGCATTCTGAAAGCCCTAAATAAATTTTACCAATAGAACCAGACTCAATCAAAATTGCTATGAATAAATTCAGTTGGTACGAAGCCAAATCCATAGAGGACGCTTTAAACCAGGTAAATTCAACCGTATCCGGAGAACTCTACAAGCCCACCCAAGAGGCGGCGGTTTTTAAATCCGGAGGCATCGACCTGTTCGACCTGGTCAAGGAAGGGTTGATCCGCCCAGAGAAGATCGTCAATATCCGCAATATTCCCGGCCTGGCCAGCATCAGCTTTGATGCTAAGGAAGGATTGCGCATAGGAGCCAATGTGACCCTGGCGGAAATAGAAAACGACAAAGAGGTTGAAAAGCGCTACTTCGCGCTTCACCAGGCAGTGGCCCATGCCGCTACGCCGCAGTTGCGCAACATGTCGACCATCGCCGGCAACCTGGCCCAACGCAACCGGTGCTGGTACTTCCGCTCCGCCGATCATCCTTGTTTCCGCAAGGGTGGGGATCGCTGCTATGCCCGCAGCGCTGCCAGTGGTGAAAATGAAAACCACGCCATTCTGGATAACGGCTCCTGCGTCAGCGTCCATGCTTCTTCTATCGCCACCGCACTGATGGCTTTTAACGCCGTCGTCGTGATCGTCAACAAGGACGGCGAAAAGAAAGAGGTCCCGATGGATGATTTCTTTGTGTCGCCCTTACAGGATCCTACCACGGAGACTATTCTGAAGCCGCAGGAGATCATTACGGAAATTGTCGTTCCGGCTCCTTTCGCTGCGACAAAGAGTTTTTATATCAAAGAGGTAGCCAGGGAATCCTACGACTGGTCGCTGGGCGATGTCGCCGTGGTGGCGGAAGTTTCCGGGAATACCTGTCAAAAGGCAAGCATTGTCCTGGGGGCGGCCGCTCCCGTTCCCTATCGCTCGGTCCCGGCGGAACAAGCCATGGAAAACAAGGCCATCGACGAGAAAAATGCGACGGCTGCCGCCGAAGCGGCTATGGACGCGGCCCGGCCGCTGTCCAAGAACGGCTATAAGGTGCCCTTGTTTGTAGCCATTATCAAAGAAGCTATTTTGAAAATTGCCTGATTATGAAAGAGATCAAGCCGGTCGAAAATAAGATCTGCAAATACCTGCGGGCGCGAAACCCTTACGGGATGATGGAAGGGGGCGACCACCCCTGGCTCCTGCTGGACGATGCCAACACCATTTGCTGGTGCATTGCCTCAGCAGGAGCCGCCGGTCCGGACAACGGCCTCGTCGGCCCCAAAAAGTGCGTGGAGGGACGGAGTTGCTTCGTAGCGGCGGATGGGGATGAGGCATTGAAGTGATTGACGGAAGGTTGGGAAGGCAGGGCTAACGCATCAAAGTGTTGTTGTAAAGAGAGATGTCTCTTTAACACGCTGGTTTTTTATTTCACCTAAATTTTCATGCGTTTTACACTCGGCCTCAGAGGAGAGGTTTTCCGGGTTCGCCTACGCATACACCTCACCCCCACCCTGTGGAATCTTCGCTTCGCGAATTCCACAGGGCAGGCCCTCTCCTTTTTAGGGTGAGGTTTACCCATAAGTCAGTTTTTGGCTACTTCTTCGGTTCAATGTTCATCTGTTTTACTGTTCTGCGGTTCTGTAAGCCTTAAAAAAGGTAAACAACCAAAAAAGATCAGAACCGCAGAACAGAGGAACAGAAAAACAGAAGAACAGAAGAAGTTAGCCAAATCCAAAGATATGGGTAATCGATACACCTCGAAGGTTTCGTAAACGTTTTACCCTATCTCCCTTCCTCCCTCACCTCTTCTATTACCCCGAAATGATCCCGCACCAGTTCCCATGTTTTTTGCTGCTCTTCCGGAGTCGCCTCCGCAAGCAGCGCTTCGAACAGGGGACGGAGCGACAGCTTTTCCTGTCCCGCTTCTTCTTTGCGGTTTTCCAGGATTTCATCGGCCGAATCGAGGTTAAGGCTGTAGTATTCGGAAAAATGGTAGGCCTGACCCAACAGATGCATGAATTGTTCCTTGGTCATTTTACGGCTGTATTTTGATGAAGGTACTGTAATGGTCTTTGGTATAGTAAAATATGTTTTTTTGCTGATCTACCACCAATCTTTCCGGTCCACAGTCAAAACATCGATTCCGGTTTTCTTGGAAAGGTCAGGTCTGGGTATTTAAGGGGGGCGCTTAAAATCCCCCTGAAGCCGAAGCCGCCATCACGGAGGGCATCTCAGAAAGACCAGATGCAGGAGAGGATTGAGGCAAGGTTATTGGATATGGTCTTGTTTTTTCATTGAAGTTTTAACGGTACATTTCCCGAACTAGCTCTCCAATCTTAATCTTTACATCCGCCCAATACACTTCTTTAAGCATTACCGGGTCTTCATCCTGTTCAGCATCGTCAAAATACGATAAGCTTTTCGCGACTAAAAATTCAGAGCCATCTTCGTATTTCCGGTTGTAAAAATCCATCATTTTTTGAAGCGTAAAGTATTCCAGAAGAAAGTATAGGTCGAAAAAGTCACGCTTTCGGCCACGACCGGTGATAGCAGCCAGCTTCATAGCGGCGATGTCAGGCAGGTCAAATAAACGAATACCGTCCTTTATTTGAATTTTACTTACCAAAGGATACTGGTAATTGACGAAATCCACCTTTGTTCCTCCGGCATTCAAAATGAGAACATTCCGGCTTCGTGAAAGCAATTGGATTTTTGTAAATGATCCTAGGTGTTCCATGTATTGATCCGCATGAATAGCTGATTTCCCGAAAAAATCAAGGTCTACCGACTGGCGGTGGCCTATCTGTAAAGATAAGGCAGTGTCTCCGGCGAGAGAAAATCCGGAAAATTCTTCTTGCTCCATCATCCATTTCAGGAGTTCCAGGGTGTGGGTTGGGACTGCATCAAAGAATAGCATCGAAATTTTTCTTTTGGAGTTTCCAGAATTAAACTCAGAAAGTGAAGTGATTTCGGATCCAGATAGCGCACCTTCACCATTTCTTCTTTGATGCGCTCTAAGCCGTAGTAGATTTTGATGGCGTTCCAATCTTCTTTAGTCCCATACATGACCGCACGGCTGATGACGTAGGCGGCTTTCTCCTCCCAGCGGATCTTCTCAGGATCAGTATCCCAAAACAAGACAGGGGATAGCGAGGGAGGCGGTTTTGTTTCCGTCCTTTTCCGGTACTCGACAAAAGGTTCCTCGAGTTTACTCAAAAGTGGAACGGCGTTGTATTTTCCTT
This sequence comes from uncultured Saprospiraceae bacterium, assembly GCA_964632995.1. Classification (GTDB taxonomy): domain Bacteria; phylum Bacteroidota; class Bacteroidia; order Chitinophagales; family Saprospiraceae; genus CAZWDL01. The sequence continues at coordinate 4,505 of CAZWDL010000183.1, forward strand.
TTAAATAATCTTTTTCGAAAGACGCATCATTTCGTACACCTTTGTATTCTACTAAAGAGTGGAGGTGACTGGCGCCGTATTGATCTTTTTCGACTAAACAAATCTGGTCGCGGCGAAGCAAATGGGTATCCATAAAGTTCGTGTCATGCGCTGCGAAAATGAGTTGAGCGCCATTAGGATTTGATCGCTGCGAATGGAACAACTCCACAATTTTCCGGGAAAGCCGGGGATGCAAGCGAGCGTCAAATTCATCGACGAAAAAAGCTCCTCCGTTATCCAATGCTTTGATAAGAAAAGGGCTTAGTACAAACATTTTCTTTACGCCTTCCCCTTCTTGATTCCAAAATAACATCCGCTTACCGACGATCGCACTTCCATCCGAATTATATTTCTTTTTCACCACCTGAATCAGACTGGTTTCCACCTCTAATGAGTTTTTTGCCGTCTCTTCCGAAGCCTTTTGGTGCAATGTTTCCTTCCACTCCAAATCTTCAATGTCAAAGTCCGCTGCTCTCATTACTTCGACTATTTTCTTTCGAAGTTTTTCTTCCGACATCGCCCTCATCGCCGCTTCGTACCCGTGCGGATCATCCAGACCGGAAATCACGGAAATTTTATTTTCCAGATAATCCATTAAACTCTTTGAAACAGGTCCATTAAAAGTCGCAGCCACTGTCAGAAAAAGAGCATCCTTCCTGTATAACGGAAAACCATCATCATCACTCAAATCCAATAACCGGATTCCTTCCCTGAACCGGTTCTTGTTCACCTGAACCTCCATCCCCTCCCTTTTGAAATAATAGACTTCCTGTTTTTGAGGGACGCCGAACAACCACTCGCTGTGAATCGCTTCTTCTGAGGCTTCAAAGCCATAACGGTAACGCACCCCGTCGTGAATAAACACCACCTGGAAAAAAGAGGGCTGATTGAGATAATCCTCACATAGCTCGAAAGGCTCGATCCGGGAGGAGAGCGTGGATTCGTCTTTGACGGAGTCGCGAATGATATGAAGCATGGACACCACTGCGCGAATCAAATTGCTTTTTCCACTGGCATTTGCCCCATAGATTGCTTTGCTTTTAAGCAAACTTAGCTTTTCGGAGACCTCCACGATATTTTGACGATCTACGTACTCATACCTGGACTTGATTCGCGCAGCTTGTAAATTCAAGTTCTCTATTTCCCCAAAGGATCGATAGTTCCTTATGCTGAATTCAATGAACATAAATAACTAATTTGTGATTTTTTCACAAATTAAGGTTTTTTGAGTAATAATGCACGGAATACTTTGGTTGAAGAATCGCGTTATTACAATTTGGCCTTTACCTTGTATGCATCCGGCCACCCCATCTTTTTTGGCATCCGTCTCTGCCGTAGCTTTGTCCTAAAACGATATGGATACACCAGCGACCAAGCGCAAGCGGCGCAGCGCCGGGGACATGTTCCCCCTCATTGAGCAGTACCTGGGCAGTGGCCAGAAGCAAGACGATTTCTGTCAAGCCCATGATCTTCCCAAATCCGTGTTCGTCTATTGGTTGGGGCGCTACCGTGCCGTCCCTGATTCCTCTACCGAAGGCTTTGTAGAGGTGGTTCCCGCCGAGCGAGGAACAGCTGTCGCCGGCATCGAATTGGAGTATCCCAACGGGGTAAAGATACGGCTGCCGGGGGAAATAGCGCCGGGTGATCTCAAAATGCTCATTAACCTGGCCGGATAATTATGTTTTCTCTCAGCAGTTCACAGCGGTATTTCCTGTACACAGGCGTGGCGGACATGCGCAAGTCCTTCGACGGACTCAGCGGCCTGGTGCGCACCTATATGAAACAAGATCCTCTTTCGGGCGATGTCTACATTTTTGTCAATCGCCGGCGCAATCAGATTCGCTTGCTGGTGTGGGACCGCTCGGGCTTTGCCTACTATGCCAAGCGTCTGGAAAAAGGCACCTTCGAGCTACCGGTCATCAAGGAGGGCGTTTTAAGCCACGCCGTTCGTTGGGAAGAGCTGGTCATGATGCTGGAAGGCGTGAGCCTACGCTCGATCCGGCGTCGAAAACGGTATTCCAGGACCGGCTCCTGAAAAAATCTTTTTTAAGGGTGAGTTTTCCACCGATTTTGGTGGTTTTTTGTGGATAAAAAGAGGTCCAAAAAGCCTGTAAATACAGGGGCAGCGTTGTATTTTGGCCTTATGAATCAGCCACTGGAAAAACTCAGCCGCGAAGAGCTTTTAGCTCGGCACAAGCAACTGCAAAGCGCCCATGAGGCCACGCAGGAGCGCCTGGCGGTTTTGGAGCATCAGTTGGCTCAACTCCAGCGACTGGTCTTCGGCGCCAAGCGCGAACGCTTCATTGCTTCCGAAGCGGGAGTCAATCAACTCCAATTATTCCAGCAGCTGAGCGCCGCCGCCGAGCAGGCCAAACGGGAGAAGGTGGCCTACGAACGCCAGGTTCCCAAGCGAAAGCCGAAACGGCGACAGGAGTTCCCGGCTCATCTGCCACGCAAAGTGATCAAAATCCCACCTGAAGAAGGGGTAGAGGGCCTACGCCAGATTGGAGAAGAGATTACGGAGACACTGGATTATCAGGCCGCCAAGCTCGTCGTCATTCAACGGGTTCGGCCCAAGTACGTCGATCCGACCAACGAGGATCGCGGCGTCATTGTAGCGCCGGCGCCCGAGCGCCCCTTCGCGCGCAGTATTGCCGAAGTAGGACTGGTTGTCCAGCTCATTATCGACAAGTACGTCGATCACCTGCCCCTGTATCGTCAGGCCAAGCGTTTTAAGCGCATGGGCATCCAATTGTCCGACTCGTTGTTGGGCGATCTCGTCAAACAGGCCTTCGTACTGCTCTTTCCCCTCTGGGAAAGCTTGCAGCGCCAGGTGTTAGCTAATGACTATCTGCAAGTTGATGAGACCCGAATTAAGGTACAAAAGGTAAAACCCGGCAAAACGCATGAGGGCTTCCTATGGGGATACCATGCTCCCTGTAAACGTCTGATGTTTTTTGAATACCTTCCCTCCAGAGAACGAGCCGGCCCGGCCAAGAAGCTCAAAGACTTCAAAGGGCATCTACAGACCGACGCCTGCATCGTCTATAATCCATTCGACCTGGTGGAAGCGATCACTTCGCTGGTTTGCTGGGCGCATGTGCGGCGCAAGTTCGACGAGGCCAAGTCCAATGATCCGGAGCTGGCAGCCGATGCCCTTGCTATGATCCAAAAGCTCTACCTGCTTGAACGGCAGATAGCAGCCCAGCCCGGCACGCCCGAATACTACGAGTTGCGCTATCAGCAACGGCAGCAACTCGCCGTCTCCGTATTGGAGGATATCCATACCTGGCTGAAGGAGAAGAAGCAGAGCCGGGATGTCATTCCGCAGAGCCCTATCGGTAAAGCAATCAACTATGCACTCAACCGATGGGACAAGCTGATGGTATATACTACCGACGGTCGACTTGAGATCGACAACAACCTGGTGGAAAACCTGATGCGCCCTGTCGCCTTAGGCCGCAAGAACTATCTCTTCGCCGGTTCGCACGACGGCGCCCGCTGGGCAATCCTATTCTACTCCCTGCTGGGCTCTTGCCAGCTGAACGATGTCAATCCCTTCGACTACCTCTACGACGTGCTCTGGCGCATCAATGACCATCCCGTCAACCGGCTCGACGAGCTGCTGCCCGATCGCTGGAAGCCGATCCGAAAGCCGCAGGATGACTGGAATACTCCCAGCTAAGATACGGAGGGGTAAGGACTTTTGCTAGATGGGGTTGGCCGGATGCATACGATTAACTTCAGTTTGTTCAAATCATTAATTCTTGTGATCAGATTAATGATATTCATCTTTATATCATTTGCGCTCATCATTTATCCTTTTGTTTGACAAGTTCAGCCTTAGGTTCCATACTTGCCATTTCAATCTATCCGAAAATCTTTCTAAAGGTAAACATTATTGCTGATTTCTGGGTTCCTGGTGCTGATTCAAGTCTTTATATTCGCCTATTGGCTGAGCCGCTACTGTTTAACGACGGACGATCGATAACTGCCGGTTTTCTAGGTGTGCTTTTTCCTTTTATCCGGCCCCGACACTGCGTGTGCGGGGTAGACTGTTAAATCCCGCTTTTTGATTCAAAAAGAGGGATTCGCCTTGGCTAAAAGAAAAATCACTTGCCTACCCATATCCTGCGGTCTGTGACCGCTTTCTTGATTCGGGTAGAAATTTCTGGCGGCGTCCACCAGAATCAAAAATCCCCTTACCGAATCAAAATCAGACTGCTTGGTTTTGCTCTACCTCTTCACCACCCCCTTCATCTTCTCCAACCCCGCCTTCGCCACCGTCAGCGCATCCTGCGCCCAGTAATCATGGTTGAAGAGTTCCAGTGAGCAAAGCCGATCTGTAAATGAATTTTTCGGTTTTAAATCGTCTAACTGTATTTTGACAATACCTTATTCGACTGGTTTGCCTTTGGTGCTTTTCCTTTAGAGAATTGGTGGATGAGACCATCCGAATAAGCAGGCGAAGAAAAACCTGAAAAAGTGCCAAAAATGTTATAAATTTATTGTGTTATGACGGCTTCACTGAGAATACCGGTTTTGCTCGTTTTCTTGTGCGGGGTGTTATTTTTCACGCTTCACCGGGCTATTGAATCGACGCACCGTTGACTTCGCCGGTTCACGGACTAGACAGGCCCGTGGTTGAATTCAACCCCCAGTGGAAAGATGTCGTCCTGCAGTTGTTGGAAAAAGTGCGAAACGGTATTCGGTTAAGTGAAACGGAATTGGCTATTCTTGCCCAAATGTATCGCTCGACAAGGGATGGAGGCTATTCTGAGGACCTCGAACAAGCTGCCGAAGAACTCTTGACCCTTATAGAAATGATTTTCGACATTCACGACCAAATCATCCGCGATGAAGGAGAACACCGGGGTGACCACGCCGAAAAACCGGACGGTCACTGACATTTTTTTCGATTATTGGAAAGAACACATCTTTTCGCTGGAGGAGGAATCCCGGCAGGTGGCCTTCGCCGGAGTATTGATGGAGGTCATCCAATCTCTTTATGGCATCGAAGCCATGTGGGAGCTTGGTGCGCGGATGGTGATGCACAGTGTAGAGGAAAGGGCAGCTTGACAGCTTCATTAAAGAAGTAATCACCTTGCCCAGAGCACTGTTGGTCGAGCGTCTTCGACCTCGACCAAATATCCTGCGGTCTGTGACCGCTCCCTTGATTCGGATAGAAATTTCTGGCGACGTCCACCAAAATCAAAAATTTCATAACCGCATCAAAATCAAATTACTTGGGTTTTACTTTACCACCCCCTTCATCCTCTCCAGCCCTCTCTTCGCCACCCTCAGCGCATCCTGCGCCCAGTAATCGCGATTGAACAGTTCCAGGGAGAGGATGGTCGTGCCGCCGCCTTGTCTCAGGTCGTTGAGGATGGAGGGGATGGGTGCTACGCCGTCGCCGGGGTAGACGCGATCCTTGTCCTGAATGCTTTCGCGGGGCGGATCGGCCGGGTAGTCGTTGAGGTGGAAGATCTCTACGGCCGGACCGCTGAGGAGTTTCAGCCCGTCGAAATCGGAGCCGCCTTTATAGAGGTGGTAGACGTCCGGCAGTATCCGGGTCTGCGGATGCCCGCATTCGGCGGCTACGTAGAAGACCTGGCTGAGGCGGTAGAGGTTTTTGGAAAAACCCCAGATCTCCAGTTGCGGGATTACGTCCATGGAGACGCCCAGTTCGACGAGGGCCCGGAATCGTTCGGCGGCGGCATCCAGGTCCAGGCCGGGGACGTCGGTGGCGCCGGCCGGCGGCGCGGCGAGG
>CAZWDL010000184.1:0-10181 GCA_964632995.1 uncultured Saprospiraceae bacterium
CAGAACAGAGGAACAGAAAAACAGAAGAACAGAGGAAGTTTGTACCGACTAAAGTCGTGGGTAATCAACACAGCTTCAGGGGTTTCGTAAACCTATGAACATTCTTCTAAAACCTCCATTACCTTTTGCTTATAAGAAATTCCAATCGGAATTTCTTTGCCTTCGATTTCAATATCATGGGCTGTGTAAGCGGTGATTTTTCGCGTATTAACGATGTAAGAACGATGAATCCGGATGAAGTAATCCGGTAATTTCTCCACAAACGCACTGATGCTTTCCTTGGTAATAATACTTTTCCCGGATGTGTGAATGCGCACGTAGTCTTTGACGCTTTCCACATACTGAACCGATTCAAACGACACCTTTACATGCCTGCGATTCGTATTGACATAGATGAATGCCTCTTCACCGGAACCAGTTACATTGGTCCTGCTTATTTTTGGAGAGAAGCTTTCTGTCCTGTGCAAGTATTTATTAACGGCCTTGAAAAAGCGATCGAACGTGATAGGTTTGAGGAGGTAGTCCACTACATCCAGCTCGTAGCTTTCCACCGCGTACTCCCGGTAGGCAGTGGTAAAAATGATGCCGGGCGGGTTTTGCAGGGATTTGACGAAGTCGATGCCGGTAAGCACGGGCATTTGTATATCCAGAAAGATGAGGCCAATGGGTTCTCGCTTGAGCACTTCAAAAGCCTCGATCGCATTACCACAGCTGGCCACCAAATGAACCTGCGGAAACTGCTGAAGATGCTTCTCCAATAAACCTGTGGCCGACGGTTCATCATCAACTACCAGACAGCGGACTTTTCTATCTATTCTTTTATCCATAGATTTACTTCGTATGAATCCTCCCGTTCATCAATATTCCAGCTGTATTTTTTAGGATAAATTAATTCGAGCTGGCGATGTACATTTTTCAGACCGATACCCTTCTTATAATTCATTACATCTTGTTGAGCGACAGCAGATTTGGTATTGAATAACCGGAAATGAATATTGCCTTTATCAGCCGTCAACTGAACCTTTATGACAGCTTTTCGCAGCGTACCGCTGCCCCCGTGTTTAAAGGCATTTTCAACCATGGAAACCAGGATTAAAGGCGCGATCAATACCTTATCATCACGAATCGTGTATTCAAAATCCAGCTGAAGCCGGTCTCCGTATCGCAATTGCTCCAGATCCATGTAATTTTCCAGCAGTTCCACCTCCCTGCAGATCCTGACCTTATCCTCCTTACCTTGATAAAGCATGTAGTCCAGCATTTCCGAAAGTCTGACCACCACGTCGGCAGCCTTATCCGACTTTTCCAAGGTCAGGGCATACAGGTTATTAAGGGTATTGAAAAGAAAATGCGGATGGATCTGGGCTTTCAGAAAATTCAGTTCAGCAGTGGCCTTCTCTTTTTGCAACACCTCAAGTTGATGCTTCACGGCCGCCCGGTTCTTGACCGTTTTGATAAAAACAAAGATAAAAGCGTACAAATAAAGCCTGGGGAAATAGCCGAACACCGTATACCCAAACTCCGAGATCATTTGTGAGATGGATTCCTTAGGATAGGTGATGCCTGCAAGGGTTTCCGCAATATATACATTGTTGATCCGGTAAACAAAGGTGAGCAAAACGGTACCCACCAGAAAGCTAATAGCAAACTGTATGTACTTTTTCCTCTGCAGGAGCTTGGGAATTTGATAATAGGCCAGCAGATAAGCCGCCGCCATTTTGGTAGGTAAAGCGACCCCGCGGAAGAGAAAGGCTTCTCCGATTTCCGTGATGCTCTGATCAAAAGAGATGGGAGCTATGATCCATACCAGCAACCAAAACAGGACGTGCGTCAGCACCCGGTTTTGTAAAACCCGGTCCAGGAAGCTGTTTTCTCTTTCCATAAGGTAGAAAGTTAAAGAAAATACAGACTCGAATTTTTATTATCGCCGAATTGGAAGTTGCAGCCTACGGATAGACGTTTAGCGCCCACGAATTCCATCCGTTGGCTGAATGTCTTCTTCCGGCCCTCACTTTCCAGCTTAGGTCTCCTTTTTCGCCGCTGCCTCCCGCCATGCCGTAAATTGAAACAAAAAAACTGATTATGAAACTGTTACTGCTATTGTGCTGTACGCTCCTATTGACTCAGAATGCCGTGGCTCAAAGCGAAAAGAAGGCCCTCAGCATGGAAGAGAAAACGTTTCACAGCGCCTCCGGCCGCGAAGTCAAAGGCGAGATGGGAAGCCTTATGGTTCCCGAAAATCGCGACAATCCCGGCTCGGAAAAAATTGCCATCCATTTTGCCCGGCTGAAAAGCAATAATCCAAATCCAAAAGCGCCAGTGGTCTTTCTGGATGGAGGTCCTGGTTCCAGCTGTTCCTGGCAGGCCAGTGATCCCGGTTCATTGGAAAAATGGCTGCCATGTAGAAAAACTTTGGGGTAATAACCTTAATCACCTTCCCATATTTTTCTTTGATGTCAGGCTTGTTGTCTCCATAAGTGGCTTCTTCAATATTCCACAACCGACCAAGGGGTGGCGTTTTTTGCCATCGGACATTCCCGGTTCCACCCGCTGATAAAATTCCTGGATATCGTAGTCAGGGTATTTTTCGATGTTCAGCTTTCCGGATTGGTAGAGCATATCACCGTCGAGTAGGTTGAAAGAAAAAGTCTGCCGGGTTCCGGCGGCGCTGGGATCAAAGGAGAAATATTCCAGCTGCTCCATAAACTGATTTCCCTTTACGGTGTAAGTTCCTCCGCCTGCCCCAGCGAACTCACCGGTTGATGCGTCGAAAAAAACAGTGGCGAAGCGATCGCGTGTATAGATTTTGTAAATCGTCTTATCAGCAAATTGTTTGGTATCCGCGTTCCAGCTGCTGGCGAGCAGTTTCCAGGCGCCCTCGAGGGGGTTGGGCTAGTACGTATCGGTGGTGGCTTTTTGTGGACTGTGCCAGCTGAGGAAAAGGAAACAAGCTACCAGACCCAAACCCACCAGGGAAAGAGAGATAAAACGTTTCATTGGAGTGCAATTTTGATTGAGAAAAAATAGTGGAACGGAGCCGGCCGGAAACGACCGGCCAAAGAGTTAGTGAATTTTAAGTAGCGATTCAAAACCCACTTGTTATTAGGCCCTTATACCATGTAAAACTCCCAGGAAATGCGGTCCGGGTCCTTAAAGGCGATATATTTTTTACCCAATGTTTCATCAAGTTTTACGCCGGTATTGGAGACGCCGGCTTCCTGCAGTGCCGCGGCGACGCGTTCCAGCTCAGCCTCCTCCGCACAACCCAGCGCTACGTGATCCAGTCCTACGCGGAAAGGATTGAACTGATCGCCCTGGGGCGTTTCCGATTCGGGACCTCGAAGAGCAACTGCGGTTTGGCCGGCAATGAAAATCAATAAATTAGTTTGTTCCAGCGCCACATCGAACCCCAAAGTATCGATGTAGAAGGATCGCGCGCGGGCATAGTCGCTCACCCGCAGTGCCAGGTGGTGGACACCGGGCGTTTGCATTTTGATGGCCATAGTTAAGTGTATTTAAAAGTTGGAAAAAACAATGGATGGTCCAGCCGGCAGTTTACGTAGCCGCCCCCAGTTGCCGCTTCAGGTCTTCGTGATCCCACTCTATCTGAATCCGATCAATTTTATTTTGCTCGTTCAGGTGGAAAATGAAGATGTGATCACTACCGAAGCGCAGTCCTTTATTGGGAATATCCGCAAAGTCTTTGGCCTGGGTGCCGCTGATCAGCACCTGGCAGCGCACCAGTCCCTCGGCATCCGTCACGGCGGCATGGACCGTATTTTCGATATCGGGAAAACAGTCAATCAAACCGGACCAGATTGCTTTGCCCAATTCGCCGATCTTGCCGCGACCGGCTTCGCCGAGCGATTTGAACCAGACTTCGCCGTTGGGATCGCAAAGGTGCATCATTTGATCCATGTCGTGAGCTGCGTAGGCATGGATAAAATTGATGCAGGGGCTTTTCAGCATGCGTTGTGTAGCGGTGCTTTGAGATGGGTTTTGCATGGTTTTCAAGTGTTTGATAGGTACAAAGATAAGTCTGTCCGAAGACGAAGTATTGTAATTTTGCGTCATTATACCTGATTACGCTCCAGGAACTGAGACAACTGCTGATTATCCCGATAGTATTGGGAGGGCGTGGTTCCCATAAACTGCTTAAAGTCCTTGATAAAATGCGCCTGATCATAGAAGCCGCCCTCACCGATAAGATGCTGCCAGTCGTCCTGTCCGCGATAGGTGAGCAGATAACAAATATGGCTCAGTCGCCGAATACGGGCATAGTACTTAGGGCTTACACCAACTTTGGCCAGAAAACGGCGTTCGAATTGCCGACGGCTCAAACACGCGATGCGCAATAACTCATCTAATTCTACCAGTCCGTTTTGCTCCACCATGAAGTTGGCTGCCGCGTCGATCCGGTCCATCGCCTTTTCGCGCCGGTGAAATTGTTTTTGCAGCCAATGATCGAGCAACCTGATCTTCTGCACCTGTCCCGGGGTCTCCGCTATGCGCAACCCAAATTCTTCTGCTTGCTTTCCCAGTACTGAGTGCAGATCAGCCCGCTCTTCCGTGAGTTCGAACATGGGGAGGTTGAACAGCGTACTCAGCCCGGCAGGCTTGAACACTATGCCTACCTGGGCTATACGGCCGGAAAGGTCAAGATTGTAACGTCCGACAGCCTGACCTGCAAGAAAAAACCGGGGAACGGATAGCTCCCGATGCATTTGATTGGAAAGCCGGTAATCGTCACCGTAGTTAAAAACGATGGAAGCAAAACCGGTGGGAGGTGATTCTACTCGCAAAGGTTGGGCAAGGGAAGTTCCCGATTCCCAAATAAAATAACATTCCACTAAAGGAGACAAAAAGGAAGAGGGTGGAAACTTGCGATAGATCATGGTTTTCCGGGCATGGTTCCGAATAAAAATACTCGTTTTTCGCCAAAATCTACAAGGTTCCAAAGGAAAGCTATTCAGACGGCTCCTCCGGCAGCAGTTTTTTTTCTTTTAACAACTCCTGTAGCCATTGCCTGTCCTCCTCCGAAAAAGCAGGAGGGGGGGGGTCTGCATCATAACGTACGGATAGTTCGTACCGGCTCCGGTCATAGACCGTGTTGAAGGCAGTGCCGATGTCGAGCAGGACATCGGGGTCGGGCGATTTCAACGGGACGGGCACCACCGGCAGCTGACCTCTGACCGTCATCGCCCAGACTTCCGTTTTGTGCTGGTCCCCCCTGGACAGCATGACAAAATAATGGGCCTCACGGGGCAGCGTGGGATAATTAAGCGGGCGCCGGCCCCGGCGCAGAAGGTCGATTTCCAGCAGGTGAATGCCATCATCGTGTAGCATTTGCCGTTTTTCCCGGTACTTTTCCAGGCCTTTGCCTCTTTTGTTTACCGGCGAAAGGATCTCGATTGCTGTGATGAGTTCGTGTTTTTCCCGGTCTCGGATCTCCACGACCGGTATGTTCACTTCGATAACCGGACGCGGGATGATCATCGTAGCGGGAGTAAGTGCAGCCACTCCCGGCTCTACTGTACTGGAGGGCTTTTGTACTAACCCGGACTGTTTTTTCAGAATTTCCACGTCGGGATACATGATCCCCACTTCTTCTTCAGGCGAAGTATCTTCTACCGTATACGTTTCAATCCTCACAAAGTATTTTGGAATCACCAGGGGCACCAATTGCTCTTTAAACCTGGTGGCCAGATCGTGATGCACATCTGGCCAAACATGACCTTCAAGCCAGGGGTCCATTCCGGGAAATGGTGATTTCATGCGCTGGAATTTTTACTTAAAATAACAAAATTCCGGGCAAAACCCGATAGTTAATCTTTTCCTGCTGCGGTCTTATCCGGCGGCGCCCCGTATTCAATCATGATCACCCTGCCGTCGTGAAAGGAAATGGTCACCAATTCACCGCTGTCCGGCGGATCCACCTTTATCCGGGTTCCTCCCGGAAACTGGATATGGAAATCCAGGATTTTCTTTTCCTTTTGCTTCGGCCATAGTTTGGCGATCAGCCACTGCCCGGCGCCGGTCCAGGATTTGTCTACTCCGGCCTCGGCAAGCTTTTCTCCGACCTCTTTGATAAAGGATGGCAATCCTCTGTCGACGGCCAGCGGATCTTTTACAGCCAAAGCCAGCGTAACCAATTCGTGCGCGACGTCATCATCGGTGCCGCCCCACTCCAGGACTTCCAGCCCTTTCTCATTATCGAATACTTCGTGCAAGGCTTCCTTTCGTCGCTGATGTAGCTCCAACGCATAAGAGCTGTCGTCTGGAAGGCCTTCCGTCCGGTTATTCATTCTGCGAAAAACGCCAAGGGTGATGTTGTTCATTTATTGTTTGCTTTGTCCGTCTTTTTAGATAAGGGCGGCGTGAGAGTGGTTGTTCAAAAAGGTCAGGGAGGAAGCCAGGTCGCGCGTGACAGCCTTCGCCGGTAAACGGCTATGGCGGCCGAGGAAAAGCGCAACCTGGCGGGGCCACCAGGAGGCTCTTTCCCGGAGCCTCCTGGTTTTCACTACACGTCACTCGTACCGCAAGGCTTCGACCGGATTCCGCCGCGCGGCCCGCAGCGACTGGTAGCTCACGGCCAGCCAGGCGATGAGCAGCGCCGCCAACCCTGCAGCAGCGATGAGCAGCGGACTTATACCTGCCTGATATTCAAAATCCGACAACCACTGCTGCATCAGATACCAGGACAGCGGAGCGGCCAGCAGGGTGGCGCCGAGCACCAGCCAGGTGAAGCTGCGATTGAGCAACAGGACGATATCCAGCTCGGTGGCGCCGAAAACTTTACGCACACCGATTTCCTTGGTACGCCGGGCAGTGGTCAGCGTAGCGATGCCAAAGAGGCCCAGGGCGGCGATCAGTATTGCCAGTACGGTGGCGGCGGAGACGATTTTGCGCAAGCGCTGTTCCGACAGGTACTGGGCCTGCAGAGCGTCGTCCATAAATTCGAAATTGAAGGGCTGACTGGGCGCCACCTCAGCCCAGGCCTTCTTAATTTCCTTTACCGTGCCGGCGAGGTCCTCGCTGTCGAGCCGGATGGTAATCTTCGGCGTGGGCATATCGCCGTAACTGACATTGGAGATGATCCGGATGATGGGAAAAAAGTCCATTACCATCATCAGGGGCTCCACGGCGGTATGTAACGACGCGTAATTAAAATCTTCGGTGATACCGACCAGCCGGTAGCTGTCGAATGGTGGCGGAAGCGGTTGATCGATATATTGCTCCCAGCCAAATCGGCGGGCGAAGGTCTCATTGACGATGACTCCTTTTTCGGCATCTGTACCGATATTCCGGGAGAAATTTCGGCCGGCCGTCAGCTGGATATCCATGGTCGGAATAAACCGCTCATCCATGCCCAGCAGGTTGAACTCCCGTACCTGACTGGTGGCTGGATCGCGGTAATCGACCTCCGTCCAGCCGGGTGTCCCGAAGGTGTGCGAAGAGGTGGTCAGGGAAACGACACCCTCCACGCCTGCCAGTTCCTGCTCCAGCAATTCTGCTTTTTGCACACCCTCCTGATAAATATCACGCAGGCCTTTTTCATTAGACGGCCGGTCATTATAGGGTAATATCAGCTGTTGGGATTCGTGGTAGCCCAGGTTCTTATTCTGGAGATATTGCATTTGCTCCCGTATAACCAAGGTGCAGATGATGAGCCCTACGGAGAGTACAAACTGCGCTCCCACCAGTCCGCGCAGCACCAGATTTTTATCTCGACCTAATTTCGATACGGTTCCCCGCAGCACCCGGATGGGAGAGAATCCGGATAATACCAGAGCCGGATAAGCGCCCGCGACCAATCCGATCAGCAACACCAGGCCGGTCAGGATGAGCAGTGTTGAAACACTATACTCGATAACCAGGCGCTGATCCGCCAGCTGATTGAAAGCAGGCAGCGCCAGCTCAGCCACCAACACGCCAACACCAACCGAAAGGGCAGCCACCAGCAGGGCTTCGCTCCAGAATTGCCTCATAAGCTGCCCCCGGGTAGCGCCGGCCACCTTTCGCACCCCCACCTCTTTGGCGCGGGCCACCGAACGTCCGACCGCCAATGTCACGTAGTTGATACCGGCCAACAGCAACACCAGCAGTCCGATAACCCCCATGATGTAGGGATAGCGCCAGTCGCTCACCGTGGCGTACGCCGGCGGATATTCGTTATTGAGGTGGATATCCGTGAGCGGTTGAAAGCCCACCTGGTATTCGCCCGGGCCGTAACCCTCCGGCACCATGGATAGCAGGTGTCGCTCCACCTTCGCCCGGAGCGCCGCCGGATCGGTCCCTTCCTTCAGGCGGACATAGGTGGAGGATAATACAATCGTCCAGCTCGTCTGGGCGCGCTGGCCGACGAGCTCATCCACCAGCGCCAAAGGAAGCAGAATATGGTAATCAATACTCGAATTCGGCGGCGGCGCCTCGATGATCCCACTCACCTGGAACTGCCGCCAGTCGCCGCCCATCTGAATATCGATCGTTTCGCCGATGGGCGCCGCCTCGCCGAAGTACTTCAGGGCCATTTCCTCGGTCAGCACCACATCAGTGGGCTCATCAAGTGCAGCAGCGGGGAGTCCGGCCTTCAGCGGAAAATTAAACACCTCCAGAAAAGACGGACTGGCTACCAGTGTCGGCTCCTGCTCCAGAAAGGTCCCCTGTCGCACCAGATTGTTTCCGTTGAAAAACTGCACGAGTTTTTCTACTTCGGGAAAATTATCGGCCAGCTCCGTGCCCAGAATGAAGGGGGTTCTGGTATTGAAATACTCCTCCCCTTCCACGTACTCGCGCACCCAGACGCGGTAGATCTGTTCGTGATCGGCATGAAAGGTGTCATAGCTCCACTCGTTCTTGACAAACAAAAACAGCAGAATGGCTACCGAGGCACCCAGCGAGAGGCCTACGATGTTGATGACGGAGTATAGCTTTTCGCGAAAGAGATGGCGAAAGGTAAGCTTTAGATGGTTTTTGAACATAATCCGGGCGATTGCTGAAACGATAAGGGATATACCGAATATTTCGTTCAAGCATCGTGCCAGGGTTCAAGCCTATGATAAACAACCAATTGAAGCGACAACCAAGCTGTAAAAGTGTTCATTGACGAACGGGGGTGTTCGTTTTCGGACAATTTTTATAAATGAATATTCCTTAGAGCTTGAAACTGGAAAATCTTTTAAAATGCAACACTACAATTTCAGCACTTTGGAAACTTAGCATTACTCGTAAATGTTAATTTATGTTAAGCTAAAAGCATCAATTATGATTATCCATTTACCAGACGATATTATTTTGCCGCTTGATCTTAGTGAAGCTGAATTAAAGCTGGAATTAGCCCTTGCCCTGTATGCGGCGAAGAAACTTTCCTTTGGCAAAGCGAGACAGCTGGCTGATATGGATTGGTTCACTTTTCGTCAGAAACTGGATGAGCGGGGCATTTCTGCTCACTATGATGTGGATGATTTTGAACAGGACATGAACTCCTTATCTCACCTTTCAAAGTCATGATTGTTGTTAGTGACACCTCTGCTATTAGCAACCTTTTTCTCGTTGAGCAACATGATCTATTGCCTGCTATTTTTGGGAGCGTTATTATCCCGGAAAAAGTTTTTGCGGAGCTTATGATACTAGAAATCCAATTCGGTTATGATCTTTCTGAACTGAAATCAGCAACCTGGCTAGGAATACGACAAGTCCAAAACGTAAAAGAGGTTAATCGATTAAAAAATTTATTGGACGATGGTGAGTCTGAAGCTATTGTTTTGGCAAAGGAGCTTCAAGCTGATTACTTACTTATCGATGAACACGAAGGAAGACAAATAGCTACTGCTGAAGGATTACGAATAATTGGGGTATTAGGTATACTCGTCCAAGCAAAATCGGATGGTCTAATTTCGGAAGTAAAACCTATAATAGATGACCTGAAGCGAGTTGCAAAGTTTAGAATCAGTCAAAAATTATACGATCATATTTTGGTCCAGGTGGGCGAGGCTGGCGCCTGAATACTTTCGAATTTTGGCCCTCATCTACTCATAGCGTAGCGCCTCCACCGGATTCCTTCTTGCCGCCCGTAAGGTCAGAAACGCCGAAGTCGCCCAGGCTACCCCCATTAACAACAGCCCCGCCAGTGTGAACTACCCACCAGCTAAAGACTGGTGGGCTTCGGGCTTCCCAGAGAT
>CAZWDL010000185.1:0-10039 GCA_964632995.1 uncultured Saprospiraceae bacterium
TTAGGTCCGTGGCCGTCGGTACCGACAGCTACAAGTTTCGGATCCTCATAAATCGCGTTAGAGTCCAATTCCACATCCGTTTCACTATATCCGTAATAGCAATTATGATCAAGAATCGGTTTGTTTTGCTCTTCATCAAGTCTAAGGAGGTTGGATTCACCGGCTGCATAAAAAATATTGTTGTAAAACAACGCGGTCTCTTTCGCTTCATCCGCAATGACGGCTGTATTGCCGGGCGGTAAATAGATGGTGTTATTATGAAAAATGCCGGAACCACGCGGTTTTTTCCAAACGGGAAAATCAAAAATATGATCGCCAAGAGCGCCGTCATTTTGGCTAATGTTATAGCGAACAATAGCATCAGCCGAGCTGCCGTAGACCAGCATAAAACCGCCTTCATTGTCATGACTGTAATTGTATTGCACCACTGTACCCCAGGCTTCGAGATCTGCATCAAAAGCCTGCCCGTCCATATCGCCATAGGTATTGTAAACGTGGTTATGCTGAACAAGGGCGCTGTCCGTGCTGCGACACCAGAGCGCAACGCCCCATTTTACATCGTCCTGATTGCCACAATGATTTTCATACGCTTCATTTTTTTCGATGAGGGGTTTGTCAGCGTATCGAATGATCGCTCCATCGCCGGCGCAACGGTAGATGGTGTTGTGGCGAACGACCAGATTGGTGATCGGCCTGTCACCGTGTGTGCCTTTATTGCCATTGGTAAAAATACCCACGCGCACGATATCGCCAATTTCACAATTTTCGATGAGAATATCGTCAAATCTTGTGTCGCCGTTGCCAATGATGCCGATACCTCCTGTGTTTTTACCAGACATTTGGAACGTGTACCTTCCCATGATATCGTGAATGTACAAGTTTCGCAAATGAAAATGCCGATGTTGTCCTCCGGATGCGACAATATAAACACCGATGCGACTGTCCTGCTTTTCACTGTCATTGGTGATTTCGAGATTGTTCAGTTCCCAAAAATCCAGATCACTTAGACGAATGACATGATTTGTCTTGCCTGCACCATCCAGGACAGGGCGGTCACCTTTTCCGTACATATCCACAACGATCGGTGCACCGTCTGCACCTGATCCACTGGGAGCGAATGAACCTGTAAACCGTTCTCCGGACTTGAACAGAATCGTATCACCGGCAACGAATGTTGTGTCATTCAGTTTTTCGAGGGTTTGCCAGGCCATGTCACGCGAGACACCGCTCAAAGAATCATTCCCAGCTGAAGCATCAACATAAAAAGTTGTAGACTCTACAGGCATTGCCAGAAACGCAATAAACAAGAACACTATCAATGGTTTCAATTCTCTCATGAGGACCTCCAAATAATTGTAGGTGATTGACCGTTTAAAATCAGGACAATAAGATTTTTCTTCAAGCGCGTGAGGAATGACATTGGCAATATAATCATTATTGCATAACCCGGATAAACCGGAACCATAAAAAGAATTTAAATCTTTTGCCAAACGCCGTGCCGGTTAACAGCTTCCGTCAGGGCCAGAAGAAATCCTTGGCGCAGATCGCCGGCAGTGAAGAGCTGCAGGCAGCCGGCGGCGTCCCGGTCAAATAGCAGGTTCCAGCGGCCGGGAGGGATACGGGCGATAAGTTGCATCAGCCAGCGGCCGCGGGGACTGGCATGGTATTTTTCTTTGGGCTTTTCCTGGATACCGTCCCGGCGAAGTGCCTTGTCAAGTTCGCCGGGCAAGGTTACTTCGAGCTCGCCCCGGGCGTTGAGCTTCAGGTATTGCGCGGCCTGTTGAAAAAGCCGTTCTACCAGGGGGGCGGCGGCGTGCAGGGACAAGATTTCTGCAGCGGCTGTGCGTACCTCTTTGCGGCTGTCCTCCAGGCAGCTTTCGAGGAATTCGATGTCGGCCTCACTAGGGTCCTCCCGGAGAACTTCGAGAAGATCCAATTTTGAGCGGTAGGACTCCCGGGGCCAGGCCTGGCGGAGCTTTTCAACAGCTTCGGCTGGTGCACTTTCGTGCAAACGGCGAAGAAAGCGCCGCCGGTCACGGAATGTCCCAAAGTCCCAGTCTGCCGGAGCAGCCCAGGGATTGATGGAATCCCAGGCGGGGTTTTGACGCAGCAACCAGGCGCCTACCGGACCAACTGCCGGACGTAGTTGTTGCCATAGCTGCCGGTCGGTCAGGCTTTGATCAAACAGGACGGGCAGGCTCTCGGGGGGCAGCCGTTTTTCCGATTGGATCAGCAGCAGGACGAACTCGGGCAACGCCGGCCGGAAAGAGCCGTCCAGGATGAGTTGCAGATGGTAGCTCGACTTGCTGCTGCAGGGGTTGGCCTCGCCGAATTCTTCCGGCCGAAGAATCTCCCCGGGATAAGGTTCCAGTTCCAGCGCTGCTTTATTTAGCGCATGGAGTAAGGCGGCGCCTTCCAGCAATAGTCGTTCGGGGGGAAGGTCACCGGATAAGCCTAAGGCCTTCAGCTTTTTACTTAACGCAGGAGACAATTGCCCCCGGTCAGTCCCTATCAGTGCTTTGTTCACCAACTCTTTCCAACTCATTCCAGCATTGTAAGGCTAAAAATTGGAATTTCCTCTAAATAAAGACAAATTAGGAATGATTTTGTCATTCCTTTTTTAATTATCTTTCTTGCCGGATGAATATTAGTGTACAGATCGGGGGAGTCCGGCAGCCCATTATGCCCGGGAAAAATACGGCAAACGGGACCTGGGTTAGTAGAAAATTTCTGAACGGGGTGAAATGGCAAATAAAATCTCAGGAACCTTGCAAAAGCAGCTTTTAACAGCCTCTTTCTATTTCTCTTTTTACACTTCAGTGATGAATTCGCCCTGTATTTTCTTTTTGATTATCAAGACAAAAGCCTAAATTTGCAGGCGATTTTTAAGAACCTTTTCAATATCAATACAAATAGCATCGTATATCATGGCAAATACCGGTCAAGTTAAGCAAGTCATCGGACCCGTCGTCGACGTGAGTTTTCCCGATGCAGCTAGCCTCCCTGAAATTTATAACGCTCTCGAGATTAAGCAGCCGAACGGCGATGTGTTGGTGCTGGAAGTACAGCAGCACCTGGGAGAAGATAGCGTGCGCACCATAGCGATGGATTCTACCGACGGACTGACACGTGGGACGGAAGCAGTAGATACCGGAAGCGCAATTACGATGCCCACGGGAGAAAAAATTAAAGGTCGCCTTTTCAATGTAGTCGGCGAAGCGATCGACGGCATTGGCGAGGTTCCCAAGGGCGATACAGCTTCTTCCATTCACCGCAAGCCGCCTACCTACGAAGAGCTCTCCACTGAAAAGGAAGTGCTGTATACCGGGATTAAGGTGATCGACCTCATCGAACCCTATCTGAAAGGAGGGAAGGTCGGCCTTTTCGGTGGCGCCGGAGTAGGGAAAACGGTACTCATCCAGGAACTGATTAATAATATTGCCAAGGGATACGAAGGTATTTCAGTGTTTGCCGGTGTTGGAGAGCGTACCCGGGAAGGGAATGATTTGCTGCGGGAAATGCTGGAAGCCGGTATCATCAACTACGGCGAAGCCTTCATGAAATCGATGGAAGAAGGGGGCTGGGACCTCGAGGCGGTTGATATGGAAGCGCTCAGGGGTTCGAAGGCGACCTTCGTCTTCGGACAGATGAACGAGCCTCCCGGAGCACGCGCTCGCGTAGCCCTTTCCGGACTGACGATTGCAGAATACTACCGCGACGGTGATCTCGACGATCCGACCGGCGGCCGCGATATCCTTTTCTTTATCGATAACATTTTCCGCTTCACCCAAGCGGGATCTGAGGTGTCGGCTCTACTTGGCCGTATGCCCTCCGCGGTAGGTTATCAGCCGACGCTGGCCACCGAGATGGGGATTATGCAGGAGCGCATTACCTCTACCAAGCGTGGCTCTATTACCTCGGTACAGGCCGTTTACGTGCCGGCGGATGACCTGACGGACCCCGCTCCGGCGACGACTTTCGCCCACCTCGACGCCACCACGGTACTTAGCCGTAAGATCGCTTCGCTGGGTATTTACCCGGCTGTGGATCCGCTGGATTCCACTTCCCGTATTCTCGACCCGCAGATCGTGGGCGAAGAGCACTACAAGTGCGCCCAGGACGTGAAGGAGATTCTGCAGCGCTATAATGAACTGCAGGATATCATCGCCATCCTCGGTATGGAAGAATTGTCGGACGAAGACAAGCAGGTGGTGCATCGCGCACGTCGCATCCAGCGCTTCCTGAGCCAGCCTTTCCACGTTGCCGAACAGTTTACCGGTATTCCGGGAACACTGGTGCCCATCGAGGAAACTATTCGCGGTTTCCAGATGATCATGGACGGAGAGGTAGATGAGTACCCCGAAGCAGCTTTCAACCTCAAAGGAACGATCGATGAGGTGATCGAGGCCGGTAAGAAGATGCTCGCCGAGGCCGAAGCCTAAATATTATAGTTCCGGAAAGGCGCTGGACAGGTAGCCTTTTCCGGGAAGTTTTAGTAATAAAAAACGGACGCCCGGCCTTTACAGAAGCCGGGCGCCCACTACCAACCGCCACTACCATATGCATATTTCAGTATTGACACCAGATAAAGAAATTTTTAACGGCGCCATTACTTCCGTAAAGGTGCCCGGCGTACTGGGGGAGTTTCAGGTGCTTAGAAATCACGCTCCCATCGTTTCTTCTTTGGAGCCCGGGGAGGTTGAAATCATTACGGCCGCCGGAGAGCACCGCATTTTCGATCCGGAGTCAGGGTCGGTGAAAAGTGCTGATGAGCCTGGCCGAAAGGTGAACTTCAGGATTAATGGCGGATTCATCGAAGTACTGAATAACGAGGTTTCCCTGCTGATACGCGGGGTCAAGAAACTGTCCTAATAAAGAGTTATGTCATTTTGCTGAGTATAGAAAAGGGAGTCGGTAATACCGGCTCCCTTTCGTTTTTGAAGGATGGGCTGCCTGCTCAGGATGAGTGTTGATTACCCATAAGTCCGGTTTTGGCTACTTCTACGGTTCCTCTGTTCGTTAGTTTTACTGTTCTGCGGTTCTGAATGTCTACAAAAAGGTGAAAAACTGTTTCAAACAGGCCGGAACCGCAGAACAGAAGAACAGAGGAAGTTTGTACCGACTAAAGTTGTGGGTAATCGATACGCTCAGGATGAAGGGTAAACGCCCAACAAGCTCTTCCTATAGCTGTTTATCCACCACATCAAGTTCGGATTCATCGATCAGCCCAAACCAGTCCTTGAGCTTTTCCCGGGCTTTGCCTTTCACGCTTTTATCGACATAGGCGGCGATGGTGACCAGGCCGAAGGTCAACACGCCCAGGTCATCGGTAAATCCGAGAATGGGGGTCAGGTCGGGCATGGCGTCAATCGGAGAGATCAGGTAGCCCAGGGTGCCGAGAATGATGCGTTTGGCCCAGCCAGGCGTTTCTTTGCGGCGGTAGGCGTAGAAAAGCAGCAAGGAAGCGTAGACCACCTTGATACCTGCCTGTCGACCGTAGTTGCGCAATTTATTCCAGAACTTGTTCTCCGAAAACTTCTCGATATATGCTTTGAATGGGTTCTTTTTCATAACCTTATGCTTAATTCCGCTCAATATAACGAATTTGGAGAAAAAATGGTTTTTCTTCTTTTCAGAGAAAGGAATTGAAAACTTCGTTGTGCGCCTGACATTTTGGAAGTTCAGGGGCCGGATTTCCGGTTTTGAAAAAGCCGTTTTGCCGATGAAAACATAAATTGAGGAGGGCCGTCAAACCCTCAAACAAAAGCCATGGAAAAATTTGCGCCTTCGCTCGATAACTGGACGACGCTCTTTCTACTCGTAGCCGCTCAGGGCCTTTTCATCGTTTTCATTACCAGCTATCTGTTTTACTGCATCCTGAAGAATACCTCTTTTTTACCATTTTCCAGGATTACTTCATCGCACTTACCATGAGTCTTTGCGTATACGCAATCGGCTACCTCGGCTATGCCCGTCCCCATGTGCCGGCCGGCAAAACCGTGCTTCGGAAGCATTAAACAGAGAAGTACCAGCGCTCAACACTGACCCCGGCGCCGCTCAGTCGCTGGCGGAAAAGCTGCTCGATTATATGGAAGGCGAACGTCATTTTCTCGACGCTGAACTGCTCCTGGCCGCCCTATCGGAGCGGTTAAATGCGTCGACCCATCACCTCTCGCAGGTGATCAATGAACAGTTTAATAAAAGCTTTTCCGAATTCGTCAATGAATACCGGTCCGGGAGGCCCGGCGATTACTGGATGATCCCGAGAAGGCTGACTGGCGTATCATAGACCTCGCCTTTACAGCGGGCTTTAATAATAAAACATCTTTCTATCAGACTTTCAAGGCGTATTATGACTGCTCCCCTGCTGCATTCCGACGCCAGAGTCAGCAACAAACTTCATCCGGGTAAATGTTTATATAATTGAGCGTAAAACCAATTAGTCTTCCGCCAGTGGAATGAAAGCGAATGTTTGTCTTTTAAAAAACATTGTTTCTATTGGTTGTTTTTTTTAAAACCTTTTGTGCATATTTACTGGAGTTAACCGGAATATAAAAAACAAGCCGGAAGCTCGTCTTCCAGCTCTTTTTCTCTAACCCGGAACGCTTGAAATACCCCCTGGGGCCTGAAGTCCCAGGCAAATCTCTCATACAACGATGATCAAAACCATACAGCCACAAATGGATGACCATGTCCAAACGATTTTTCCCGCCCTCCGGCCTTCCACACAGAAGCAACTGCCAGGCGGGGACTTCTCCTTCCTTTCCTTATCCGCTGTATTTACCCTGTTTTTGTTGCTATTGTCACCGGTAATCAGCTCGGAACTGTACGCTCAGAATGAAGCAGTAAAACTCTGCCCCTGCTGTGGTCCTGAATACCGGCGATTCGATTTCTGGCTGGGCGATTGGGTGGCCTATAACCTGCAGGACAGCAACAAGCTGGCAGGGACTAATCGCATCGTTTTACTACAGGACAGCTGTGTCGTTCAGGAAAATTGGGTAGGGCGCGGGGGGCAATATACCGGAACAAGCTACAATTGGTACGACCGGCAGGAAGGTAAGTGGCGGCAGACCTGGATCGACAACCAGGGCGGGAGCCTTCAGCTAAGCGGTGGTATGAAGGGTGGAGAGATGATTCTTTACAGTGGCGAGATGAAAAGCCGGCAGGGCGAATCCTATATCAACCGGATCACCTGGACCCCTAATCCGGACGGCAGTGTCCGGCAGCACTGGGAAATTTCCAAAGATGATGGGCAAAGCTGGGAAACGGTTTTCGATGGTTTGTACAAGCGCAAGGAGTGAAGTCGCTACGAGTGCTTGTTATCGCCTCCATTGTTCAGTCAGTAATTCTTCGGCCGGTCCGGCTACTTCCAACCCTGCGTTCCGACCGGCGCCATGGAAGAGCAGTTGTTCTCCTTCATAGAATTTCACAGTGAGCTTTGCCCGCAGGCTTTCGTTGACCTTTCCGGTCATTTGCCCGGAGAGCGGCGATACCAGGTCGCTGCCCGGGCCCTGGCGGGCGTTGATTTCCAGCCGGTAGCGGCGGTCCCGGAAAGCCAGATGAACTTCTTCTCCCTGCAGGCGGGCTTTCATCATTGCCCCGGTGTAGGTGGCAAAGCGGTATAAGCGACCGCGGTAGAGAAAACCGACGATATATCCGATAAAGTGATTTCGCAGCCAGGGGATGCGCGCAACGGAAGCCGTCAGGCTGACCGGCTGTTCTTCGTCGAAGTGATTGCTTTGCATCCAGATCCAGGAGCTGGGAAAGGAGCGCCCCCAATCCTTCTCGGCGTATCCTTTCCCACCGGTAAAATCTACCTTCTGGCCCTCGATGTTCAGGTGACCGCTAAGGTCGTGACTTACACTGACGATGCCGTGGTAACATTCCATGAAAGGCACAAAAGAGTACCATCCCATAATGCCGGGAGCGCCCAGCATTTTGGGCCAGGGAAAGCGGTTGTGGAGTTGCAGGCTGCCCCGGATTCCCGGAAGATCCAGGGTGAGTGCTCCGGTGGAAAAGCGGTTGCCTTTCAGGGACAGCTCGAAGCGGTCGGAGGCAGGCTCGAAGTCGCTGTGCCGGAATTCCTCGTAATGCGCGCGGTGCCGCACCCCGTCCAATACCTGAATGAAGGCGTGGTGCTCGCCTTGCGCCCCCAGTGAGATGCCCGGGATGAAGGCGTAAGCATGCTCTTCCGTCGGATCGACCACCTTAAAATACCAGCCCTCAAAATAATTGCGCTGCTTCCCCCAGCCGTGGTACATATCAGGGTTCCAGACAGCGTGCCAGCGGCGAAGAAGGTTATGCATGAGCAGAAGGTTTGATCTCGTTTGAGATGATCCGGGCTTGTTGGAGGTGGTGCCCCCTGTCCTTTATCCATGGAACGGAGGATACATCTACATGGTAAAATAAGGGAAAAATGAGTTGTAATCTGTCTTCTCAGAGATTTTCTGGTATTCCCGGACGCCAAGACAGAGAAAAATTACATCTATAAAAATAATTGTCGATCATACTACCGGACGTTAATACTCGACGCAAACTGATTGAGAATTTTCTCAAATCATCTTCGACGTCGGTATATCCAATTTATCACTTCAAAAACTTTAAAGCTATGAAAACGTCCCGTCAACGGCGCGCCGGGAAGCAGCTCGACGCCGGTGCTATGGCCGACATTGCCTTCCTGTTGCTGATCTTTTTTTTAGTCGCTACTAGTATTCTCGATGACCAGGGTATCCTGGTGCAGCTACCGCCCTATCAGGAGAAGCCTGTTACTGATCAGCTGGCCGACCGCAACGTGCTGAATGTAAAGCTCAATGCCGAAAATCAGCTGATGGTGGAGGAGGAGATTCTTCCTGTGGAAGCGCTGCGTTCCAAAGCTAAGGAATTTATTTTCAATCCATTGGGGAAGGAAACACTGGCCGCTTCTCCCCGCAAGGCAATCGTCTCTCTTCAAAACGACCGGGGTACGAGTTACCAGGCGTATCTGTCCGTGTACAATGAACTGAAAGCGGCGTACCGCGAGTTGTGGGAGGAAGCGGCCCGGCGCCGGTACGGTGAGGCCTACGAAGCCTTGCCTGTCGATCAGCAGCGCGCCATCAGAAAAGATATTCCGCTGGTGATCTCCGAGGCGGAACCCACGGATTATGCCGGGCGATAAACCTTGGAGCCTGCTGTAAAGAAAAAGCCGCTGTTCGAACAGCGGCTTTCTTCAAAATAAACCTAACATTGCATTGTGTCTAAGCTATGTTTTTTTCGCTGCGACCTTGCATCAGTTCCTTATCGTTGAGCCTTTCAAAGCGGTAACCGAGTTGGGAAAAGTGCTCCAGGACCCGGGGAAGGGTGTAGTGCAAGCGCTCTCCGGCTTTGATACTGTCGTGAAAAACGATAATAGATCCGGGGCCGGCGTTGTTAGTTACATTGGCCAGGCACTGCTCGGGGCTGATCGTGGCGTCGAAATCACCACTTAGCACATCCCACATCACGACGCGGTAATGACGTTGCAGAAACTGGGACTGCTTGGGCTTCAGCCGGCCGTACGGCGGGCGGAAGATGACCGAGTTGACCAGGTTGGCGCAGTGGCGTACATTGTGGAAATAAGGGATGTTTTCGGTGAGCCAGCCGTTCAGGTGGTTGAGGGTGTGATTACCTACGGCATGCCCTTCGGCTGTTACTTGTTGAAAAACATCGAAATACTTGCGCACATTGTCGCCTACACAAAAGAAAGTCGCTTTGGCCTCATAAGCTTTTAGCTGGGCGAGTACCCAATTGGTGACCTCCGGAATGGGACCGTCATCGAAAGTGAGGTAGAGCACCTTTTCTTCCGTAGGGATTCGCCAGGTAAAGTTGGGGAAAAGCTGTTGGATGAATTGAGGGGTTTTAACCAGGTACATAATCTTGGATTTAACTGTTCATGGATTATTAAATGCAAAGTGTGTTCAACCAGGAGCTTAGTTGCTATGGAGGTATTCCCTGATTACAGGGCGCCAGCCAGGGCAATCGCAAAGTAAGCCCTAACCTGCTAAAATCTTGAAAAGGTACTCGT
>CAZWDL010000186.1:0-9651 GCA_964632995.1 uncultured Saprospiraceae bacterium
CATGGGCTCCTCCGCGGGCGGGCACCTGGCCCTGTGGCTGGGCACGCGCGACCAGCTGCCTGACAACAGCGACCTGTACACCCCCGATCCGCTGTCGCTAAAAGGCATCATCAGCCTGGCCGGCATCACCGATCCGGAGAGCTACCTGGTGCGGGAAGACGGCAGCTGCGGCTCCAGCGTCGATGAGTTGCTGGGCGGCCTGCCGGAAGACCGCCCGCTGCGCTACGCGCAGGCCTCCCCACTGCGGAATGTTCCGCTGGGTACACCCCAGATCCTTATCAGCGGCGCCGAGGACCCCATCGTGCCACTCGCACACATTGAACAATACTTCGAAGCGGCCCGCCAGGCCGGAGATGGAGTGGAGCTCGTGACCGTCAAAAAGGCGGGGCACTTCGAAGTGATCGCCCCGGGAAGCATCGCCTGGGAAAGCGTAGAGGAGGCGGTTGAGCGGTTGTTGAATCGCTAAACCGTCATTTCGGCAGACCGGCTTAGCATCAACCTAGTACACTGTGTACTAGCATCCAGCACCCCGGCACCCGTAGCCCGAGCTTCCCCGGTTATTGACCGCGAGGACGGCGTATCCGCGGTTGACCATGGCCTGGATCAGGGCGAA
The DNA here is from genome assembly GCA_964632995.1 of uncultured Saprospiraceae bacterium. Classification (GTDB taxonomy): domain Bacteria; phylum Bacteroidota; class Bacteroidia; order Chitinophagales; family Saprospiraceae; genus CAZWDL01. Next base: position 614 of record CAZWDL010000186.1, read on the forward strand.
ATAGCTGGCGCGCGACTGTCCGCCGGGGCCACCGTGGCCCCAGACCAGCGCCGGCACTTTATGATCAGCACTGGTGCCGTGCGGTTTGTAGTAAATAGCCGGAATTTCCAGTCCGTCCAAGGATTCGAAACGAACGACCTCCGCTTCCACCAGGTCTTCATATTTAATGCCGGGATGGAGGTAAAGCCACCGCTTTGAAGATGCCGGTCTCATTGCTGCATACGAGGAGCTTCGAAGCATCCGGTAAAAAAGAACCGCCGGCCATTGAGGTATTTTTGGAAAAATCTTCAAGGGAATACTGCTGAGGCGTGTAGGCCGGCTCTTCCGTCCGGGATGAAGAAAGCAACAGCCCCAGGATAAATACTGCAAAGATGGATCGTATCGATTTGGGTTTTGGTGAAAACTGTTATATCCTTCCAAGATGCGAAATCACTGCCACATTTTTTCAAACGGCAAGTCGGCGCGACGGGTTATCTCCGAAAGCTGAATGAGAACCGGAAAATTTCCCGGATTTTCCCTAATTTTGATACAACCCAAAATCGCCCCATGGTCAAGCGAATATTCAAATTCCGCCGCTGGCGGCCCCGTGTCAGTCCATCCGACATACATCGCAAGAGCTGGGACGCCACTAAAAAAGTAGAGCGCGGTCTGGAGAGCATTGTCAGCATTAGCCTGCGGCTGGGAACGCTGGTTGTGCTGATCGCACTCTTCGTCTTTCTCTACCGTACGCTCACCGATCAGCGCTACGTGATCAAATCTTTCAGTGTACCGCAACACCTGGAGGAGAACGGATTTACCGGCGCCGTGGTCGCTACCCGCATCAACGACGAAGTAAAAGCACTAAAGGAACTGGCGGCTTCCGCCAAAACCGACTCCCTGCAGATGTCCGGCGCGCTGGAGCCGGCGCTGGAAGTCGCCGTCATGGGTATCGGCTTCTCGCTGGAGTCCATCACCTACCACCTGCGGCAGATCATGGGGCGTCCCAATCCGATTATCCGCGGGGAAGTCGTCCGTATCGACAGCACTTATACGCTTACGCTCCGCATGACCGGCTTCGAGCCCATTCAGCGGGAGGTAAATATCGCATTAGCGGGTGGCGAAGGTCCGGCCGTACGGCGCCTGATGCGAATCGGCGGGGAAGCCGTCATGCGCAACGCCGATCCCTACCGGCTGGCGCTGGTCTATTACCGGGAGAAAGATTACGAAAGCGCCCTGAGTACGATCCGCTATATCATCCGCGAGCGGCCGGGAGAACTACACTGGGCCTATCACGCCTGGGGCATTATCCTGGAAGCGCAGGGGAAAAAAGAAGAAGCCCTGGAGCGGCTCCGGCAGGCCACCCGCGCCAATCCGGATTTCAATATGGGCTGGCGCAGACAGGCCTACCTCCTCAATCAATTACAACGCTATGAAGAGGCTCGAAGCGTCTACCAAAAGTCCATGGCCACCGGTTCACTCACCCCGCAGAGCTGGTTGAATTACGGCTGGTTTCTCCACAGCCAGCAGATGTACGAAAAGGCAGACAGCGCATTCGAACAGGCGACCCGGATGGCGCCGAAGGATAGCCGGGTATGGCTTGCCTGGGTCGACAGTAAGGTTTCCCGCAATGACCACCAGGCCGCCGAGGCGCTGCTGGACAAAATCGATATCTTATTGCAGGAAAACGCGGAGGGCTATCTTTACCGGGGCCTCATCAGTTTTGTTAAAGCCGATACCGCCGCCGCTATCGAACACGTCCAAACGGCTTATCAACTTGACCCTTCCAATGAAGCAACGGTCAAAATGATGATGCAAGGCGCCTTCGTCACCCAGGACTATGAGAGAATCATCCAGGTTTTTGAACAAACCAACTGGCTGGAAATAAGCGAAAGTATCCGGCAAAGCGCCTGGAACATGACCGCCATGTCCTATAATATGCTCCAACGCCACGAAAGTGCCCGTGATCTCATCCGCCGCGCCATCGCTATCAACAGCACCATCGCGTATCCCTACACCACCCTAGCCGAAACCTTCGCATTTACCGGACAGTACGACAGCTGCTACCACTACTTTGAAAAAGCTTTACAAATGGGGTTTCATCCGGAGTCTTTTAATCTGGACATGCCGCCTTACCCGGTGCTGAAGGAACAGCAACCTTTTCAGAATCTCCTGGAGCGGTATGGGAAGCTAAAGGATTAGCCTGGATCATTCAAGGGATCAAGGGGAAACGGCCTGGTTTGAAGAAATGTACTTTCGATGAAAGCGTCCGGTTTGAGAAGGCACTGGGAAATCCGTCAATGAGAAGAGGCAGACCAATCGTGAAGGGGTGACGCTGCGCTGGTCGCCCCCTCACGGTTATTCTCCTCTTGCCTTCAAACTTCCAACTTTTTCCTATATTTACATTTTTAATTTCTGCTTCCCCCCGCCAAATCGACGACTTATGCTGTTTAGCTTTCTATGGATACTCCTATCCGCATTTTATGCTCCGGCCCCTTCTTCCATAACCATCGACCTGAGCACCCTGGAAGATCCCAAAATCGACTTGCAGGGAAAACGCCGTGTTTATCTGAAGGGGACTTACGAGGGAAAAAAGCTACTCTTTCAAAATGGCAGGCAATGTGAGATCCGGCCTGTTGGAACTGTGCACATATACACGGAAGAAATGGAAGCCATTATTTTACAGGAATGCTACGGATTACTCCTGGATGGCCTCAAGGACGGACGCAATCACCTGCGGCTGATCGGCGGCGGCATCGTCACCTGGGGCGGCAATTCTGACCTTACTCTGCGGGGCATCGATATTCTGGACGCCGCCGGGGCCGGCATCAAGATCAAAAACGACCGGTTCGGACGGGAAAGCCCATACTATCGCAATATCCGCTTGGAAAACTGCCGCATCGCCGGCGCCAAACACGAAGGTATCTACCTGGGCTTTTATACTTATTACTACCGCCCGGAATACGAAGAACGCTACGCCCATTCCATGCGCGGCCTACGGGTGCTCAACAACGAAGTCATCGACTGCGGCTGGGACGGTATACAAGTGAGCTGCGCCGACAGCGCCACCGTCATCAAAGGCAATATTCTCCGCAACAACGGACTGGAAGGGGTCTATGGTAACAATTTCGGGCTGAGTATTAACAGCGGCTTCTCCGGCGACATCACCGATAATGTCATCGGGGGCCCTGTACAGATGATGCCCTACTCTCACACCACCTTTCGCCGGAATATCGTACAGACCGATGGTCCCTACGCCATCTTTATCCGCACCGAACCCAATTACGGCGACTACATTCACACCAACCCCGACATGGTGCTGCGTCTGGAAAAAAATACCATCTATAATTCCGGAGATGCCGTCTATCTGTTACATACTAAAGAAAACGGTGATCCGGTCCCCATTCACCGCTTTATCTTTAAAGAAAACCAGCTGTACATCGGCGGTCTGGAACTGCGCTTCCAGGGGGACCTCAGAAATTATGATATAGAAAATGAACGGGAAGAGGAAAGGCCGCCGCCGACAAACCCGAAAGAAGCAGGGGGAGAGGATTGAAAGACATTTTCCCAATGCGCCTGTCCGCGCTGCTGATTGTTCTGGCTGATCTCGACGAAGCTGTAGGTTTTGGGATGATCAAAGGTTTCGCGGTAAGCAATATGCCAATTCTGAGAGTATTGCTGACTGGGAGTGATGCGGGCCTCCGGCTGAACCATAGACAAATCGCTTGAGATACTGCAGAAAGCGGTTGCGATGCGGGAGGGCTAGTGCCTCGGGCACTAGTGGCTTCGGCACTATATAATGGATACTGGGTACCGGGTTATAACCGGACTGAGCTCCACCAGCCGGGCTTTTTCCGTTTGCCGGATGAATCTATCGTTACATCAGTTCCAATTGCACTTTAAAAACGCCGGCGCACTCTGTCTCCATCACCGCATGAGCCGAATTTTCAAACTGTTCGATTCAGATGCGAGAGCAGCGTCTGTTAAGACCGGCGCTTCAACCTACTGCTCTGTGGCGATGTTTTTTTCCCAAAAGCTTTTCAATGAAATATTCCCTGTTGCTCGTTTTATCCGTTGCCCTGCTGGGCGCCGCCTGCGGCACCTGTTCCCAGCTGCAGCAACGTGATAACGCATTGATGTTTTCCTTCGAATCGCTGCGCAAGCAATACCTGGCCGGCGGCCTGCCCCGGGAAGCCTATATTTTCGAGCTGAGGAAACTGCGGGAAAAGGAACTGGAACTCTTCGAAGACGCCCGCCAATGTGAGTTTAAAGATCCGCAAAAGGAGAATTACTGGAACCGCAGCCGCCTGAAATTTCCCAGCCGGATCAAGCAGGAACTGGAGCGACTGGACCGGGATGATCAGAATAGTCTATGAAAATCGTGGCCATAAAGGCAAGGTTTAGTGAGCTTCTGCTGCCCCAAGACCGTCAACCTGTCATGTTTTCACCATCCATTCTTTTCCAACTCCTGCCACTGTCCTTGAACGCTTACACATGAAATTGCGTTTCATAGACAGTTATTTGATCCAGACGAATTGAAAGGAAAACTGGTTTACCAAAGCAATATTCAATCCTTATCCATCAGGATATTTGCTTTCCGGCTGCCAGGTACCCGGCGCTCCGGAGAGCGAGTGACTGCTATTCGTCACAAAATCACTTTATGATACAACGATTTCAAAGAGAAAGAATAATCAATAACCTGCGCACTACGGCTCTTATTGGAGGAATGCTGGGGCTGGTGCTCCTGCTGGGTTATCTGCTGATGGGAATGGAAGGGCTGATCTGGGCGGGTATACTCGGCGTGGCCATGCTGGTATTGTCCTCCAACGTGCCGACCAAATACATCATGCGCATGTACCGGGCGCGCGAACTATCATCCAACGAAATTCCGAACGTCTCGCGCGTGATACGCATTTTGGCCGACCGCGCCGACTTAAACAATACCCCAAAGCTGTATTACATTCCCAATCGCATGCTCAACGCTTTCGCCACCGGCGGTAAGGGCGACCCTGCCATCGCTGTTACGCACGGATTGCTCAGTCAGCTGAGCCTGCGGGAAATAACTGGGGTACTCGCGCACGAAGTCAGCCACATTAAGAATAGAGATCACCGGCTGAAGTCTATTGCCAATATTATGGGGCGCATCACCCGCATGTTCTCCTTTGTCGGGCAGCTGCTGTTATTCATCAACCTGCCGCTGTATCTGATGGGTGAAGCAACCATCCCCTGGCTGGCTATTCTCCTGCTCATCTTCGCCCCTTTCCTCAGCGGCCTGATGATGATGGCCATCTCCCGGACGCGCGAACGCGACGCCGACCTGGAAGCCGCCCGTCTTACCGGCGATCCCAACGGCCTGGCCGATGCGCTGCAGAAACTAAATTACCTCAATAACGGCGGTTTCCTGGAACGTATGGCGCCCAAAAACCTGAGCTCCCACCCAAAAACCAAGGAACGGGTAGAGCGCCTGCGGGAACTGGCGCCCAAATTTTCTCCGAAAATCGATTTCCCGGATGAGGAACAGACGAGCATCGGTTCGTCAAATCAAAGCCGGGAATTGTGGAGATCACAGTGAGTCGGAAATGGGAAGTCTTTCCGACTTCCGCCCGCCCCTCGTTACCTCGGGTTGGGTTTACCCCGTGGAATTCGCGAAGCGACAATTCCACGGGGTAAACCTCCTGACTTCCGACTTTACTTATCCATTTTATACAACTCTTTACCTTCTTCCTCGTACTTGTCTCCTCCCTTCCACATCGGCCGTTCTTCGTCATTGGCGACGAGGCGGGCAAGGGGAGCGTAGGCCTGGCAATATTTCAGCAGATAGCCCATATCCACCGAATCGGCTTCATCGGCCACCTGGTGGTAGTACTTGGCGATCGCTTCATCGAAGCTTGTAAAGCCCGGGCTGATCGTCAGCGCCGGCACGCCTTTCTGAGCAAAGGAAACGTTATCCGAGCGGTCAAACAGATTCTGTTCCGGTGCGGGATCGGCCATCACTTCCAGGCCGGCAGCGGCAGCAGCAGCTTCGATATGATCATCGATGCCGGTGCGACCAAATCCGATAACCGACAAGTAATCGGTATCATTATAACCGGCGCCGTCGGTATTCAGATTGAAAATGGTTTTTTCCAGTGGAATGAGCGGATGATCTGCATAATAGGCGCTTCCCAGCAGACCCAACTCTTCACCGGTGACCGCCAGAACAACGACCGAGCGTTTCGGGGGAGCCTGGCTGAAGGCCTTGGCCGCCGTCAGCAGCGCTACGGTGCCCATGGCATTGTCGCGGGCGCCGTTGAATATGCTGTCCTCTTCGGTATAAGCACCACCCCCTTGCTCGCCCACACCTACGTGATCGTAGTGGGCCGTCAACAGCAGGTACTCATCACGCAGTTCCGGATCAGTGCCCTCCAGAACGCCCAGCACATTTTTCGACTGTATCTCCGAGCTGCGAAAGCCACTGCTCGACAGCTTTACTTTAACTTTTTCCCCGTCCTTCAGTTTCTGATAGAGTTCATCGCCGGTGATATTCTTCACCCAGGCATAAACCAGATCATTGCCCGCTTTATCCTTTTCGGCCACCCGTAGTGATTCCCCGCCGAAATAGCGCTTAAAGAAATCCCAGGGGAAGCTCAGCTTGTAAATCTCTACCAGCGCCACCGCGCCGCGGGCCCTGGCCAATTCCTGTTTTTTTGACATGGAATTGAGTACCTCTACCGGACCGTTGGCGCCCGGATAACCGGAAAGCGTGAAGACGACTTTTCCTTCCACATCCAGATCGGCATAATCGTCGATACCTTCGGCTTCATCCACCCATCCATAGTTGGCGAAAACAGCAGTGGTCTTGATTTCTGCAGCATCGCCCCCCATAATGATGTAATCTTCGTCGAAGGTGAAGTCTTCTTTATTGACCGTCATGGTGCTGCTTAGCGGCGGCTTCGTTGCTGAAAAGGGAATAACTTGAAAGTATTCGTTTGCTCCTTCGGCCGACTGATAACCGTAAGCCTCCAAATGAGCCGCAATATAGGTGGCCGCCATATCATTGCCCACCGAACCGGTTCTTCGTCCTCTCAGCATATCGTCTGCCAGGAAGCGCAACTGAGCCTCCACTTCCATCTCTTTCACCTCAAATTCCGGTAAACCGGAAGGCCCGCCGTTCTGGGACCAGCCCAAAGTTCCGGTTATCACGGCCACAATCATAAACAGGTATTTTTTCATACTTGGTCTTATTTGAATGTTGGTAAAATATTGAGGTAAAAATAAAGATAATGCCGGCCGGCCGGGTAAACAAGGCAAAAGATTAGACCAGCAACCGATTTTTAACTACAAAAGTCCCGGTTACCGGGCAGATCTCCAGGTACTTTCCTCCGTCTCGAAGAAAGGAAGACGGGCATGCACTCAGGAATTCAACATTTTATCTCCAAGCTCCGGATCGGCCAGCAGTTCTAACAGCCCCGGGGTTTCCAGGGCCGCCATGGCCTGTGTCAGCCGCAAGCGCAAATCGTTAGGCAGAAAGTCTAACAAAAGGAAGGCCTTCAGATTATGCAGCTCCGGCTTCGTAAGCTGCGGCCTTTGTTCCAGATGATGCAGCAAGCGCGTACCGAGCCCCGCGAGTATATCAACCCGCAGTATGGCTCCGGTGACTATCCTTTCCAGGGGCGATCGTACGGTTTTGTCAAAATCATCAGCAGCCAACAGCTCGGCCGGCCCCGGCAAGCGGTACAGCTGCTGTTGTACGAAGGCCACGAAAGCGGCCACCGTTTCCTCATCCAGGCTGGCTTCGCCCAATGCCTGCACCAGCGATAATTCAGCCTCCAGGTTTTCAATAGCGGTGATGGATTCAAAAAACTGCACCAGGGTGCGCGGAGTAGTTCGCCGCCCCGTTATACTGTCCGGAAAAGTCAATAAAAATTGTATGCCGCGGTCATCCACCCCGCGGTCCTGCGCCCAGCGCGCCCAGGTCTGCAAGTCGAAAGCGAGGGTGACGTGGCGCATCCGCGTAAGCAGGGAATCATCCATGGGCGTTACGCTGTAATCGCCCTCGTAGGGATTGGCGGTCAGCACGATCTGCCAGCGGGCGGGAAGGGCCCAGCTGACCAGCCGGTAGTCCTGCAGCAGCTGCATCAGTCCGCGCAGAATGCGATCATCGGCCCGGTTGACATCATCGATCAACAGAATGCCCGGTCCAGCCTCCACCGGCGCCCAGTCGGGCGGGCGGAAAATAGTCACCTCCGTATCGCCCCGCTGTTGTACCCTCGGCATGCCGAGCAGGTCGCCCATCTCCTCGAATTGGGCAGGCGCAATATACACCAACGGGTAGCCCTGCCGCCGGGCGTAGTCCTGCACGATCTCGGTCTTACCGATCCCGTGCCGCCCCCAGATACACAGCGGCGCCTTGCGCCGGCCGGCGGCCTCGGCTTCCAGGTTGACCCGCAACAAGTGATCGATAAAGCGTACGAGCTCATCAGCCTTGAGTGCAGCGCCGTAGTGCTTGCCTTGTCTTTCCATTCTTCTGTCGGTTTTCTGTAGCTGTTTTTAGTCTGTTAATGCGCTGTCCCAAAAGTTCATAGCCAAATTCCAGGAGTAGTCACAAATTTAAGCGACCAATACCTTAGACAGACCGCAGAATAGCTCGACCAGCATCAAGCATCCAGCACCACTCTCACCTTCCTTCCCGGCAAATGGCGTCCCTCCTCCTTTCCCGCAACAGCCCACAATAAGGGAGAACGACAGCGCAGCTCCGGGGCGGGGCCTTCCCCGTCTGTAAAGTAGATTAAAGCATCGGGCCGGTAGTAATCGTTGGCCCAGGCGATCGGCGCATCGAAGCGCGTGCCGCCCCGGCCGAAAACCATTGACGGAGGGTGCCCGGCATAGGGGTACTTCCGCTGTATGCGGACATCGCATTCCACGATCATCACCTCGAAGTCCTGCCGCCAGAGCCGGTGAATTTCCCTAAAAAAATGATCCAAAGTCTGTTGTTCCACACTGGCCGAGGTATCGACGGCTATCAGCAGCCGGCTGTTGCGAACAAGCTGAATGCCAGGGCTCGTCCCGTAACGCTTGGAGGG
>CAZWDL010000187.1:0-9587 GCA_964632995.1 uncultured Saprospiraceae bacterium
AAAAAAAATAGCCTATAATAAATTCTGAACACTTAAATGAAACAGCCTCTTAGCAGTGTTTGAGTTTCTACGAACTAATCATCAAATAAGCAAAGTCTATGGCAACCCGGCCGAGTAAGAAACCGATCTATCCTCATCTTTTCCGCGATCTGCTGATTGCCGAGGTGAAGCGGCGACTGTTTGAGGAATCCATGCCCCGTTTAAAAAAATGCCTGGATCAGTTGACCGAGGAAGAGGTCTGGCAAAGACCCAATGCGCAATCCAACAGCATGGGTAACCTGGTGCTGCACCTCAGCGGCAATATCCGGCAATGGGTTTTATCAGGGCTGGCGAAGGCGCCGGATGAGCGGAAGCGAGAACAGGAATTTGCCCAACGCGGGCCTATCCCCAAAGCAGAACTCCTCGCGGATCTGAAAAAAACCATGGAGGAAGTAGCTGAAGCGCTTGACCATATTCAGCCTGAAGACCTGATGACCCATCACAAGGTTCAGGTATTTCACGAAAGCGGGCTTAGCATACTGGTGCACATTGTAGAGCATTTCTCCTATCACGTCGGTCAAATGACCTATTACGTGAAAGCCCTGAAAAATATCGATATGGATTACTACAGAGATATGGAACTGGAATAGGATACTACGAGAGGAGCCGGTGCACCAGGCCGTTCCGAATTCAAAGGCGGTCTTTACCCGGTCCTCACCCAAAATCCATCATCATGCCAGGGGACCTGAGAATGTGAAAATATGCTCAGATTGATCCCGAAAGAATATGTCAACTATACCAGAGAGGTAAGTATATTTTTCCAGACTTGATGGTAAGAACGCTGTCTGAAAGGGGCTGCCCAACCTTCGCGGAACCCTCCTTCGGCGTAGCTCAGTCAGCGATGATCATGTGGGATGGAAGAAAAAAAGTGGGGGGCAAAAGAGAGCTTATAAATTCCGGGAGGCATCAAAACCTCGGCCCGCTAATTTGTCGGCGAACATGGCCAACTCTCTACATAAACTGAGATTGAGCAAATATCGCGTTTCGGCGATACTGATTTGACGAATGACCAACTCATTTTTACAAAGCTGTTCCAATTGAGTTTCCAAAAGCCGGCTTTCCATTCCGGTGTGAACGAGTAATTCCAGGAAACTCGCACCGTAGTGGTCTTGCAAATAAGCGGTAATCGGAATGCTGTCGTCGTGCGTTAAGACTTCCAGTAGTGAAAGCACGCGCTGAATCTGGTTAGCGTCGGCTAACGGCATAGTGTTCCAAGTGTTCATGGTTTGGTGGTTACTTGTTTAGTGTTGTCACCTAAAGATAGCGCATTTATTGAAAGCTTCCAATTAAATATCAAAAAAAATCGTATAAATAAACAATATCTATGCTACTTTTATCGTTTTGCGCTGCTGTGATGTGAAAACCGGAGTATCGGGGGCCGGATAAAGGTAAAAGCGCTCCTCGATAACCGAAAGTTATTGATTGCTCGTCGCTGAGCAATGGGGCGTTTCCGGTTTGGGAGGTGGCAGGCAAAAGCAGGTATTTAGCCCGGATTATTCATGAGTTAATCTACTGCGAAGTCAAACTGCCCGCCATTCTTGGGCGTCCTCGTCAGTCGATGCTCACCGTATCTGGGGATACGGCTGCGCCTCTCCTTTCTGCGGGTTCCCAAGCCTGGCAACCATTTTGGCTTCTCATCACGAAGAACCCAGGAATAATCCGGGTCAGTGTAGCTCCAGATAACATCTTTTTGCCACCACGATGATTTTCGGTTGATTGGTTTGTTTCTGCAAGCAAAAAGGTGTCATCTGGAGCGCCGACCTCAAAATTTGATTCCCGCGCTGGCTGTGAGGAAATTCGGTTTTTCACCGGAGTCCTTAAAGGGTTCGCTCAATCCGAATTCATAATTGACATCGACGGTGAAAATGGCGATGTCGAGGCCCAGACCTACATTTGCTCCATAATTAAAGCGATTGAGGTCATCTATGTCCAGATCGAAGTTTTCCTTTTCCTGTACGCTAAGGGTGTAGGAAGGGACAATGCCGCCACGGGCGTGCAGCGCCATCAGGCCTCCCTCTCCGGTCAGGCGGATGCCCAGATTTAGGGGGGCCCTTAGCGATTGGATAGAAGTATTTTCCTCCAGCTGAATATTGTCCTGCAGGTTGCTATTCTTCTGCAATTCCGCTGTGAAGCTGTAGTAGTGCAGTCCCGGTGTGAAATAGAAAGCGCTTTCGCCAAAGCGGAGGTCGATACCCGCATTCCAGCCTACCCGCGACTCTGCCTGAAAGTCCTTGATGTCCCCTTTAAAACCGGAGAAATTGATCCCTACTTTAGGATTGACTACCACCTGTGCGGGCAGCTGAGCAGCTAACACCAGGAGGAAAGTAAATAGCAACAATTGATTAATCCGTTTCATAATTGATGTTTGGTTCAATAATGTCTGTGAATTGACAGTGAAAACGACGCTCCATTCAGAAATGTGATACGGGAACTTCGATTTTAAGTTTCCTTTCACACTTCAAAGGGCTATTTTTATTTTTTTTAAATTTTAGCAGGTTTCCGAAAAGAAACCCGGAGAACGAATATTTCCAGAATATAACTTAAAATTCACATGTACGAACAACTCAATATAAGCACCCCTACCCTGTTGCTCGACGAGGAAAAATGCCGGCGAAACATTGAAGCCATGGCAGAGAAAGCGCGTCGTCACGATCTCTTGTTTCGGCCTCATTTCAAAACCCACCAGTCGCAGGAGCTGGGGCGCTGGTTTCGCGACTACGGCGTGGATTCCATCACCGTTTCTTCCCTGAAGATGGCGAGCTATTTCGCCGACGACGGCTGGCTGGACATCACGGTGGCTTTTCCCGTCAACATCCGTGAGCAGCAGCGTCTCAGCGCGCTGGCCAGCCGGGTTCAACTCAACCTGGTGGCCGAAAACACCGAAAGTCTCGATGCACTCGACAAGCTGCTGCAAAGCCCTGTACGCATTTTCATCAAAACCGATACCGGCTATCACCGTACCGGTCTGGGCCCTCACCAAAGTGAGCTCATCGACCGTATGCTCAATCGTATGGAGCGCTCCTCCAAGCTCGAATTTGCCGGTTTCCTCGCCCATGCCGGCCACAGTTACCAGGGCCGCCGGGACAAAGTCGTGGCTGAAGTGCATCGCGAAGCACTCGATGTCATGCAACAGCTACGCGACCGCTACGAAGGCCGCTACCCTACTATGATGGTTTCACTTGGCGATACCCCTACTTGCAGCACCATGACCGAATATCCGGGGGTTGATGAAATCCGGCCCGGCAATTTCGTATTCTACGACCTTACCCAGGTTTTCATCGGTTCCTGTTCTGCGGAAAGTATTGCGGTGGGGCTGGCCTGCCCCGTCGTAGCACTGCACCCCGACCGCCAGGAAATCATCCTGTACGGCGGCGGCGTTCACCTGTCCAAAGACCGCGTAGAAGATCCCGGGGAAAGAACCATTTTCGGATATGTTGCAGACTGGACGCAGCGGGGCTGGCAACTGCACGAGAAACCCGCGTATCTGAGCTCCCTGTCACAGGAACACGGCATTGTCAGGGCGACGCCGGAAATGATGCAGCGCACTAAAGTGGGCGACCTGCTCTGCGTCCTGCCCGTTCATTCCTGCATGACGGCCGACCTGATGAAGGAATACCTCACCCTGGATGGGAAATCAATCGATATGATGAAATGGTGAGAGCAGGCAAGGTTACGGTGACGGACCACTGTAACTATGCCACCCTACTCAAGTATCTCTGCGGGGAAAGAAAGTACCGGTGTATCAGAGTGATACGACAATTTTTTTGTCTTGCTGTAATTAAAGAGTCCCTGAATAAAGTTTCGCTTGTGGGTAACCATAGCCAGAAAATCAACTGGGTGTTCTTCCAGGTAGTCGGTCAGCTCCTCGTAAATATCTACCCCGTCGAGCACATGAAAGCGCAGTTTTTTCTTATCCTGGTAATCCGCTTTGAATTTGTCCATCCGGTGATGGTAAAAATCAGTATGGCCGGTGTCGATATTCACTACGTGGATTTCGGCATCGAAGGGCTGGGCAAATTCGATTAACCGATCCAGCGCGCTGCGTTCTTCGTCCTCAAAATTAGTGGTGAATACCAACTGATCGATTTTGCCGTCAAATTCATTTTTTTCCGGAACGGCGAGTACCGGGCAATGAGCGCGCTCCAGCACCTCCCCCGCCACACTGCCCAGGAATATTTCCTTGAAGCCGCTGGCGCCCGTAGTGCCCATGACGATGAGATCCGGTTCTTCGGTCTTTGAGCGCTCAATAATCCCCGGAATGACGTTCTCCCTCTCTTCCATCATATGATGCAGTTCCACATTGCCAAAACCGGCTTCTTCAGCAATTTTCCGCAGCGGAGGAATAGAATCGCGATAGTCTTCAAACTCCTGCAGTTCTATGGTTTCATAAACGCGCCTCACCCTTACCGGCAGCCGGGTAGTAGTAGCCAGATCGATCGGCCGGTAGACATGATAAGTGGTGATACTCGCCTGCCACTTCTTGGCAAGATGCAATGCAAAAATAAAAGCCTTGTTGGCGGCTTCTGAGAAATCAGTCGGAAAAAGAATGCTTTTCATAGTGTGCTGCCTTGCGTAAAATTCAATTTTAAGAAAAAAAAAGGGAAGGAAAGAATAAAAAACTAAATCCTGGTTTGTCCTTTCTCAACTTGGTTTACTGCTAAACCCTGATGGAGCCCTCCTGGAATCGCACGAGGGAATGGTTTAGGCAGAATGAAGAAACTTCAAATCACTTCTATCCTATTGACCATGCTAGCCTCCCGCAGCAACATTTTAATTTCGGAAACGCCGGGAATACGCCCGTTAGTCACCACCTTATCCTCGATCACCATCGCCGGAATGGCGGAAATACCTGACTGAAGGAAGGTTTCGATGTCCGTTATGAGTTGCATTTCTACACTGAGTCCCATTTCCAGGGCTGCCATTTCAACCGATCGCATCATTTCGCGGTCTCTGGCGCTGCCCACTCCCAGTATTTTGACCATCTTTTTCATGATATGTTCTGTTCGTCGGTTAAAAAATGTACGATCCCAGCTAGTTTTCCGGAATTTCTCTATCCAATATTGTGAGGGGGATAATTTCGGTTTGATATCCTGGAAGGATCTTTACCATCTTACCCGGGTATGCTCCACCCATCGCTACAAAAATATCAGAAGACAAGCCCCTATGAAATGATCACCATCAACCAGGCCCATGATTTTTATCAGCCGTCTTCCTACTGAGGATAATCAGCCTTTGGCATGATGAGCATCATTTATTAGGCTTTGAGAAATAACGTACCTTGAGTAGAACCAATACAGTCCTCGTATGAAAAAGTACTTCTACATACTAATTTTGAGCACTTTGCCTTATTCCGCCAGCCTCACCGGGGTGGGTGCTCCGGAGCAAGACTCCCTGCCGCCGCTCGCCTTTGCGCTTTATCCCACCCTGCATAAGATGTCAGGATATGCTGTCGGGGTTCACAAGGATTATACCCTGGTTTTCGGAGGTGTGATCCACGAAGGCGCCCCGGAACTTCAGAACACTTATCCCAATATGGAGATCATCCTGATTGACTACCGGCGGCGGCGGGCCTCGGCTTTCACCACCGGCTCTTTCAAAGGTATACTCGGTGAACAACTCGCCGCCAGAGGAATGGCCTACTTCCAGGACGGCTCTACCCTTTACCTGATCGGCGGCTACGGCTATAGTGAAACCCACGGACGGTTTCTCACCTTTCCCTATCTGACAACTATTGACCTGCCTGCCACCATAGAAGCCCTGAATCGAGGTGCTCCACCGGTAGGCGCGGTTCATCAGCTCTGCGATGATCGCCTCGCGATCTTCGACGGCACAATGGATTATAACCAGGACGAGTTCTTCCTGCTCAACGGCCGTAAAGCTCAAAAACTGCATCCTTTTGAGGACGATTCCGAATACATGGAGGAAACCAGGGAAGGACAGGTCCGCACCTTCCGCCTCAGCGGTGAAGGCTCCAGTCTGCAAATCAACCAGTTTCGCACCTGGTATGATCTACAGGCCTTCGAGGAATACTACCAGGGGACACTGCCTCCGAAAATTGCTATCGCCGTGGAAAAATGGCGGCAGTCACAGTTGGAAGATTGAAGGAAATACGAAATAAGGGCTTGGGCCGGTCACTTTATTCCGGGTCTTGTTGGGCATAAAGGTTGTTGGCTGATGGCGTGAAGTGAGGGAAGATCTCCCTGCCCCATTGATGATAATCATATCCGCCATTGACTAAAGTCATTATTCAAAGCCTTCGCATCGCTTACATTTGTAAAAAGCAAACAGAAAACCGGGTTGCGAATTTTTCCCGAAGAATTGCTGAGAAAAGCCTCAGCCTTGGCCGGAAAACCAACGTAAGACGGAAAGCTTCGCAACTCTTTTTAAAAGCAATCGACTTTTAATTTGGTATATATTCCATGGTCAATTGGGTGTTCAATTTTTACGGCCGTTTCATTTGAAACATGCATACCTTCAAAACAAGAAACCGGCCCTGCTGTCGCTCCGAATGTTTCGGGGCGACAGTTTTTTTGCAGCTCCTATTTTTTTCTTCCCGCCTTTGAACTCCCTCCCCATTCCTGATGTCATAAGAGTAAGCCCAATAGAAGACTTGAGACAAAATGCCCCTCTTATGTATTATCGTTTGCTCTTCCTGTGGTTTTTCATCTTCGCTACCCTCCCTACACTCTTTTCTCAAACCCGCTTCAGCCCGAAGTTCGGCTTTAATTTTTCCGCGATGGATATCGAAGCCGATACCATTGAAACGGAAGGTCGATCAGGCTTTAATATCGGCCTCGATCTGCGCATCGAGGACCAACGATTGTTTTTCCATCCCGGCTTCCACTATCAGCAGGTCAAGGCCGACCTGACCAAGCTGGAGAAGCCCGCCGCCCCCGAAGCACTGACCGAAGAGGTCCGCATCAACTCCATCAAAGTACCGCTCAACGTGGGCTATTATCTGACCCGCGAAGGCAGTCTGCTGCGCCTGCATCTGCGCGGCGGCATCGTCCCTCAGTTTATCGTCTCCGCCACCGAGCGCGAAGCATTCAATTTCAATAAAGACCAACTCAATAGCTTTACCTGGGGGGCCAATGCTGCCGTCGGTATCGACTTTATTCTACTCACCGTGGAGCTATCCTATGAATTCGGGCTCTCCAATGTATACCAGGAACAGCCGGGGAAAAACCGGATGGCGATCCTGCGCTTCGGATTCATATTTTAGCCTCGTCTGCAAAATTTTCTTTTTATCCTGCCGATCATTGTTTCACCGCAAGATATTAGTATCTTTAGCATCGAAAACCTGTACCAACCACCTGTCACGCTTCCCATTCGATTTTCATTGCTTTCGCAAAAATTGATCAGGCGCCTTTTTTCTGGCGTTTTGCCTGATACTTTACGTTGAATGCATCCTCAAACCTAGCAAGCTCAAATCCGGAACATCCATACACCGCCTAGCGGGGTATGCTGCTTTTTTTATTCATTTCAATATACTTCAAAACAAAAATTTTTGTTATGAGAAAAGTTCTGATGACCAAATTACTGGTTCTCTTTGTCTTCGCCGGCACCCTGAACATGGGCTGCAGCTCCGGCTACTCCAAAGTCCTGAACATGCTCTCCAATAAGGGCAACCTGGACACGGTTCTCAATTTGGTGAATGCCGCCGGAGGACTGGATAACATTTTGGGAGACCTGAAAAACTTCACCATGTTGGCGCCCAGCGACGACGCCTTCTCGAAGCTCGGCGCCGACGTGCTGTCCAGCCTCACCGATCCCTCTAATAAAGACCAGCTCGTCAATACGCTGAAAAATCACATCCTGCCGGGCAAGATGGATCTCGCAGGGCTTGCAGACATGGGGGGTGACATCGCCAGCCTGGGCGGCAAAGACCTCGGTATCAGCGGCAGCGGCGATGATATGAAAATCGGCGGAGCTAATGTAATGGAAACCATCAAGGCGGGCAAAGGCGTCATTCACGTCATTGATAAGATACTGTAAATCTACTTTCGGCCTGGAGACTGGAGGACATCGGTGAATCGAAGCTTCGCAAAAGCGAAAATCACAGGCGTTCTCCGAGTCTTTCCGTCTTCCGGTTATCTTCTTTCTTTGCTTCCGGTCTCCTCGCCGCTACCCCCCCCTCCATTTTTCATACCTGCCTAACCCTGACACAAATGTTTGACAATCAAATACTTTCGATCATTTGTCGTCATTATTCATAGGTTCTTCGTAATGTGAGGCTAAAGTGTTTGCCAGGCTTGGGTTCCCCAACGCTAAGATCCTTGAGGAGCAAAACCCAAGAATGGCAGTCAATTTATCCTCCTAATAGATTAATCCGTGGATAATCCGGGTTAGTCTGGCCCAGCCCAATTCGGCCCTCCGTACTGACGTTCCCGACGGGTCGGCGCGCTGGAGCTCAACGAGGATCCCGGCAACTTTAAGTTTGCAATCGTCCCTGATCGCAGCGGCGGTCAGCGGGCCGGCGTATTCCACGACAGCGTCCTTTTGGAAAACGTGGGCACGGAAAAAAATTCCCTTACCTTTGTGCCTGCAAAATGCGCTTTACATCAAACTCACAATATTCCACTCCATCATGAGCCAAGAAGCATTTGATAAGATCTGGAAAATGATCGGCCTGCGCTACAAGTCGCATCCCTGGCACGGCATCCCCATCGGAAAGGAAGTGCCCAATGTGGTGACGACTTTCATCGAGGTGATCCCCACCGATACCGTTAAGTACGAAGTAGATAAAATCACCGGTTACCTGATGATCGACCGGCCGCAGAAGTTCTCCAACATCGTGCCGGCCCTGTACGGGTTTATTCCACAGACTTACTGCAAAGAACAGGTGGCCGCTTACTGCCGGGAGAAAACCGGCCGCGAGGGCATCATCGGCGACGACGATCCGCTCGACATCTGCGTGCTGACCGAGCGCGAGGTCACCCACGGCAACATCATCGTCAAGGCCACGCCCATCGGCGGTCTGCGCATGATCGACAACGGCGAGGCCGACGATAAGATCATCGCCGTGCTCAGCAATGACGAGGTGTACGGCCACTGGAAAAATATCGACGACCTACCTGCCAACCTGATCAACCGGCTTCGCCACTACTTCCTCACCTACAAGCAGCTCCCCGGTGAGGAACCGACCTGTGAGATCACTGATGTCTACGGCCGCGAAGAGGCCTTCGAAGTCATCCGTCGCAGCCGCCAGGACTACGAGGAAGCCTACGGCGACCTGGAAAGCGCCCTGACGCTCACCCTGCTGGAGGCCTTCAACCTGGGACAACGGCAACGGAATATTCTCAAGGATTTGGAGTAAGCGGATGAAAAAGGCGGTTCGGGATGGTTTGAGTTGCTTTGATATCGTTCGAGATGGCTTCGACAGACGGAGGGAGAACTTCCATTAGGAGTTCCATCTGCTCTTATGGTCAGGTTGTGGTTCTGCGGTGGTTTAGCATAGCTTAACCCGTGTTGATTACCCATAAGTCCGGTTTTAGCTACTTCTACGGTTCATCTGTTCGTCAGTTTTACTGTTCTGCGGTTCTGAATGT
>CAZWDL010000188.1:0-8730 GCA_964632995.1 uncultured Saprospiraceae bacterium
CAAAGGTCGCTAACATTTGACGAACCGGAGGTGGCCACGGGCCTCTGCGTGCCGCTTTTCAACAGCATTGCCGCCCTTTGCGCGCCCAAGAATTCAGATGATCATCCCAGCGCCCATAGTTTCATTGGTACCCTCATCGACGAGGATGATACTCCCCGTGATGCGGTTTTTGCGGTAGCTGTCGAAAAATAGTGGTTTGGTAGTGCGGATAACGACGCGGGCGATATCGTTCATGCCGATATTTTTGTCCTCCTGATTGCGGTGCAGGGTATTGATATCGAGTTTATAGCGGATATCTTTAATGATGCAGCGCGCCTCCTTGGTGGTATGCATAATGGTGTACTTGCCGCGCAGCTGAAGCGGGCGTTCATTAAACCAGCAGACCATGACCTCCATATCCTGGCTCACCTCGGGATGGTTATTTTCGCGGACGATCATATCACCGCGGCTCAGGTCGAGGTCGTCTTCCAGCAGGACGGTGACAGACATGGGCGGGTGAGCTTCTTCCAGTTCTCCGTCGGAGGTGTCGATGCGGGCGATGCGGCTGGTAAATCCCGAGGGCAGCAGCAACACTTCGTCGCCTTTTTTCATAACGCCACCGGCGATGCGGCCGGCGTAGCCCCGGTAGTCATGGTATTCATCCGTATTCGGACGAATGACGAACTGCACCGGAAAGCGGGCGTCGATGAAGTTGTGGTCGCTGCCGATGTGGACGTTTTCCAGGTAGTACAGCAAGGTCGTACCCCCATACCAGGGCATTTTTTCCGACTTTTTAACCACATTATCTCCATTCAGCGCGGAGATCGGGATGAAATGCACATCATTGACGTCGAGCTTGTAGGAGAAGCGTTCGAAGTCATCCTTGATTTCCTCATAGACCTCCTCGCTGTAGTCTACCAGGTCCATCTTATTGATACAGACGACCAGGTGAGGAATTTGCAAAAGGGAAGCGATAAAAGCATGACGACGCGTTTGTTCCAGCACGCCCTTGCGCGCATCGATGAGGACCAGCGCCACGTTGGCGGTGGAAGCGCCCGTCACCATATTGCGGGTATATTGGATGTGCCCCGGCGTATCGGCAATGATAAACTTGCGGCGCGGCGTAGTGAAGTACCGGTAAGCCACGTCGATCGTGATACCCTGTTCGCGTTCCGCTTTAAGGCCATCGGTAAGCAGGGCCAGATTGACCTCCTCTTCGCCGCGGCGCTGGCTGGAAGCGGTAACCGCCTCCATCTGATCTTCGAAAATCGACTTGCTGTCGTACAGCAGGCGACCGATGAGGGTGCTTTTCCCGTCGTCAACACTGCCGGCTGTGGTAAAGCGCAGCAGTTCCATATTTTGATGTTCCACGAGTGGATGAATTTTCTTGTTAAAAAAGTAGCCCGCTTTCGCTAAAAGCCGGGACGGATTAGAAATAACCTTGCTTCTTGCGGTCCTCCATTGAGGTCTCCGAGCGCTTGTCATCGGCGCGGCCGCCGCGTTCGGTGACGCGGGCGGTAGCAACCTCCTCGATAATATCGTCGATGGTCGACGCGGTAGACTCCCAAACGCCGGTACAGGTCGTATCGCCGATGGTGCGGCAGCGCACATCCATCTCGGTGATAGAGGCTTCCTCCTCCGGCTTCTTATTGATATACGGCGAATCGGCCAGCAGCATGCCGTCGCGGCGGAACACCTTGCGGCGATGGGTAAAATAAAGATTGGGGAGTTCTACTTCCTCGGTTTTAAGATACATCCACACGTCGAGCTCCGTCCAGTTGCTGATGGGGAATACGCGGAAGTGCTCGCCGTAGTGCTTTTTGCCGTTAAAGAGGTTCCACAGTTCCGGGCGCTGGTTTTTGGGATCCCACTGCCCGAATTCGTCGCGATGGGAAAAGAAGCGCTCCTTGGCGCGGGCTTTTTCTTCATCGCGGCGCCCACCGCCCAGCGCGGCGTCAAACTTACCCTTTTCCAGAGAATCGAGCAGCACGGCGGTCTGCAGGGCGTTGCGGCTGGCGCTGTAGCCTCGCTCCTCGGTCACCAATCCTCGCTCGATGGCTTCTTCAACCGAACCGACGATGAGCTTGGCGCCCAGGCGCTCGACCAGGCGGTCCCGGAATTCGATGGTCTCCGGAAAGTTGTGCCCCGTGTCGATGTGCAGCAAAGGGAAAGGAATGCGCGCCGGCCAGAAGGCCTTCATCGCCAGATGCGTCATCAGGATGGAATCCTTGCCGCCCGAGAAAAGCAGTACGGGATTTTCAAACTGCGCCGCTACCTCCCGCATGATGAAGATCGACTCCGACTCCAGTTCTTTGAGGTGGTTGAGATGGTAGTTCATATTTTTTCGAATACTTTTTGCTTTGAAAATTGTACATTCCTCTGCCCTCCTCGCGTTGCCGGAGCCTTCGGCCTACTTGCCTGTGGGGGCTGAAGCTGCTGCTTCAGGCTTGTGGGGGCTCGGCTGTCGCCTCGCTGTGGAGTTGGACAGCCAGGGGATGTTGCAGAGCAGCAATCCACCTCCTACCGGTCTTGACCTGGTGGATCGTACGCCACTACCGGCCGGATATACGCCATAATCCGGTGCACCGAGGCTTCAATTTCCAGCTCATCCGTCCGGATTTCCAGCTCCGGACTTTCCGGCGCTTCGTAGGGTTGGTCGATACCGGTAAATCCTTTGATTTCGCCGGCCCGTGCTTTGGCGTACAGCCCTTTCACGTCCCTGGCTTCGCAGACCTCCAGCGGCGCATTGATATAAACTTCGATAAAATCTTCCGGACCGATGATTTCCCGGGCCATCTGCCGGATGGCGCGCGTAGGACTGATAAAAGAATTGATACAAATAACACCGCTGTGCAGATATAGTTTCCCTACCTCCGCAATGCGGCGGATGTTCTCCCGGCGGTCTTCCTCGCTGAATCCCAGGTTCTTACTGATCCCGGAACGAATATTGTCACCGTCGAGCACCTGAGCGAAAAAACCGGCTTCAAAGAGGCGCCGCTCCAGGTGTTTGGCTATCGTGCTCTTTCCCGAGCCCGAAAGGCCTGTCAGCCACAATACTTTGCTGTGCTGATTGAGAAAGCGCTCCCGGTCGGCGCGCTGGATCAACTGATCAAATATAGGATGGATGTTCTCGCCCAATGTGAAATGCGTTCTGTAAACGGGTGGTTATAATTTCAAAGTAGCAAAGAAAAGCCTTGTTTGGGTGAAATGAAAATATAAGGCAATTAAATTAGCCGCTTCCTGACAATCGGGTCCTCCTTATAGCCGGGAGGCTAACCCTTTCGCATATAGGCACTTATGATCGAATGGAAATAGATAGAAGTGTTCATGGAAATATGAGCGATCCTGAATTTGACTTGATTGGAGCCAATCTCGGGGTTGCCGGCGCTGCGCAGGGTCCCGCTCATTTTGAGCGGGATGGGGGTCGGGGTGCTGCTGCACCCCTCTTGTGGGGACTCGATCGCTTCGCTCCCTCGCTGTGGGGTGGGTTGGCCGGGGAACAACCCCGGATAGTCCCCTCAGCGAGGCGATACTACTACTATATCACCTCTCCAAGGTCAATTCATGAATTTTAAAAATTCGGGATGACTCCTGTTTACCTGGTGAGTACTAAAGCTGATCTATAGGGTTTACTTACATCCCAGGTCCCAGCGCGACTCCGGGTCGTTGTTCGGGAAGCAATTGCCCGACAGCACTTCCTGCGGTACGTAGCGCTGCAGGTTGGGATCGCGCAGGCCGTTTTCCAGGAACTGCACCAGTTCTTCCACCTCCCGGTTCGTCAGATCGAGCGGATGGAAAAAGGGCGAGAGGTTTTCCTCCGGCACGCGTGGGTTTTCGGGAACGGCTTCGTTGAAATATTCGACCACCTCGTGCAGGGAACGCTTGCTGGAGCCGTGGAAATAAAAAGGCGAATCCCCCATGTTATAGACCTGAGGCACTTTGAACTTAAACATATCCTCCTGCCGGCCGGTAAACCCTCCGCGGCCCAGGTTGCGCAGGTCATTCTCATCTGTTGCGAAGGCGCCGGCCTCGAAGAGGTCTTTAACGCCCAGGGCGTGAAACTCAACGGAGCTGAGCGCCGGTCCTTTATGGCAGCGGTAACAACCGGCCTTGCCGTAGAAGAGCAGTGCGCCGCCCTTTTCGATATCAGTCATAGCCATCGTCTCCCCCCGCAGCCAGCGCTGAAAGGGCGCCTGGGTGGTCAGCAGGCTGCGCAGGTAGGCCGAAATGGCGAAGCTGGCGCCCATTTTTCCGTAGCGGTATTCTTCCGGCATACCGGGAAAGGCCCGGTCGAACATACCGGTGTATCCCAGGGAATCCAGGATGGGCTTGTTCACCACCATGCGGTGCAGACCGAGGCCTTCCATATTCTGGCTCTCCAGACCCTGGAAGCCCAGGCGGTTGATTTCGGTAGCGGGGTCTTTTTCCCACGCGTCTTCCGTACCCTCGTTGACGTTACCGGCCCCGAATTTGCCGCTCCAGGTGGAGTTCGTCACGTAGGCCACGTTGAGCATACTCAGCGGGCGGGCCCCCTGTACATCGAGCTCCTCCGGTCGGTAATTGTCCAATTTGCTGCGGCTTTCACCGTTACGGCCGAAGCCGACGCCACCGTCGGCAATGCCCTGTATGCGCCCCGGCATAAAACCCGCCGAAGGCACGTGACAGGTAGCGCAGGAATAGGTGCCCATGCCGTTCTCCTTCATCGCATCGACGGCCAGACCGGTTTCAAAGAACAACATCTTCCCCAACGCGACCTTATCCGCTGACAGCGGATTGGCCGGATCCTGGGGAATGTTCGCATAGTCGGTCTCATGCGGCAGTACAAAATGCCGGCGGTCACCACCCGGCGCCCGGCGGTCCAGCAATTTCTGCAGCTCGTTGTCCAACGGGTTCTGTACTTCATCTCTGGCGCAAGCTGCCAGCATCAGCCCTACAAAAAGGAATAGTAGAACTCTGTTCATAGTGATTGTATGTTATGGGATCTTCGAATAAAATTTTCTAAAAATGAGGTAGGTAGATAGCCTGGGGGGAGGATATAGCCGTTCCCCGCCCCGGGGGTGGTCGGGGCGCCGGCGCTTCGCTCGGTCCCGCTCGAAAAAAGCGGAATGGGGATCGAGATGCTGCTGTCCCCTCTCGTGGGGACTCGGTCGCTTTACTCCCTCGCTATGAGGAGGGCTCACCGGAGAATTTCCCAGGCTACCCAAACCGACAAATGGTAATTCCTCTAAAGCTTAGGGGGCAAAAAAAAAGGGGGGCGAAATAGGCCTGATGGGCCTTTGGTGAGTAGATAGCTCGGTTAGAACACAACAAATATAGAAAATTCTTTATTAAAAATCAATAAAAATTTAATGTATTGTAGTTTTTCGAAGCTAATTCTCTGGCAACCTCTTGTTTATTAACTTTGTTCCTTTGTAACAAACCGGGCGACGCCCGGATATAAAAGTCGGCCAAAAACCAAAAGGCACTACATCATTTATGAAAGATATACGACAATTACTCCAGGATCGCATTCTCGTCATCGATGGGGCCATGGGCACCATGATACAGCGCTACCCCCTCGATGAGGCGGGCTACCGCGGCGACCGCTTTGCCGGATGGCGCAAGGATATCAAGGGTAATAATGACCTGCTCTCCCTCTCCCAGCCGCAGATCATCGAAGAGATCCACCGCGCCTATCTCGAAGCGGGCGCCGACATTATCGAGACCAATACTTTCAGCGGCACCCGCATCGCACAGGCCGATTACGATATGCAGGACCTGGCCTACGAGATCAATCTCGAATCGGCGCGCATCGCCCGCCGGGCGGTCGACGCCTTTAACGGGCAAACGCCCAACAAGCCCCGCTTCGTCGCCGGCGCTATGGGTCCGACCAACAAAACCGCCAGCCTCTCTCCCGACGTGAACAACCCAGGCTACCGCGCCGTCACCTTCAACGAGCTACGCGACGCCTATTACGAACAAGCTAAAGGGCTTCTGGACGGCGGCGCCGATATCCTCCTCGTCGAGACTATCTTCGACACCCTCAACGCCAAGGCCGCCCTCTTCGCCATCGATCAGCTCTTCGAGGAATACGGCCGGGAATGGCCCATCATGGTGTCGGGAACGATCACCGATGCCAGTGGCCGTACTCTCTCAGGACAAACCGCCGAAGCTTTCTGGATTTCCATTAGTCACATGCCCCTGCTCAGTGTAGGGCTCAACTGTGCGCTGGGCGCCAAAGAAATGCGCCCCCACCTGGAGGCCCTGGCCAATATCGCCGACTGTTATATCTCCGCCTACCCCAACGCCGGCCTGCCCAACGAGTTCGGCGAATATGACCAGGGCGCCGCGGAGATGCGCGACTACATCCGCGACTTTGCTTCCAGCGGCTTCGTCAATCTCGTCGGGGGCTGCTGCGGCACCACGCCGGACCACATCCGCCTGATGGCCGAAGCTGTCAAAGGACTGACGCCGCGCAGCATCCCCAGGCAACCGGGCTACACTATGCTCAGCGGACTGGAGCCCCTGATCATCCGCCCGGAAACCAACTTCGTCAACGTCGGGGAACGAACCAATGTCACCGGCTCCCGCAAATTCGCCCGCCTTATCAAATCGGGCGATTATCCCGAAGCCCTCTCGGTAGCTCAGCATCAGGTGGAGGGCGGCGCCCAGATCATCGACGTCAATATGGATGAAGGCCTGCTCGACTCCGAAAAGGCCATGACCGACTTCCTGCACCTCGTTATGGCCGAACCCGATATCGCCAGGCTGCCCATCATGATCGACTCCTCCAAGTTCAGCGTCATCGAGGCAGGGCTGCAATGCGTACAGGGCAAGTGCGTGGTCAACTCCATCTCACTCAAAGAAGGCGAAGAGGAATTTATCCGCCAGGCCAAAATCGTACGCCGCTACGGGGCCGCCGCCGTCGTCATGGCCTTCGATGAGCAGGGCCAGGCCGACAACACCGACCGCAAAGTCGAAATCTGCGTCCGCGCCTATAAAATCCTCACCGAACAGGTGGGCTTCAAACCGCAGGACATCATCTTCGACCCCAACATCTTCGCCGTCGCTACCGGCATCGAAGAACACAACGACTACGCCGTCAACTTTATCGAAGCCACACGGCGCATCAAAAAGCTGTGCCCCGGCGCCAAAGTCAGCGGCGGGGTCAGCAATATTTCCTTCTCCTTCCGCGGCAACAACACGGTCCGCGAAGCTATGCACTCGGCCTTCCTCTACCACGCTATTCAGGCAGGTATGGACATGGGCATCGTCAACGCGGGCATAATCGAGGTGTACGAAGACATCCCCAAGGACCTGCTCGAGCGCGTGGAGGACGTGCTCTTCAACCGCCGCCCCGACGCCACCGACCGCCTCACCGAATACGCCGAAAAAGTCAAAGGCGAGGGCGGCCGCACCCTCAAGAAAGACCTCAGCTGGCGGGAAGCGCCGGTGGAAAAAAGACTGGCGCACTCCCTCATCAGAGGCATCACCGATTTCGTCATCGAGGATACGGAGGAAGCCCGGCAAAAATACCCCGCGCCGCTCACCGTCATCGAAGGGCCCCTGATGGACGGCATGAACGTGGTCGGTGATCTCTTCGGCGCCGGAAAGATGTTCCTCCCACAGGTGGTCAAAAGCGCCCGCGTCATGAAAAAGGCGGTCGCCTACCTCACTCCTTATATTGAAGAGGAAAAAGCCCGCAGCGGCCAAGCCGGCAAACCCAAAGGCAAAGTGCTGCTCGCTACCGTCAAAGGCGATGTGCACGATATCGGCAAGAACATCGTCGGCGTGGTGCTGGGCTGTAATAACTACGATATCGTCGACATGGGCGTCATGGTGCCGGCAGAAAAAATCCTGCGCACCGCGGAGGAAGAAAAGGTCGACGTCATCGGCCTCAGCGGCCTGATCACCCCTTCGCTCGACGAGATGGTCCACGTCGCCAAGGAGATGGAGCGCCAGGGCTTCAAACTGCCGCTGCTCATCGGCGGCGCCACCACTTCCAAGGTGCATACCGCCGTTAAGATCGAACCGGAATATACGGGTCCGGTGGTGCACGTGCTCGACGCCTCCCGCTCCGTCTCCGTCGTCAGCGCCCTCATCGGTGAGGATGATAATACGCGCGCCAACTTTATCCTGGATACCAAAAAGGAGTACGCCGGTATGCGCGAACGCCGCGAAAACAGCCGCTCGACTAAAAAGTATATCCCGCTGGCCGAAGCCCGTAACAACAAGGTGGCTATCGACTGGGACAACTACCAGCCGCCGCAGCCCAACTTCACCGGCGTCAAGGTCTTCGACGATATCGACCTGGAAGAGCTGGTCGACTACATCGACTGGACGCCCTTCTTCCTCAGCTGGCAAATGCCGGGCCGCTTCCCCGATATCCTGGAAAGCGACAAGTACGGGCCTGAAGCCCGGAAGCTGTACAACGACGCCCGCAGCCTGCTGCGCCGCATCGTCGATGAGAAATGGCTGCAGGCCAAAGCCGTTATTGGTATCTTTCCGGCCAATGCGGTGGAAGATGATGATGTGGAACTCTACACCGACGAATCACGGAAAAAGGTCAAAGCGACGCTGCACTTTCTCAGGCAGCAAAGGAAAAAAGCGGAAGGGAAGCCGAATTTTTGTTTGGCGGACTTCATCTCCCCAGCCCCCCCTAGCCCCCACAAAGGGGGGGGACTCCATGCTGACAGTGCAGCCCCCCCTAGCCCCCCCAAAGGGGGGGGACTCCATGCTGACAGTGCAGCCCCCCCTAGCCCCCCCAAAGGG
>CAZWDL010000188.1:8830-9577 GCA_964632995.1 uncultured Saprospiraceae bacterium
GGGGGACTCCATGCTGATAGTGCAGCCCCCCCTAGCCCCCCCAAAGGGGGGGGACTCCATGCTGACAGCAGTTCTCGCAGGAATGCGGGGGATAAGCGGGACGCTCCCGGATACGAGACGGCGGATCCGGTGATGTATACTTTGCTAAAGGAGTTGGCGCAAAAGCATCGTAAAAACCCTACGCAGGCGGAATCTATTCTTTGGAAGATGCTGCGGGGGAAGGCTTTAGGAGGCTACAAATTCCGCCGGCAACACATTATCGACCGGTTTATTGCAGATTTTGTGTGCCTGCAAAAAGGTTTAATCATCGAGGTTGACGGAAGAATTCATCAATTACCAGATATTAAAATCAAGGACGAAGAAAGAAAGGAAATCCTTGAAGAAAAAGGATTCAAAGTTCTCCGTTTCACCAACGACGAAATCATCATAGCTCCCGAAGAGGTTTTAGAAAAGATAAAATCTGAACTTGACTCCCTGCCAGAGCGGCCGCTAGAGCAGCTGTCAGCGCGGAACTCCCCCCCTTTGGAGGGGGCGGGGGGGGCTGCCGATTTCCTGGGCGCCTTCGCCGTGACGTCCGGCATCGGCATCGAAGAGCACGTCCGGCGCTTCGAGGCCGAGCACGACGACTACCACGCCATCATGCTCAAAGCGCTGGCCGACCGCCTCGCCGAAGCGCTGGCCGAGCGCATGCACGAGCGCGTGCGCCGCGAATTCTGGGGCTACGCTGCCGACGAGACTCTCGGCAAC
>CAZWDL010000189.1:0-9083 GCA_964632995.1 uncultured Saprospiraceae bacterium
TAAACTTCGAGCCACCCCGTAAAGGTGATGAAACAGAACCCTTTATGCCTTACCGGCGCGACGAACGCCTGGTCCGGGGCTGGGCTGTTCCCGGCACTTCCGGGCTGGCCCACCGCGTCGGCGGTCTCGAAAAGGAAGCCAACACCGGCAACGTGTCCTATGACCCGGCCAACCACGAATACATGATCAAAATCCGGGAAGCCAAAGTGGAGAAAATCGCCGAACACATTCCCGAACAGGAACTGGTCTGTGGCAAAGAGAAAGGGGATATGCTGCTGCTCGGATGGGGCTCTACCTACGGCGTCATGCGCTCGGTTACCCGCGAGTTGCTGGCCGAAGGCTATGAGGTCGGACATGCCCACCTGCGCTACATCCGCCCCTTCCCCCGAAACCTGCAACCCCTGATGAAGCGCTATAAAAAGATTCTCATTCCCGAGATCAACAACGGACAATTGTCACGCATCATCCGTGACCGCTTCCTCATTGACGTTTATCAATACAATAAGATTCAGGGTGTCCCTATCACCAAGTCGGAACTAAAAGACCATGCCAAGATGCTGCTGGACAATTAAAAACCGGCCCGACACTTGACGGAGTTCGCAAAATTCAATTAATTTTAGGAAGACCGAAATTCGATAATAATGACAAGCAAAAATATATCCGGCGGGAATAACGGCAAAAGCCAACTGAAAGGCAAAGACTTCGCCAGCGATCAGGAAGTCCGGTGGTGCCCGGGTTGCGGAGACTATTCCATCCTGAAGCAGGTTCAGACCGTTTTCGCCCAACTCGAATTCAATAAGGACGAAGTAGCCATCATTTCCGGCATAGGCTGCTCTTCCCGTTTTCCGTACTACATGGAAACCTATGGCATGCACTCGATCCACGGCCGGGCCCCGGCCGTAGCCTCAGGCCTGAAAGCCACCAACCCGGATCTCAACATCTGGGTCATTACCGGCGACGGCGACGGCCTCTCGATCGGCGGCAACCATCTGCTGCACGCGTTGCGCCGCAATTTCAATATCAACATCCTGTTGTTCAACAACCAGATTTACGGATTGACCAAGGGGCAATACTCCCCAACATCGGAATTGAATAAGCCGACCAAGTCAACTCCCATGGGATCGCTCGATCACCCTATCAATCCGTTGGCCTTTACCCTCGGCGCCGACGGCGCCTTCATCGCCCGCGCCATGGATCGCGACCCCAAGCACCTGCAGGCTATGATCCGCCGCTGCCACGAACATCAGGGCACCAGCTTCCTGGAAATCTACCAGAATTGCAACATATTTAACGACGGCGCCTTTTTCACCTTCACCGATAAGGATACCAAACCGGATACCACCCTCTTCCTCGAACACGGACAACCGCTACGGTTCGGTGAGGATAACGAAAAAGGCATCCGCCTGGACGGACTACGGCCCCGCGTGGTCGATCTCAAAGAAGAGGGCTTCAGCCCGGACGACCTCTGGATACACGACGAAACAGATCTCTGTAAAGCGCAGATCCTGGCCCGCTTTTTCGACGATCCGACCACCGCGGGAGAGGACTTCCTCCCCCGGCCTTTCGGCGTTTTCTACGCTTCGGAACACCGCCCCTGCTACGAGGACCAGCTGCACGAGCAGCTCAAGGTCGCTCAAGGCCAAATGGGCGAAGGCGACCTCGATCAGCTGATCGCAGGAAGTCAGACCTGGGAGATCTGAGTGGATGCTGGATAAGCCCATTCCGACTTCTCGTAGCGAAGCGAAGAGCCGTATGGCCCACTTCCGACTTTGAAATGGGGGCTGGGCTCAGGGATGACAGGGCATATCTCCGGCTGAGCCCAGCCAGCCGAGAATCGCAGACTACTGGAACAACCATCTAAAGCCGAGCTATGACAAACAAAAAACAAAACCACATCGTCGCCATTTTCGGAGGCGCCGTCTCCGGAGCGGAGGCAGCCCATCAGCTTACGCAGCAGGGAATCGAATGCGTGGTATTTGACCAGAATGCGTTGCCTTACGGCAAAATTGAAGACGGCCTGCCGAAGTGGCACGCCAAGCTTCGCGACAAGGAACAGCAGAAAATTGATGAGCGCCTCAAGCATCCATTAGTAACCCTGGTGCCCAATGTTCGTTTAGGAAGAGATGTAGAACTGGAGGAAGTAGCAAACTCCTGGGGCTTCAGCGCCGTCCTGCTCGCCATCGGAGCCTGGCGGGATCGGCCGCTACCCATCAAGGACATCGACGAGTACACCGAAAAAGGGCTCCTCTACCAAAATAGCCTGATCTACTGGTACAACCACAAACACGAACCGGGATACCGGGGCCCCCAATACGAGATGCCCGACGGCGCCATCATCGTCGGCGGTGGTCTGGCGTCGCTGGATGTCGCCAAAGTGCTTATGTTCGAAACCGTGGAACGCGCCCTGTGCCAACGCGGTCACGATATCGACCTCTTTTCACTCGACCGCAGCATCGCCAAAATACTGGACGAACTGGGATATACGCTCCAGGACCTCGGCCTGCAAGGCTGTACCCTCTACTACCGCCGGCGGATAAAAGACATGCCGCTCTCCCCCAAACCCGCCGAAACGCCCGAAGAGATCGAACGCGTCCATAAAATCCAGGAAAAGATTTTTAACAATTATCAGAAGAAATATCTTTTTAAAGTCGCTCCCCTGCACATGCCGGTTGATAAGATCGTCGAGGGAGGGCGCCTGGTCGGTCTCGTCTTTCAACGCACCCGGATCGAAGATACCCGGGTGACGCCTGTTCCCGGCTCCGAGCGCGAGGTGCGGGCGCCGCTCATCATCTCCTCCATCGGCAGTATCCCGGCGCCCGTTAAAGGCATTCCGATGGATGGACAGGTATACCGGCTCTGCGGGGAGGACTGCTGCCGGGTGGAAGGCTACCGCAATGTATTCGCCCTCGGCAACGCCGTTACCGGCCGGGGTAATATTCGCAACTCACAGCAGCACGGCCGGGAAGTGGCCAAGGTGATGGCCGAGCGCTATCTGAGCGAGGAGACCAAATACCTTCAAAGCTTTCGCGACGCGGAAAACCACGCCGGCGCCGGCATCAGCCGGATTGCAGAACAGCTCAATCTCTTTGCCGCTCCCACCGGCCGGCAGGTTAAAGAAATCAAATCCCGAATCCGGCAATTGCATAAAAAGAGTGGATACAAAGGCAATTACGAAAAGTGGATCGAGGAACACCGGCCGGTCCGACTGGAAGAGATGAGGAAATAGGGATCCTCGATTTTGAATCCCTACCATATACCAGACAAGTACCAGGATTATAACTCCCGGATCCAGATGTTGCGATAGCTCACCCGGTTGCCGTGGTCCTGCAATTGCAGCGGTCCCTCACCGTGCGGCATGTATTTAGGCAACCCGATATATTCTGTCGATCCCTTGATCTCAACGTGGTTCAGAGTAAGCACACCGTTGTACAACACAGTGATATAGGCCGGTTTGATCAGCATGCCATCCTCATTAAAACGAGGCGCCGTGTAGATGATGTCATAGGTCTGCCATTCGCCGCGCGGCCGCGAAGCATTGACCAGCGGAATGTGTTGCTTGTAGATGGAACTCACCATTCCGTTCACATAAGTTTCATTGTCGTAATTATTGAGCACCTGCACCTCGTAACGTCCCTGTAGAAAAATGCCGCTGTTGCCGCTGTCCTGGCCGTCGCCCTGTACTTCCTGCGGCGTGCGGAATTCGATGTGGAGCTGGCAGTCGCCGAAGCTGCGCTTGGTCTGAATGCTTCCGCGCCCGGGCACGACAGTTACTGCGTCTCCTTCGACCTCCCATTTGGCAGGCCGTCCGTTGGGGGCTGTCCATTCATCGAGATTGCTGCCGTCGAAGAGAACAATGGCGTCGGAAGGAGGCGCATTTTTTTCTGCCGGTGTGATTTGCGGCGGCTTGGGCTCCCATACTTCCGTCAATTCAGGGGGCCATTGCTTTTTTTCCTGGGCATAGCCGAAAGTGATGCCCAATACCAGTGGAACAAATAAAAATATTCGCTTCATAAGTTTGATAAACTTTTTATGGAATGAGATACCAGAGATAGTGCTTTTGCGAAAACAAGAAAAGTAGTACATGACATATACGCTAAAATAGTGCAAGGCCCTTACTGATGAAGAGTAGAAAAAAGCCGTCAATCACTTCGGTTTGCTTTCTTCAGCTAATCTCTCCACAGCATCCATCTCCTCCTCCAGCCATTCATCGAGCCCCCGGTACCAGTCCTCGTGAAAAGACCAGCTGTAACATCCGCCGCGATGGGGGATACACTGGGTCTTCTTCCACTGTTTTTCGCAACGCGGACAGCGACCGCCGGTGTCGAAGGTATTCCATACATACCCACAGGTACAGGACCAGTAGGCTCCCCCGTCGGGCGCCCAATCACATTTCGGGCAGGCGATTCTAACTTCAGTGTCTCTTTGCTTCATAACTTCGTAATTTCGGGTACTGGTAAAGATATTTAGAAACCCCGAGACCAAAAAAAGTCCTGGTCCATTATTCGAATACTTCTTATTTTCAAAAAAACTGCCGGTTTCCCGATCAGCATTATCCGTGAACAACAGTCAACCGGTTTTGTCCGGACAATGACGACGAAGTACAAAACCCAGCCCCCGGCAGACAACTACCCGATGATAAAAACGTTAACCTTATTCTGGTTATAGTAAAAACCTGCTATCAAAATGACCAAAGCCGGTTCCGCCCTGCTCATTTTCATTAAAAACCCGGAAAAGGGGAAAGTAAAAACTCGCCTGGCTCAATCAATGGGGGAAGAGCGGGCTCTATCCATCTACCGGACACTTCTGGACCACACGTGGCGCGTCGCCCGCTCGGTGGACGTGGAGCGTCTGCTTTTTTATAGTAATCATATCGACCTGAAAGACAAGTGGTCAGCCAGGGACTTTCGAAAGTTAGTCCAGCACGGGGAAGATCTCGGTGAACGCATGCTCAATGCTTTCCGGATAGCGCTGCAGGATCATGAACGGGCCGTCATCATCGGTAGTGACTGTGCTTCCCTTACACCGGCAATAGTAGAGGAAGCCTTTCGGGCCCTCAACCGTAATGACTTTGTCATAGGCCCTGCAACGGACGGCGGCTACTACCTGCTAGGCATGCGAAAACTGACCCCTTCCCTCTTTGAAAATATACCATGGAGCACCGGTAAGGTTTTTTCGAGTACCATGCAGCGAATCCGGACACTCGGAAAAACCTGCTATCAGCTGCCGGAGTTATCCGATATCGACTATGAGGAAGATTGGGAAAAGTTTGGGGGAAATTTGAGGGTTTGAGTTCACGGGGCGCCTTCCCGTAAAGGCCCATGCGAAAGCATCTGCTTTTCACTTTTCCAACCCGGATTATTCACTGTTCTCCGTAGTGCGCCCTCAGGAATCGCGGCCGGGCTGAATGATCGACTCCTGAATAATCCCGGTTGGTTTTTTCGTGGTGATCTCGTCCATCAAGGCACCTCCCACTTCCGGCTTCGCATTATGCCTTAGATGCGTCTTTTTTCTTCAGTGTAATTTTTCCACGGTCGCGGTATTCGTCAAAGGGGCTGGTGATAATTTCCTGCCAGTAGCCTTCCAGGGTAGAGCCAAAGATACTCCGGTTGTAGATCAGCTGGTACTTGCGGTAAAAACGGGGGTCCAATTCCGAGCCCACCGGCGGGATGAATTCAATATCACGAAAAGCGATGGAACGATCCTGGTAAAAATACCCCCGGACGTCCATTTCCAGGACTTCTCCCTCTGGTAAGTGGATATAGGAGCGGCCGCGAACCTTATTGCCTTCCACCTGTATCAATAATTCGAATTTGTAAGTTTGGGTGTTGTGGAGTCCTCCCCAGGTGAGGGTTCCCTCCCAAAGTCCTGCCAGGCCCTTTTGTGCAGTCAGCGTAGAAAGTGCAAAGAACAGCAGGACAAAGAGCGTTAAAAAAGGTCGCATGGGTACAGTCGAATTAGATTTAATGAACGGCAATTTTTTCAACTTCAGAAATATAAGTTAATCCCTTGAGTTCAAGGAGGTAAATACCGGCGCTCAAATTACCCAGCGGCAGCTCCCAGCTGTTGAGTCCCCGGGTGACTATCAGGCCCTGGCGCTGCAAAACCGCGCGCCCGTTCATATCGAAGATATGTAAGTCCACTTCATCATCCACTTTCGACGCCACTTCAACGCGCAGCCATTCCCTGGCCGGGGAGGGAAAGCGACGGAAAGTATAGAGCCCCTCGAAATCGAGGCGGGCCGCGGGAAACAACTGGCTGGCGGGAATGGGCGCCGGGGCCATTCCTTCACTGCTCCATAGCAAGCGAGCTACGGCATGACCGGCAGCTTCAAAATATTCCAGTCGAATGGGATAACGCCGGCCGCCCTCCAGCGTGATGGTTCCCCTACTTTCCGTTGCCGCCTGTGGCGTCCACTGGTCGATCAGCAACTGGTCATCGACCCAGAGGCGGATGCCGTCATCGGAAATGACGTGAAAGGTAAAGCTCCCGTCCAACGGAGGCATCACCTCGCCGCGCCAGCGGGCGAGAAAGAAATCGTCGTTCACCGCCGGCGCCGGCGATCCGAAGACCCAATCGAAGTTGACCACCGAATCAATACGGGAAAGTACGGGTTCTGTCTCGAAAGCGCCTGTTCCTTCACCGTGAAAATATTCGCCGAGCAGCCCCCGGCCATCTCCTATACTGAGGGGTAAGGTTTCGTAGAAAAGGCGGATGGTATCCTGCTCACCGGCGATGAAGGGATAGAAACCCTGTTGCCAGCCCCCGGACCAGCCCGTGAAACGGTAGATCGTATTGCCCTGCGACTGAACAGGCGCAGCCGAGAGCGTACGCCGGATACCGCGCACACTGGTCAGCGTTTGTGGGGTAGTCAGCAGCCGTCCGTCGATATTGACTTCCAGGCCGGGCGGTTCGCTGACGACGGTAAACCGGGTCTTCTCCGGCAGCACATCGCGGTAGACGGTCCGGCTCAGCCCTTCCGCATCGCTTGCCTTCAGGTGTATGCGGTACCAGACATTGTCGTCGATTTCCCCGATTTGGGGGATAATGAATTGCCCCTGGCTTATTCCGCTTGACGGCTGCAAGCCGGGATGCGTATGTTCGTTGTGGTGAAAATCGATACGCCACTGCAGCTGACCGGCATTCAGGTTGCCGTTTTCTGCATCGGACGCCCGGCCACGGAAGAACAGGGTATCTCCCGCGCGGTAAGTAGCGCCGGTCTCCGGTTCCAGTATTTCAGGTACGGGACGTTTGTTGGTCGTTACGTGCAAGGTAGCCTCTCTGCTGAATATCTCGCTCTGCCCATTGCTCACCCGGCAACGGAAAAGGCTTCCGCTGTCGGCAAGTGTCACCTCCGGCAACAGCAGCGTGGGCTGAGCGCCTCCCTCTATGGGGATTCCGTCGCGCAGCCATTGGTAAGCGAGTGGCTGAGCACCTGTCGCCGTCACCTCGAATCGAGCCTCCTCCCCTACCGGCACGGTTATATCGCTGGGTTGGGTCGACACCACAGCGGCGCCGCTTCCTGTATAGGTTACACGCCACAAGGAGCCGTTGGAACTACTGGTATTATCCTGTGGCGATCCGCCGCCCATACCGGCGCGGGCCAGATAATACAGCGCTCCTTGCTCATCCACCAGCATCCCGATAGGCCGGTCAATACCGGTAGCAAACACTTCCGCAACCGTTCCATCATCGGGATCGAGTACTTTAATATATCCTTCACAATAATCGGCAAAGAAATACTTATCGTAGTAGGGCTCCGGGAAGACCGGCCGCGCCGGGTTGTAAAAAGCGGCGCCGATAACGGCGCAACCGGTCAAATGATCATAGGCGTATACCGGATCTCGGTAGTTGTCGGGCACCTGCTCACCACTACGTTCTCCTTCCAGCCCTGCCCAGCCGTAGTTTCCACCGCGCACAATTTCGTTCACCTCCTCCCAGTACTGGCTGCCGACATCATTGGCAAAAATGCGCCCTGTACCCGGCTGTATGGCAAAGGTGTAAGGATTGCGCAGCCCTCGTGCCCATATTGCGCGGTACTTCCCCTGCGCCTGATCGTAAAAGGGATTGTCGGCAGGAATGCTCCCGTCTGAGTTGAGCCGT
The DNA here is from genome assembly GCA_964632995.1 of uncultured Saprospiraceae bacterium. GTDB lineage: Bacteria > Bacteroidota > Bacteroidia > Chitinophagales > Saprospiraceae > CAZWDL01. Next base: position 8,101 of record CAZWDL010000189.1, read on the forward strand.
AATACTTTCCCCAGCAGGCTGTTCATCGACTGAGCATTCTCCGGCAGCGTGCCGTCGCCGGTAGCAATGTAAAGCTTTCCATCAGCACCGAAGGCCATCGCCCCACCGTTGTGAATGGTCCCCGAAAGCGGATCGAGTTCGAGCAGCACTTCCTCACTGCCGGGAATGGCGTAATCACCATTAGCGGTAACCCGGCTGATCCGGTTATACCCTTCTCCGGCTACTGTGTAATAGAGGTATATGTAGTTATTCTGCTCAAAGGCAGGATCGAAAGCGATACCGCTCAGTCCCCGCTCATTGAAGTTATCGACTTCCAGCCGCAGAAAAGGATCCGATAAGAGTGCCTCATCACGTACAATCCTTATGGTCCCGTGCTTTTCGGCAATAAATATCCGCCCGTCGGGTGCCAGGGCCATTGCCGTAGGATCGAGGCCTTCCGCCAGACGAACTCGCGCAAAGCCTTCCGGCAGCTGCGCCGAAAGCGGCAACCAGATCAGGAGGGCGAATACGGTGAATACAAAACAGCGCAGCACGGCAGCAACCGGCAGCGCGACAATAGTTCGATACATGTAATAGAGTTATTGTTAAAAACTGGCTGTTCCCCAAAAATAAGTAAAATCAGGACAGGCAGGTAATGGCCTGGGGGCTGGATGCTGGGTGACCCGTCCTAAAATAAGTTTACACTTTGGAGGGAAATACTAAAATAGGTTTACACCATTACTTGAGCTTTTCGCAGCTGGGCCGGGCTTTGGCGGGCACTGCCCTGCCGGCTACCCGCCCAGCTCCGTCCGGAACAGCCGGTCTCTATCCGGCAAAAGCCCTGCTAAGCAGCCAACAGCGAAGAGCAGCTTTGACCGGCAAGGCTTTGGCAAGCAAGGGGATCGCTTTGCACAGCCAGGCTATGCCCCTTCCGATTTCCGACTTCCGACTTCCGACTTCCGACGGTCCTTTCGCGTAAGGCGAAAGTGAGTTCAAAAAACGAT
>CAZWDL010000190.1:0-3172 GCA_964632995.1 uncultured Saprospiraceae bacterium
CATAGCCTTAGCTATGGAGCTAAAAAAAGCTGAAGCATGACGGAAAAAGAGGCATGAGAAAACTGAAGAATTAAGTGAAACAGCCTCTAAATACTTACTCCTAATTTTTTAATTTAGCTGTACCATCCTATTAACCCGGATTACAACCTCGACGTCAGTCGAACAATTCGATTTTTATTTCTTTATCTTAGCAGGATCACTTATCATCCATAAAACGCACCTTTGCATGAATCGAATACTGTACATCCTGCTGACCTTTAGTCTGGGGCTGACCCTGAGTAATTGTGGCACGGACACGATGACTGAAACGACCGACCCTTACGCCAACCTCCCCCTCCCGGAAGCCGATAACGACGGCATACAATTACCCGATAACTTCGGCGTCGCTGTGGTAATCGACTCGATCGGCCGGGGCCGCCACGTAGCCGTCAATAACAACGGCGACATTTACCTGCGCCTGCGCCGGGTACGCGCGGAGGACAGCACCGGCGTCGTCGCCCTGCGCGATACCAACGCCGACGCACGCGCCGACCTCATCGAGAGCTTCGGGACCGGAACGGGTACGGAAGTCGCGCTGCACAACGGCTATATCTACTACTCCTCGCCTACCCAGGTCTACCGCCAGAAAATGCGCTCCGGCGAACTGACGCCCGAGCCGCAGATCGACACCATGATCACCTTCCCCGACAGTACCGCCCGGGGCCACTCTTCCAAATCCTTCACCTTCGACGGCCGGGGCAATATGTACGTCAATATCGGCTCGCGCTCTAACGCCTGCCAGGAAGAAGCTCGCAGTAAAGGATCGCCAGGCATTGATCCCTGCCCGGAAGATACCGTACGGGCAGCCATCTGGAAATTCGACGCCAACCAGACCGGACAGGTGCAGGACGACGGCTCGCCGTACGCCACCGGCATTCGCAATACCGTAGGGCTCGACTGGAACAAGAGCAATGACAAGCTCTACGTCATGCAGCACGGCCGCGACGACCTCTACCGCTTCTGGCCCGAACACTACAGTGACCAGAAGAGCCGGGAACTGCCCGCCGAGGAGTTTCTCATGGTAGAAGAAGGCGACGATTTCGGCTGGCCCTACTGCTACTGGGATCAGTTTAAAGGCAAGAAAATGCTGGCGCCCGAATACGGGGGCGACGGCGAAAAGCAAGGACGTTGCGAAGATGTCAAAGCACCGCTTATCGGTTTCCCCGGACATATGGGCCCTAACGCCCTCCTTTTCTATACCGGCGACCTCTTCCCCGCCCGCTATAAAAACGGCGCCTTTATCGCCTTCCACGGCTCCTGGAACCGCATCAATTACGAACAAGCCGGCTTTATGGTCGCCTTCGTCCCTATGGAAAACGGCCGCCCTGCCGGCGAATGGGAAATCTTCGCCACCGGCTTCGTCGGCGACGAACCGGTAGAAAACCCTTCCAACGCCGAATTTCGTCCCTGTGGCCTCGCTCAGGGCTCCGACGGCTCCCTGTACGTATCCGATTCGCAGAAGGGGCGCATCTGGCGTATCATGTACTACGGCGAAGGCTCCGGCATCAGCAGCCGCCCCCAGGAAATTGCCGCCCAGGAACGCACCGGTGACGACGACAGCGTCGAAGATCGCCTCACCGGCCAGCTGGCCACCGGCAAACAGGTCTACGATACCTACTGCCGCGCCTGCCACATGGATAATGGCTCGGGCGTACCCGGCATGAACCCACCCCTCGCCGGAACCGAATGGGTCACCGGCGACAAGGAACGCCTCATAAAGGTAGTACTCAACGGCCTGAACGAACCTATAGAAATCAATGGGGAAACCTATCAGAACGCCATGGCGGCTCACGCTTTCCTCAACGATCAACAAATCGCGGATGTGCTGACCTATATCCGCCAGAGTTTTGGCAACAACGCCGGCGCTATCTCCGCTAACGAAGTAGCACAGGTCAGGGAAGATGCCCGGGTTTCTAAAACGGATTGAGGAATACGGCCGGATGCCGGCCGGTAACAATTGACAAATAATTACTTTCCAAATAAATGAGGCCGGAATACCAACCCGCAGTGCTTTGCATCAGAAAGGAAATAGGTCGGTATTCCAGCCTCTACTTGGGGTTTAGGTAAAACCCGCCGGCTGTGGTGGAATCGGAGGTTCCAAGGGTAAGCACACAACCTCAACGGGCGAAAAACTAAGGCAAAAACATTCGTGTCCTCATTTGATCTTAATCTTCCTGGCTTTTGGGGTTTCTACTTTTTCATCATCGAAGAAATGCTCTGCATTCCAGCAATTATCCAGAAACCGGCGGCAATCAGTTGGAAACCATTCGAATTCCCGGAAGGCGAGGTTCCTTTTGCCTTTTAATGATTCAATATGTAAATAACAGAACACGACAACCGATGGTGGTCCGTGTGAAGAAAGCTTCGGAATTAAAGTGGAAATAGTGGAGCTTTTTTAGTGTTCAGGGGGTGTGGGCTTGCTCCACTATTTCCTTTGGTTTTTAGCTGTTTTTCGTTGGTTTAAAGGTATCTTGACTGCTATTCAGATACAATGACTTTTGACATCCTGCCCCCTGATTTTCATCAAAATCCTCAGCCCGTACGCAAATCGATTACCCGCTGTAACTTGCCGCCTTCACTGCGCGGAATGGAATGAGCCCCTTTCAGGGTGACTTTCATACTGAGCCCGGTGTTGTCTTTCAGTTTGCGGCGCAGTTTCTCCTGCAACTGTATAATACGTTCATTTTCGAGGATATGATCTTCGGTAATTTCCTGAAAGCCCACGCTGCGCAGGAAGGCTTCGGCCACCTCTACGCGCACCTCTAACTCGTCGAGGGCGCCGTTGCGCGAAACGATCAGCTGGTAATAAGGCTGGAGGTGTTCTACCTCCTGGATGACGGCTTCTACCTGGGTAGGGAAAAGATTGACACCGCGAATGATCAGCATGCCGTCGGCCCGGCCCAGGATGGGGCTCATTTTGACATGGGAACGCCGGGAATCCATATCGTAGTAGATAGAGCAAATATCTCCGGTCCAGTACCGGATGAGGGGCATGGCCTCTTTGGTCAACGTGGTGATGACGAGCACCCCCTCCTGCCCTTCCGGCAACGGCTCGCCGGATTCGGGATGTACTACCTCCGGGAAAAAGTAGTCTTCCCAAATATGACTGCCGCCGCCTTTCTCTTCCACCGGT
>CAZWDL010000190.1:3182-9033 GCA_964632995.1 uncultured Saprospiraceae bacterium
CTGGCTCACGCCCGGGCCGATGATTTCGCTCAACCCGTAGATGTTGGTTGCACTGACCTGCAGGCCCTGTTCCACCTGCTCGCGAATGGTTTCCGTCCAGGGTTCGGCCCCTAACACGGCGTATTTCAACTTCAGTTGTCCGGAGTCCACGCCGCGCTGCTGTAATTCTTCAGCCAGCGTTTGCGCGTAGGAAGGAGTACAGCATATGACTTCGGGTTCAAAATCCTGCAGAATGAGCAATTGCCGGTCGGTCATCCCCCCTGAAACGGGAATGACGCACATACCCAGCCGCTCGGCCCCGCCGTGCAATCCCAATCCGCCGGTGAACAACCCGTAGCCGTAGGCGTTTTGTAACTTCATCCCCGGGCGGGCGCCCGCGGCGTAGAGCGAGCGGGCATTGACTTCCGCGAATAGCTTCAAATCGTTTGCCGTATAACCAACGACGGTGGGTTTGCCCGTCGTTCCGCTAGAGGCGTGGATGCGGTGCAGTTCATTCGTTTTCACCGCAAATAGTCCAAAAGGATAATGATCCCGGAGATCCGACTTGCGGGTAAAAGGCAGGCGCGGCAGATCTTCGAGCGACTGAATATCTTCCGGCTGAATACCCTCGCGGTCAAAAGCTTCTTTGTAGTAAGGTATCTTTTCGTATACGTAAGAGACCAGGCGAAGCAGACGGGCTGTCTGCAGTTCCCGCAACCTGGGCCGGGCCAGTGTTTCCACAGCTTCGTTAAACATGGGGCTAACTTATTGTTTGACAAAATAGTGTTCAATCCAGGCCGCGTAACTCCGGGAGTTGGATGGCGTCAGCAGGAGGGGGAAATCAGCATCAAAAAAATAGGAGCCGATACTGTGGAGCAAGCCTTTCAGGTCGCGTCCTTCTCCAAAGGATTCCAGCCCGAGGGTATACCAATCTTCTTCGCCGGCCTTGACGAAAGTCAGCTCAGCGTTACAACCGGCCGCCGGATAGCTCCCGGCGTCCGTCTCGGTAATCTCGTTGTGTTCAGGAATAAAAGTACGCATCCAGCGGCGCTTATGTACCGGTAGCCAGGCTTCAGCATGCCGGCTCGCCAGCTGTACGTCCTGCCCGGCTTCGCTAAGGTCAAAACTCCATTTTACCCAGCCTTCCCGCTGACCGGCAATACTGCCCCGCATTACAAACTCCGGCTCAGCCCACAATCGCTGCTTGGCTTCCACGCGCCCCTCCCGCAGTTTGATGTTCAGCGTTTCGCCGGTGCCCAACAGGTAATAGTCGGTTCGTTCTCCCGTGCCCACCTCCGTCCAGGATTGCCGGAACCAGCTCTGTAAATCCCGTTTGGGCTGACCTTTGAAAAACCATCGTATTTCGGCGGAAGGATAACGCATAGTATTGGGTTTGTGTGCTGCTTTTTACTTAGCTCGACTTTCGTATTTTGGAATAAGTGGAGGGCGGCACTGTTCGCGCAGCCCCCCACTTCACCCAGACAGAGCCCGAAAATTCAGGATGCCTTCTATTTCCCACTGCTCACCCCCGGCAGTCCGCTCGGTGCGCCGCCCTGCCATTGGAAGACAGGCGCTTTGCGTTGTCGCGGAAACACCTCATCCAGTGTATCTCCCTCGTAGAGACGGCCATTTTTCATGACATAGCGAATCGCATTGCTGTGGCGTATATTCTCCAGCGGATTCTCATCCAGAATGATCAGATCAGCCAGCTTGCCCGGCTCCAGGGAGCCAAGGTCCTTCTCCAGCCCGATCGCCCGGGCGCCGAGGATGGTAGCGGTTTTCAGCGCGTCGTGTTCATCGAGGCCTCCGGATTGCATGGCCCAGAGCTCCCAGTGATACCCCAGGCCCTGCAGCTGACCGTGCGAGCCCACGCCGGCAATACCGCCGGCCTCCACCAGTTTTTTGACGAACTCGGCGTGGCGCTCGAAGATGTGCTCTTCGGGCAGGAACCAGCCCGGCCGGCGGCGCGACTTGGCGTCGAGCTCGGTTTTGGGCGTGAAATGATTCAGCTTTTTGTCATCCTGTACGTTTTCGGTGGCGTAGAAGTAATTCTCAGCCCAGGGGCCACCGTACGCCACCAGCAGAGTTGGCGTATAAGCCATCTGCGATTCGGCGACCAGCTTTACAACATCATCGTACACCGGATAGATCGGAAAGGCGTGCTCGTGCCCGGGATAGCCGTCGATCAGCTGGGTCATGTTCAGCTTGAAATCCAGCGCGCCCTCGGTGGTGGGCATCAGGCCCTGTTCCTTCGCCGCCTGGATGATCCACTGCCGGTGCTGCCGGTTGCCGACCATATACATCTTGATCGTCTTGGTGTCGTAGTACTCAGAGTACTGTTTCAGTATTTTCTCCGCATGTTCCTTGCTCTTGATATGATAGGCCCAGAAACCTACGCCGGGACCGGTACTATAGATGCGGGGACCGATCATCTCACCGGCTTCCACCATATCCTCGTAGGTCAGCACATCGGTGGTGGCGGTCTGCGGATCGCGGGTGGTAGTGACGCCGTAGGCCAGGTTGGCCATATAGATCCAGACGTTGTTCTTGTGCAGATTCCAGTTGGGCCACATGTGCGCGTGGGTATCCACAAAGCCGGGCACGATGGTCTTGCCCCGCATGTCCCTGATCTCTAAGTCACTCCCAGCTTTGATAGAACCGGATTTGCCGACCGATACGATGCGGTTGTTTTCAATGAGCAGGTCGCCGCGTTCGAAAATCTCATCGCCTTTCATCGTGATCAGGCGGGCGCCCTTCAGCAACAGTTTCCCTTTGGGAATATCCCGCTCTACTTTTACCAGAATGCGTTGCTCGGCAGGCTCATAACCTTTTTCGGCTTCTTCCTTCTTATCGTCATCATCCGCATCCTGATTCTTTTTGGCCTTCTTCAAGGCCTTCTCGGTCGTTGCGGCTTCCGCCAAATCGAAGGAGAAGTAAGCATTGCCGATCGACCAGTGTACGCGCTGCCCGCCGGCCGACCAGTGCGGAAACTGGCCGCCGATTTCGGTCAGCTTTTTGGCGGGAAACTTGGCCTTTTCCGGGTTGGCCACCGAAATGCTGGGCGTCTCTCCACCGATCATGGGTACATCAACAACATAGACGTCGTTATTGATCAGCGCCATGGCCTGCCCGCCGGCGGGCGACATCATCAGCACTGCGGGCTTGGAAGGCTCCGGCTTCGGTTCCTGCTCGCCGGCTATCAACAGGCAGTGTTCTTGCGAATACACCAGCGCCGGAAAGGTGGTGATGCCGCTCACCTTGAGATGCACCTTTTCATCGGCGCCGTCCCAGCGGATGGAAGACAGGCCTTTCTCTCCGTGGTAGAGGTAGATGCGCTCCTGGTCCTTGACGAAGTGTGGACGGGAGCGGCCTTCTGTGACTGCTACCCGGTTGACAGCGCCGCCATCAGCATTCACCCATCCGATGTATTCCATGGCTCCGAAGGCATTCGGGCCGATGGCGTCGATATAGGATTGCGCCGGGCCGTAGATAAAGGCGATTCGGCCGGTCTCGGCATCCCAGGCCGGCTGGGCGTAGAAGCTTCCCTGCTCCGTTAGCCGGATAGGTGGAGCATCACCATCCAGCGCAATTTTATACAAGTGGCCGGCATCTCCCTCCCAACTTACGTAGGCCAGAGATTGGCCATCGGGCGACCAGCAGGGCATAGCTTCTGTATGCGTGGCATTAGTCAGCCGGCGGGGTGTGCCTTCCGGAAAATCCATCACGTAGAGCCGGTTCAGCGCCGTAAAGGCCAGGCGCTTGCCGTCGGGCGACAGGGCCGGATCGCGAATCTGGGTGACAGTCATCGCCGGGTCGTCGGAGATGGGGAAGTCGAAGCGCAGCTCAGGGCCCATTTCTATTTCTACATCCACCTCGAAGGGAATATTTTGTGCTTCTCCGCCGACGATGGGCAGATGCCACAGTTTGCCGCCGTAGTAGCAGATCAGGTTTTTGCTGTCAGGTGTGAAGGACATGGCCGGGTACACGCCCAGGCGGGCGCGCGACTCCTGCTCATCGCGCTGAACGGGATAGGCCAGCCAGTCTTCCTCTCCGGTTTCCAGGTTGCGCTTTACCAGGCCGGTTTCGGTGTTGTAGCGCGTGGCGTACACTAGCCAGCGGCCGTCGGGCGAAAGCGTGGGGGCGAAAGCCGAACCGTAGCGGTTCGTCTTGGTATCTATCTCCCCCGTTTCACGGTCAAAAACGGCCAGCTGGTATTCCGGCAGCTGGGCGTTGTAGCTCCAGTCGCCGTTGCGGCGGCTGAACCAGAGATAACGCGCCTCCTTACCGAAGGCGGGCTCGATGGCCTTCATGTTCTCCGGATTGCCGAACAGTTGAGCACCCCCACCCCCATTGCGATGGTATAGATGCAGCTTGAGGTTGCGCTTTCCCTGGGACACTATGAGGTAGTCCCCGTCGGGGGTCCACTCCGCACTTTGGAAATAGTCGGTCTTCTCTTTGGTTACCTGTGCAGTATCCTCCTCTTCGAGATCAATGATCCAGATGTTTTCGTTGCCGTCACGGTCGGAGGTGAAGGCGATGGATTTGCCGTCGGGGCTGAATTTGGGATGGGTATCATAGGCCATTCCGGAAGTGACGGGTTTGGCTTTTCCCCCTTGAATAGGCAGAAAGTAAATGTCGCCCATCAGGTCGAAAGCGATGGTTTTGCCGTCGGGGCTCACATCCAGGTTGATCCAGGTGCCCTCGTCGGTCGTTAGCCGTATTTTCCGGCCGGGCTCGAGGGAGAGTCCTTTCTTGTCCTCTTTTTTCTTTTCGGTTTTACTACTGTCGGCTTTCTCGCTTTCCTGAGCGGCCAGGGAACCGGTGAAGCCCAGCAACAGCAGGCAAAGGGTTGCAGAAATAAGACGAATCATGGATGATTTTTTTGTTAGGAAATGGAAAAGGCCTTTAAAGAAAGTATTTTTGCTACTAAATATAATGCAGGAAGTTTTAAAACAAAATCCAGTGCTCTGTACCAGAAGTTCTTTCGAGAAATTCTGCGGCTATTTTGGTGCTGGGCAAGGCGCTCCGAAGGAGCATATCCGGGGTCAATCGATAGAGGGAGGAAATAGGTTAATTACAACAAACTATAACGCATCCCCTTTTGGGCAAAGAAGGTTTTCGCCGCTTATTCGTTCATATCTTTCTTATCAGCGAATATATCCGCCGGTATGGGTTGCTCAGCATCCCATTCACCCTCCCCGCTCCACCGTCCGCTTCGTAATCCGGTCGAGCAGGCTGGGGGCGATGAGCTTGACCCACATCCCTATTTTCGCCTTAGTGGTCATCACCAGCTCGCGTTTGCGGCGGCCGGCGCTGCGCAGGATAAGCTCGGCGCACTTTTCGGTACTCATGGTATTGCTTTCATCGATGTTGCTTTCGCCGCGGGGTTCACCATCGGGGCCGAGTGCCCGCTCGCGTACTTCGGAAGCTACGAAGCCCGGATAGATCATCGTTACGGTGACGCCCCGCTCGACGAGTTCTATGCGCAGGCTGTCGAAGAAGCCTGCCATGGCGTGCTTGCTGGCGGCGTAGAAGCTGCGGGTGGGAACGCCGGTTTTACCGGTCAGGCTTGAGACGCCGACAATGCGCCCCTCGGTTTGCAGCAGAAAAGGCAGCGCATAGTGGGTGCAGTATACGCTGCCGTAGTAATTGACGTCCATGATTTTCTTCATCGGCGAAAGGTCTTCCACTTCGTCAAAGCGGGCGACCATGCTGATACCGGCGTTGTTAAACAGCGTATCGATGCGGTCGTATTCCTGTGCGGTTTTTTCGATGAGCTGCTTGCACTGCTCTTCGTCGGTCACATCGGTGGGCACCACGATCGCGCGGCCGCCCATTTTGCGGCAAGCCTCGGCGGTGCGCTCCAGGCGGC
>CAZWDL010000191.1:0-8994 GCA_964632995.1 uncultured Saprospiraceae bacterium
GGCGGTGACGCCGCGCTGCGCCCCGACGCTGCTCAACAGCGGGCCAACCGCTTCGAACCCGTGGTACGACACCTCGGGCCTTTCTACCTTGAAGCAGGACAGCGCCGCAAACACCAGATTCAGATGCCCAACTACGTTGGAGCCGTCCGCACCATGGTCGTCGCCTCGCATCAGGGCGCCTACGGCGCTGTCGATAAATCCGTACCGGTCAAGCAGCCGCTGATGGTGCTGGCTACATTGCCGCGCGTGCTCAGCCCGGGCGAGCGCCTGCAGCTGCCCGTCACCGTCTTCGCAATGGATAAAAAAGTACGCAATGTATCCGTCAGAGTGGAGGAAAACGCCAATCTCGCCAATTGGGCTGGCCCCACCAGTAAACAGGTGAGTTTCAGTAAACCCGGCGAAGAGATGGTCAACTTCGAATTCCAGGTAACCGACCGCACCGGTGTCGCCCGCTTTACGGTGATCGCCAGTGGCAACGGCGTCAATGCCAGGCAGACCATCGAAATCCAGGTGCGCAACCCCAATCCGGTGCAAACCCGGGTGATGGCCGAAGTGCTGCAGCCCGGCGCCGACTGGACGCCTGCCTTCCAGCCGTTGGGAATGGCGGGCACCAACGAAGGGGTGCTCGAAGTGTCCAGCCTGCCCCCGCTCAACCTCGGCGAACGCCTGCAGTACCTGCTTACCTATCCCTACGGTTGCGTAGAGCAAACACTCTCCGCCGGCTTCCCGCAGCTCTACGTGCACCGCCTGCTGGATCTCGACGAGAGACGACGGGAAGAAGCCGCGGAGAATGTCCGGGCCACCGTAAGCCGCCTACAACAATTCCAGACCAGCCAGGGCGGCTTCGCCTACTGGCCCGGTCAAGGCAGTGCCGACCAGTGGTCGACCAGCTACGGCGGCCACTTCCTCGTGGAAGCTCAAAATATGGGATACACCCTGCCGCCCGGCCTGCTCGAAAGCTGGATGGATTTTCAGGAAAAAGCGGCGCGTATGTGGACGCCACGCCTCGGCGAGTATGGATTTAGTGATCCGCGCAGCAACCAGCTCAATCAGGCCTACCGCCTCTACACCCTGGCGCTGGCCCAGGAACCCGATATGGCGGCGATGAACCGCCTGCGCGAAATAGACGGACTGAGCAACATCGCCCGCTGGCGCCTGGCCGCTGCCTATGCCCTCGCGGGCCAAGGGGAAGCCGCCAGAGAACTTATCGACCAGGCCTCTACTCAAGTAGAAGCCTACAACGAACTCAGTGGCACCTTCGGCACCCATATCCGCGACCGAGCCATGATCCTGGAAACGCTGGTATTGCTGGAAAAGGAAGAACAGGCCGCCCAACTCCTACAATATCTTTCCGATGAGCTAAGCGCCGATCAGTGGCTGGGCACACAAACCACCGCTTACGCCTTGCTCGCCATCAGCAAGTACGTGGGAGAGGATGAAGTGCAGCAACAGTTCCAGTTTACCTACCAGGTCAACGAAGGGCAATCGGTCAATGCCGGGTCCGGCAATCCGGTCATGCAGGTGGAAGTGCCGGTCAGGGCAGGCCGGGAAGGAAAACTGTTAGTGAAAAACGGTAGCCAGGGCAAGCTCTTCGCCCGCCTCATCCTTCGCGGACAGCCGGTGACGGGCGCCGAAACGGATGCCGCCAATGACCTGCAGGTAGCGGTCAGTTACAAAGATCGCGAAGGGAATCCCATCAATACCGGCAGCTTGTTACAAGGCAGCGATTTCGTCGCCGAGGTGCGCGTCACACACCCCGGTTCGCGTCCCATCCGCTACCAGGAACTGGCGCTGAGCCAGGTCTTCCCTTCCGGCTGGGAAATCCTCAACACGCGCCTGGATGCCATGGAGGACGAAGGCCCGCAGCCTGTCAATTACGAGTACCAGGACATCCGCGACGACCGCGTCAACACCTTCTTCGACCTGGCGCCGGGCGAAACGCACACCTTCCGTGTGCTGCTCAACGCCGCCTACGAAGGCCGCTTCTACCTGCCGGCCACCTCCTGCGAAGCGATGTACGACAACAGCATCTACGCCCGCGAAGCGGGGCAATGGGTGGAAGTGCGCAGGCAAGCGGACATATAGGAAGTCGGAATGCGGAAGTCGGAAGTCGGAAGGCTTGCCCGACCAGGTCGCGCAGCGGAATGGGCGGGCGGAAGGCGGAATGAGTGGGTGGAAATTGAAGGATTGAATAGCCATTGACTGCTGATTATTCAATCCTTCAACCCCACAGCCCTTCAATCCTTTCATCCCCCATATTTCGATGTCTTTGACCGCTTTCGTTCAATGGTCGGACAGTCAAGTATTCGAAGTTTAACGAAATTCCTTCATTTATTCGAAAACCACTTTTCTGGTAAGCACCGCCCGTTCGTCCAGGCTTAGCCGGATGAGGAATGCGCCGGAGGCGTTCAGTTGGACACCTGTCAGTTCGAATTCATGGGCGCCCGTCGGCAGGGCGCCTTCGTAGAGAGAAGTAACCTGTTGTCCCTGTAGGTTAAACACAGCCAGGTCGACGTTTTCCATCTCTTCGGGTAGCGTGAACTGTACGGTGGCGCGTTCGCGGGCGGCGTTTGGGGAAAACCAGGAGGGTAGCCTCCACTTGCCGCGCTAAGCCGGTGAGGGTAATCTCCGGTTGCTCCACGAGCTTTTCCTCCTTCCGCTCCGGACCGGCAGAGGTATGGGATGCGGCGGGCTTCTTATCATCCCCGGTCCTAGGGGAGGCTTTCGATTCCTTATTCTTCCGGCGGAGCCCACGCCTCGTGATAATCTCTACTGCCCCGTGCCGGGCTTCTTCACCGAAGCGATTCACTGCTTTCTGCCCCCGGTAAACCGTTATCTTTTCAATATCATTTGGATCGATACCTGCTAGAGGCTCCTGGTAACTCTTTCCGACCCTTTCGCCATCGACTATCCAAAGAACCAGGGAATCAGGGTTGATCTTGATCAAGGAAGAGGTATCGGGAGCAGACGATATTTCCTCTTCAGGCGCCTGCTGAGCTGCTGCCCGTTCGGCCATCCGCTCGGCGATTTCCTCGGGCCGGTGGGTTTTGATAAGGAAAACGCCGGTCAAAGCGCCCTTTCGCCTGTTGTTTCTTTCAAAATCAGGGAGTATGCGTAATCGATCGATTCCCGGCGGTCGTTGAGCGTGACGTTGAATTTAAAAAAATGCTTCTCCCCTGCCCGGAAAGTCAGTTTCAGCACATCGCCTTTGCGCAGTTTCGACCAGTAGTCCGCTCCGGCGTCGAAGCGGTCCATTTCCAGCATTTGGGTGCGGACGCCTTTCACCTGGAGCGTGCGCTTGCTGGTGACGGTGATAGCTTGCGGGACTTGCCGCCGGTCGTCTTCCAATATGAAAAAGCCGCCTTCCCGGCGCAGCATCCGGCGGAACTCGCCGCGGCGGAGGGTGAGGTTTTCGCAGTGGTAGTAATTATCCAGTTCGTCGGGGTAACAATCGCAGCGCTGATCGCCCCATTGCAACCGGAAGGAGGGATCAGCCGGTGCGGCGGGGATATTTACCAGCGTTTGCTGCCCCAGATTGCCGAGCATTTGCTCTACTTCCGCTACTTTTTCCGCTCCGGGGAGGCGTTGCGCCAGGTCGAAAGAAAACAGGAGCAGTAATCCGGCCAGTAAGGGCAGCATTCCGAGGTATTTCAATCCATTCCATCGTTGAGAGGGGCTTTTGCTGAGCATAACGAGTCGGTTTTTTATAAATGAGTTAAAGGTGTTGACCAGCCGGCCGGAGGATTGTGTTTTAGCCTGTTGAACCAGCAGACCGGCGTACTGATATGCCTGACCTGAACGCTGTACGACGTAGCGGTCTGCGATATATTCGTGAGTGGCCTGTAAGCTTTTCCGGTACAGGTAGATGAGCGGATTAAACCACTTCAAAACGACGATGAGCTCCATCAGCAGGACATCCAGACTGTGCCACTGCCGGATGTGCACCAGCTCGTGCTGCAAGATGGGTTCCTTTTCTTTCAGCCGCTCCGCGTTCCAGAAGATATAGCCGAAGAAGGAAGCGGCGGGGAAATCGGCCTCGGTTTGCACAAGCGTCACTCCGTCCATACGACGGCGGCGGGAGCGGCGGATGAGCTGCAACAGGCTCCAAAGTCTGCGGATGAGCAGGGAAGCCATCATTAGTGCGCCCAGGGCATACCCCACCAGCAGCACATCGCCTAAGGTAATCTCAAAGAGCGGCGCCGGCTTTTCCAGCCCCGCCCATACCTGGCTCTCCCATTCCTGAATATTGCTGACGGCGGGATAGAGCACGTATTCCAAATCCAGAGGCACTGCCGCCGACGCAGGAGCAGGCTGTGATAAGCTGATGCTGAAAAGCGGAATGAGTAATGACAACAGGGCGCTAGCCAGCAGATAGATCCGGTTGAGCTGGAAAAAGGTTTCCTGCCGCAGCCAGTAATGATAGAAACCGTAGAACAGCAGCAGACAAAAACTCGATTCCAGCAGATATTGGGGGATGCTAATCGTCATCATTTTCTTGCTTTTTTATTTTCTCCAGCAACTTATCCAACTCTTCGGGATCCATATCTTCTTCTTTGACAAAGAAGGACAACACCTCCCTGGGCGATCCTTCGAAATAGTCGTTCATAAATTCCCGGAAGAAAGAGCGCCGGTATTCCGATTTTTTGAGAATGGGATAATAGCGGTACGTCTTCCCAAAGGCCTCATGACCGATCAGCCCCATATCGCTGTCCGGCACGAAAAAGCTCGTATCTGAGGAAGGGATGATTTCCAGTGCGGTTCCCTCTACTCCCGCCATGTAGCGGTCGTTCTGCCGGTACAACTTCAACAGAGCGCCGTCACATTCCAAAAAGTAGGTCCCTTCAAAGGCCTTAAAGGAGGAGGGAGCCATTTCGACCGAATTTTTGGAGAGGAGCGGCTCGGAACGGCCTTCCGCTTTAGGTTCGGGGAAATGCTCCTTCAGGTAAATATCCGCGACGGCCAGGGCTTTACCGGAGGCGCCGGCGCTGGAGAAATTACTCAGCACCAGGATTCCTGTGGCCTGATCCGGGAAGTACATCAGTGAGGCGCGGTAGCCGCCGATGGAGTCGCCGTGCTGAAAGCGGCGCAGGCCCCGGTAATCATCTACCACGATACCGCGGGCGTAGTTGATCGTATCGCCGCTGGTCAGTATGCCCCGTGTAGTCAATTCCTGCAAGGCTTTCGGCCCTCCGATGCGATGATGGCGAAAATTATCGACCCACTTCGCCAGGTCAGCGACGGTGGTGCACAAGTTGCCGTTGCCGACGTAGGCCCAGAAGGGCTTCGGCCGGCGAAAACCCTCTTCCTGGCTACCGTCGTAAGAGGTAGCTGTATTGGGATTGACGATTTCAAGATCCTCCCGGAATTCAGAATGATCCATACCCAGTGGTTCAAAAATTCTTTCCTTGGTAAACTCCTGAAAAGACTACCCGCTGACGCGCTCCACAATTTCTGCCATAAAATTGAAGCCCGTGTTACAGTACAGGTATTCCGAACCTGGTGGGAAGTTGAGTTCCCGCTGGTAGGGGATATATTTGAGCAAATCGTCATTCGTCATCGGATCGCCGTCGCGCCAGCCGGCCATCGCCAGCAGGTTCTGGAAATTACGCAGGCCGCTGCTGTGGTTCATCAAATGTCCGATTGTAATTGTTGTGCCGAAATCGGGCACCTCGGGCAGGTATTTACGCACGTCGTCTTTTAGCGAAAGCTTACCCTCCTGCGCCAGCAAAATAATGGAAAAAGCAGTGAATTGCTTAGAGACGGAAGCGACGTTGAAGATGGTTTCCGTCGTCACCGGTACCCCGTATTCCAGGCTGGCCAGCCCGTAAGCGTGCGCCAGCACCAGCTCGCCTTCTTTTACAATACCCACCACTCCGCCGGGAACGCCGGGTTGTTCCCATGCGCTGAATACAGCGTCTACCTGAGTGGCCAGCACGTCTTTGGAGGGTTGAGCCTGGGCGAACCAAGCGAGAAGGATTAGCATAACGATTGAAATGCCCCGGATGAGCACCCAGGGAGAATGTCGCTCCATATTAATCTGTTTAATAGTGATTAGGTCCTTATTCTCGGCAAACAAAATAGCAATTTTTACCAGGATAGGCGGGGCATTCCGGTCATCCTGGTTGAAGGCGCACCAATTTCGATATCGCCCACAGTCCGAAAAGCGGTCCGATCAACAGGGCGAGGTATAAGAACTGGTTTTCCCAGCGAATCGCCAGCACATTCAGCAGTTCAATACTGGCTATTGTCACGGAAAAGCCGATGCAGTTAACGATGGTCAGTGCTGAGCCGACGTACTCCCGGGGTGCCGTGCGCGCCACGAGTGTGGAAAACTGGGGTGAATCCCCTACGACGGCAAATCCCCATACCAGCAAGAAAGAAAGAAAAACCCAGCCTGAAGACAAAAACAACAAGGGAGAAAAAAGGCAGGAAATACCCGATATCGCCAGCATGACGTAAGCCACCCGGGCGCTGCCCACCCGCAAGGACCAGTAACCGCCGAGGATGCAGCCCAGGGCCCCCATCCCAATAATAATAGCGCTCCAGAGCGGTACATTCAGTACTACGGTGTTGTGATACCCCTCGTAGGCCCTCAGAAAAAAGGGAATAAAAGCCCAAAAAGCATAGAGCTCCCACATGTGACCGAAGTATCCGAAGGCGGCTGAACGAAAATCGGAAAAGCGAAAAATTTCGACGACGGCAGCTGGTCGAAAGCGGCTGCCCCGGGTGCGAAAGGGTCCGTCAGGAACGGTCAGCAAAAGAAACAGCCCACCGAAAAAAGCAAAAGCCGAAGTGGCCCAAATGATGGAGTACCAAGGCAGGGCGCCACTGCTAAATTTGAGAAAATAAGGGAAAGCCTTTCCCAGTACCAGGGCGCCGACGAGGTAGCCCAGTGCTTTCCCCAGATCCTTCGCGTACCAGTCGGCCGCAATTTTCATCCCGATCGGATAGATGCCGGCCAGGAAGAAGCCCGTCAGAAAACGGAAGAGGAGCAATGACACGAACCCGGTGGCGAACAGGTAGATTCCCAGATTGAAAAAAGCACCCAGCAGGGCCGAGACGAAAAATACCCGGGAAGGTGAAAAGCGGTCGGCAATAACCAAAAAAGCAAAGCTCAGCGTGCCGGCGATAAATCCGAACTGCACCGCCGAGGTGATGTTGCCCACTGCGGTAGGAGGCAGATCGTAGAGGGTCTGTAAGTCAGCCAGTACGGCATTACCGGCAAACCACAGGGAGGTGCCGGCAAACTGCGACAAAATGATCACCGGTAGAATATGAGCGGGAACGCGTGAGCTGTTCATCCCTGAGGCGCTTTATTTGATGATCCCTTTGAAAATATTCCAGCCTTGCTCATCGGGGACCGAAGCGGTGATGCGCACCGGCTCCCGCTTTACCGGATGCTCGAATTCAAGCTGATAGCTGTGCAGGCGTATAGAGGCATCAGGAGTAGCCTGGGGATGGCCGTATTTCAGATCGCCCTGAATCGGACAACCAATACTGGCCAGCTGCACCCGGATCTGGTGGGGGCGCCCCGTCAGCGGATGAACCTGCAGCAGCACATTGCTGTCGATCTCACCGATCATCTCGTAATCCAACTCTGCCTTTTTAGCCCCTTCATCCTTTGCCCGCTTGCTGAGATGATCATAGGCCGTGGCGATATTTTTTTTCCGGTCCTTTGAGATGAAGTGCTTCAGATGGCCGGCAATGGGTTCGGGGCGCTTACTGGTTATTGCCAGATAGGTCTTTCCTATCTTTCGTTGTTTGAATAATTCGTTCATCCTGCTCAGCGCCTTACTGGTACGCGCGAAGATGGTCGCCCCGCTCACCGGCCGGTCCAGCCGGTGGATGACCCCCAGAAATACATCGCCCGGCTTATTATATCGCACCTTGATGTATTCCTTGACATATTCCGACAGGGGAACGTCTTCGGTGACATCCCCCTGCACCAGAACGCCGGCGGGCTTGTTCACTGCTATCAAATGATTATCTTCGTATATAACTTGGAGATGGCTCATAAAAAGTAAGTTTGACGTAGTCGCATACAGGGTTCAAAATAATAAAAACTATGACATTGACACTTGGTTTCTCCCCATGCCCCAATGACACCTTCATATTTGACGCCTTACTGCACCAAAAAATTGACACGGAGGGCTTGCATTTCAAGGCTCACATCGATGACGTGGAAGCGCTCAATCAGCTGGCTTTTCAAAACAAACTGGATATCAGCAAACTCAGCTATCATGCCTACGCCTACGTAGTTGACAATTATGTTTTACTTGACGCCGGAAGCGCGCTGGGCAACAACTGCGGTCCGCTGCTCATCGCCCGCCAGGCCATATCAGAGGCGGATATAGCGGATTGCCGCATCGCCATCCCCGGGCGTTACACCACCGCTAACTTTCTGCTCGGCCTGGCTTTTCCGGAAGCACAACATAAGGAGGAGTTATTGTTTTCCCAAATTGAAGATGCTGTGCTGAATGGTGATTTTGACGCCGGTCTCATCATTCATGAGAACCGCTTCACCTATCAGGAAAAAGGGCTGGTCAACCTGATAGACCTCGGTGAATTTTGGGAAGAACGCACCGGCCACCCGATTCCACTGGGCGGCATTGCCGCCAACCGCCGCCTGCCGGTAGAGATACAACAAAAAATCAACCGGGTGGTGCGTCGAAGTGTCGCCTATGCCCAGGAACATCCCGGCGACACCTTCGAATTCGTCCGGCAACACGCCCAGGAAATGAATCGCGAGGTGATGTATCAACACATTGGCCTGTATGTGAATGACTTCACGCGTGATCTTGGTTCTGTAGGGCGACAAGCCGTCCGGCAGCTGTTCGATATGGCCGTGCGCCGCGAACTCATTCCGCCTATCCAAAAACCGATCTTCCTGGGACGAAGCCAAAAGGCTTTCCGGAGGTAGGGAGTGTGGGACTCATGGATTATATAATTGAGCGTAAAACCCATTGGTCTTCAGCCAATGGGATGAAAGCGAAT
>CAZWDL010000192.1:0-8831 GCA_964632995.1 uncultured Saprospiraceae bacterium
TTTCGCCAAAAGGCACTGCCAAAACTGGACGCTACTTAGTTTACAGTGTACTAAGGAGTGCCGGTTGTTTGTTAAAGCCCATCCGGGCACCCAGTCCGCCCATTTCGCTACGCGATCTGCTCGGTTTCATCCTATGGAATAGTCGCATCGCGAATTCCACAGGGTAAACATCCAACGCCCAGTTACTCCTTCACCTGCACAAACAGGTTTTCCGCCACTTTGCGCGAAACGGTCAGTTCTCCCCGTGCGTATTGTAGTACCATAGAGCGGTCGAAATCAAAGACCTGATCGATGCGAACCGGCGTGCCGAGCAGGAGGTCGTGCTCTTCCAGGTAGTGAAGCAGATCTTTGGAATCGTCCTTCACCCCCTGAATGGTGACGGAGGCGCCCGGGTCAACTTCGGAGAGCAAGACTGGTTCGGCGTGGTGGAAGTGTCCGTCTTTGTCCGGGATGGGGTCGCCGTGTGGATCAAAATGAGGATTGCCGAGGAAGTCGTCCAGGCGGTTGATGAGCTCCGGTGATTTGATGTGCTCCAGCTGCTCGGCAATATCGTGAACCTCACTCCAGTTGAACTGCAGTTTTTCCACCAGAAAGACCTCCCAGAGCCGGTGCTTGCGGATGATATCGACGGCGATTTTCCGGCCCTTCGACGTCAGCTGAACACCCTGGTAGGGCTTGTAGGTGATCAGCTTTTTGGCCGAGAGTTTCTTGATCATATCCGTGACGGAGGCTGCGTTGATCGCCAGCACTTCAGCGATGGCTGAAGTACTGATATTGCCCTCCTGTTCGGCGGACAGCCTGAAGATCGCCTTGAGGTAGTTTTCTTCAACCTGGGAATGCATGTGAGGCCTTTTTGTGCAAAACTAACAAAATTTGTGGTCATCCTAAGGGCTCCAAAGACGATCGGCGGAAGACACCCTGCCGCGGACGAAACAGGACGGCTCCGGTGAACAGCAGCCCCGCCACCACTGACATCGCTCCCGCGATCGACCCGTCAATTGCCGCCGCCAGGTAATAGCCCCCCACCGCTGAAAGCACGCCGAACAGCGCCGTCAGCGCCAGCATGCGCGGCAGCCGGTCCGTGAGCAGGTAGGCCGTTGCCGGCGGTACGACCAGAAAAGCGACCACCAGGATGGCGCCAACCGATTCAAAGGACAGCACCGTGGTTACCGACACCGCACTCATCAGCAGGTAGTGCCAGAAGGCAGTGGAGATACCGATAGCGGCGGCGTACTCAGGGTTGAAAGTAGTGATCTGCAGGCCTTTGTAGCCGATCGTGACCAGCGCGAGCAGCAGCAGGAGTAATCCGCCCAGGATCCATACCGTTCGCGGCCCCATATTCAACCCTCCCTGCGTGATCCACAGGTCGAGCGGTACGTAAGCGCTCTCGCCGTACAGCACGCATTCCTGATCGAGATCGACCTGACCGGCAAACAGGGAGATCAGGATGATGCCGATGGCAAAAAGCCAGGTGAAGGTAATGCCGATGGCGGCATCGCTCTGCAGACGGGCTTTTTTGTAAAACAGCTCGATGAGCAGGGTCGTCACCACGCCCAGGGCCGCCGCGCCGAGCAGCATGGGTAAAGTCTCCCGCGAATTCGAGAGGAGAAAGGCCAATACGATGCCGGGCAGTACGGCGTGCGAAATGGCGTCGCCCACCATGACCATCTGTCGCAGGATGAGAAAGCAACCCAGCAGCCCGCAGCTGACGGCAACAAGAGAACCGGTGAGTATGATCCAGAATGCTTCCATAGTTAAGGATTGGATTATTGAAGGACTGAATTGGGGATCAGGTTGCCTTTTAAGGGTTTTCCGGTTTCCCCGACTTCCGACTTCTCATTTCTGACTTCTTCCCGGTGGAATTTTGCTTTCATGCGGATCGAGGATGGGGTAGCCCAGATCACGTTCCAGCTGTGCTTCCACTTCAGGTGTAAGAATATGTTCGATGGCTTCTGCGTCGTTGTGCACATGGTCGGCGGCCAGCGACAGGCGCTTGTTCAGGTACAGCTCCCATAGGCGATGCCGGCGTACGATCTGGCTGCTCTCTTCGAATCCGGCTTCGGTCAGGCGCCACCTCCCATCGCTGGTCTTTTCCACCAGGTTGCGGCGTCGCAGTCTTTGCAGCCCGCGTTTTAACGCGTTAGGGCGGAAAGCGCGCTGCTGTAGCAGGGCATCCGTGCTGCGCGGCCGCAGAAACGAACTCTCCTTTTCCCCTAGGGCATAAAAAGTTTTCAGGATGTTCTCCACCAACATCTTACGGGTATTGCCGCGCTGCAGGTGCCATCGCGCGAGTACACCTTGCCGGGGAGCAAAGAATACCGATCCGAAGGCAACGATAGAAAGCAGCACCACAATCCACGGTCCCGTAGGCATGGCGGGGGCTATATAAGAGATATAAGATCCAAAAATGCCGGAAAGGACGCCGAAGACGGCCGACAGGAACACCATCATCCGGATGTCGTCGGTCCAGAATCGGGCCGCCGAAGCGGGCGTGATGAGTAAAGCAGCCATAAGGACGACACCGACGGCCTGAATGCCGACTGAAACGGCGAGTACGGTAATGGTAGACAGTAAAAATTCCAGACTGCGCACCGGCAAGCCGGCGCTGCGGGCATAGTCGGGATCAAAGGCGACCAACTTGAATTCTTTAAAGAAAATCAGTACGACGAGCAACAAGATCAATGCTGTTGTTCCGAATACCATCACGTCCTGTTGCGTCATAGAGGCAGCTTTGCCGAACAGGAATTTATCTAATCCGGCCTGGCTGGCGCTACCGGAGTGTTGAATAGCTGTAAGTAATAAGATACCCAAGCCGAAGAAGACGGTGAGCACGAGCCCGATGGCGGTATCTGCTTTGAGTTTGGTACGGTTGACAATATAATCCATGGCCAGCAGTGAAATCCATCCCGATCCGACAGCGCCGAGGAGTAATATCAACGGATTTTTCTGTCCGCTAAGCATAAAGGCCACACAAACGCCCGGGAGAATAGCGTGTGCTACAGCATCACCCACTAGTGCCCGCTTGCGCAAAAAGGTGAAACAGCCTACTATAGCTGCACTAGCGCCTAGAAGGACGGATCCCAGTACGACAAAGGTGACGTTGGGATCAGAGAAGGAGAAAAAATCGATAAGGGAGTTCATTCTTTATCCTCAAATTGTTTTTCCCGAACGGGAAAGTCCCGCTCCTGAATAATACTCGCAACCTGCGAGAGGATAGTCAGTTGCCCACCGTAAGCCTCCTCGAGGTGCTTTGCGGTGAGCACTTCTTGCGTAGGGCCGTCAGCTATCAGACGCGTGTTGAGCAACACCATATAGTCAAAAAAACGACTGGCGGTCTGTAAATCATGATGAACAATAATCACCGTCTTGCCCTGCTGTTTCATCTCGCTCAATAGCGTGAGGATGGCCTGCTCAGAGGCGGCGTCAACGCCCGCAAAAGGTTCGTCCATCAGGTAGAGATCGGCCTGCTGGGCTAGTGAACGCGCAATAAAAACGCGCTGCTGTTGCCCTCCCGAGAGCTGAGAAATTTGCCGTCCTGCGTATTCGAGCATACCCACCTTGTCGAGCGCTTCCCGTGCGATGCGCCGATCTTCGCCACTTAGACGACGAAATAAATTGCTGCGCCGGTAGCGCCCCATCAGCGCTACGTCGAGCACATTGGTGGGAAAGTCCCAGTCGACCGATTCGCGTTGCGGCACATAGCTGACGCGGTGGCGCACCTCCTCGAGCGATTGCCCGAACAGCTGTACGTAGCCACTGCTGAGCGGAATCAGTCCCATAATACTTTTCAAAAGCGTTGTCTTGCCGGAACCATTGGGACCAATGATGCCGATGAGCTTGCCCTCGGGGAGCTCAAAGTCGATGTCCCAAAGCACCGGTCGCCGGTTATAGCTGACAGTGAGATTGTGTACTTCTAAAGCCGTTTGCATATGCTGAGCTTGAGTTAATGGATGGAAGGGTTGAGGGATTGCCTGCCGAAGCTTTTGGCGGAGGAGGGCAATCCTCCAATTCCTCAATCCTTATTATTACTGACCAATTCTGCCGTGCTGCCGCCGAGCGATTCCACGATCGTTCGCACATTGTGCTGTACCATGCCTACATAGGTGCCTTCCGGCGTACCGGCAGCGCCCATGGCGTCGGAAAATAGCGTTCCGCCGATTTTTACTTTGTGGCCTTTACCGGCGCAACCTTCCACTACGGCCTCCAGCGCCTTGCGGGGAACGGAGCTTTCGACAAATACCGCCCGGATCTTCCGCCCGACGATGAAGTCGACCAGGTCAGTGACGTCTTTCAATCCGTATTCGGAGAGGGTGGAAATCCCTTGCAGCCCCCGCACCTTAATGCCGTATGCCCGGCCGAAGTATTCAAAAGCGTCGTGGGCGGTGATCATCACGCGCTGCTGCTCGGTTATGGTGGCGATCTGCTTGCCGATGCGCTGGTCTAATGCCAATAGCTCCTGCTGGTAACGCCGGGCATTCTCCTCGTATTCGGCGGCGTGCTCCGGATCCAGCTCCTGCATTTTTTCGCCGATATAGGCGACCACTTCCGACCACAACGCCACATCGAACCACAAGTGCGGATCGTAGGCGCCGGCGTAGGACGTCGTGTTGATCAGCTCCGATTCCGGAATGGCCTCCCCGACGGGAATAACCGGCTTGAGCCTGCCCAGCTTCTCCAGTACTTCGCCCATCTTGCCTTCCAGGTGCAAACCGTTATAGAAGATGGCATCGGCGCGATTGAGCCGCTGCAGATCACCCTGTGTCGCTTTATATAAATGCGGATCTACACCAGGCCCCATGAGGGCTTCCACTTCTGCATGATTGCCGACTACATGTTGTACGGCGTCGGCAATCATACCGGTAGTACAGACAATCTTGTCGATACCGCCTGCCCGGTCTTCCCCTGCATTACGGGTAGAACAACTGACGGCGGCCAGGCTAAGGAGAAAAAGCAAAGCCGGAATTCGTATCTCTTTCATAAAATTTGATTTCTGATAGTCAAAAATAGCAGTTTTGGCTATTTAAACAAATTTACGGTAAATTTGATTTAAAATTTAGACAAATCAAAAAATATTTTTAGATAAATTATTTTTTAATTGTTTTTTTTTTTAAAAAAAAACTGGTGAGGGCGGATGAAAAAGGAAGGAGAGGGAATTTGCCGGGAGTGTGCGGAAACTGGTTTGTCAGAGGAGATAGGTGAAATGACAAATCAATTATATAACCTCTACCCACCCCCAGTTTCGGAGAGGGCGTAGCAAAGGGAAGTAAACTCTTTGCGGTTCTATGTATTATTTTTTGAAAGTTGTGTACAATTCGTAGCCGCCGGCGGGGGATTTAGGAAGTGGAAGCCCCGAGTGCTTAGAAACCGGAATTTTAAGAACTCAGGCCTTTAAGAACATAATCATCCCATCAAATTTCTCCCGCAGCTCCGGGTGCGTCTGCCACCGGATATTTTGCCCGTCGCCGCGGTGGCGGGGGATGATGTGGAAGTGCAGGTGAAATACGTCCTGCTGTGCCTGGGCGCCCGAGCTGTTGATGATTTGTACATTTTCAATGCCCAGCTTTTCCCGGTACAGCGTGGTTACCTTTTTTGCCAATTCCATAACATTTTTCAGCACCTCTTCCGAAGCGTCGAAGACGTTGACGTAATGCACCTTGGGAATGACCAGAGTATGGTATTCATTAACGGGATGTATATCCAGGAAGGCGTAGGCCTCGTCGCTTTCCATGACCTTCCAGGATTCCGCTTCGCCGCGGACGATTTGGCAGAAGATGCAGTCAGACATAGCTGAATAGGGCTTGTTTTGCTTGCTAATTCATAGGCAAGATGCGAAGATTCTCATTGGTCTACAAGAAAATGCTTGTTATATTTAGGCTGATTAGACCCCCGAATTTCCAATGTTCACTACCCGTGTTTTCTGAGGCGCCGGCCAGGGAAACCTGTCCTGTTCCCGGATTGCACAAGCTGCTCCCCGCTATGCCTGCGAACCGCGAGTAGCAAAAGCGTTTTCAAATACCTTAACCAACCACACATACCAAAAAAAATCGCGACATGACCTTCAACTTTCTTAACATCAAAACACTCTTGCTGCTCTTTCTGGCGCTAAACCTTACCTGGAACATCCAGGCTCAAAAGAAGCAAGACCAGGAAGAGCCCAAGCACTACCTCGATACCGTCTCCCTCAGCGGCTTGCAATTCCGCTCTGTGGGACCGGCGCTGACCTCCGGGCGTATCTCCGACTTCGCAGTGCATCCCGGGGATCACAGCACCTATTACGTCGCCACCTCCTCCGGCGGCGTCTGGAAGACGGAGAATGCCGGCACCACCTACCAGCCCATCTTCGATAGCCAGGGATCCTATTCCATCGGCTGTGTAACGCTGGATCCGAATAACCCGAACGTCGTCTGGCTCGGCACCGGAGAGAACAACAACCAGCGCTCCGTAGCCTACGGTGACGGCGTCTACAAATCTGAAGACGGCGGCGCCAGCTGGCAGCACATGGGTCTGAAGCAGAGTGAGCATATCGGCAAGATCATCGTCGATCCGCGCAACAGCGACGTGGTTTATGTCGCAGCGATCGGGCCGCTGTGGAGCAGCGGTGGCGAGCGGGGCGTATACAAAACCACCGATGGCGGCAAGACCTGGAACGCCGTGCTCACTATCGATGAGCACACCGGGGTGACCGACCTGGTAATGGACCCGCGCAACCCGGACCTGCTCTACGCCGCCGCCCTGCAACGGCGCCGTCACGTATTCACCTACGTAGGCAGCGGTCCCGGCAGCGCCCTTTACAGAAGTACCGACGGCGGCGCCAGCTGGGAGAAAGCCGGTAAAGGGCTACCCAGCGTGGAACTGGGCCGTATCGGACTGGCCATCTCGCCGGCCGATCCGGAGCTGATCTACGCCATCGTCGAGGCGGCACAGGACAAAGGCGGCTTCTACCGCTCCACCAACCGCGGCGCCAGCTGGGAGAAACGCTCCGGCTACAGTACCAGCGGCAACTACTACCAGGAAATCGTACCCCATCCCACCGATCCGGAGGTCGTTTTTGCTATGGACACCTGGATGCACTGGACCACCAACGGCGGGAAGTCGTTCGAAATGGTCGGCGAACAGTGGAAGCATGTGGATAACCACGCCATGTGGATCAATCCGGAGGATACGGAGCATTACCTGGTCGGCTGTGACGGCGGCATCTATGAGAGCTTCGATGCCGGGCAGACCTGGAACTTCAAAGCCAATCTGCCGATCACGCAGTTTTACAAGGTGACGGTCGACAATGCCGAACCCTTCTACTACATCTACGGCGGCACCCAGGACAACTTCTCCATGGGCGGCCCCTCGCGCACGCGCAGCGCCAACGGCATCCCCAATTCCGACTGGTTTGTCACCCAGGGCGGCGACGGCTTCGAATCGGCGGTCGATCCCTCCAATCCCAATATCATCTACGCCCAGGCGCAGTACGGCGTGCTGGTGCGCTACGACAAAGCCAGCGGTGAAGCCATGGGCATCCAGCCCAAACCCCGCGAAGGAGAAGACCAGTACCGCTGGAACTGGGACGCTCCGCTGATGGTCTCCCACCACGAGCCGCAGCGTCTCTACTTCGCGGCCAACAAGCTCTTCCGCACGGATAACCGCGGCAACGCCTGGGAAGTGATCAGCCCCGATCTGACCCGTGAGCTCGACCGCAACGAGCTCGAAGTGATGGGCCGCGTGCAGAGCATCGACGCCGTCGCGAAAAACCGCTCTACCTCGCCCTACGGCACCATCGTGGCCTTCTCCGAAAGTCTTCTCAATCCCGACCTGCTCTACGCCGGCACGGATGACGGCCTGATCCAGGTCAGCGAAGACGGCGGCGACAACTGGAGGGAAATTGACGTCAACAATATTCCAAACGCACCACAGCGCACCTACGTCAACCACCTGCTCGCTTCGCAGCACGACGAGAACCTGGTCTACGCCGCCTTCAACCACCATAAGTACGGCGACTTCCGGCCCTATCTCTACAAGAGTACCGACAAAGGCCGCAGCTGGACCGCCATCAGCGGCAACCTGCCGGAGCGGGGCTCCACCTACGCCATCGCCGAAGATCACGTCGATTCCGGCCTGCTCTTCGTGGGCACCGAATTCGGCTGCTTCTTCAGCCCCGACGGCGGGAACTACTGGAAAAAGCTCGGCGCCGGATTGCCAACTATCGCCGTGCGCGATATCGCTATCCAGGAACGGGAAAATGACCTGGTGCTGGGCACCTTCGGCCGCGGCTTTTACGTGCTGGATGATTATTCCCCCTTACGGGAAATGAAGGAGCAGCAACTGACCGCTGATGCCCGGATCTTTCCCATCAAGGACGGTCTGATCTTCATCGAGCGCATGCCCCTCGGCCTGCGCGGCAAGAGCTTCCAGGGACACAGCTACTACGCGGCGGAAAATCCGCCGGTGGGGGCTGCCTTTACCTATTATCTGAAAGATGAAGTAAAAACCTTGCGTGAGCGGCGCCGCGAAGCGGAGGAAGCGGCCATCAAGGAGGGGGAGCCCATCCGCTACCCCTCCTACGAAGCTTACGAAGCCGAGGAACGCGAAGAGGCCCCCTACCTGCTCTTCACCATCCGCGACCTGGACGGCAACGTGGTGCGCAAGCTGAAAACAGAACCGAAGGAAGGCCTTCACCGTATCGTCTGGGACGGCCGCATGCCTTCCGTCGATCCGGTGAGCCTCTCCAAGCCCGCCTTCGATAACCCCTTCGCCGGAGAAGACGAGGGCATCCTGGCCATGCCCGGCGATTACACCGTCGAACTGGCACAGAGCGTCCGCGGGCAGCTGAGCACCATCGT
>CAZWDL010000193.1:0-8808 GCA_964632995.1 uncultured Saprospiraceae bacterium
GGCTCCACCGCTGTATTGCGCTGGTATCTCGCCCGCATCGGACGGCTTGAGGAGGCGCTGTCTCATTCCCCCTGGGCGCATGACTACGAGCATCAGGTCTTCGTGCGCCGGCCGGGCAGGGGAGGCGTACCCGATCCAGTCCTGAAACGGACGCCCAACCCCTGGAAGCTGATGACCTATGACCTTAAAACACAAAAAGGAAAAACGCTGTGGGAGGCCCCCGAAACGCTGGAAGGCTCCCTGCCCCGCACCCACGGCGGCACAAACCTGCACTGGGCCGATGCACGTATCGTGTTCAGCTCCTATCACGACGGCTGGCCGCACCTCTACTCCATAGCCCCCGAAGGCGGGGAGCCGCTGCTGCTTACACCCGGCGACTTCATGGTGGAGTATGTCTCGCTGAGCCCCGACGGCAAAACGCTGCTCTTTTCCGCCAATACCGGACCGGATGAGTTCGACATCGACCGCCGCCATGTGGCGCGGGTTTCTGTTGACAACGCCGATATGGAAGTGCTCACGCCCGGCGCGGGCAACGAGTGGGCGCCCGTAATCGCCAGCAATGGCCGGGTCGCTCTGCTGAGCGCTACGGCGCAGCGCCCGCCCCTGCCCGCTATCGTTCCGCTGGAGGGGGGCTCCCTGCAGCTGCTGGCGGAAGATCACATCCCGGACAACTTTCCGACCGACGCCTTCGTCACGCCCAAACAGGTCACCTTCCAGGCGCCCGACGGGCTGACCATCCATGGCACGCTATTCGAACGCGAGGATATAGCGGGTGAAAAGCCGGCCGTCGTCTACATCCACGGCGGGCCGCCCCGGCAGATGCTGCTCGGCTGGCATTACTCCAGCTATTACTCCAACGCCTACGCCGTGAACCAATATCTCGCCAATCAGGGCTTTGCCGTACTCTCCGTCAACTACCGCCTCGGTATCGGCTACGGCTTCGACTTTCACTACCCCGAAAGCGCCGGCTGGCGGGGCGCCTCCGAATACCAGGACATCAGGGCCGCCGGCGAATGGCTGGCCGCACAACCGCAGATCGACGCCGATCGCATCGGGGTGTACGGCGGCTCCTACGGCGGCTACCTCACCGCCCTCGCACTAGGTAAGGACTCAGACCTCTTCGCCGCCGGCGTGGATATTCACGGCGTGCACGACCGCTCGGCGGGCCGCATCCGGGATATCGTCGCGCCCGACCGCTACGAGCGCGCGCCTGATGCGGAGAAAGTGCCGGAAGTCATCTGGGCTTCTTCCCCCACGGCATACGTCGACAGCTGGACCTCCCCGGTGCTCATCATTCATGGTGATGACGACCGCAACGTCTCCTTCCGCCACTCGGTCGACCTGGTACAGCGCCTGCGCGCAAAAGGCGCCGACCTGGAACTGATGGCCATCGTGGACGATACGCACCATTTCATGCTGCATGCGAACCAGCTGGCGGTGAATGCGGCGATTGGGGAGTTTTTGGTGAGACGATTGGGAGAATAGCCATTAACTAATTTCGAGCATGGTATATCATCCGAATATGCCGTATTTTTACAAAAAACCTTTTTCCATGCCCGCCAAGGATTTCTATCATGAAACGGTTAAAACCGCGTTGGAAAGAGATGGTTGGACCATCACACATGATCCATACCGAATTATGGTTGGTAGACGTAGAGGTTACATTGATCTAGGAGCAGAAATTATCGCCGCTGAAAAAGGGAAGGTCAAAATCGCCGTTGAAATAAAAAGCTTCTTGGGGCCCTCTGATTTATACGAATTCGAGGATGCTTTAGGACAATTTTTGATCTACTTACTAGCGTTGAAAAAAAAGGAACCGACAAGAACCCTCTATTTAGCAGTTCCGAGGGAATTTTATTTAAACTTTTTTGAGGACCCCTTTTTCCGAGAAGCAGCCGAGGAATACCACCTAAAAATGCTTGTTTTTAATGAGAAGGACCAAAGCATAGATGAATGGATAGAATAGATAAAAATAAAGCTATTGTCAAGGAGGTGCTTGAGGAGATAGCAGCAATGACCCCCCCTGACGAGCAAACTGAAACTCAAATCATTATAGATGAAACAAGGGGGCATTTTCTTCTGATGGATGTAGGCTGGCAAGATGTTTACCGCACTTATCTCCCTTTTGTCCACCTTGATGTCAAACCCGATGGAAAAATCTGGATCCAGCATGACGGAACGGATCTTAATATTGCGATGCTATTAGTAGAAAGGGGAATCTCCAAAAAAGATATCGTGCTGGCTTTTCACGCTCCCCACCGGCGGAAACACATTCCGGAGTTTGCTATAGAGTAAGTACAATAGGTTATACGTTTTCCGAAGAACGGTTCCGGAATTTCATGCTTTCAAAAACACAAACCGCCAATTTCGCAAAAGCAGGTAATTTCCGGTTCACGGAGGCCTTGACGGAAGCGCCGCTGCCGGCATTCATATAGGTTGCCATTTCTTCATACGACCAGCCCAGCTCCTTTTTCATCGCACGGAAACGCTGCTTCCATTCAGCTTCCGAACGCTCGGCCATTTTCTGACGTATAAAGGACATCACGCTTTCCGGATAATCCTCCTTTTGCGTCCGTTCGATGAACACTGAAATGACATCTGCTTCCGTCGAAAAGGGGTTCTCTTTTCTTACATCGTTTTTAATTTTTTCGGCAACCATTTGAAAGCCGCTTTGAAAAAATTGAGCTTTTTTTATTTCCCCAAAATCATTTTCCTCCAAATCATCTCCTGCCCCCCCTTTCACCCCATCAATTAACATTTTCCTTTGCCGCTTCGATGACTTAGCTCAACCCCTCAATTGACTTCTATCATTGTCACACCTTTGCGAAAAGCCCAATTTAACTAAGATAAGCCTAACCAAATACAATGGCGTCTTATGTAGCGCGCCACGCATAAAAGCCGTACAATGAGAAGGAGCCAGGGAAGCACGCTAGGGTCCCCATCTGAAACCATCGAAAGGACGAAGCTAAAGGAGCACATCGTTGAAATCGTCAGCGACTCCGGGGAAGGCGCCCAGAAGGCAGGGCAGAGTTTTGGCGCCATCTCCGCCAAGATGGGCAACGGCGTCTGGACGGTGGAGATCATTCCCGCCGACATTCAGCCGCCGCCGCGCACCAAGGAAAGCGCCTCCGGCATTCGCATCCGCTTCGGTTCGAAAAAAGTCACCAATGCGGGTGACGAAGCCGATGTGGTGGTCGCCTTCAACGAAGTGGTGCCCTATACCCGCATCGATCAGGAAGCCTATCGCGAAGGCACCATCATGCTGATCGAAAACAAATGGGCTTCCGACGAATCGGAGGATATCCGGAAGAGCTACGCCACCGCTATTCAGGACTTCAAGGACAGGGGCTTTGTCATTTATGAAATCCCGATGGAGGAAGAATGCCTCAAGCTCGTCTCCAACCCGAAACGCGGAAAGAATATGTGGGTGCTCGGCATGCTCTGCCAGATGTACAACCGCAACATCGAGAAAGCCGAAAAGCAGATCAAACAGATATTTCGCAAGAAGTCACAGCAGGTCATCGACTTTAACCTGCAGCTCCTGCACGCCGGCTACGGCTGGGCGGCCGCCAATCTCGATTTGCGATACGACGTGCCCGCGGTGGAGGGCGATCAGGAACTGGTGGTGATGAACGGCAACGAAGCGCTCAGCTTCGGTATACAGGCTGCCGGCATCGAACTGTGCAGCATGTATCCCATTACGCCGGCCACTTCTACCTCTCACCACCTGGCGGAATCCATCCAGGAAGCCGGCGGAATTATACACCAGGCGGAAGACGAGATCGCCGCTGTCGGTTTTGCCATCGGCGCTTCTTACTCCGGTAAAACCTCCGTTACGATCACTTCCGGCCCCGGCATTGCCCTGAAAACAGAATTTCTGGGTCTGGCGGTTATGGCCGAAGTGCCGTTGGTCGTCATCGACGTACAGCGCGGCGGCCCCTCCACCGGTCTGCCCACCAAGGTAGAACAGAGCGACCTGCTGGCCGTCCTCTACGGACAGCCCGGCGACGCACCGAAGGTGGTGCTGGCGCCTGCTACTATCGAAGAATGTTTCCACTTCGTCATCCTGGCCCGCAAGATCGCCGAGGCTTTCCGCATGCCGGTCATCCTGCTGTCGGACGCCAACCTGGCTACCGGCGTGCAGCCCTTCCCGCGGCCGCAGCTGCGCGAAGAATGGCTCTCGTCACCCATTGATCAGAGCCCCCGCAAGGAGAACAGCCGGCCCTACGACTGGGATGAAAAAACGGGCCTGAGCAAACGGCCCATCCCCGGCCAGACGGGCGGCGAATACACCCTAACCGGCCTGGCGCACAGTGTGGAAGGCAAGGTATCGTACAAGCCGGAGATCAACCAGCATGCCTCCGCCATGCGCAGCCGCAAGCTCGCCGCCTTCGGCCGCACCCTGAAAGCGCCGAAAGTACACGGCGATCCGGAGGGTGACCTCTTGATTGTCGGCTGGGGCTCCACCCAGGGCGCCATCGAGGAGGCCGTCGACCGCGCCCGCGAGAAGGGGCATCGCGTATCCTCCCTACACCTGCGCTTCCTCAGCCCCTTCGAGCCCGGCCTGAAAGAGATATTCCAGAAATTCAAAAAGGTGATGACCATCGAGATCAACTACAGCGATGATCCCTCCGATCCGCTGATCACCGGGGAAAACCGCCGCTACTCCCAGCTCGCCTGGCTGCTGCGCGCCCGTACGCTGATCGATATCGATTGCTACTCCAACGTGCACGGTCAGCCGCTAAGCCCCGGCAAACTACTCGACGTCATCCATCAAAAATTAGAACAACCCGTAAACGCATAAGCCATGTTTGGAATAAAGCAGGATTTTGTTTGTGAACTGCCAAAGAAATATTACACCCTCAGCGATTATGAAAAGGGCGTCGCCCGCTGGTGCCCGGGTTGCGGCGATCATGCCGTGCTCTCTTCCGTACAGCGCCTCTGCCGGGAAGAACAACTGCCGCCCGAGCAAACCGTCTTCGTCTCGGGCATCGGCTGCTCCAGCCGCTTTCCGCACTACATGAATACCTACGGCTTCCACGGCCTCCACGGCCGCGCCTTCCCGGTGGCCTGCGGCGTCAAGTTTCGCCGCCCCGACCTCAATGTCTTCGTCATCACGGGCGACGGCGACTGCTGCTCTATCGGCGCCGGCGCCTGGATCCACGCCATCCGCTACAATATGGACCTCACCGTCCTCCTGTTCGACAATCAGATCTACGGGATGACGAAAAAGCAGACCTCGCCGACCTCCCGGCAGGGCACCGTCACCAACACCCACCCGCACGGCTCGGTGCTGCCGCCCGTCAACCCGATGCAAACTACCCTGGGGGTATCCAATGTATCCTTCGTGGCCCAAACGGCCGACTGGGTGCCGGGGCATCTCTTCGCCACCATCAAGGCGGCACACGAGCATCCCGGCTTTTCCTTTGTCAAGATCATTATGCGCTGCTCCAAGTTTATGAAACCGCTTATCGACGAGATGACCAAAGACCGGGAACACCTGTACCTGCTAAAAGATGAGAAGGGTATCCAGGTCGACGAGTCCACCGCCCGGATCTTTACGCACGAAAAAGCACACGACCCATCCGATATCCACGCCGCGCGGGAGCTGGCCGAGGATGAGACAACGCACTACCTGGGGCTCTTCTACCAAAATAAGGAAGCCCTGCGCTACGACCTCTACGGCGCACACAACCTGGGACAATCGCCGGAAGATAAGATGTCGGCGATCAACGCCCAGCTGGACCGCTACGCGGTGTGAGAAGATCAACCATTCGATGGATAAAAAAGCGTGACGTTCATGAGTAAGCGAACTTCCGATAAAACGATTTTTACCGACTTCTTCCATGAAGAGGCGGAAGGAATGTTGGGATTTCAGGGTAGAACCGAAAACGGGGAAGAACCGAAGAAGGAATCTATCCAGCTCAGCGAAGTCTCCCGGCCGGTATTACCGGTTGTTTCCCCCGCCCCGGAAAGCGAACGAAAAAGCTACTGGCGCTCGCTGCGGGCCTTCTTCCGCAGCGGAAAAGGCGGAGCCCTGCCTGCCGGCCAAAAGGGACAACTCCCCTACCCCGCCCTGTTATACCGCTATCGCGATCAGTCTTTCATTCAGCGCGATTTCCCCTGCTGGGTAGCCAACACCGACGAAACAGACAGGGATAAGGCTTTTTATCCGCTTTACCAACTTCTGGAACAGACAGTACAGCAATTTACGCCCGAACCGGAACAGGCTAAGATTTTAAAAGACAACCTGCTGCGGCTGGAGCTCATCGTCCGGAAAAAGGTGCAGTTCGCCGATGGTGTTTACGAGGCCGCTCCTGTATTGCAGGAAGCACTCGGGGATTTAAAAACACAATTAGACATCAAAGGACCGGAAGGCAAAACCTTCGCCGAAAACCTCGGTCAGCTCCGCCGGCATCTGCCGTCGAAAGGCGTGCTGCTGCCCGGTTCGGCGCAAGCCCCCCTCTCCCTGATCGGGCTGGTGATGCAACGCCACCTGCTTGTCCAAAGGGAGGCCTGGAAAGCCGAAATCACACAACTCATCAATCAACTCAAGAATATTCTGGCCGTCGAACGGGAAAAAAGCCCCGAATCGCATACGCCGGAACACCTGTACGACGCGCTCGACTTTGCCGATAGCTACCTGAACTTCGACGAACTTTCCTCGGTATTGCCCGACGAAGGCTCCGAAGCCATGCCCGCAGAGCGACAGCAGCGTATTGAAAAGATATTGGATACGCTGCTGCGGGCCGATGAGCTGCTGTTCCAACACGAGGCAAGCGTCGTCCTCACTAAGGATAGCGAGGAAATACCGGTAATAGACTGGGCGCGGAACTTTTCCCGCTTCACACTTACGGAAGCTTCCGCAAATGAGGTTTGCCGAAAGGCAAGCGACACCTTCGACCAATTGATGGAAGATGCCGCCACCCTCTTCGCAGCGCTGCGCATCGGCAAACTGGAAGTACGCAACGAATACCTGCCGGAAGTGCATGGCGATCTGTTCGCCCATTTCGACTGGCGCCGTTTCAGCGAACAGGAGCTGAGCGCCTGCCCCTTCGTCCTGCTGCTGACCGGCGCCTCCCAACTGGTCGATGAGGCCCTCAGCGGTTTTTCCCACCTGCTCGCCTCCAACCGGCCGGTTAAGATACTGGTCCCGGATAACTGGAAGCAGGATACGTCCAAAGCCGA
This sequence comes from uncultured Saprospiraceae bacterium, assembly GCA_964632995.1. Taxonomy (GTDB): domain Bacteria; phylum Bacteroidota; class Bacteroidia; order Chitinophagales; family Saprospiraceae; genus CAZWDL01. The sequence goes on from CAZWDL010000193.1 coordinate 7,189, forward strand.
CGAGGCCGATGTGCCGTTCCGGCAGGAACCCGGCGCCATCGCCATCGCTCACCGCAATACCTTCGTCCTGCAATCGGCGGGAACGGACGCCGGGTACCTCTATGAAGGCTTCAGTAAAGGTATAGCAGCCGGCGCCCCGGCCTTGTTCCATCTCCTCGCCCCTGTGGAGCAGGAAAGCGATAGCCCCAGCACCCTCTGGTCCAGCGCCGCGATAGAAGGCCGAGCCTTCCCCGGCTTTGTCTTCGACAGCCTCGCCGGCCCCAAATGGGGCAATCGCTTCGACATTCAGAACAACCCACAACCTGAGAATGACTGGCCACAGCATACCCTGGCCCTGCAAACCGAAAAAGAACAGGAGACGGAGTGGGCGCTCCCCTTCACCTTCGCCGACTTTGCCGCGCTGGATAACCGCTTTGCTGGTTTCTTTACCATCGTGCCATCCGAATACTGGAACGAAGACCTCGTTCCGCTGGCGGAATACCTCCACCATTCCGGCGACGAACTGCTTACTCAGGTGCCTTATATCTGGCTGGTCGATGATGAACAGCGCCTGCTGCGAGCCGCCGTGGCCTGGCCGCTGGTGCTCGCCTGTCAGGAGCGCCTCGACTTCTGGCGCTACCTGCAGGAAAACGCCGGCATCCACAGCTATCACGTGGAGCAGGCTACGGAGCAGCTGCGACAGGAAATCGAGGCGGCCGCCGAAGCGCGCATCGCCGAACTGCAATCGGAACACGAGGCCACCCTTGAAAGCGCCCGTGAGGAGGCCGCCCGCGCCGCCATGGACAACCTGGCCGCTATGTTGCTGGATATGGAAAGCGACGCAGACCTCCTAAGCAGCAAAACCGCTCCTCCGGCGAAAAAGGCCGAAGCGCCGCCGGAAAGCAAATCCACCCCGGCAGCTAAAAAACCCGTGGCGGCGGAAAAAACCCCGGAGCCCGAAACGAAGAAAGAAGCGGAAGAAGTGGAAATGGAAGAACTGACCTTAGGGGAAGCCTGGGTAGAAACTCCGCTCTGCACTTCCTGCAACGAATGTATCGACACCAATAAAAAAATATTTCAGTACGACGCCAATAAACAGGCCTTCGTCGCCGATCCCCAGGGCGGTCCCTTCGCCGATATCGTGAAGGCCGCCGAGAAATGCCCGGTGCGCATTATCCACCCCGGCGCACCGCAGGATCCAAATGAACCGGACCTGGAAAAATGGATCGCCCGGGCCGAACCGTTTCAGGCGTAAGCACCGTTAGGCCTCCCGGGTTTCTGTAATCTGGCAGGCCTGCAACACGAAAAACATATGATCAGCGAAATCCTCATACCCGTTGGAATCCTGTCCGGACTCGGACTGCTGTTCGCGACGATTCTCGCCGTAGCGTACCGGAAGCTGCGCGTGGAGGAGGATCCGCGTATCGACGAGGTAGAGGAAATGCTGCCCCACGCCAACTGCGGAGCCTGCGGCGAACCGGGCTGCCGCGCCTTCGCTGAAAAAGTGGTGAACCGGGAAGCAGACGTCTCGAAATGCACCGTCAGCTCGCCGGAAGATATCGAACGGATCGCCGAATACCTCGGCAGAACCGCCTCGGCACCGGCCGTCGCCGGGTCGTCGGCGAACCAGACGAGCCGGCC
>CAZWDL010000194.1:0-8705 GCA_964632995.1 uncultured Saprospiraceae bacterium
GGAGGTCCTTGGTGTAGTTGATGGTGTTGGTGGCGCGGCGCATGTAGGCCTTCCAGGCGTCGGAGCCGGATTCGCGGCCGCCGCCGGTTTCCTTTTCGCCGCCGAAGGCGCCGCCGATCTCCGCGCCGCTGGTGCCGATGTTGACGTTGGCAATGCCGCAGTCGGAGCCCGAAGGGGAGAGGAAGCGCTCCGACTCTCGCAGGTTATTGGTCATGATGGCCGAGGAGAGGCCCTGCGGTACGTCGTTGTGGATGGCGATGGCCTCGTCCAGGTCCTCGTACTTCATGAGGTAGAGGATGGGGGCAAAAGTTTCCGTTTTGACGATATTCATATCGGGCCTTACTTCTGCGATGCAGGGCTTGACGTAGCAGCCGCTTTCGTAGCCCTCGCCTTCCAGCACACCTCCCTCGACGAGGAAGCTGCCGCCCTGGTCTTTAATGGTTTTCAGTGCTTCGGCGTACATATTCACCGCGTCGGTATCGATGAGGGGGCCCATGTGGTTGGTTTCGTCGAGCGGGTTGCCGATGCGTACCTGTTGGTAGGCGTTTTTCAGCTTATCCCTGATCTCGTCGTAGATGCTGCCGTGCACGATCAGGCGGCGGGTGCTGGTGCAACGCTGGCCGGCGGTGCCCACGGCGCCGAAGACAGTGGCGGTGAGTACCACTTTCATATCCGCATCCGGCGTGACGATGATGGCGTTGTTACCGCCGAGTTCGAGAATAGTGCGCCCCAGGCGTTTGGCGACCTCGGCGCCGACGATCTTGCCCATGCGGATACTGCCGGTAGCCGAGATGAGCGGCACGCGCTCATCTTTGGTCATATATTCCCCTACTTTGTAGTCGCCGTTGATCAGGGTGACCACGCCTTCCGGTACTTCGTTTTCCTGGAGGACCTGCTGAAAAATATTTTGGCAGGCCACCCCGCAAAGCGGGACTTTTTCGGAAGGCTTCCAAACGACTACGTCTCCACAAACCAGCGCCACCATCGTATTCCAGGACCATACCGCTACCGGGAAATTGAAGGCGGAAATGACGCCGACCGGCCCCATCGGGTGCCACTGCTCGAACATGCGGTGGTCGGGCCGCTCCGATTTGATGGTCAGCCCGTAGAGCTGCCTGGAGAGCCCGACGGCGAAGTCGCAGATATCGATCATCTCCTGCACCTCGCCCCAGCCTTCCTGCAGGCTCTTACCCATCTCGTAGCTGACCAGGCGGCCCAGCGCGTCCTTGTGCTCACGCAACTGCTGCCCGTACTGACGCACGATCTCGCCGCGCTTCGGAGCCGGCATTTCGCGCCAGGTGAGGAAGGCCTTTTGTGCTTTATCAATGAGGTTTTCGTACTCGGGGCGCGTCGTCTGGCTTACGCTGCCGATGAGTGCGTCGTCGACCGGCGAGCGCGATTCGATGTATTCGCCGGAGGAGCTGGACTCCAACCCGGTGCTGGTGCCGGGATTGTATTCTTTCAGACCGAGTTCCTTTAGGAAGAAGGTATCCATAAGATAGGGTGGTTTTATTTGAAAATGGATTTAAAGGTACAAAAAGGGAGGGGGATGGCGGAAAATTAAGGGGGATCACTTGGGCATTTTGTATGGGCCCCAGGGGAGATAGGAAAGTCAATAATCTACAACCATATCAAGCCCTCAAAGGATTCTTGACTTTCGCCTGCTGTGGCTTCATCCTGGGAAAGGATGAATTCTTTTTTCAATCACCTTCCCGCCGGGTCGCGCTGGGAAAGCGCAACCCGGCAGGGCATACTTTAGAAGTCGGTTCCTTAACAGTATACCCCGTACACAGCCCGCCCCGTATACGTAGTGTCGAGGCCGGATAAAGAAAAAGCGCTCCTGGAAAACCGGCAGTTATTGATTGCTCATCACTTACCCGAGCTGTTCCCGCACCACCTGTGAGATGGCCTTATTATCCGCCTTTCCGGCCAGGCGCTTGGTGGCGACGCCCATCACCTTGCCCATGTCCTTCATGGATTCGGCGCCGGTTTCGTCGATGATCTTTTTGATTTCGCTTTTCAGCTCCTCTTCGCTGAGTTGTTCGGGCAGGAATTTTTCGATGACGGCGATTTCTTCGCGTTCTTTCTTGGCCAGGTCCTCGCGGTTTTCGCGCTCGTAGATCTCCAGGGAGTCCTTGCGTTGTTTAATCAGGCGCTGGATGATCTGCATTTCTTTGGTTTCGGAGACTTCCTTGTCGCTGCCTTCGGTCTTGGCCAGCTGGATTTCTGACTTGATGGCGCGCAGGGCGCGCATACGGGCCTGGTCTTTGGCTTTCATGGCTTCTTTGAGCTCCTTCATGACGCGTTCTTCTAATGACATATCGCTGGTTTTGATCGTTGAATGTAAGTTTTCTTAAAAGGATTATGCCTTTTGGTAGAGAAAAGTTCACCATAGTTACAAGGGACAGGGTGACCCTGGCTTGAATTTGCCGGCAAAGCGTACCTATAAAGGAAGTTTAGAAGTTTAGAAGTTTAGAAGATCTGAAAACGAGATTCCCGGTTTCAGATCTTCTAAACTCCTGAACCAGACGCTCCGACCATACGGTCCGTAGGAAGGATCGGCGACTAAACTTCTAAACTTTTCAGCCGGTCTCATTCGTAAATCAGACTAATATGAAAATCAGAGTACCCCGTCAATCAGAACTTCTCCACGCTTCTATCCGCCGTGTCAGGGCTACAAAATCCTCGACCGACAACTTCTCCGGCCGTTTTTTGAAGAAGTCTTCGTCGAGCATAGGTGCATCAGGTACGAGTTGCTTCATGGTGTTGCGCAGCATTTTGCGGCGCTGGCCGAAAGCTGTTTTGACCACCTGCCGGAAGAGCTGCTCATCACAATCGATCAGTGATCGCTCTCGGCGGGTCAGGCGGATGACGGCCGACTGCACCTTGGGCGGCGGACTGAACTTTCGCTTATCCACACCAAAAAGATATTCTCCTTCGTAGTAGGCCTGTATCAGTACGCTGATCACTCCGTAGGTCTTGCTGCCCGGACCGGCGACGACGCGCTCGGCCACTTCTTTTTGGAACATGCCAACCATCTCCGGTATCTGGTGCCGGTAGTGGAGCATCCGGAAGAGAATCTGAGAGGAAATATTGTAGGGAAAGTTACCGATCAGGGCGAAGGGCGCTTCCCCCAGGTGCTTTTCCAGGTGTATCTGCAGGAAGTCGCCCTGTATGAGGTGATCCTCCAGTTGGGAGAAATGTGACCGAAGGTACACCACCATATCCGGGTCGGCTTCTACGGCGAAGAGCTCGAAATCGCGCTGCAGAAGGAACTGCGTCAGCATACCTTTACCAGGGCCTACTTCGAGGACGCGTTCGTACGCATCGGTATGTTGCAGGCTTTCGGCGATGCGCTGCGCAATGCTCCGGCTGTTGAGAAAATGCTGTCCGTATGACTTCTTGGCTTTCAAACTGGAAAATTAGCATTTGGAAATAATAGACGAATTACGTTCCTTATAGTACTTTTAAGGCTAAAGGTCCGGATTCTTCAGGTCGAATAAAAATTGAAGTCCCTAATAAAAGGGAATTTACGTCGATCTTTGGAGGAGGACAAATAGACAGCTCTTGCAATTTTGTTGAGATAGTAATTTATAAATGAAAATAGACCATCATCATGGATAAACTGAAAATAGGAATTAGCATCGGAGATATCAACGGCATCGGTCTGGAGGTTATTCTCAAGACGCTGGCCCACGAGAAAATCTTCGATATTTGTACGCCAATCGTATACGGCTCTTCCAAAATCGTTTCCTATCACAAAAACATCGTCGAAGGCGAGTTTGATTTTCACAATACCCGGGGCGCCGACCAGATCAACGAGCACAAGATCAATGTCGTCAATTGCTGGCAGGAAAATGTCAACATTACCCTGGGCAAGCCAACCGGCCTCGGCGGGAAGTATGCTTTCAAGTCCCTGGAATACGCCACTATCGATCTCAAAAGCGGGCTGATCGACGCGCTGGTCACAGCTCCGATCAATAAGCAGGCCATGAAAATGGCGGACTTCCCCTTCCCCGGTCATACCGAGTACCTGACCAAGGAGCTGGGCGCTGAGGAAAGTCTAATGTTTATGATCAATGACGATCTGCGCATCGGGCTGGTGACCAACCACGTGCCAGTTAAAGATGTAGCGGAGAAAGTCACTAAGGAACTCATCCACCGCAAGCTGCAGATCATGCATGATTCGCTGCGGATCGACTTCGGCATCGATCGGCCGACGATCGCCGTGCTCGCCCTCAACCCCCACGCGGGTGACAACGGCGTCATCGGCGATGAAGAGGAGCGCATCATTCGCCCGGCCATCATCGAACTGAAGAAAAAAGGATTGCTCGTTCTCGGGCCCTATCCCGCCGACGGCTTTTTCGGCTCGGCGCAGCATCGCAAGTTCGACGGCATCCTGGCTATGTACCATGATCAGGGGCTTATTCCTTTCAAAGCACTCTCCTTCGGCGAAGGCGTCAACTTTACGGCCGGCCTCGCCGGTGTGCGCACCTCGCCCGATCACGGCACCGCCTACGACATCGCCGGCAGCGACGAGGCCGACCCCTCCTCCTTCCGCAAGGCCCTCTTTACCGCGATGGATATCGCCAAAAACCGCAAGCTGTACGCCGATATGCACGTCAACGTGCTGGTAAAAAAAGGCGTGATGGAGAATCAGGAGGATGAGGTAATTAAGGAAGATTAATACTTCACACACACTGTCTTTGTATCGTAGAAGAAGTGGAGGTCTTCCAGGCCGCCGTTCAAGTGGACGCCCGACTTTTTCAGGGGTTCCACGGCGGGGCGCAGATCTTGCACCATCCAGCTGTTGACCCAGATGAGGCCGGAGCGGATTTTTTCGGCTACGCGGTTGGCTCTGGCGATGTCTTTGGTCCAGATGGAGGCGGAGAGGCCGAAGTCGGTGCCGTTAGCCAGTGCAATGGCTTCCTCTTCGGTATCGAAGGGAGCGATGGTGACTACGGGGCCGAAGATTTCTTCCTGGTTGGTCCGCGCATCGAGGGGCAGGCCTTCGATGATGGCGGGGCGCAGGAAGTAGCCGTTCTCCAGGTCGCCGTTGATTTCGGGCGGTTTACCGCCGCAGAGAATTTTGCCGCCTTCCACTTCCGCCAGGGCCAGGTAGCTTAGTACCTGTTCCATATGTTCCCGTGAGATCAGCGCGCCCAGGTCGGTGACTGCGGAAAAGGGATCGCCGACCTTCAGAAACTGAGTGCGTTTGGAAAACTGCTCCCTGAAGCGTTCATAAACAGGGCGCTGTACGTATATGCGGGAGGCGGCGAAGCCGATCTGGCCGTTGTTGGAAAAAGAAGAGCGCAGCGTGCCGACCATCATCTGATCGAAGTCGCAATCGCTGAAAATAATGTTCGGATTTTTCCCACCCAGCTGCATCGATATCTTTTTGAACTGCCCGGCAGCCTGCTGGTAGATAGCCTTGCCGTGCTTGTGATCGCCGGTAAAGGCCAGCGCCCGGATAGCGGGATGCTGAATGATGGCCTCCCCCACCTTGTCGAAGGCGCCGTGAACCACATTGAGCACCCCTGCCGGGAGGCCTGCTCTCGCGCAGGCGCGCGAAAACAAAAAGGCCGTCATAGGCGCCAGTTCCGAGGTCTTGGCTACCACGCAGTTGCCGGCGGCTAACGCCGGTGCTATTTTGGAGGTCAACAGATACAGCGGCAGGTTCCAGGGAGAGAGGCAACCGACTACCCCAACCGGCTGGCGCATTTCGTAATGAACGGACTCACCGGGCTTGTGGTAAGCCCGGCTCTGCTCGTGGAGGATAGCTGAAGCATAGAAGCGAAAATTGGCCTGGGCGCGGGGAATATCGACACTCTTCGCCATAGCCACCGGTTTGCCCGTATCGATGGCCTCGGCGGTAGCGAATTCTTCCATCTCCTGCTCGATGATATCCGCAATACGCATCAGTAGCCGGAAACGCCATTTGGGTTCCAGGGTTGACCAGGAAGGGAAAGCTCGCCTGGCAGCCTCTACCGCCCGCTCCACATCTTTTTCACTGGAATCGGGAAAATAGGCATAAGGCCTGCCGTTCGCAGGATTGCAAGTATCGAGATAATCCTGAGAGGCAGCGGGGACGAGGGTTCCGTCGATATAGTTCTTGATGTACTTTTCGGATGCCATACATGCATTGCTAGTCTTAACAAGAAAATATCGTTCAGGGATTATCTCGTTTTTGGGACTAGAATGATGGGCGATTCATACCTTCGTTAAGGTACAAAATTTTTGGAACATCGTTCGTGATGGATCGTGATCGGGTCGACCAGGACTTCCGACTTCCGACTTCCGACTTCCGACTTCCGACTTCAAAAGGTTCGGTTATTCTCCCGGTACACCACGGCCAGCACCACCTGTCCTACTGCCCCCAGGGTCCGTTTGTTAATGATGTCGATATTATCATTCTGGGTATGCCAGTGCTCGCCGAAGCCCGTTTCGGAGCCGGTGGGGCGGTTAATGATATCGATCATTTTGATGCCGGCGATGGTATTGACGAAATAGTGGTCGTCGGTGACGCCGCCGCCGTCGGCGGGGACGAAGTAGTTGCCGTAGCCCATGTTTTCCGCCAGCTTCCACACCTTGTCGACGATATCGGGCGCAAAGTACATGGAGTAGTATTCTTTGGGAAAGCGGGCATCACTGGCGCCGACCATATCCAGCAGAATGCCGTACTGGGCATTATACCCGGGCTTGTGCGGATTACGCGACCAATGCTGGGCGCCGAGCCCCCAGGACTCTTCATTCTCCGCGCCGCTTTCGCCCTGGTCTTCCAGGTCGAACAGTACGATATCGACGCCGATATCGATTGGATTTTCCCACAGGTGGCGGGCGATTTCGAGGAGCACGGCCACGCCGCTGGCGCCGTCATCGGCCCCCATGACGGCCACTTCGGTATCGCTGGTATTCAGCGGGGAGTCGGCGAGGAAGCGCGTATCCCAGTGGGCGGCCAGCAGGATGCGTTTGTTGACCTGCGGATTGTACTGAGCGATGATATTCGTTCCGTTGAGCTGTTCGCCGGTATAGGATTTTGCCTGAAAATCCTGTTCGATGACATTAGCATCGAAGGCTATGAATTTTTCCGCCAGCCAGCTTTTACAAGCCTGATGCGCTTCGGAATTGGGTACGCGTGGCCCGAAAGTGAGTTGTTTTTCCACGTATAAATAGGCCGAGTCCCGGTTGAAGGCGGGAACGGGCACATTGCTGGTTCGGGGGCGGCTCGATTCGTCGCTCGCTTCCTGCTGTTGCTCGCTTTTGCAGGCGGTGAAAGCAATCAGCAGGGCCAGTGCGATGATATATTTAGACACGTTCATGAGCTTACTGTTGTTTCTTATTAGGATCGAAATGCCGCCAGCCCTGGGCTTTAAGGTCGTGGATATTGCCACCTTTGGTGTGTAGTTTCACCCCTTCGGAAGCTTCCACAATTTCCCCCATGATATAGATATCCGGCAGGTATTTCACTTTGTCGAGGTCTTTGGGATCTACGGTAAAGAGGAGTTCGTAATCTTCGCCGCCGCTGAGAGCGCAGGTGATGGGGTCCAGCTGAAAGTTCAGGGCCATCATCTGAGCGTCGGGGTGAATCGGCACGCCGCTTTCCTCGATGAAGGCGCCGACGCCGGATTGTTTGCAGATGTGAAAAACTTCGGAAGCAACGCCGTCGGAGACATCGATCATGGCAGTGGGCAGCAGGTCGCTTTTGGCGAAAGCCTCAATCATATCCTTACGGGCTTCGGGTTTGAGCTGCCGCCCGATGATGTATTCCTGTTCTTCCAGATCGGGCTGCACACCGGGGTCTGACAGGTAGATCTGCTTCTCCCGTTCCAGCAGTTGCAGGCCCAGATAGGCGGCGCCCACATTGCCGGTAATGCAGATGAGATCACCAACACTGGCAGTATCGCGGTAAGTGATCTTGCCGGCCTCTCCCTGCCCGATCGCAGTAATGCTGATGACCAGGCCCTTGTTGGAAGAAGTAGTGTCGCCGCCTACCAGATCGACCCCGTAGTAATCGCAGGCAGCGTAGATGCCCTCATAGATCTCCGTCACAGCTTCCACCGAAAAGCGGTTGGAAATCCCGATGGAGACGATGACCTGCCGCGGATGGGCGTTCATTGCGTAAACATCGGAGAGGTTGGCAATGATGGATTTGTATCCCAGGTGTTTCAGCGGGGTATACATCAGGTCGAAGTGGATGCCTTCAAGAAGCATATCGGAAGTTACTACCGTCAGCCAGTCCTTGTTATCGATCACGGCTGCATCGTCACCGACCCCCTTCACCGAGGATTTATTCCGGAGTCTGATCTTTTCCGTCAGGTGGTCAATCAGCCCGAATTCGCCGAGTTTGCTGATTTCGGTCCGCTTGGGTTCTTGTTGGTCTTTACTTTCAGCCATAGTGCTGCTGGTTTGCTTTTTGCGGGTTCGCGGGGCAAATTTACTATTATTTCGTTACTGGGCTATCATGCAAACCGCTGAGCGGGGAAAAAGATGCACAGCAGAGGGTGCAGCGTTTGCAGGACGGCCCCGCGGACAGGAAAGGCGGGAAGTGGAGACGCAGAGGGCGCAGCGTTTGCGGGATGGTCCTATTTGTTCTTTAATCTCCGCGTCTCTGCGTGCATCAACCTGTCAGCGCGGCTGACCTGTTTGCTCCGCGCCTTACAACGACCTTTTTTTAAGATACAGACTAACGGCATCGATTAAGAGGG
>CAZWDL010000195.1:0-8383 GCA_964632995.1 uncultured Saprospiraceae bacterium
AAAACTAACGTGAAGTCGTGAGGCGCCCTGGAAGGCGCCGCCCGACAAGAGAGGCGGCGCCTTCCAGGGCGCCTCCGCTCTGCTCGTTGCCGCGCTGACGCAAATGTCTTAACCGGGATGACCGAGATGGATGGATGGCCAGGATGCGTGCTGCTCCCCGGGAGGTCCTGGGAAAGGACCTCCTGGGTTCCCTCCCATAAATCATAATCCATCATAACCCATCAGTGTACTATCCCTCCCACCTCCCTCCCAACGCCCCCGCAATCCGCACCAGTGCCTCGAGTACTAAATTCAGCACCGAAATATTCCGCTCCCCCCTTTCTACCGATCCGATGTAGGTGCGATCCAGTCCGGCTTCGAAAGCCAGCGCTTCCTGTGAGAGGCCTTTCTGCTTGCGTTTTTCCCGTAAGGCGGCGCCTACTTTTCTACGCATTATCTTTTCGTCTTCAGTATGAAATATTTATTTGGAGAATAGCATTAACTACAATCAATCATCAAAAAGTTGACATTTATAGGTAAACACTTTAATTTGCATACAAAGCATTCCTATGCCAAGCTTTTTCCTGCAACTCAAAACGCTTCCCACCCTAAGCACTGCCCAGCAGCGCACTGCGAAGTCGTTTCAAGATCAACTGAATCGGCAGCTGACTCCTTCTGAAAACTGGACTGCCGCCAGCATCCACTTCCGGCCGGCTACGGGTTATCTCCCGGACAGACTCATTTTTTATCCGGAAACAAAAAAACTGCTTTGCTACTGGTCACTGCATCCGGATGACGACCTTTTAACAGCTTTGCAAACCATCAGTCAATACCTTCCCGCTGTTGATCTTCCAAATGAAGAATGGCTACGAGGGATTCAACCGGAGCATAAAAAGGTCCGGGAAAGCGAAGTCCGGGAAGTCCTCGCCTACTGGGCCAGTCCCTACACCGGCGAAAACGGTCCCTGGCGGGTGCGTAAACTGATTCTGCCGGCACTATACGACCAGGTCGATGTTGCAGCTGTCAGTAAACTGTTGAATGAAAACACCTCTGCTCCATTGCCCCCGGCCCTGGAAATGATCACCCTCAGCTACCAGGCTAAAGCACCTAGACAAATTAAATCACATATTATCTTGAGCGGCTTTTGGGCTTATACTTCGTTGAAAATACTCGCCATAGCTAAGGCTATGTCTGCGTTTTTCGCCTCGCCTAAGCCCAAAATCCATCTCAATATAATGGTAACCCAATTTTGTCCAGGTGCTTACCATTCCTCTCCGCATCCCGACGAAGGGTTATTCGAATACTTGCCCGAAGAAAAGCTGCTGGTCATTGAAGTTCCCCTGGATATCAATGTGGTACAACAATGCCAGTCGTCTTCCGCCGACCGGCAATTTGTCCTGCTGGGTAGCCTTTTGGCTTTCCTGGGGCTACAGACGGACCCTGGGATTCCAGGCATGGGTTTTAAAGGCTGGCGGGAGAAGCTGGAACAACGATTGATGAAAAAACAGACTTAATGAACCATGGAGCAAACAAAACTTTTCATCTCTCCAGTGGTAGACTTAAAATACCACTCTTTACCCGATTACGCCCTACACGCCATGCAAACCGTATACGCCGCCGGTAAAGCCATCAATCAATCTAATAAGTACGGCCCCTCTATCGAAACCATCATCATTGAGGTCATTCACCAGGACTACGACAGCAAGTTCCATCAACCTTGCTTGATGTACGATCTGGACACTAAATCTCTGGAAGCCGGCCTAAAGGTAAATTTAGAGTCACTCCTGAATAGCAATTTTTTGGAAGCCGTGGAATTGTATAAAGAATTGATTTTCCAAGTCTTGGATCAAATGGAAGAGCAGGTGGAACAATATGATCTTGAAGGATTGAAACGGGATTTCGAAAATGCTATTGAAGAGGAGATCAGGGTAATGGAATAACCTTCCAACAAATGGCCCCTTACAACTTCAAATAATGGAAATCGGACAAGAAACAACCATATACGTCAAAGCCCTCTCCAGCGGCGAATGGTTCGGCGGCTGGGCGCCGGTACAGGCACGACTGGAATGGATGCGCCAAGATGAACAGGCTGCCCTATTTACCCTCACCGAACCCGATCTGGATGAGGATGATGAGTATGAGTTCTTTGAAGAAGAAGCACTGCTGCTGGCGGTGCGGGAAGAGGGAGGTTTTAAGGTGACAACCGGGTTGGTAGTGGACAAAACTAACGTGAAGTCGTGAGGCGCCCTGGAAGGCGCCGCCCGACAAGAGCGGCGGCGCCTTTAAGGGCGCCTCCGCTCTGCTCGTTGCCGCGCTGACGCAAATGTCTGAACCGGGATGGAAGGATGGCCGGGATGCCTGCCTTGCACCCCCAGGAGGTCCTTTCCCAGGACCTCCTGGGTTTACTGCTCGACATTCATAAGGAATCATGAAAGATCATAACCTATCAGCCTACCATCTCCGCACTGCCCGCTGCTCCCGGAAAGCATACCGCTCGTCCTCCTGCATCATCAGATCATTGAGGCCAGGCGCCAGATGCTTCGCGTAAAAAGCAAAACCCGGGCGATCCCTTCGTCTTGGGCTTTCGTCCCATAGCCTTCTCGTTTGACGCTAACTGCTCAAAAACGGCCGGCGAACAGTCTCCCTGTCCTGCGAAAGACCTATTTTGCACTTGGAAAAACAGCTACGACCGACAGGCAACTGGATCGCCGCCGGCCATGCTCATTCCAGAAAGCGAATTAAACCTAATATAAGAGACCATGTTTTCGCAATCACCGTTTGCCGATTTTTATGACCACGTGTTTGCTTTGGCCGCGCCCCACCAGCAGGAATCTTTCCTAAGGCAATTGTTTACGCTGGACGCCTCCCTTTGTGCAAGTTTTGAGGCATATATAAATCCACCACTACGGGATCTCACCGCAGAACAGGATACCCTGGATGCCGCAGCAAACCGAATGCGGGAAAGGATCAAGCGATATCGCTGGGATATCTTATATGAAATGGATCCCACCGCGGACGATTACATCACCGAGCTTATGGATCTTATCGATAAGGACATTATCGGGATCTATGTACAGAAGATCGAAGTTTCTTGCGGGACGGGGGATTTGTTGTCGGCACTAAGCTGCCTGCGAATCGTCGAACAAGGTACCAACCTGAACTGGGAACATATCGAAGAGCCCGCCGGCTATTACGGCCCTGAAGTGAGGCAGCATATAGGATACCAGTTTGATTTTTTCACTAGTTCCTTCCTCAACAATATCTTTTCTAAAAAACTGATCAATAACGCCATCACCTGGGCAAAAGCCTTCCAATCAGCACCCAGCGGTTATTTTGACTACTCAGCACACTGGGGAGAGATAATTGAGATATTCAAAGGCAGGGTATAGCGGTAGCCGCCGTTGCGAAGATTTTAAGAATAAGGAAAAAAAGGAACACCCTAGGATTTCGAGGGCTTGGAGCGAGATTTAGGGAGTATCATTGAAAAAAAACCAGGATAACAGAGTAGCCTTTTTACTAATTGTTATCTACAACTTCTGCAATTAACGGACATCAGATAGGAAACCACAGTATAAGTCAAACCCCTCTCCAATAACGAATGGTTCGGCGGCTGGGCCCGGGTGCCCGCGAGAGGCGGCGCCTTTCAGGGCGCCTCCTCTCTGCTCGTTGCCGCGCTTACGCAATTGTCTTAACCGGGGTTGCCATCCCCCAGGAGGTCCTTTCCCAGGACCTTATAGGTTTCGCTTAAACCTCTAGACACCCATCGCAGGAAAACCCATCTAATAGGGTCATTTCAACTCCAGTAAATCCTTCACTAACAAATCTACATCCGTCCAAGGATTATAATCGGTCAGATGCTGCTCCAGAGCTCTTGTCTGGATTCGCAACCATTCTGCATTCCTTATTCCCGTCTCTAATCTTTGTTTTAAATTGTTAAAATCATTCTGCCCAGCCTTCTCGTAATTGGCATAATACTTCCGCAATATTTTGATTAATTCTTCTGCGTTTTTAAACGCCCTACCTAATTTCGCAAAATGCATCAAGAACCAGGTCTCAAATGCAATAGCTGAAAAAGCGACGTGAAACCCTCTTTTTTTGCCTGGTCAAATGCCGTTTTTCGATTTTCATGGTTGTCATGATCGAAAACTAGCCATACATCGTCATAAGGATTGCCTTCCCTTATCGCTTTTTCTGCCCGGTCGATTGCCTCTTTGAGTACTTGTCCCGGAGTAGAATTTTTTGCCTTAATCACCTGAGGATTGACCGCAGACAATGCCTGCTTGTAATCCTCATCTTCCTTCATCCCCAGAAAGTAATTTCTTTCTGTTTCTCCTTCACACATTATCAGAATACGCCGCCTGACTTGCCTTTGCTTCTCCCTACGCCTTCTCATCTGCCTCGTAATTCAGTTCAAAATCCAGACGTTTGATTCCGGGTACGCCACCAAGCCGGCCCGACAAGTACCACTTTTCATAAGGCGCTCCTTTCGTAATGCCGGAAATATCCGCCAGCGAAAACACCTCAGAGGCGCCGGTTCGATCCTTTTCCACGATCCAAATCTGATCGCGCCTCAGCTCATTTTCCGTCAGCAAATTGGTATCATGGGTAGCGAGAATCAACTGAGCTCCTTTGGCATTGATCTCTGGATCGTGGAATAGCTGGATAAGATAGCTACTCATCAAGGGATGTAAACTACGCTCAAACTCATCGATCAGTATGACTCTCCCATTCATCAAGGCCCTGAGAATCAGACCACCCAGAACAAATAGTTTCTGCGTACCGGTCGACTCTTCTTCCAAAGGATGAAACAGGCTACCTTTCCGGTTTCCTTCATCATCAAATACCGCATGTTCTACGGATACTTCATAATCCCTGTTATGGATAAAATCAAGCCCTTTTCTGCGGTCAATCTTGAAATCCAGTATACCGGTATCGAAGCTCCGAAGCAAGGCTTTGAAATTTTCAATAAACCGAGCATTTCCTTTCCTCTTGATCAGCTCCTTGACTATTCTATCCTCGTAATAACTGTCCATCCAACTGTCCAAAAACGGGATTGGCATGTAATCTCTGACGAAAAACTGATATACTTCCACCAGTTGCTGCATGTTATTGCGCGCCGCCTTGGAAAGAAAAAGCTGATTCGGTCCCGTCAATTTGGACACCACCGCTTTTTGTCCCTTCAGATAGTCCCCAAATTCAAATTCCTGCCCGACCCGGCGGAATAACCTCGATTCCCTACCCTCCGGATAAAACAGCAATTGCTCCTCCACAACCTCTTGCTCCCGAAAAGCAATGAGATAACGGTAGCGGACCTTCCTAAGCAGAAAGTCCAGTTCAAATATCGTTGGCGCTGTCTTAGTATCGGGATTGAACAAAAAAGGATCATAACCATCCAGCGCCTCGCCGGGCGCCCGGTCGGCGGAAGTGAGCACCAGCGTACGCAGCACCTGAAAAGCCTTCATCAAATTGCTTTTCCCCGATGCATTTGCTCCGTATACCACTGCTGATTTGAGCAATTTAACCTTAGGAGAAACCATCTGAATGTTGCCTGGCTCCTCCTTCTTCCCTGAATCCGGCACCATCGACAGGATTTGCCTGTCCCGGAAAGAGCGGAAGTTTTCTACGCTAAACTCAATAATCATACCTTTTTATTTCTTTTTTTTACTAGTTTCAATCAAAAATACGAAATAAAACAGCATGGTGTCTGTTTTTCCTAAAGAATTAAAGGCTTATCGGACTGCTCAAAAAGATTTGAAACGAGACCGGGGAAATGCGCTTGAAGAGGAGATGAAAATGATGGAGTCAGCTTTCTACTAATAGCTCA
Organism: uncultured Saprospiraceae bacterium; assembly: GCA_964632995.1. Lineage (GTDB taxonomy): Bacteria > Bacteroidota > Bacteroidia > Chitinophagales > Saprospiraceae > CAZWDL01. The sequence goes on from CAZWDL010000195.1 coordinate 5,804, forward strand.
CAACTCCAAGTAATGGAAACCGGACAAGAAACCACGGTATACGTCAAAGCTCTTTCCCAGTAATGAAGGACAAAACTAACGTGTAGTCGTGAGGCGCCCTGGAAGGCGCCGCCCGACGCGAAAGGCGGCGCCTTTGAGGGCGACTCCTCTCTGCTTGCCCTTGCTCCTCACCAAAGTCTCCCTTTTCTACTACCACTGAGCAGGGCCGCCGCGCTTACGCAGTTGTCTGAACCGGGATTACCTCGATGGAAGGATGGCCGGGATGCCCTCCCCCGTCAAGAGGTCCTTTCCCAGAACCTCCTGGGTTACCGCTTGAAAATCATAAGGAATCATATAAGATCATAATTGATCAGTGTACTATCCCTCCCACCGTCGTCCCCAGCGCCCCCGCAATCCGCACCAGGTTCAGCACCGAAATATTCCGCTCCCCCCTTTCCACCGATCCGATGTAGGTGCGATCCAGTTCGGCTTCGAAAGCCAGCGCTTCCTGTGAGAGGCCTTTCTGCTTACGTTTTTCCCGTATGGCGGCGCCCACTTGCCGGAGTATCGCCTTTTCTTCTTCGGTATAAGCCATCAATTTTCCGTTTTCGGGAAAAATCAGGCAATGAAGACTATAAGTCTACGGACTATAAGTATCATTTTTAAAAAAAACGCTTATCTTGTACGCAACCTTAATCAAAACCGATTTCTATGCAAGCATCCAGCCCCCACGCTTCCGGTCGACAGCAATTGTTTTTTCTATTATTGGCTTCAGTAACCTGTCTGTTTTTCCTATGGATCGGCGCCAACCGGACAACAGAACCTCCTCCAGACTTCCACCTAAGCGGAATACTCCATACCTCTCCCCCACCCGAGATAGCTATCGAGCTGACGGATCAACAACTGACCGAACTCACCGAGGCCTACAATTCCGGCTTCGATCATCCTGATCCCAATCAAAACGATCCCTGCCAGCGCCTGCAGCTATTGCCCTACAAAAAGCTGTCAGCCTGGCGCAAGCAGTTTCGCAAGCGGGGTTTTACGATGGAAAAAATAAAAGACATGCTAAAAAACGGCCGACGGGAACCATATACGCATCCCGAAAAAGGCGTAACTTACACTAAAATCTACGACCGGCAAGGCAATTGGATAGTTGTCGATTTCTTAGATTGCCTCATCTGGCAGGTCGCTCCCTATAACTTCAAATAATGGAAACCGGACAAGAAATCACAGTATACGTCAAAGCCCTCTCCAGCGGCGAATGGTTCGGCGGCTGGGCGCCGGTACAGGCACGACTGGAATGGATGCGCCAAGATGAACAGGCTGCCCTATTTACCCTCACCGAACCCGATCTGGATGAGGATGATGAGTATGAGTTCTTTCGAGAGGGAGCACTGCTGCTGGCGGTGCGGGAAGAGGGAAATTTTAAGGTGAAAACCGGGTTGGTAGTGGACAAAACTAACGTGTAGTCGCGAGGCGCCCTGGAAGGCGCCGCCCGACACGAGAGGCGGCGCTTTCCAGAGCGCCTCCTCTCTGCTGGTCACCGCGCTTACGCAGTTGCCTGAACCGGGATGATCGGGATGGAAGGATGGCCGGGATGCCTGCCTTGCACTCCAGGAGGTCCTTTCCCAGGAACTCCTGGGTTTACTGCTCGACAATCATAAAAGATCATAACCAATCAGTGTACCATCACAACGCATCGTACTTCTCATTCCGCCCCCGCGCCTTATCAACAGGATACTTCTCCTTATTCTTCTCCAGTTTCTCCAGTACAATCTCCCGCACATCCAGCTCGTAATGCGCCGCCAGCAGGAAGGCAGAATAGAAGACATCCGCCAGTTCGTCGCGGAGCTGCTCCCGGTTCACTTCATCCGGATCCTGCTTCCAGAGGAAAAGCTCCAGCAGCTCCCCGGCTTCCACATTCAGACACATGGCTATGTCCTTTCCCGTATGATACTGCGCCCAGTCGCGGGCGTCGCGGAATTGGAGAATGGATTGGATTACTTCCTGTTAGGACCCCAAGTTAAATAGTTACGATGAATGTTATTTAGCCGCATAAACTTATTTCTTTGTTTTTTTTTTAAAAAAAACCAAAGAACCATTAAAAACTAATATATTAACGATAAAAATTCATGAGTGGTTAGAAAAGAAATAAAAGCATTTTCAGGCAACTTATCGTTCGGTTTAGTTTAGGGAAGGTACATTTAAAATACTTTACCTGGCGAGAAAATAAAGCCGAGAGTTGAACAATAGAAAACCTCGCTTTGATAGAGATTTATTCACATATATTTAAAATTTATGGACCTTGAAGTAATAAAACAGCTAATATCTAAAGGGGAAACAGAAAAAGCAATGAATCATCTGTCCGCTTATGCAAAACTCACTATAATACCATCTAATATTTATGCTTTATTACTTGTCGCAAGATTCAACAGGCTAAGAAAACATAAACTTCGTGGAACGATAACTGACGATAACTATGAACACAAAATCAATAAAATTAACAATGAAATATTAGAATTAATAACCTTTCTTGAAAAACCTAACCCGGATTATTCACCGAACCAGGCTGATTTCAAATTTCGGTAATATTTCGAGTTG
>CAZWDL010000196.1:0-8348 GCA_964632995.1 uncultured Saprospiraceae bacterium
AAAAAAATAGCCTATAATAAATTCTGAACACTTAAATGAAACAGCCTCTAAGTACCCGGACACAATTAATTTAACCCGGATTATTCATGGATTCATCTATTACGATGCCAAATTGCCCGCCATTCTTGGGCGTCCTCCTCATTCGGTGCTCACCGTATCTGGGGATACGGCTGCGCGCCTCATTCGTGCCTGCCCGTCTGGGCGGGAGCCCAAGCCTGACAACCACTTTGGCCTCTCATGACGAAGACCCCATGAATAATCCGGGTTAAGTTTTCCAGGGGCTTTTTGGCTTATCCTTCGTTGATCCCGCTTTTTTATTAAAAGCTGGACGCTATAGCTGGGCTATGCCTGCGTTTTTTGCCTCGTCCAAGCCAAAAATCCATCTCAATCTAATGGTAAAATAATTCTGTCCGGATACTTTCTAAACCGCTGAACAGCCGATTAGTTGCAGTAGCACAAAAATAGAAAATTTTCCGTAAAAGTTCAGGTGGCCTTTTGTGCCGGATTTACTTACTTTTGATAGTAGCCTATGGCGTATTTTTCCAGCCCCTAACTTTTTACCGAAAACCTGAGCCACCATGAGCCGGATTGTAACCTTAGATGAATTTATCATTCGACGACAAAAAGACTTCCCCTACGCATCGGGAGAACTAACGGGTTTGCTGCGCGATATCGGCGTCGCCGCCAAGATCGTCAACCGCGAGGTCAACAAGGCGGGGTTAGTGAATATCCTCGGCGAAGCCGGCGCGGAGAACAGATCGGGGGATTCCGTTAAAAAACTGGATCTCTATGCAAATGATAAGTTGATCGAAGGTTTAAAAAACAGCGGTGAGTGTTGCGGTATCGCCTCGGAAGAAAACGAGGATTTCATTCCCATCCGGTCGGTGGCTTCCAAAACCTCTAAGTACGTCGTTGTCTTTGACCCACTCGACGGTTCCTCCAATATTGATGTCAATGTGTCGGTGGGAACAATATTCGGGATTTTCCGGCGCGTTAGCGATCCGGCCGGTGCCTGCCGCTTGGAAGACTTTCTGCAGCCCGGCACTGAACTCGTCGCCGCCGGCTACGTCCTCTACGGGACCTCCACCTTGCTGGTCTACTCAACCGGCAGGGGCGTCAACGGCTTCACCCTCGATCCTTCCATCGGTGAATTCTGCCTCTCCCACCGCGATATCCGGATTCCGGAACGCGGTCGCTACTACTCCGTCAATCAGGGTTATTACCTGAAGTTCGACGTGGAAATGCGGCGCTATATCGATCAGTGTTCGGATATGAACCTGCGCCTGCGCTATATCGGCTCCATGGTGTCCGATATTCACCGTATCCTCTTTCAGGGCGGCATTTTTCTGTATCCCAACACGCGCAAGTACCCGCACGGCAAACTGCGCCTGGTATACGAATGCAACCCCTTGGCCTTCATCGTAGAACAGGCGGGCGGTAAAGCCATTACCTGCCAGTTGGAAAGCATCCTGGAGATGAAAGTAAAGCATCTGCACCAACGCGCCACGATCGCCATCGGCAGCCCGGTTATGGTGGACGAGATGAAGCAATTTGTGGAGCGGTATAGCGCGGTGACGCATTGAAAATGAGAAATGGGTTGGAGGTTAATTGAAAATCCGAGGAGTCGACAGTATTGGATTAAGGCAGGTAATCTGCGCTCAAGGGAGGGGAGCAACAGAGTGATTGCAGAACAAACACGGAACCATCCGGAGCGAGGTCGAACCCTCTCAACTTCCGTTCATCCAGTTGAGCCCACCGTTGATCAACAGGTAGATCAGCGTTGCAGCCAGGGGAGCGAGAATAGATATAGACATAAACCGGTAATACCAGGCGGGCACGTTAGAGCGCTCCACCCATTCCACGATCAGGGAGATGAGGAGAATGAGTATGAAGATACCGGCGAAGACGAGGCTGATCAGGGTAGCCAGGTAGTCATTCCACAGCCAGAGGATCAGGTACAGCAGGAATTCACCAAGGAAAATTTCCGGCAGATAGGATTTAGTCATGCGCTTTAGTTCAGTCAGGTATTCAACTCAAAGAAAAATATTTTTGCCAAGGAAAATTATTCCCGGTAGAACAGGGATAAATTTCTACCGCCTTCTGCAGGAAATCTACTATTGGAAACTGTTTACGGTTCTTCCCGCCGACCTTTCAGGTGCTTGGGTAAACTTTCCGACTTTCCATTTCCGGCTTCCGACTTCAGAACAGCTCCGGTTGCATAAAGGGGATAAGCGCCAGGATGAGCGGCTGCCGGTACAGCGCTTCCCGGCTGACGAGCTCGCGGGAGAGCATGCCGACGGCGCCGCCCCTTTGTTTGACATTATGTACGCCGAACAGCTCATCAATGAGGGGGCCCAGTTCTTCGCCTTCCGCCAGTCGTTGCTGAAGAGAAGCGGGCAGAGGGAAGGTGGCGCTGCGGGCGCTGCTGGAGCGTTCCGGATGAAGGATGTAGACCCAGCCAAAGGCTTCGAAGGCGCCGTTGTAGCGTTCGACGCCTCCTTCGATGCCTACCCAGAAATCGGCGCCGGGTTGCTGTTCCCTGGCCCGTTTGGCGCGGTTAACGGCGCCCTGCAGCGTGGAGGTATCGGTCAACGGCTGTTTGGAAACCCCACTGGGAACGTGAAGGCCCTGCACATCAAAAGGCCCGGATAAAGCCGCTTGAAATGCCCGGTGAACAGACTGTACCTTAACCGGATTGGCAGAACCGACGATGATGCGGGTCATGGGAGAACTTGGATTGTTTTGGTGGTGCGTATTTCCTGTTCCGGCTTTCCCTTCATTTTTCCTGAATGCTCCGTCTCAGGCGAAAGCGAAAATCGTAGTCGCGCAATTGCGTAGTCATCACAAGGAGGGAGTCGTTGAGCTCCTGGATATTGTAATTGATATCCATCTGGCTGTCCAGCTGCAGAAGTTTGCCGTCCTCCAGCTCGTAGGAGGCCGTTTCGGTAGCGCCCAGCAGATTGGTTTTCATTTTTCCATCCTGATAGAACTCGAAGTAAAGTTCTTCAAGCGATTCGGTCGTTTTTCCATTGCGGTAGGCCTGCTGAATTTCCCAGCGGCCGAGGAGGAGTTCTTCTTTTTTATCACTTTGGTCTTCCTGGCAGCCTGTGAGCAGGCCGATACCTGCCAGTAAGAATGCGAAAATCCTAAGATTCATAGGCTTTATCGATATTAAGGTGCGCTGTAAAAGTACCAAAATATTTATCAATTTGTGTCCTGATACGTCAGGATTTGTGCCGTAGATCCGGTAGACGGGCAAAGCAGCGGATGTCTGGCCGTAGGAACCCAGGTAGAGAATAGAACCGCAACGTTTTATGAACCTTTACTTTCCTGTACTCAGGGTTGTCCTGCTGCTTTTATCACAAAGAAGAAGCCGCGGTCACCCCACTTCAGGAATACGCTGGAACTGTTATCGTCTTGGGTTTCGATATTGAAAGTCATGCGTTCGGTAAACTCAGTGTCCAGGTTGGGGACTTCAACCCGCAGTACATCAGCTTCTTTGCTGTAGTTGTAGGCGCCCCACTGATCAGCTTCCTTGTTGAATATGATGGTCCATTTTTCTTTGCCGGGCACGGAGAAGAGGGCATATCTGCCGGCGGGCAGCGGCCGGCCTTCGATCAGCACATCGTTATTGACGGTGAAGGTGGTGGCTTCGTTGGCGCCGGTGCGCCATACTTTGCCGTAAGGCACCAGTACGCCCCAAATGGTGCGTCCCTTGACGCCGGGTTGGCTGTACTCGATGTCGATCTGGAGGTCGTCAATGTTGGCAGTGGCTTTGGCGGGAGGGCTAAGACGCTTCGATGTCATACTTTGCGCTTGTAGCGTAAGTACGGTCAGTGCGAGCGTTCCAAACAGGAGCAGTAGTCTTTTAGTCATTTCAGATGGAAGTGGTTTTGTAGAGAATTGTAAAGAACTATAAGAAAAACCTCAAATTTAATCTTATGTTGATAAGGAATCGTTAAAATTACAGCTTAGCCAGTTGCCGCCGCCCGGCGAAGGCGGTCGTTGATGGCCCGACCCAGGCCTCGTTCCGGTACCGGTTCGGCGATGATCAGATCCAGCGGCAACTGATCCAGGTAGCGGAGTCCGGAAAAAAGATGCCGGGCCGCTTCGGTCAGGTCTCCGGCGGATGACAAGACGACCTGGTGTTCCTCCGGCACTTCCCTGTACTGGTTTTGAAAAGTGAGTAACCCGATGCGTTTTCCGGCGTGTTGCTCCAATAGTTGTGGAATATCTCCCAGCAGTATAGGCGCCCCCGGTGCGTAGTGGCTCTTGAGCATGCCTGGCGCCTGGGGGTTGGAGCTGGAGTGCTCCCGCACCTGTACGGGGCCAATTTGCGCTTCGATATCTTCTACCGCGATGCCGCCTTTTCGAAAAACGGTGGGCTGTCCTTCGGGGAAGCCGACGATTGTACTCTCCAGGCCCACTGCGCAAGGTCCGCCATCGAGGATGTAGCTGATGCGATCTCCTAACTGCCGGGCGACGTGCCCGGCGCGGGTGGGGCTGATATAGCCGAAGGGGTTGGCACTGGGAGCGGCCAGTGGAAAATCCAGCGCCCGCAGTAATTGCAGCGTCAGGGGGTGGTCAGGTACGCGAACGGCTACAATAGTCGAGCCGGCGGTGACGATATCGGGAATGCGCTCCCGTTTAGGCAACAGCAGCGTTATTGGGCCGGGCATAAAAGCGGCGGCCAGCTTTTGGGCCGGCGATGGGATATGCAGCACCAATTCAGTAATCCGTTCGTAATGGCTGGTATGCACGATCAGCGGGTCAAAAGCCGGGCGATTTTTCGCGGCGAATATTTTGGCGACGGCCACATCACTAAAAGCATTGCCCGCCAGGCCGTAGACCGTCTCTGTTGGGATAGCCACCAGCTCGTTCGCGCGAAGCAATTCTATTGCTCTTTCTATGTCCGTACCGATTAAGGGTGCCGTCACGGTGTTCTATCTTGTTTTCTTAGTGCATGTTTAAATTTCGTTTTCGAGTTCCAAATGGATGAAATTTTAAACATGCTCTCAGCTAACCTCATTTGGGGCAAAGGTGAAAAATATTTGCTAATTTTTCAGGATTAGTCCGGCGCCACTGTTCAAAACTCAGCACCTATGACCGAAAAGGAAGTCACTCTACAGGATCCTTATGTCCTTTCCGATGAAAATATCGCGAATCCGCCTGTAACCCTCGGTGGTAAGCTGCGGCAGCTGGGTCCCGGCTTTATCCTCTCCGCCGCCATCGTAGGTTCGGGGGAACTTATCGCCACCACCACGCTGGGCGCCAGGGCCGGTTTCGTTACCTTCTGGGTGATCCTGGTCAGCTGCCTGGTGAAGGTAGCCATACAGCTGGAGTTCGGCAAGCACGCCATCCACAGCGGGGAGACGGTCATGGCGGCCTTCAACCAGCTGCCGGGAAAAAAGCTTGGCCGGGCTCACTGGACGATCTGGACCTGGCTGTTCCTCATGAGTTTTAAACTGCTGCAGGTGGGAGGAATTGTGGGTGGCGTAGCCCTTGTGCTGCGTAGTGCTTTTCCGGAGCTGTCTATCGTGCTGCTGGCGTTTGCCGTTGCCACGGTGGTCGCCCTGATGACCTTCCACGGCTACTACCGCTTTGTCGAGGGTATGTCGCTGACCATGATCGGCCTGTTCACGCTCTTCACCCTGGCCTGTCTGATTTTTCTGCAATACACGCCTTATGCCGTACAGTGGGAGGAGGTGGCGAGTGGGCTGAGCTTTGATCTGCCTGCAGCAACGGTAGGGGTGGCCATTGGCGCTTTCGGCATCACCGGCGTGGGGGGCGACGAGATCATTTACTACAATTACTGGTGTATCGAGAAAGGCTATGCCGCCAAAACAGGCCTGCGCCGGGACGATCCGGACTGGGTCGCCCGCAGTAAAGGCTGGATACGGGTGATGTATCTCGATGCCTTGCTTTCCATGCTGGTGTATACTCTTGTTACGGCTGCCTTTTACCTGCTGGGGGCGGCTATCCTGCACCGTAACGGCGTCATGCCGGAGGGCAATGAAACTATAGAAGTGCTTTCCGCCATATATACGGAATCCTTCGGCCCCTGGGCCCGCTCCTTCTTTCTGGTGGGGGCCTTTATCGTGCTATTCTCTACCCTCTTCGCGGCGCTGGCTTCCTGGATCCGCGTATTCACTGATGCTTTCGGCCACATCGGCTGGATCGATTTTGCCGATCAGCAGCAACGGCGGAAAACAATGGCAATATTGGCCTGGTTCTTTCCCTTCGCCTGGGCGCTGACTTTTTTGCTGATCAAATTACCCGTGTTTATGGTGCTGACTGGCGGGGTGATCGGTTCGGTTATTCTCTTTCTGGTTGTATACGTCGCGATTCATTTCCGGTATAGCCGTCTGCCGGCGGAACTTAAACCGCACTGGTGGTACGATCTGGCTTTATGGATCAGTGCAGCCGCTATCCTGATGGTAGGCATTTATGGGATCTGGCGTATCTGGTAAATGGAATGAAAAGTTGTTTCTCGCCGAAGGCTGAAAAGAAAGAGGGGGATGAAAATTTAAAATTTCCGGAAGGAAGAATAGTTGAATGCAGTAGTCCGGCTGTCACAGAGCATCTGCTAAACACCGAGCTTCAAACGGGCAATATGCGTCAGGATCGTCCTGTAGTTGACGTGCTTTTTATTTGGCCCGATGCGAATGATTGTCTTATTCCCGATCCGAACGCTTAACAGCTTACTACTCTGTTGGAACCAATTAGGCAGTTTGCGGAGCGTAAAAGGGGATAGGCCTCCGGCGGATAGCGTGCGCAGGAAATAACGGAAAGTTTTCCCGTCGGTAAAATCAATCATGAGCGGAGCGGTGTCCGCAGTTTTGAAGATATACATTTCTCCGTAAGGACATTCACATTCCAGGCGGACCCTGTAATCGATATTTCGTAGAACTTTGACCGGGTTCAAATTTTGTGTTTTAAGTTATGGGATTAAAAATATCCACTTTCCGTCTTCTGGAAAGTGGATATCGGTCGGATGATGACTTTAGCTTTTATTGCGATCCTGCGTGCGGATTTTCAGCGTTCCGTTCATCTTCCACTGGGCGTGGTCGGCATTGTCGGAGGCGCTGCTGGGCACGTGCAGTTCGAAGTCTTCAAATTCGTAAGTGATTTCAGCATTACGGCCGGTGAGTTTATCGTATAGTCCGGCCGCCAGTTCGGGCCAATTAGTGGTGTCGTTTGCCATTTTACTTTCAGTTTTTATTAAATAGTTTGAAAATACAATAATGAAACGGTGTCATTAGTGTCTTGTTCATCAATAGTTTTTGAAAGTCAATTTCTTAACGATAGGGTAGAGGGGAAGTTCGGCTGAAATGAATTTGTAAATTGGAAATTGCGGAAAGCTTGGCAGAGGAAATTTTTTAGTATAAAAAGACTTCCGGGTTACCTTGGCGGGTGTTCTACAAATACGAGTAAATTGAGGGAATGAGTTACCGAAGAGAAATTCAGAGATAATGAAATTATCTTTCCATCTTTCTTCTCAAAGATAAAAACCCGAAAAACGCCGCGAAACACAATCCGGCGAGCCCCAGCATCAGCACCGGAAAACCAAAAATTTCGGCGATCTGCAGCCCTGCCGTCGGGGCAATGACCAGCGCTACCGAGTAGGTCATGGTGTACAGCGCCATATACTGCCCGCGGGTGCGGGGCGTAGAGCGGTCGATGGCCAGCGCGTTGGCGAAGGGCATGCTCAGGATTTCACCGAAGGTGAGCAAGGTGACTGCCAGGAAAGCAACACCGCTCCAGTAGCTGAAAGTGATATAGGAGATATAAGAAAGACCCACTAGTACAGCGCCGGCAGCGACCAGCGGCAGCTTTTTCACCCGCCCCTCCAGCCGGTAGACCACCGGCATTTCGAATAATGCCACCAGCAATCCGTTCAGCGCCAGCAGCGTGCCGATGCGCCCTTCGCTGAAATCGAAGTACTCCTTGTAAAATACGGGGATGGTAGAGAAAAACTGCATGAAGGCGATGGCCACAAAGGTGACGAAAGCGATAAAGACGAGAAAGATCCGGTCGCGGTAAGCGGAATCTGATTTTGGAATCTGCACGGTTGCGGGGTCGTCTTCTTCCAGTACCTCCTCCTTTTGCTGCAGCGTGGCGCGGAAGAGCAACGCGGCGCCCATACAGGTAATGCCGTCGATCCAGAACAGCCAGTCGTAGCCCAGCCAGTGCGCTGCCCAGCCGCCCAGCGCCGGCCCCACCGAGAAGCCCAGATTGACGGCCAGGCGCAGCAGCGAGTAGGAGCGCGTGCGGTTGGCGCGCCGGCTGTAAACGGCCACCGAGGCGTAGTTGGCCGGCCGGAAGGCGTCGGCGATGGCGCTGAGGAC
>CAZWDL010000197.1:0-1061 GCA_964632995.1 uncultured Saprospiraceae bacterium
TATGTCAATGAACTTGTTCCTTTCTTACGCGAAAGGACCGTCCGACTTCCGACTTTCTTCCGCCTTCCGCTTTCCGACTTTCTTCCGACTTCCGCTTTCCGACTTCCGACTTTGATACGCCTTCCAACTTCCGATTTCCGACTTTGATACGCCTTCCGCTTTCCGCCTTCCGACTTCCGACTTTGATACGCCTTCCGCCTTCCGACTTTCTTCCGACTTCCGCTTTCCGACTTCCGACTTTCTTCCGACTTCCGACTTCCGACTTCCGACTTTCTTCCGCCTTCCGCTTTCCGACTTCCGACTTTGATACGCCTTCCGCCTTCCGATTTCCGACTTTGATACGACTTCCGACGGTCTTTTCGATTAACTGCTTAGCGCCGGGAAGTAAAGGGAAGTATCTTTGCCGGAAACCTTTTCGATGATTGACGTTCAAAACCTCCTGTATACCTATCCCGGTCAGACCGCGCCTACGGTAAAGGAAATCAGCTTTCAGGTACAGCCCGGCGAGATATTTGGCTTCCTCGGCCCCGGCGGCGCCGGCAAAAGCACGACGCAAAAGGTGCTGACCAGGCTACTCGGTGATTTTGAAGGCCAGGTCAGCGTATTGGGCAAAACACTGAAAGGGTGGGGTGTCAAATACTACAACCACATCGGTGTCGGCTTCGAGCTGCCCAACCACTACCACAAACTCAGCGCGGAGGAAAACCTGCGTTTCTTCGGCTCCTTCTACGACCGGCCGGTGCAAAAACCGGCAGAACTGCTGGCTATGGTCGGTCTGGAAAATCACGCCCGCAAACGCGTCAGCGATTTTTCCAAAGGCATGAAGATGCGGCTCAACTTCCTGCGCGCCATCATGCACGATCCCGAACTGCTGTTTTTCGATGAGCCTACCGCCGGCCTGGATCCCGGCAACGCCCGCCTGCTGAAGAATATCATCCTCGACCTGAAAGCCCGGGGCAAAACTATTTTTCTCACCACCCACCACATGCAGGACGCCGATCAGCTCTGCGATCGCATCGCTTTCCTCGCCGACGGCCGCATCGAACTGATCGACAGCCCCA
>CAZWDL010000197.1:1071-8256 GCA_964632995.1 uncultured Saprospiraceae bacterium
GTGGAGTACCACAACGGCCAGATCGCAAGCCGGGAATTCCCGCTCGACGGGCTCGGCGACAACCCGGAGTTCCTGCGCCTGCTGCGTGAGGAGAACATCGAAACCATCCACACTGAGGAAGCCACCCTGGACGATATCTTCATCAAAGTAACCGGCAAACGGCTGGATAGCACTGGATCGAATTAAAGGAATGGAGATGAAAAAACTATGGATCGCCATACAGTGGGATATGCTGCGCCAGCAGCGGTACCAGATTTATACCGCCGCCATCGTCATCACGCTGCTGTACGTGCTGTCATTTCTGTATTTCTCCCTGAGTGACCAGGTTCCCCTGCTCGTCGTTCTGATCTTCAACGATCCGGCCGGGCTGGGTATGCTGTTTATCGGCGCTCTTTATCTGATGGAGCGCTCGGAAAATACACTGCAGGCGCTTGCGGTAGTACCGCTTCCTCCGGCCCACTATGTCTGGTCCAAAACCATCAGTCTGTCTTTGCTGGCTACCCTCTCGGCCCTGGCCATGGCGGTCGCCGGCTTCGGCTGGGGCTTTAATTACGGCTACTTCATCACCGGTATCGGCCTGAGCGCTTCCCTGTTCACTTTGCTCGGCCTGGCGCTGGTGGTCCACTGCCGCTCCTTCAATGACTATATCCTCCGCATCGCCCTCATTCTGGCTACTTTCGCTCGCAACAAGGTGGAAGGGCTGGCCATTTTCAAAGGGCTCAATCTCATCCTGATGCTGCCGGCTTTCAGCCTGTTTAGAAAAAGGCATTGGGAGAAACGCTAATCCTAACCCGGATTATTCATGGATTAATCTATTACGAAGAACTCATGAATAACCCGGGCTAAGTTTACAGCACACCTCACTGCACCAATATCCTGCGCCACACCTGAAAGTCCTCGCCCCGGGTGCTGAGCAGGTAGATGCCTTTCGGCAAATCCGCCACCGGCACTTCGGCGCTCCAGCTGCTGCTGCCTTCCTGCACCATTTGCCTCCGCACGGGGCGGCCCTGGCTGTCCCACAATTCGAGGAGCACGGGGCCGGCCGACTCGCCCGCGAAATCTACGCGGAAAGCATGCTGTGCCGGGTTGGGATACACGCTCAGTTCCTGCACGGAGGGCGGCAGCGATATATCGGTGCATACCTCCACGACGATGTCGAAGCTTTCCGATACCGGGCAGGCGGTCACGGTATCGATGACGGTGTAGGTCAGCGTATAGACGCCGGCGCCGGCCTCGGCGGGTTTGAACATACTATCGCGCACAAAATCTCCGGAGAAGGCGCCGCCGGCCGGCATGGCGCCATCCAGCGGGTAGTTGATTTGACTGGTGCAAACTGTATCGCTGTCCGGCGCTGTCACCGCTATCGTTACCGAATCCACCGTAATACGCAGCGTATCGTATACGGTGCTGGCGGTGACACAGGAAAGGCTGGAGGAAAAGCTGCCCTCCACGGTGTATTGTCCGGGCGGCAGACGCATCTCCAGCACAGAGCTGTCGATGGCCTGATTCTGTCCGTTAATCATCCAGCTGAAGCGGGGGTCCGGACCGCCGTTGCTGATGGAGGCCGTCAGCTCCAGCATTTCATTTTCACAAAGGCTCGTGTCAGAGGCCAGCATGTCGAGGTTTACTTCGGCAGCCGGATTGACGGTGATGAGCGTCGCCAGATTGTTCGAACAGCCGGTAGCGGGATCACGGTAGTTATACAGCACCGGAAAACTTCCGCCACCCGACTCTGCGGGATAGAGCACTCCACCCCGGATGCCTGAGCCGCTGTAGGCACCTCCGGCCGGTTGCACAAAATCGAGGATCACGGAATCCTGATTGATACAAACAGGATCGAATCCCATATCGCTCAGCACCGGCAGCGGATTAACCGTCAGGCGTGTGTTGGCTGTATCGCTGCAGCCGTTGGGCGCGGTATAGGCGTAGCGGACAGTATGCGTTCCCGTACCGGCAAGCGCCGGATCGAAGCGGCCGTTTACCACGCCTGTCCCCAGGAAGGCGCCGCCGGCCGGGCTGCCGCCGCTCAGGGTCAGCGGAGTATCTCCTTCACAAAGATCGGGCAGCGGAGTCATCATCACTTCCGGAATCTCCAGCCCCACCGTAAAGTTCAGCGTCAGGGCACATCCATTGGCATCACGTACGGTGACCATATGACTACCCGTGGTGAGCCCTGATGCCGACTGGGTGGTATCGCCATTGTCCCAGTCAAAGGTGTAAGACGGAATGCCGCCGCTGACCTCCAGCGTGGCCCTGCCCGTGCCATCGGTGCTGATACAGCTGGATCCACGGGTCACCTCGACCGAAGCCTCCAATGCCGGCGGCTCGCTGATGACGACCGCGGTCGTCGCCTGGCAATTGCCTTCGTCCGTAACGGTCACCGTATACTGCCCGGCAGACAGGCGGCTCAGGTTCAGGGTGTTTTCGCCATTCGACCAACTGACCGTGTAAGGCGGATTCCCTCCCTGCGGATCGATGCTGATGCTGCCGTTGCGGGCGCTGTGACAGGTCACGTCGGTGCTGCTGGTCACATTGGGCTCCAGGTCATTCTGCTGGGTGACGATCACTTCATCGGTACTCGTACATCCGTTCCCGGTATCCCGGACAAGCAGCGTGTAACTGCCGGGCGCATTGACGATGGGCAAGGGCGAGGAAGCACCGGAGACGATATTCCCAGTCTGCGTCGTCCACTGATACTCATAACCCCCGCCGAGCGAAGAACCGGAGCCGTCGAGCTCGACGGCGGGCTCCTGGCAGCTGATCTGCTTATCCGATCCGGCATCGGCTTCGGGAATGTCGAGGGTGTAGAAAATATCCTGGCTGGCCAGATTGAAGTTGCCGCAGGCATCGGTCACGGTCCAGGTGCGGACGATCCAGCCCTCCGAGTCACAGGTCGCCTCCCGGATAAAGGTATCGGAATAGGTAGTATCGGCCACGAGGCAGTTTTCGACTACGTTGAGCACGGTCCCCGTCGCAGCGAGGTTCTGCAGCTGCGAAGCACTTACCCGGGCTTCCGGAGGCGGATTGAAGGTGGGCGCCTGCGTATCGGCAACCTGTATGCGCTGCATCTTGGTCGCCTTATTGCCGCATTCATCGCGAACCGTCCAGAATCGCTGAACCGTCAGTACACAGCTGGATACCTGGGTGATCGAATCGCGGTAGGTGGTGTCCTGAATACCGCAGTTGTCACTCACAAAGAGCACCTGGCCCGTAACATCCAGATTATCCAGATCCTCCTTGCATTCGATGGTAACCTGGAAGGGGGCAACAAAGGTAGGGGCGATGCTGTCCCGGACCGTAATGGACTGTATCGCCGTAGCACTATTACCACAACTGTCGGTCACGGTCCAGATCCGCCGCACGTCGCCGGTGCAGTTGTTAAAACTGCTGAGATCCAGCATCACGGTGGTATCCGCCACCCCTGCGTTGTCGCTGACCCCGGATAGATCACCGACGAGTTCCGGATCGTCAATATTGTCGAGGCAGCTGACCATGACATCGGCGGGCGCTGTCAGTACTGGCGGTTCGGTATCCGGTACTTGTATCTGCTGTACGGCGGAAGTGGCATTGCCACAGGAATCGGTTACCGTCCAGGTGCGCAGCACAGTGCCGGTGCAGCCAGTCAGTCCGCTCCGGTCATCGGTGTAAGTGGTATCGCGGATGCCGCAGTTGTCCTGAACATTGCTGACCATGCCGGTGACAGCCAGGTCGTCGAGTTTCTGCAGGCTGTCGATGCTGATATCCGCCGGAGCGGTAAACGTAGGCGCCAGGGTATCCTGCACGCTGATTTGCTGAACCGCGCTCGCAGTATTGCCGCAGCTGTCGCTCACCGTCCAGGTGCGCAATACCATGCCGCTGCAATCGCTGAACTGAGACAGGTCATCAATATAGCTCGTATTCAGGATGCCGCAGCTGTCGCTCACCGAAAGCAGGGCGCCCGTCAGGGAAGTATCCGCCAGTTCAGCGATACAGCTTACGCTGGTATCGGGCGGCGGCAGGAAGCCGGGCGGCGAGTCGTCGCGATATTCCACGTAGAACTCGAAAACGCCGCCGGGGATCCTACACTGAGAAGACTGCCAGCGCCAATGCTCCCGAAAGCAGGGCTCGTCGCTGCTTTGGGGGTCGGCGCCCACCCAGGTTCTGCTTTGCAGATCGGGTGTGATATCCACCTGTCCCAAACATCCGCTGCTGAATAGCTCAAAGGAGGAGGTATCGACGGAGGGGCAATCCGCCAGGCGCAGGGTATCGCCGTTTTGCAGCGTATCCATCCCGGTGAGGTAGACCAGGGAGTCGATGGAAGAAGCCTCCGTACATTCCACGTTGACTTCGAGGGTGACACTGTCTACCGGATTGTCGTCGAGTAATACACGCCAGACGACGTCGAAAACGTAGCAGGCCTCATCCTCTCCTACCGGGCGCCGGTCGTCCACTTGTACCTCCAGCCCATCCGGGCAGTAATTGGTCAGTTCGATATCGCCAGGGCGGAAGTCGAGCGTATCGATGGCGCTGATATCGACAAACAACATAGAATCTCCTTCGATAACCGATAACATAATATCATCCCCCTGATCTACCCACTCGCGGCTGTCGCTGAAATCACCGGAAAAGCGGGGTGTTTCTTGCAGTTCCACCCATTCACCGGCTGTGTAGCCGGCACAAGTAGCCGCACACTGGGAGTCATACAGCTGACTATTGACGGTAACGGCACAGGGATCGCCACCGTCACAGAAACCGGAGGGGCAACTCACCTGTGTCACACACAGCTCGTCGAGGTAATAGGTGACCATACTTGAAAACTCGATGCCTCCCAGCTGATTGAGTAAATCCGAGATACCTCCTTCATTATCGCCCAGGCTAAACTGCCAGTCGGCGACAAACTGCCCGTTGACCCACAGTTCGGCCAGGTCGGCATCCATATCAATGATGTGAACGATGGAAGTCCAGGCGTTGGGCTGGTAAGAAAAACTACCGGTAGCAGGATTCTGGTTTTTGTCATTCGGTACAAAGAGCTGACCGGCGCCTTGTACCATCTTTACCTGGAAGGCCCAGTGATTAAGGCTTTCCGCATGATGCACCCCATACGCTCCCTGGCTGCCGCCGTTAATATACATATTCCAGGAGAGGCGGTAGCGTCCCTGGGTGCGGTTACCCAGCAGGAGTCCTACCTCTGGTTTTTCAGTGACATTTTCTATCCGTAGCGACTGGCTCCCGCTGAGCGAATTCTCAGTAGTCACAATGCCGTCAGCCGAGGAGGCGTTTTTCAGGCGCCAGCGATCGGTTTGCGGTGTCAACTCCCAGGGAGCATAGGATTCAAAGCTTTCACAAATAAGGGTTGAGCCAGTGGGAAAGCTGCAGGTGCAGGCCGCCGGCCCCCGGATATCGACCTCCGCCTTCCAACCTGCAAACTGCCCCGTGTCGTCCGATTCAAAACGGAACTCCAGGCAGCCTCCCGGCGCGCTTTCGAACATTTGCCCCGGCTCCAGTGCTGCGAAGGGGGTGGAAGGATCGCCCTGTTGGGAATTGCTACAGTAGCTACCATTGTTATTGTTGACATCACCGCTGAGGTCAATGAAGTCCAGACAGGCATCGGTAGGGCCTAATTCCAGCTCCACTTCCGAAAAAAGAACCCGGATTATTTCATCAGGATTGGAAGCACACAGGGTAAGCGTGGTATTTTCATCAGCAGAATAATCGCCGTTTTCGCCGCCGGAATCGAAGTAGAAATAAGTTCCGGCATCGAGGTTTCTGGTTTCATCGGTAGCGGGGTGGTTAATAGTCGTTTGTGTTAGCCCCGTTTTCCCCACAGCGAGGAGGGCTAGCAGTAGTGGGATTATAATTCTCATTTTCAATAAATTTTGGTCTGGTTTTCTCTTTTTTGTTTAAAAATATTCATGGGTTCGGCCAAATGAATTTGACCGTATACTTTTGACCAACTAAAACTAAGGCTTAACAGAGCTTCTGGCAGAAACTCGTGAGAGGCGAATAACAGGATATGAATTTTTAGCCCGCATCATCCCGGAAGCTTTAGCGACGGAAAAAACAGGCTCAGGCAAAGGGAAAACCGGAAAACTCCGGTCTTTCCCCAAAGATACCGTTTTTAAAATAAAATGAAACCTTATTTGATATTTCTTAATACTCCGGAAAAAAATTATCATTGAGCCATGGAAAATTTAAGTATCACGCTGGTCCAGAGTAAGCTGATCTGGGAAGACCCGAAGGCTAACCGCCGGCATCTGGGTGAAAAAATGGCCGGTCTGGCCGGAGAAACCGATCTGATCATCCTGCCGGAAATGTTCAGCACGGGCTTTACCATGGCTGCTGAAAACCTGGCCGAACCCATGCAGGGCCCCACCCTGGATTGGCTGTCAGTACAATCCAGGCAGACCGGGGCGGTCGTGACGGGCAGCATCATTGTGCGGGACGGGGAAAACTGTTACAACCGCCTGATATGGATGCGCCCCGACGGCAGCCATGCATACTACGACAAGCGCCACCTCTTCACTCTGGCCGGAGAACACCAGCATTACGCAGCCGGCCAACAGCGCCTCAGCGTCGAGCTCCGGGGCTGGCGTATCTGTCCGCTCATCTGTTACGACCTGCGCTTCCCGGTATGGAGCCGCAATACCACTGATTATGACCTGCTGCTCTACGTGGCCAACTGGCCGGAAAGGCGGACGCGGGCATGGCGCAGCTTGCTCTGCGCGCGGGCCATCGAAAACCAGGCCTACACGGTAGGAGTCAACCGCGTCGGGGAAGATGGTAACGAAGTCTATTACGCTGGCCACAGTAGCCTCTATGACTACGCCGGACAGCGCCTCTACGAAACCGCTCACCTGGAGAATGTCTTTACCACACGGCTGAGCAAAGAGCCGCTGCAACAGTTTCGCCGCAAATTCCGTTTTCTGGCGGATCGCGACACTTTCGAACTACCCGGTATGAAATAATATTTATTAAATTTGCGCGTTATTTTTTGAAAAAAACTTTTAGTCCTCACCCACTCGAATAATGCTATCCGGCACTATAACCTATGAATAACCCAGGTTAGATAAAGCATGCGTGCTGGTCGTAGCGGCTTCGGAACTAAGTGAAACAGCCTCTTAGTGCCGAAGCCAGTAGTAACCAACGCCGTTACTTTTTAACAACGCTACTTAGTACACTGTAAACTAAGTAGCGTCCAGTTTTGGC
>CAZWDL010000198.1:0-8149 GCA_964632995.1 uncultured Saprospiraceae bacterium
TTACCCCGTACACGGAGTGTCGGGGCCGGATAAAGGAAAAAGCGCTCCTAGAAAATTCGATAGTTATTGATTGCCCGTCGCTTAGGCCCCGGAGCAGCCAACCGGAGCGAAGCGTACCGGGACAGCCAACAACCAACTTTCAACCGGGTGGACCGCTTGGCACAGCCCAGCTAAGCCCTATCCCACCACCAGGCGGATTTCCCATCGCCAGCGCTTCCAAACATCGTGAATTTTCCCTTATTTTACGGACAAAACAACCGCTGCCTATGTCTATCATCCGCTTCCTTTCTTTTTTTGGCGTACTGATATGTTTTGCAATCAGCGCCACTGCCCAACCGGCTGATCTTCCTGAGATACCTGCCGTGTATTCTAATATCAGCGCCGAGAAGGGCAGGCTCATTACTACTGGTCGCGATAAGCTCGTTTTTCAGGAACTGATTCAGCCTCCGCGCTTCACCCTCGAGCAGATGAAGGGTAATCCACAGGGTACCAAGGACGGGCTCGCCTTTAACTTCGGCGAGCAATTCTACGGTACGCTGTACTACGGCTTCATTCCCTATGGCGACAGTAAACATCCGCACCCCGTGTATTTCCGCAGCCCCTCCCCTATTGAATCCGGTCTGTCGGTCATCGATATCGCCAACACCATGAGCGGCATTTACGACATGGTCGGCTGGCAAGAAAGCGGACGCGGTACCATGGGCTACCGCGTAGTAGACACCGCCGGACTGATCGTCTACGACGGCATCGTTACCTTCCGGGTACGGCAGGATAGCTTTACCATTGCTCCGACCATTACTGAGGGCCCCTTTATCAATAAAGTGCAGCCCGACGGCGCTACCATCTCCTTTACCACCAACGGCGAATACATCGCGCAGGTGCGCATCGACAGCCTGCGCTTCATGGACAAACACATCACGCGGCATCACGAAATCGAAGTGACAGGGCTACGCCCCGATACGAGCTACGAGTACAGCGTTTTCATGGGCGACACCATGTGCACCTACACCCTGCGCACCGCTCCGGAGCCCAACCGGCGCGGCAAATTCACCTTTGCTTACTGCAGCGACTCGCGTAGCGGGCAGGGCGGCGGTGAACGTGATGTGTACGGCGCCAATTTTTACATTATGAAAAAGATTCTGGCGCTCTGCGCCCAGCAGGACGCCGCCTTCGTACAGTTTACCGGCGACCTCATCAACGGTTACCTGACCAGCCCCGAAGCCATGGATTTGCAATATGCTAACTGGAAGCGGGCTGTACAACCCTTCTGGCATCACCTGCCGATCTATCCGGCCATGGGCAACCACGAAGCGCTCATGCGCGTGTTCATCGACGAAGAGTCGCGCCTGCCCCTGATGATCGACCGCTTCCCCTTTGAAACAGAATCGGCCGAAGCGCTTTTCGCCCGCAATTTTGTGCTGCCGACCAACGGGCCCCTGACGGAAGACGGCGCCGACTACGACCCCGACTCCACAGAGGTCGACTTCCCCTCCTACGAGGAAAATGTCTTCCATTACCGTTATGACAATGTGGCTATGGTGGTCATGAACTCTGACTACTTCTACGCCCCCAGTACCCAGCAGGTGCGCGTCACCAGCGGCAACATCCACGGCTACATCATGGATCAGCAGCTGGCCTGGCTCGACAGCACCATCCAGCAACTGGAGCAGGATACCACTATCGATCACATCTTCGTCACCCAGCACACGCCCTGCTTTCCCAATGGCGGCCATGTGGGCGACGACATGTGGTACCGCGGCAATAACCAGTTCCGCCCCTACGTCGACGGCAAACCCCTGCCTAAAGGCATCATCGAACGCCGCGATCAAATCCTGGATATCATTGTTAACAACAGTTCCAAAGTGCGGGCCATTCTTACCGGCGACGAGCACAACTACAACCGTCTCCATCTCACACCGGAAACCCAAATCTACCCGGAAACCTACTTTTTTCCGAAAATCGAAATTGAACGGGAAGTCTACCAAATTAATAACGGCGCGGCCGGTGCGCCCTACTACGCGCAGGAGGAAACCCCCTGGACGCCCTTCGTCAGCGGCTTCACCACGCAGAACGCCGTGGTCTTTTTTCATGTAGATGGGGAAAGCGTAGAAGTGGAAGTGCTCAATCCGGATACGCTGGAGGAGGTAGACCGGTTTAAGTTGAATTGAGCGGTTAGACTTTGGATATCATATACCAGACAGGATAGCCTTAATTTCCCACGGCTTGTAAATGCTCATAGCTGATATTGAGAGAACGACTAAGCGTGGAATCACTTTAGTGAACAGTAATCTAGGATCTGACATCTAACATCCAAAATCTAGCAAGCGGGCATAACATCTGCGTATGCCGGGGTACTTATTTCTCCGCCACAGCCGGCGCATGCTCCCTTCGCCGGTAGCTGCGGGCGCCGATATAATTGGGTCGCTGCGTCTCTACTTTTTCCAACAGGAAGCGACCTTCAACCGGTCCTGCCGGTTGCTGACGGCGACCGCGGTGCAGATCTTCGTAAACGGCATAATCCAGCGGCTGACGGTTGTCCAGGGTTTGCATCAGACCGAAACGGCTCACTACTTCGCGCCATTGCGGCTGTACCTCCGCTTCAAAAACTTTTGATTTGGAGCCGCTGCCATAGGCAAAGAAGCCCATACGCAGGCCGCGCAGTTCACAGCCTTCGCTGAAGTCGGCCTCCAGGGAACTCATCAGCGCCAGGAAAATGGAAGAAGTATAGAGATTGCCTACCAGGGACGAGGCGCGTTCTCCCTTTTCAATGCGGACGTTAACGAAATTGCGGTAGGCAGGCGTTTTGGTGATGGCCCGCAGAAAACGGCCGTAGGCTTTCTGATATTCCTTTTCATTATCGAAATCATCACGCACAGGAAGTTCCTGTCCCAGTTCTTCCTGGATTAGCGGCCAGTCGCCCCGGCGTTGAGCCTCTTCCATAAAGACCTCGGAGAACATGCGCCGCGCCTGATAGGCATAAGGCAGGTGAAAGGCCAGGCGATGCCAGCGGTCGGTCACTACTTCGCCGGCGTCTATACCGGCTTTGATCTTGAAATTGTCCAGGGCCTCGCCGATGCGCTGTTGATAGCAGTCATTGGAATAAGGTCCGTCGAAGACGGGCGTTTCTTTATGAAGCAGGAAAGTATCTTCGTTGCTGTCGAGGACACCGTTCACCTCGGTGTTGTCGGGAATTTTAGCGAGCAGTTTCGCCGCCTGTTGAGCATCCTGACCAGCCAGACGCAGCACCTCTTCCACCAGTTCCTGCTTCGTTACCGAGCGCAGCGGCTTGAAGAAATCGTGCACAGGACGTGTAGCCACGCCCCAGGCATCGCGGAAGGCTAACAGGCGCGGATTCGATTTGACCAGCACCGCTACAGCGCCGGCGCCCTGCGTGTATTCGCCCCCCGATCCGAGTTCGTACTTTGCGTTATCCGCTCCCACCACGATGCCGATCCGGTCGTTGCGGCCGCGCGCCCAGTCGAGCGTATTCTGCAACGCATCAACCGCGCCGATGCAGGCGAAGGTAAGATCGACCACGTCGCAGTGCAGAAAGCAATTCTCCCCGTAGTCGGCGGCGAAGTAATCGCTCAGCATATCGACAAGGTAACTGGCCATAGGCTTGG
This sequence comes from uncultured Saprospiraceae bacterium, assembly GCA_964632995.1. GTDB lineage: Bacteria > Bacteroidota > Bacteroidia > Chitinophagales > Saprospiraceae > CAZWDL01. Next base: position 3,624 of record CAZWDL010000198.1, read on the forward strand.
AACCGTCCAGGGCGCTTTCGGTGCCCAGGTAAATCCGTCCTATACGGCGCGGATCCAACTCGTTCTTCCGGATGAGGTCCAGTACGGCGTTGGCTGCCATCGTGGCGGCATCTTCTCCTGCGTCGGCCACCGACATGGCATTCAGCCCCAATCCCTTATTAAGCTTAGCGTATTCCAGGTCGCGGGCTTCGGCCAGATCCTCAATCGGCAGGTAAATGCCGGGGATGTAAAAAGACATGTCGTCAATGCCGACTTTCGTCGCTCTGTTCATATGCGTGGTCATGATCGTTTGTTTAGCTGGGCAAAAGTACTAATCTCTCAAGAACTGGAAGATTTTTGCCAACCTCTTAAGTCGGCAAAATCGGAGGTTTAACAAAAGGGGGCAGAGATGGTTGGTGGATTTTTATAAAAAATTCCTCTCTTTTTACGAAATCTTACCCAGATGGCCAGGATAGCTGCCTGATTTCAGGACCGGGGTTCCTGCGCTACCTCCTGTACTGCCCGGCAATTGCTTCCAGTCGGCGATCGATCTCCTCGCGCGGCAGCCAGCGCCCCCGCACCATGACGCCTTCGATCTGCTGCATGTGTCGAATGTCCTCAATGGGATTGGCGCTCAACAGCAGCAGGTCGGCGGCGGCGCCGCGCTGTACACTGCCGTACGGGCCTTCCGCATTGAAGAATCTGGCCACGTTCATCGTTCCGGCCTTTAGGATAGTCACATTCGACAGGCCCGCCGCCGCCCAGGCCTGCATCTCGTGCTGGATGGAAAAACCAGGCACATTGAAGACCTGCGGCGCATCGGAACCCAGCAGCAGCCCGGCCCCTTGCTCCTTCATTTCCCGGAGCAGGCGCTGACGCAGGTCGATGAATTTTTTCATTCGTTCCTCACTGTAATTCGGGCTGTTCAGGATATTTTCCTTCATCTGCCGCCACTGGAAGCGGGTGGCGCCGGGCACGTAAATCATCTCGGGGTCGTTGGCCATCTCCGCGCCGGATCGACCGGAAGTCCAGCGCAGCAGCAGGCTCTGGGTGGGGACATTCCAAACGCCTTCTTTTTTCGTTTCCGCCACCAGCGCCGGAATGCGGTCCGGATCGGCGAGGAAGGTGAAATCGAAACCGAAAAGGCCGCCGGAATCCGGATGTACATGTGCCGATTCGGGCACCAGTGCGTTGATGTAGCCGTCCAGGTGATCGATGGAAGCATATCCATAATCAATCGCCCGCTCAACGCCGACCTCATTTGGTACGTGTCCGGCGAAATCAATGTTCTCTTCTTTTGCCGTTTTGACCAGGGCTTCCATCACCTCCAGCTTAATACCTGGATGTATTTTCAGGAAATCGTATCCTTCGGCTGCGTACCGGCTTACCTTTTGCCGGGCTTCTTCCTGTGTTGTCACCGTACTGCCGTTGAGCGAAGGGCTGGAGGTGTAAACGCGCGGCCCCAGGATCTCGCCATCCATCACTTTTTCTTTCAACTCCAGGTGATAGGGCTGCCCCAGCATCCCCCGAATGGTAGTGATGCCGTTGCTCAGATAAAGGAAGAGCGTTTCGCGGACATTGCTGTCGTCTCCCTCCTGCGGCACGGGAATGTGGGCGTGCATCTCGGAAATCCCAGGCATCAGAAACTTGCCTGTTCCGTCGATGACGGTGGAGCCTTCCGGAATGTTGAATTCTGCCTCCCCCACATAGTTAATACGGCCATCCTCTACCACCACCGTCTGGCCGGGCGTATCAATACAGGCGCTTTCCCGTGCATAGGCAGCACGCTGACATTCTGAAAAACGGTGACGGGATCAGAAAAGACGGGTGCGCTTTCTCCAATCCCTGAACGCTGGGTACTGCAGGCATACGCAGAAAAAAGTACCAGAGCAAATAAGACAAAAAATCGATAGGTCTTCATCTTTTTCCTCACAAAATAGGAACCTTTTCCGGGACAGCGCTCAGAGTTTTACCGCAAAACTAATGATCAACTACAGCCCCCGGGCCGGGGCAATGAGAAGGCGTCCAATGGGGGCAGGGAATTATCCCGTCCATCCCTGCCCATCCCTCGTGAAGTCAGGAGGCGCCGCCTGACAACACAAAACATCCTGTTGAATTTCAAAACCATCCGGTCAACCCTGGCCGCCAAGCTTTGTTAATCCTATGAATCCTGTCTACTTTTAACCTCACCACTAAATCCTGTCCAATGAATATCAACGGTCAACACCGGCGCACCATCTGGGAAAAAGAAGAAGATCCTACCACGATTATGATCATCGATCAGCGCCGCCTGCCGCAAGAGCTTCTCTTTGAGGAAATGCGCAGCGTGGAGGATGCCGCCCGGGCTATCCGCGAGATGCACGTCCGCGGCGCTCCGCTCATCGGCGCCACTGCCGCCTACGGGCTCTATCTGGCCGCACTGGAAGCCGCCACCCTCCGCGGTCAGCAGGCCTCCGCCCACCTCAGCGCCGCGGCCGACAAGCTGCGGGCCACCCGGCCTACTGCTGTCGATCTGTTTCATGCCATCGATCGCGTGTTGGACGCTACCTCCCGCAGCACCGACCCGGATGTGCGCATTGAGGCCGCTCTTGAGGAAGCCCGGTCAGTGACCGAAGAAAGCGTCGACGCCTGCTATCGCATCGGCGAGCACGGCTTGTCGCTCATCGAGGCCGTGGCTAAAAGCAAACCCGGCCCCGTCAATATTCTCACCCACTGCAATGCCGGCTGGATGGCCTGTGTTGACTACGGGACCGCCACCGCGCCGGTGTACCTGGCCCACGACCGCGGCATTGAGGTGCACGTCTGGGTGGACGAAACCCGCCCCCGCAACCAGGGCGCCCGCATCACCGCCTTCGAACTCCTGGAGCACGGCGTACCACACACCGTCATCACCGACAATGCCGGCGGCCACCTCATGCAGAACGGCATGGTCGACCTGGTCATCGTGGGCAGCGACCGCACCACGCGTACCGGCGATGTCGCCAATAAGATCGGCACCTACCTCAAGGCCCTGGCAGCTCATGACAACGATGTCCCCTTCTACGTCGCCCTCCCTTCCTCTTCCATAGACTGGAGCATCAGCGGAGGCGTCGGCAACATCCCCATCGAGGAGCGCGACGCCAAAGAGGTGCAGTATGTGCAGGGGATGGTAGACGGCGAACTGAAGGAGGTCCTCCTCACCCCGCCCGGCAGCCCGGCCGCCAACTACGGCTTCGACGTCACGCCGGCCCGGCTTGTCTCCGGCCTGATCACCGACCGGGGGATCTGCGCGGCCAGTGAGGAGGGGTTGCTGGAGCTGTACCCGGAACGGGGGTAGTCATGGTTGCATGGCTTCATGGTCTCATGGTCTCATGGTCGCTTAGTAGAATAGCGCCTCAGGTCCGGGTTCACTCTCCAACAATGAACCCATAAAACACTGAAGCACTGCAACAGTGAAACCATGAAACAACGAAACAATGAACAACCCCTTCCTCTCCACCCGTTAAAGAAAGAAAGTATCAACAAACAATCTTTCTAATATGGCACAGTTACTCGTTACCGGCGTTACGGAAAGTATCGGTTCGGAGGTTGCAGCCTCCCTGCTTGATATGGGTGTAGATTTTAAAGTCATGGTATCTTCTGAAGCAGATGCCAAAGCATTTGAGGAAAAGGGCGTTCCTACCGTCGTAGGCGATTTTCGGTATCCCGCCTCGCTTGAAAAAGCACTGGAGGGCATCGACCGGGCCTTTCTCGTCACCCCGGCCCATCAGGACATGGTGGAGTATGAGAAAAACTTTATCGATGCGGCGAAGAAACAGGACGTCAAACACATTATAAAGGTTTCCGCTATCGGAGCCTCCCCCGATGCGTCTAATGTGGTCGGTCGCTATCATGCCGAGACGGAGCAGTACCTGGAGGAATCGGGAATCGACTATACCATCCTGCGCTCGGCCTACCTGATGACCAATCAGCTCGCCAATATCTCTGAAATTCAGCAGCAGGGCAACGTTTATTCGATGAGCAGCGGCCGCATTCCCATGCTCGACACGAGAGACCTAGGCGAAATCGGAGCTAAAATCCTGCAGCGGGGCGGCCACGAGGGCAAAATATACCATCTCACCGGCAAGGAAGCCATCTCCTTCCGCGATGTGGCTGAAATTGTCAGCGAAGCGACCGGCAAGCAGATCGACTATGTCAACGTGGAGCCCGGCGCCGCCGAAGACACCCTGGTCAGCCTCGGCTTTCCTCAATGGCTCGCCGCCGACATGGTGGAGCTGAACCGGATGTGGGAACGCGGTGAAGGCATCGAAGTCGACACTTCATCGGAACGACTCCTGGAGCGTCCTCCCCGGGGCTACCGCGAATTCGTGGAGGATCACCTCGCTCTCATGGAAGAAGAGGACGTCGAAGAACGGCCGGGAGATACCGGCAGGGCGACGAAGGGTTAGGAAATACGTTTACGAAATCTCGGAGGTGTATCGATTACCCACAACTTTAGCCGGTACAAACTTCATCTGTTTTTCTGTTCCTCTGTTCTGCGGTTCCGGCCTGTTTGAAACAGTTTTTCA
>CAZWDL010000199.1:0-8080 GCA_964632995.1 uncultured Saprospiraceae bacterium
GTAGCTCGCTGAACAGCGGCATAGCGAACCGCCTTTTCTTCGTCGCCGCCTTTCGGCAAACGCATTGCTTCCAGGATAGCTTCGAAAGCGCGGGCGTCTTCATCGACGAGGCGGAGCAGATCGGTCTGAATGCGGCGGCTGCGCTCCGCCCAGTCGGAGAACATTTCCCAATCCTTTTCCAAACCGCGCTTGTGAGCCGACAAGTTGGCGACCATGGTTCCCAGCGCCGCCCCCAGCGCCGCCGTGTAGGCCGCTGCCGAGCCCGCGGCCGGTGTCACCCGGTCGGAGGCAACCTGGTCGGCAAAGTCGTCCAGGCTGCTGTGCAGCAAAGGAAACTGCCCCGGTGATTGCAGGCGGTATTCAATAATTTTTTGCACAGGATCGAAGGGCGCCAGCTCATCGAGTCCCAGAGATTTGACTGCGATTTTGACCAGTTCCGCCTCCGAGACCCCCAGGGAGCGTTGCTGCTGATGCAGGAAATAGCGCCCGGCTTCCAAAAACACCCGCAGCGGCGCCATCCCCACTAGTTCGGAACCGGTGGCCCGCATCCCACGGCGGGCGGCGCTTTTGCGGCAGGCCTCGAAAGCCAGGTGAAGGGGGGTCTTCTTGATATCTACGAGGTTCATCGACACCTGCGCGATGCCGAAGCCCTCCAGGTGCCAGCCGATAGCTTTCACCCCTTTGCAGGCGCCCGGAAGGCGCTGCGGCCGCCCCTTCTCATCGCGAGCGACAGGCCCGCTGACGGGGTCTCCTTGCCGTTTGACCCGGCCGCGCTCACGCACATCAAAAGCTACTGCATTGGCCCGCCGCACGGAGGTGGTATTCAAATTGACATTGTAGGCAATAAGGAAATCGCGCGCGCCGATAGCCGTAGCACCGGCCCGGGCATTGAAGCGCGCCGGCCCGTAATCCGGTTTCCACTCCGGCTGCCGCAGCTTGTCGGGCAATGCTTCGTATTCCCCCGCCCGGATATGGGCCAGGTTGCGGCGCTCCGGCCTGGTGGCTGCCTGTTCGTACAGATAGAAGGGAATGTCCAGTTCGCGACCGACCATCTCTCCAAGGCGCTGCGCCCACTCCACCACTTCTCCCATCGCGATATTGGCAATGGGAATCAGGGGACATACATCCGTGGCGCCCATTCGGGGATGTTCGCCCTTATGCCGGCGCATATCGATCAATTCTGCCGCCTTGCGAATGGCGTGAAAGGCCGCCTCCACCACCACGGCCGGGGCTCCAACGAAAGTCACTACCGTGCGGTTGGTGTCCCAGCCCATATCTACATCCAGCAGTTGTACTCCCTCCACTTCTTCAATGGCTTGAGTGATCTGTCCAATGATAGCTTTGTCGCGGCCTTCGCTGAAATTAGGTACGCATTCGATGAGCGGTTCCTGGATCATAAGTAAGGATTGGAAAGTTGATTAATGATGATACATCTTATTACCCCAGCTCTATAGATATTGTTTCATTGTCCAGGGTGGAGTGTTTCCTTTCAGCGCTCCCAACAATGGAGCCATGTAATCCTGTAACCATTCCTACCCCTCCAATGCCTCGCGCAGCACCTCTACCGGATGTTTCGCCTTCCTTTGAGTACCGTCGAGGATCTGATGCCGGCAGCTGGTGCCCGGCGCTGCGATGATCGTGTCGGCTTCTGCTTTCCGTACGGCCGGAAACAGCACCAGTTCTCCTACGTTCATACTTACCTCGTAGTGTTCCTTTTCGTAGCCGAAGGAGCCGGCCATACCGCAGCAACCAGAGGGGATAACCTCGACGGTGTAGTTTTCCGGCAGGGCAAGGGCGAAGGCGGAATGATCAACGGAAGACAGGGATTTCTGGTGGCAGTGGCCATGCAGCAATACCGTTTTCTTTTCTTTGGTAAAAGGGCTACTGTCCAGTTTGCCCAGTTCCATTTCCCGGCAAAGGAATTCCTCGATCATCAGGGCGTTGCGGCCCAGTTCTTTAGCAGCCGATTGCATATCGAGGGGAACGAGGCGGGGGTATTCATCGCGGAAACCGAGGATGGCCGAAGGTTCTAACCCTACCAGCGGCATGAATTCGGAAGCCTTCCGGCTAAAAAGGCGCACATTTTCAATAGCCATATTGCGAGCCGGATCCAGCAGACCTTTTGAGATATGCGCCCGGCCGCTGTCGGGGTGATCCACCATACCTACTTCGTAGCCCAGGCGATTGAGCAGCTCGATAGCGCGGATGCCGGCTTCCGTGTCGTTGTAGTTGGTGAATTCATCGCAAAAGAACCAAACCTTGCCTTTGACCGGCGGATGCGGTTCGAGTTTGCGGCCGTATCGTTTAAACCAACGGCGCAGGGAAATGCGATGTACCGGCGGCAGCGATCGTTGCGGCGCAATTCCCAGTACTTTTTTGGCCAGGCCGCTGGTAAAATTATTCGTCAGCATGAAGTTGCTCAGGGGCGATACCCGGATGGCCAGGCCGTTTAGCGAAGCGATGTTGGCGAAAGCGCGAGAGCGTATGGGTACCTTGCTGGTTTTATACTTCTGGTACAGGTATTCCGCTTTGAGGGTAGCGACATCCACATTGGAAGGACACTCTGAGGTGCAACCCTTGCAGGACAGGCACAGGTCCATCACCTCGTCGAGCTCTTTAGCGTCGAAGGGATTGGCGTTTTTGGGTCGGGTGAGCAGTTCCCGCAGTGCGTTGGCGCGGGCGCGGGTGCTGTCGCGTTCATTGCGCGTAGCCATGTAGCTGGGGCACATGGTGCCGCCGGTGTAGGCCAGTTTACGGCAATCACCCGATCCGTTGCACTTCTCGGCCAGGCGCAGGATGCCGCCCTCCTCCGCGTAGTCGAATATCGTATCGTACTCCGGCGTCTCCTGTCCCGCCTCGTAGCGCAGCGTCTCGTTCATCGGCGGCGCATCGACGATCTTGCCGGGATTGAGCAAGTGAAGCGGATCCCAGGTTTCCTTCACCTCGCGGAGCAGCTCGTAATTTTCCGTACCGAGCATCAGCGGGATGAATGCCGCTCTTACGCGACCGTCGCCGTGTTCGCCGCTGAGGGAGCCGTTGTATTTTTTGACCAGTTTGGCGGAAGCCTCCCCAATGTCGTGGAAGAGCTGCTGGTCCTTCTCTGATTTCAAATTGAGGATAGGCCGCAGGTGCAACTCTCCGGCGCCGGCATGGGCGTAGTAGACCGTCTGTTGACCAAAGCCTTTCATCATCTCTTCAAACTCGGCTATGTAGTCGGGCAGGTCCTGCAGCGCCACGGCCGTATCTTCGATGCAGGCCACCGGTTTGGCATCGCCGGGCATATTCGACAGCAGGCCGAGGCCGGCCGCCCGCAGTTTCCACACGCGCTGGGTGACGGGGCCGAACACCTTGGGATAAGCATATCCCCGGCCCGCTGCTTTCATGGCTTCGATCAGGCGATCAGCTTTAGCTTCTGCATCCTCTTTTGCCTGCCCCCTGAATTCGATCATCAGTATAGCTGCTGGATCACCTTCGACGAAAAAGCGGTTTTTCTGTTGCTCTATGTTGTTGCGCGTCAGGTCGAGGATGATCTTGTCCATTAACTCACAGGCGGCAGGTTTGTGCTCCATCGCCACCAGCGTTCCGTGCATGGCTTCGTCGATGCTTTCGAAATGCACACAGACAACGACGTCTTCGGGCGGCGGCGCCGGATCGACATGCAGCTTGACTTCGGTAACAAAAGCCAGTGTTCCTTCTGAACCACAGATGAGCTCACAGAAGTTGAAAGGCTTCCCTTCCGGAAGAAAAGGCTGCGTGTCGAGCAGCAGATCCAGTGCATACCCCGTATTGCGCCGGTGGATGCTCGATTTCGGATACTGCTCCCGTATGCGTTGTTGCACTCCGGGTTGGCTCAGGCGCTCGTAGATTTGCTTGTAGAGCTTACCTTCCAGGTCCTCCTGTTCCAGTTTGGCCTGAAATGCTTCCGGGCTGAGGCTGCGGAAGGTCACCTCGGAGCCGTCGGCCAGCAGGGCCTGCAGCTCGAGCACGTGATCGCGGGTGCTCCCATAGACGATGGAAGTGGTGCCGCAGGAGTTGTTGCCTACCATACCGCCGATCATCGCCCGGTTAGCTGTAGAGGTGTTGGGACCGAAAAACAACCCGTGGGGGCGCAGGTGCTCGTTGAGCTCATCCCGGATCACACCGGGTTGCAGCCGGACCCAGTTTTCTTCTTTATTGACTTCCAGGATGTGATTGAAATACTTCGATATGTCGACGACGATGCCGCTGCCGACACACTGGCCGGCCAGTGAGGTCCCCGCCGCCCGGGGAATGATTGAGGTCTCGTGCTTCCAGGCAAAATGGAGTATCTTTTTGATGTCCTCTACTGTACGGGGTATCGCTACAGCCAGGGGCCACTCTCGGTAAACGGATGCGTCGGTTGCGTAGCAAATGCGCATCAGCTCGTCAAAGTAAAGCTCGCCCTGGAGGTCCGCCTGTAATAGTTGAAGATCCTCGGTCATAAGTTGCGGTGTGGGTAGTGAGTGTGTTTTTGGTTGCAACGACTCGTGCGCGGTGAAAGCTGTTTATAACTTAAACAGTCGGCCAACTGCTCATTCCCCCAACAGCCGCACCACCACGCGATTATTCTCCTTATTGCTGCCGTCCCCGCCCTGTCCGGCAGCAATGCCCTGGGTGCTGACCATTTGCGGTTCCACGCCGTTATCCAGCAAGCCGCTTTTGAGGAACATGGCGCGCATTTTGGCGAGGCTTTCCGGGCTGGCCATCGATCCGCTATGGTCGGCGTGAGCGACGATTTCCACGTTCATGCGTGGGTTGGCATTCAGCACCATCGCCAGTTCATCGATTTCACGCTGGGCAGTCTCGTCCTTATTCACCACCGAGGCGCCGGACTCAAAAGACAAGTACTCGAAACTGGCCGTCTTTCCGTAAACCTGCCCGCCCTGTTCGATGATGGCCTTGACCTGCTCGGCAACGCCATTTTCAAGGAGCGACGCATTCTCCATTTGATCTCTGGCCGCCTCCGCCTGAGCTGCGGGATCGGTGATGCCTTCCTCCGTAGCCGTTTCTTCTGCTTCCTGCCCGGCGTCACTGTCCTGGCAGGCCGGCAGCGTGATGATGATGATTAGAAAAATCCAAACGGGAATTATGCTCTTTTTCATGATTTAAACGATATACTCTGGTTAGAAAAAGATGTAAATATAATAAGTTGCCGGGCAAAAATCCCATTCAGTTCCATTTGAGCGCCGAGCGTTTCGACCAGTAAGTTTCCGGCTTCTGGCGCATCTCGGCGATCTGACGCTGGGCATCTGTTCCGAGCTCGATATTCAGCGCATCGAGGTTCGACAACAGGTGATTGGCGACAGCAGCGCCGCTGAGCACGCTGTGCACCCATGGCCGGCTGAGGACAAAGGCCAGGGCAATAGCGTCCATCCCTACCTCGTATTCGCGCCCGATAATTTCCAGGCGCTGCTTGCTGATCTTGAATTCAGGGTCGTCGTTGCGTACGGTCAGCCGGCCGTTGGCCAGCGCCTCCTTGATGATAACCCCTATACCACGCCCGGCGGCTTCTTCCAGCACCGGCCCGGTCGATTGCTCCAGAATATTATAGGTCGCCTGTACGGTGTCGAAAAGGCGGCGTCCGTTTACTTCCAGGTCGATAGCACGCTGCAACAGCGCCACCTGATCGGGCCCGCTGACCGTCGTACCGATCAGGATTCCGTGTTCTTCGCGCAGCTCGGCCAGGTGCTGCAGCACCTCCGTTTTATCGAATACCCCGCTTTCAAAGGTAGCTGAATGAATCTGGTAAATCTTCAGATGCGGCAGCAGCACTTTCGACTTTTCCCACTGCCGCTGCAGATTCTCCAGCGAGTGGTCTTTAATTTCGTGGATATCCGTTTCCACTTTCCAGTCGGCGGTATAACTATAGCCCCATTTGGAGCTGACGACTGCGTCATCGTAACCGTTCTCCTGTATCCAGGTCTGAAGAAACTGCTCGGCCCGGCCGTAGGAGCGCGCGGCGTCGAAATGACGGATGCCGTTCTCGTAGGCCAGGTCGAGGAGGCGATGGGTCCGTCGTTCCATTGCTTCCACGACGTAATTGAAGGCCAGGTCTTCGCCGTGACCCAGGTTAATGTAGCCGGGGCGGCCCAGGGCCGCCAGGCCGAGGCCCATGCGGGATACTTTCAGGTTGCTGTCTCCGAGAGGGATCATGTGTGGCTTCATAGTGGGGCTAATATAGGGAAAAGGAGTGATTTGAGATCGTTTGAGCGGGTTTGAGTTGGTTAGAGGGCGTTTGAGATATTGGGTCAGCTAAGAAGCTGTTTAGCTTCTGGGGTAAGCGTGTTCTTGCGGTATTTTTATTGTTTTGATAAAATGGGGAAGTTATTCTTCGCCGGCCCCTCAGTACAAAATGAATAATTTTTTTCTTCGTTAGTGCAACGTTTTGGGCTTCATTTGCACCTGGATTGTGAACTACCCACCAGCTAAAGACTGGTGGGCTTCGGGCTTCCCAGAGATGTGCCCCGACCGAGGTCGGGGTCTTACCTTCTCTCCACCCGTGTTTTCGACAGTCCCTGCCGAAATGATTCTTTTTCCCTCCCGCAGGATATTGACGGCTGCATTGATATCCCGGTCCAACTGGTGGCCGTTTCCACACGTCCATACTCTCACGGACAGGTCCAGATCTGAGACTGTTCATTAAAGTGTGTCTGCTTATATTAACGAAACAGACACCACAATTATGGCAAAGAAAAAGAAGAAAGAGACACTAGAGGAGCTGATACCGGACGCGGAACTTCGAGAACGGATGGTCAAGCACCTATATTCGAAGAAGCCGCTGTTGAGCGAAGACAGCGTTTTTAGCGAACTGCTTCAGGCTCTGGTCAACAAGATGCTAGAAGGCGAAGTGGAAGATTTTCTTGACGAAGAACAGGCCCGTGAAAATAAGAATAAGCGTAACGGCTATACGAGTAAGCAGCTTACCTCGGAGGCTGGCCCACTTTCGATTCGTACGCCTCGGGATCGCAATTCAGACTTCGAACCAAGCTTGGTTAAAAAGGGGCAGCGTGAGCTCTCCAGTGGAGTAGACGAGCAAATTATTGCTTTATACGCTCAAGGCAACTCGGTGGAAGATGTACGCCGCCTATTGGCCAAACTCTATGGCCTATCCATTTCAGCGGGTAAGATCTCGGCGATCACCGACAAAGTGCTACCTGAGCTCGAGGCCTGGCGGAGTCGTCCACTGTCCTCTATGTATGCGATTGTTTACCTAGACGCGGTCCATTTTAAAGTACGCTACGAGGGCCAGTACAGTAGCCGGGCCTTCTACACGGTGTATGGGATCGATGCTGAAGGCCATCGTGACTTATTGGGGCTGTATATCAATGAAAATGAGGGTGCTAGCCGATGGGGCCTGGTGCTACAGGATTTAAAAAAGCGAGGCTTGGAAGATATTTTAGTCTGCTGTACGGATGACCTGAGTGGCTTCAGCGAGGCCATCTCAGAGGTCTACCCGCTGACCATTATCCAGAAGTGTATTGTCCACAAAGTACGCAGCTCGACCCGTTTTGTTGATGACAAGGACAGCAAAGCCGTACGTAAGGATTTACGAGCTGTTTATACGGCCACATCGAAAGAAGAGGCTAGGAGCAAGATGGATGCTTTTACAGTGACCTGGGGCAGCAAATACGCCCACTTAGCGGATAGTTGGGAAAAGGATTGGGAGGAGTTGATAGCCTTCATGGATTACCCCAAAGAGTTGCGCCGAATGATCTACACGACCAACCCAGTCGAAGCTTTGCATCGCATCATTCGCAAGCTCATCAAGGGGAAGGCCGCCTGGGTCTCGGAGACGGCCCTGCTTAAGCAGATCTACCTCTGCCTGATGCACAACGAGAAATCCTGGAAAAAGAGAGCTTATGGATGGAAAGCCATCCAGAGAGACCTCGCCCAGATGTACGGGGAGCGGTTCACCAAGCACCTGGTAGAAAAGTGAGCGCGCTTCGCGCCGCTTTCCGGCCTACGGCCTCCAAGCGGCGCGAAGCGCGCTCCCATCGGAAAGCAAAGCTTTCCTGGGGAGTAAACCAATTATTGAAATAAGACACACTAAATTGAACTATCC
>CAZWDL010000200.1:0-8068 GCA_964632995.1 uncultured Saprospiraceae bacterium
GAGCTCATCACCGACCACTACGCGGTGATTAGAGTCCCAGCCGCGCAGCTCGAAGCGGCTGACGGCCAAATCGGCCAGGGTGCCGTTGATGCGGGCTTTAAGCCGCAACGGCTGTTCCCGGTGCTGTCTGAAAAAATCCTGCTCCTCCAGTTGAGGGACGAAGTAAGCAATGTCCGAAGGCGCCAACACCATACTGTCCAGCTGTAAATCGATACGCATCTGTTCAAAAAGCGTCGAATCTTCCAGGAAGGGAAAGGTCACCTGAGCATGGGCGGCATCGATGAGGGAGTTGGGAGTAGCCGTACGCCAGTTCCACAACTCGATGCCCTCCGGAGCATAATGGACCCGGCTTTGAAAGCCGGACAGTTCGAAGCCGCTATGATCGCGCGCCGCCAGTTGCCGCACCACGCCGGTGATGTCCAGGTTGTTGTATTGGAAATCCGAAATATGAATCTGGATATCATCCAGGTCCATGTGGTTGTAGTCAAACCCCGGCGCCGGCGGAGCAGAGGGCGTATCCATGCGGTAGCGGCTGCCCGAGAGGTCAAAGCGGTCGATTTCTATGCGCATGGTGTCTGCCAAAAGAACCACCCGGTTGTGGAGCGCGACGGCCGAGCCGACGCGGCTGTCGATCCGCAAATCGTCCAGGTCCATCCGGTAGCCGACGTTTTTCAGCGCCAGTTCTTCAGCGCGGACCCGGTAGTTCAGAGGAGCGCCGGTCGTATCAGGCGGCGTTTCCGTCGAATCGGAAGTCATTTTGATATACACCTCCGAGTCCTCCAGGGTCAGCTGGTCCAGGCCGATGGCCCCCGTAAGCAGATCCACCCGCTCCGTTATCGCCAGGAAGCGACCGATGCGATAGTTCATCACGGTGGCGCTGTCGGGTAGGCAATAGTCGAACTCGATGCGGTTAAGTTCCAGGCTTGCGTGCGGCAGGATGATATCCCAGGCCGAAGCGGAGGAGTCGGCCGGCGGTTCGGCCTCCTCCACAACGGGTTCATTTGGTGCCGAGGGTTTGCTAAAGGCGTCTATCAAATATTGATAGTTCATCATCGTATCGTGCAAGGGATGCAGGTCGACCAGCACGTCGTTCAGTTCTACGCTTTTGATCCGGATGCGCTTGCGAAACAGCTCTCTGAGTTGAAAGCCGACCTCCAGTTTGCCCAGGTGCAGCAAGGTATCCTGTTCCGGATCGGGCACGAACACCTCTTTAATGAGAATGTGTCCCAGAAAATTGATTGAAATTTTTTCGATGGATATATCAGCCTCCGTTTTTTCCTTCAGGAAACGCTCGGCGTAGCCGGTCAGCCGGTCCTGTACCGGAGGCAGGTTGAGCAGGATGACCAACAAAAGTAAAAGGGCCAGCAACACGCCGATCGTTCGGGTAAATAGCTTGATTATTTTTTTGAATGTAGCCACAACAAATCCTTTGTCGTTGAATTCGTCTCGACTGTTTCCAGTCGCTTCGAAAGCAGGATTACGGCGAGCAGTAGTGCCGGACACCTTCTTTTCTTTAAAAATAAGGTGCTTATAAACACGATACTTCACCCTGCAAGAAAAACGATGGAGAATGCAGGATTATCGAATACGGTCCTTTTCGGCGCAGCCTATTTTTGTTTCAGCCTCTGATCAAGAAAGCGATACTTGCAGGAATTATCCGATGCTGCCCACAGGCAACTGTAATCTTAATTTTTCATCAAAACACACTGAAATGAACCGCAAACCCAATCCACGTCAACTTTACCGCCTCAAAACGGGGTTTTTCTGTTTGATTCTATTAATGGGGGGGCTGCTGCTCACCCAATGCAAGTCCAAAGAGAAGGAAACCGATGAATCCATGACCTCCTCCGCGGTCACGGAAGTAAAGGAAGAACCGGCCCCCGCCAGCAAGCCGGCGCGCACGGTCGTCGTCGTCAAGGAGCGTCCGCAGCTCGTCAAAAAACACCGGGCCAAGGCCGCCGTCGTCGAGCAGGAACCGGAAAAGTATACGGAAATCAAGCATGAAGACATCGTTGTAGCGCCTACGCGGGAGAAAAAGAAACACGTCGTTTTCGTCCCGCACCGGACCACCTACGCGCCGGTGCCGGCGATCGAAGAGACGGACGTGCGGGAGATCGAGCCGGTCGTAGCGCACCGCAAGCTGACGAAGTTCGACACGCCCCCGATGTATGCTTATGATGAATGCATGGATAAGAAATACCCCGAGCACTGCATGCACGTTCGAATGCAGCGTTTTTTCTCCAGCAACATCAACCGGAGCATCTTCCCGGAAGACGGAGAAGACCATGTTGAGTACGCTACTTTTGTAGTCAATGCGGACGGTATGGTAGATCCCACCAGCATCGAGGTGATCGACCAGGTGCCGCACTGCGAACCCTGTGCGGAGGAAGCAAAAAGACTGGTAAAAGGGCTGAACGACTGGAAGCCCGGTACCTGGAATGGAAATGATGTCCCCGTTCGCGTGACGCTGCCGATCCGTTTCCACGAATATCCAATGTAATGAATGGAGGGATTGCCTGCCAAAGTTCCGCTTCTCCAGAGGGACCGGACTTTGGCAGGTAAAAGGATTGAGCGGACAATGAAAAGCCGATCCCGCCGGAAAGTCTCAACAGGGCTCGAATTCCAGTAAAGCAGCTTGCTTCACCGGAGAAGATTAAACCGCAAAGCATATGTCAACTTCAAAAAAGCACTTACTTTTTTGCTCTATTTTCATTTTCGTATTCAACTTCACTTTCGGCCAAAACCAACGCCCCAGAATCGGCCTGGTTCTGAGCGGCGGAGGGGCCAAGGGGGTTGCCCATATCGGGGTCCTCAAAGCCATGGAAGAGGCGGGCCTGACGCCGGATTATATCACGGGCACCAGTATGGGCAGCATTGTCGGCGGGTTGTACGCCATCGGCTACTCCGCGGATGAGCTCAAGGCCATTGTAGAGGGTATCGACTGGGACCTGTACCTCACCAATAAGATTCCCTTCGACAAGGTCACCTTCGAGGAAAAGTTCTATTACGGACGATATCTGCTTGATTTCTTCATCGAAAACAAGAAACTCCGGTTTCCCCAGGGGGTCATCGAGGGGCAGGCGCTGACGGCGTTCTTCTCGAATATCACCCGTCCCGTCCACGGTGTTGAAAACTTCAGCGACTTCCCCATTCCTTTCGCCTGCGTCGGGACCGATATCACGACCGGTAAGCCGGTCGTGCTCAACAAGGGCTCGCTGGCGACCGCCATGCGGGCCAGCATGGCCATTCCTTCCGTTTTCACCCCGGTAAAGATCGACGGCAAATTACTGGTCGACGGGGGCCTGGTGCGCAACATGCCGGTTCCGGAGGTCATCGACATGGGGGCGGATATCGTCATCGGCGTATTTGTCAGCTCGGATTTGCTCAAGGAAGAAGAACTGAATTCGGCCTTCAGCATTCTGAGCCAATCGGCCTTTATCACCAGCGCCTTTGATTCCAGAGAGCAGCTGGCTAAATGTGATATCCTCATCGAACCGGACCTGGAAGGGTTCTCCACCGGCAGTTTTCAGGAAACACCGGCGATCATGGAGCGGGGCGCCGAGGCCGGGAAGGCCTACTTCGAAGTGTTCAAAAACCTGGCGGATTCCCTGAAAAAGCTGGGGCCGCTGCACGAAGCGGTCAAACCGGAAATCGAAGAATACTACATCTTTGACCGGATCGAGGTGGAGGGGAACGATATCCTTCAGGAGGAATTTGTCCTGGGCAAGATGCGCATCGAGCCCGGCGAACCGGTCACTATCGACCACATCGAACGGCGGATAGAGGTCATCTACGGCACGCAGTACTTCGAGCAGATCTCCTACGAGATACTGGGTGAAAAAGACCGGCACCTGTTGCGGCTCCAGGTGGAGGAACGTCCGAAAACCCAGTTGCGCTTCGCCTACCACTACGATTCCGAGAACAAGGGAGGCGTGGTGGGCAACATCACGCTTCGCAACCTGCTGCTGAACCGGAGCCGCCTGATATTTGAAGCTGATCTGGCTACTCAGCCGAGTCTGTTGATGGATTATTTCAAATATTTGGGTGAAAAACAGAACACGGCCTTCGGCGCCAGCGCCACCTGGCATCGCAACGAACTGCCGGTCTACGACAGTATCGGCAATATCATCACCCTGTTCGCCAGCAATTTTACCGCCGGCAGTTTCAAGTTTCAGGCCACGCGGGTGCAAAGCAGCACCTTCGGCGTGGAAGCGCAATGGTCCCGGATGAATCTGAAGCCCCGGATAGCAGACGAGGAGTTGCGCCAGATCTCCAAAATCCAATACAATAACACCTCGCTTACCTTTTTCCATTATTTCGACAATTTCAACAGCCGGTATTTCCCGACCCGGGGTTTGCGGTCACAATTGGAAGTGTCGGCCACCCCGCGCGTGGGCGGAGAGGTCGTGATTCTGGATACCCTGACCATAGATGCCAGAGAATTGGGCGATTTACTCCAAACGTCGGATATCTTTTCGCTCAATTTTTCCGTCTACCCCATCCTTCCGATCACCGGAAAGTTGTCCCTTTTGGCGAAAGCCCGATTAAGATTATCCAGCATCAAAAACAATTCACTGAATCTGGATGAATTCGACTTTATCGGCGGCTTCACCCCTGACCTCATCAACGCCAACGAGTACTGGGGAGTGGGTACAAAAGAGTTCGGCCTGGCCAATTACTTCTACGGCCGGGTGGGTTTTCAATACGAAGTATTCCGCAATGTCTTCCTGCAGGCGCAGATCAATTACCTGGATTCGGAGGGCCCCGTCACCTGGCTCTACCCCGATGCGGACACAGGCCGGCTGGGCGACCGGAACCGGCGGTACGGCTACGGCGGACTGATCGGGCTGCAGTCGCCGATCGGCCCGATTGCTTTTGCTTTCGCAAAAGACCACTACCGGCCCAACTGGCAAACCTCCCTCATCATCGGATTTTACTATTAGACCTAACCCATTCAGTATCAAGACATGAAACAAAACGTTGCACTTTCCCTCTTTATCCTGGCTTCGGCATTCCTTTACGCTCAGTCCGCCTACAATCCCAACATCCTTCCGCTGGGCGACAAGGAAGCCCTCATGGCCAACACCGGCACCGGCGGCTTGTCTTCTACCGGAGCGGTTTACTACAACCCCGGCGCGCTGACCATGCTGGAAGGCGCCTCCTTTTCACTGTCCGGCTCCGCCTATCTACGCTTCCGTTTCGAAGGGAAGCCCATTGCCAACATCGCCGGGACCGATCTAAACTACGAGGGCGCCGGCTTCCGGACCATCCCCACCAGCGTGATCGGCGTCCGGCAGCGAGGCGACTGGCGCCTGGCTTTTTCGGTTTTTGTGCCCATGGAGTTCACCTTTGAAGGCCAGCAAAACTGGAATATCCCCATCAACGGTCAGGAATTGGACCTGAAACTGCTGCAGAATTACCAGGAGAAACTTTTTCTCGCCGGGATTACCGCTGCCCGGTCACTGGGCGGGGGCTGGTCGGCCGGAATCTCTTTATACGGCCAGACCTACACCTATTTGTCTACTATTGATCTAAGAGGGACCTTATCCGAAAGCCCCGATGCGATCGTCCAGGCCACCCGCCGGGAGCGCCGCGCCCCGGTCGATCTGCTGATTATCGGCGGCATTCACCGGCGCTGGGACAAGTGGAACCTGGGCCTGCGCATCGCCGCTCCGAGCATCAACCTGTTCGGCACGGGCGACTACTACGATTTTATATACAACAACCTCGGCGGTCCCGGCGAGGTGGAACGTTCGGAAACCGACATTGTCGACGCCGGAGTGAAGTTTCTGACACCCCTCGACCTGCGTGTAGGAACGGTCCATCATCCCAACGAAAAATGGCAGCTGGCGCTGGATATAGCCTACCGCTTCCCGCTGCAGTATATCATTTTTGAGGATGAACAACTCGATCGGGAGAACAACACCCAGGGTAATTTCCGGATCAACGGCGGTTTCGAATACCGCTTCAAGAACAACATGGCCCTTTACGGCGGCGCCTCCTACACCCCCACGACGCTGGAGGAGACGGAGGAAACCTTCGGACAGAATTTCTGGGGGCTGTTCGCCGGCGGCAAGCTGTTTACCGAACACATCGAAACGGGGATCGGACTGTTCTTCACTCGCGGCAAGGGGGAAGGGAACCTCACCGTGGGAGAAGGAACAGCCACACAATTATATGAATACCTGGGCGCAGTGCTGGGGACCAATTACCGCTTCTGACCGGGATCAGGGGCGCCTTCCCGGCGCCTCCTGATTTGATGACCGGAGTCGGTTTCAGAACCCGAAAAATCAAAGTATTGAAATGAATAATCACAAAACCCAATATTCATGAAGAAGCGTCATTCCACCTTATTAGCCCTCGGCCTGCTTGCCTTCATTGTCGCCGGTTGCTATCCACTAACACTGAACCGCCCCAAGTGGCGGATCAAATGGGACAAAGAACTCCATAATGGCAAGGAAGCCTTCATGGAATCTCCCATCAAAACAAAAGACGAAGGACGTCCCCCCAATATCGTCCTCATCGTTGCCGACGATCTGGGCAAGTATGAGGTTTCTGCTTATGGAGCCGATCACATTGAAACGCCGCACCTCGATCAGATCGGCCGTGAAGGAGTCATCTTTCAGGAGGGCTATGTGACGGCGCCGACTTGCGCCCCCTCCCGGGCGGGTATTCTGACGGGCCGGGTGCAGAACCGCTACGGCTTTGAAACGCAGATCATGGAATTCTATCCCACCAACATGATCGAATACCTTTCGGGAAAATACCTGGTCAATACGGGGGACTTCGTGGTGGAGTCGAAACCTGAATTCCCGGCCGAGTGGCAGGTGCAAAAACAGGGCGTGCCGCCCACCGAGATCAACCTGGCGGAAATTCTCAAAAAATACGGCTACCACACGGGCCTGACCGGTAAATGGCACCTCGGCGTATCCAAAAACCACCTGCCGCTGGAACGGGGCTTTGATTACCAGTACGGTTTCCTCGGCGCTTCCTCACTTTACACCCCCGAGAAACACTGGAGTCACGTCATTAATTACGAACATCAAAGTTTCAGCGCCCAATATCAATGGAATACCGGCCGCTACGGAGAAGCCGCCATTTTGGAGAATGGTAAAGAGATGGACGAAGAGGATTACCTCACCTTTGCCATCCGGAACAAGGCGATTAACTTTATCGAAGAAAACCAGAATACGCCCTTCTTCCTCTACTGTACTTTCTCCGCCCCGCACATTCCTTTCCAGGCGCCTGTCGACTACTATTGCCAGTACGAACACATAGAACGGGAAGATCAACGCGTGTACTACGCCATGATCTCCGCCCTCGACGACGCCATCGGCGAGGTACACCAAAAAATCAAGGATCTGGGACTGGAGGAAAATACCCTCATTTTCTTCCTCAGCGACAACGGCGGAGCTTCCTACACGGGCGCCACCGACAACGGTCCGTTGAAAGGCGGCAAACTCACCCAGTTTGAAGGCGGCATCAACGTACCCTTCATGATGAAGTGGAAAGGCGTCATTCCGGAGGGGCTTCGTTATGAATACCCGGTATCGTCCACGGACATCTTCGCCACCGCCGTCCTGAACGCCGGCGGCCGGCTTCCTACCGACCGCGAATACGACGGCGTGGACCTCATTCCTTATTTGACCGGAAAAAATGACGGCCGCCCTCACGATCAGCTCTTCTGGCGCTGCGACCACATCTGGGCCATTCGCGACGGCGATTACAAACTCATCCTCAGCACCCGCGACGGCTGGGCGGAACTGTATGACTTGAAATCCGACAAATCCGAAAGTTATAACCTGAAGGAACAAATGCCCGAATTGTACGAGAAGCTCTACCAGATGCACCGGAACTGGCAGCAGGACAACCTGCCCGACAAGCCCATGTGGCCGCGTATCATGGATCACAAATTCGTGCTCGACGGTAAAGAATACCTGTTTCCGGCCTAACCCGGAAAATTCACAAAGAATTTTCCGCCCAAAGGGCTGACGAATTGCAAAATTTTGGTTGTCAACTAATTATAAAGATTACATCCACTTTATATTCAGCAGGGTGAATACCCAAA
>CAZWDL010000201.1:0-7989 GCA_964632995.1 uncultured Saprospiraceae bacterium
ATTCATGGGTTCTTCGTCATGAGAGGCCAAAGTGGTTGCCAGGCTTGGGCTCCCGTCCCGCCTCATGCAAGGCGGGAAGGCACGGAGGCGTATTCCCAGATACGGTGAGTATCGAATAACAGCCTGCCCCGTACCCAAAAGGTCGGGGAGGACGCCCAAGAATGGCGGGCAGTTTGGCTTCGTAATAGATTAATCCATGAATAATCCGGGTTAGGATGGAGGTGGGTTGTTTTTGTTGAAAAATGCAAAGGGTATATTAAAACGCAGAGGGATTTTTTTTAATTTGGTGAGGAGGGGAGGCAAATACAAACGATTATAATCGTTTCTACCCGTTTATAGATGGTAATATAGCTGTGTATCCGGAACTTTTTTCCGGATAGCAAGATGTTGCCTGCCATTTAAAAAAACAGCATCTTTAGAATGTAACAAGTTTTTAAAGAGATGGAAGGGAAAAGCAAAGAAGTTTTAGAAAGAATAAAGGAATATGTCCAGGAGATTGAACCAGAATCAGAGCTTATTCTATTCGGTTCGAGAGCCAGAAATGAATCAAGAGAAGACTCTGATTGGGATATTTTGATATTGGTTCCCGGTGAAGTGAGTCTAAAGGAGGAGCAAGCATTTCGACACAAGTTGTTCGAATTGGAATTACTTTACGGACAAGCTATATCAACTTTTGTTTATTCTAAGACTGATTGGGAGAAAAAGCATCAGGTTACACCACTTTACCAAAACATAAAAAGAGAAGGGATAACAATATGAAGTCCTCAGAAAGAGAAAATTACCTAAGATACCGGATGGAAAAATCTGAGGAAACTTATGAAGTAGCTGAATTACTGGTAAAGCACGAAAAATGGAATTCAGCGGTTAATCGTCTTTATTACGCTGCCTATTATGCTGTGACAGGATTATTGGTGATAGCAGAAATTCCCGCCAAAACACATACTGGAGTGAAAACTCAGTTTTTCCAAAACTAATATAGTGACAGACCAAGGTATGCCCGATTCTTATAAAGTTGAAGCTGCTTGAGAGAAAGGATGGATAAGGGGATTCATCTGTTAAAATTATTCATACAACAAAGCCATTGATCACTAAAAAATAAAGAAGTTAAAATGAAAAATATAATTGTAATAATAGCAGTGTTTATTAGCCTTACATCAGTCCAAGGTCAGGAAGTAAAAGATTTGAGAAAAAGATTTGAGAAAATTGAATTTACATATGATAAGCTACCTGGTATCGGTTACGAAAAAGGGTGTACAAGACGAGATCCCAGTGATGTAATAAAAGTAGGAGATACTTATTATGTGTACTATACCAAAGTATATGGTCGGAGTCCCGGTTATTGGGGAACAATTTGGTATGCTACATCCAGAGATGAAGGATATACCTGGAAAGAAGAGGGAGAGATCTTAGGCCAGGGAAAAAAGAATACATTTGATTCACAGGCAACATTTACACCCAATATCCTTTATGCAAATGGTAAATATTACCTCTATTATACAGGAGTAAAACCCACGCCGGGTAACAAAGAGGGAGCATTTGAGAATAATTCGACTACTGATATTACAGCAATTGGGCTTGCCATTTCCGATTCCCCATCAGGGCCTTTTACTCGTTTGAGTCATGACCCCATATTGAAGGTTAGTCCTGAACCAGATAAATTTGACAGCTACCGGGTAGATGATGCTGCATTACTATACCGGAATGGCTTGTACTGGCTCTATTACAAAGGACGTAGCAGAGTAAACGGAGATAGTGGCCCGGTTCATACTCAAATGGGTGCTGCCTTTTCAAAATATCCTGAGGGTCCCTTTACTAAGCTCGATAATCCAATATTACCTGGAAGCCATGAAGTGATATTGTGGCAACAAGGCACGGGAATAGGGGCATTAGCATCATTGAGTAATACATTTGAATATGCTCCAGACGGCATAGATTTCATGAGCAATAAGTTGGATGTAAAAGTGAAAAACTGTCCAAAAGCTCCTGGTGCATTCAGACAAGATTTAACCCAATCGACTGTGAGGGGAGAAGGCCTTAAATGGGGAATATCAATGGTACACAATGGAGATGAAGCTTACCTTATACGATACGAAGTGGTTTCGAAATAAAAAACTTACTGGGGGCGCACTTTCAATTTGCCCCCGGCTGGATTATAAAAGATAGTGAGGATTGAGCATCTTAAGGGTGCTTAACCCGGATTATTCTTGGGGTTGTCGTAGTGAGAAGCCAAAATGGTTGCCAGGCCTGGGCTCCCGCCCAGACGGGCAGGCAGGAATGAGGCGCGGAACTGTATCCCCAGATACAGTGAGCACCGAATGACAGCCTGCCCCGTACCCAAAGGGTCGGGGAGGACGCCCAGGAATGGTAGGCAGTTTAACAGCAAACATCGCCATCGGCTGATCTTTTAGGAAAAAGAAACTAGAAACTACTTGTTAAGGAGACTTGTTCTAGAGATATCAGCAAACTAAAATTAAGAAAGATGAGAACTGTAACTGTAGAGTCTTCCGGAGACCGATTTATAATAAGCATAGACAAGAAATCAATAGATAAAGATCTATTGCTTCAACTCATTGATAATTTGAGACTCGAATCTTTAGCCGACAAGGTCGATTTCGGTGAAGAGATTGAAGAATTGGGAGAAGAGATCAAAGAAAATTGGTGGAAGAAGAATAAAGACCGATTCATCCCAAAAGAAGATCAATGAAGAAGTTGATCATAGATTCAAATATTGTATTTTCAGCCCTGAGAGGGAGGAACTCGATAACCAGAAACAGGATACTTAACAGCGGAGATAAATTTTTCACTCCTAATTTTTTAATTGGCGAAATTTTCAAGCACAAAGAAAGAATAATAAAAGACTCAAAAGCCTCGGAGGAAGAGACCTATGAATTCCTCTTCAAGATAATCAACCATATAACTTTCATTAATGAAGAAAACATATCCACCGGGAACTTCATAGAAGCCTACCGTTTGTGTAGGGATATAGACGAAAAAGATACCCCATTCGTAGCTTTATCATTGGAATTAGGATACAAATTATGGACCAGGGATGATGAATTGAAAACCGGTCTAAAGAAAAAAGGATTAGATAATTTTTTCGATGAATAGAAGAAACGGCCTGCAACAAGAAGCTACCTGGCCATGCCTCCGCAAAAGCCCCGGCACGTCAGGTAGCTCAATCGTTGTGTGAAAGCGCTCAAGAATCCAGATTTTCTACTGGAATTGTTTTATCTTGAGGTAAGAAGATTCAGAACTATGGAATTAGATAAAGTAGATAGATCCGTACTCAAATCCGTCATTAGGGAGCTTTTGATGGAGGAAGTAGATATTTTCAAGGAAATCATCAAGGAGGTCCTTCAGGAAAATCAGATCATTGTAAATGAAGAGCAGCGTAAGAAAAGACAAAGGCTGGAACGAATGATCGAAGAAGATTTTGACAAGTACGATGAAGTCTTCAGTAAGCTAGCGAAATAGGAAATGGAGTACCTGCTAAAAGAGGATCTCATTCTGATCAACCGGATGACCATAAAAAGACACGGGGGGAATTTTGTACCCCCTTTCAATTTGTTGAAAGAGGAAGCTTTAGATTATCTGATAGAAGCCGTTCAAGCAGAACTTTTTGGCAAGCAAGTTTATCCGGAAGTTCATGAAAAGACAGGATTGTATCTTTACAATATCGTTAGTAATCATCCATTTCAGGATGGCAATAAGAGAACAGGGTTGGAAGCGGCTCTATTGTTCCTGAAATTGGATGATTACAAATTGAAGAATGGAGTGAGCTAAGTCACCATTGGAGATCGAAAAGTGCCTAAATCCGGGTCTACGACGAACGAGATTCTTTACCAATTTGTCATGGAAATTGCGTCGGGAGATTTGGATTTGGAAGAGGTGCAGTTATGGTTAAAATTTAATATTGACTCAGATTAGAAGATTCGCGCCTTCACACAACATGGCGCTAACGAACATGCCCGCCACGAAAGGCTGTTCATCGCTCGAAGTGATGGACTGGATCGATAAAAAAGAATTGGGTACGTTCGACGGTAATGGGTGGGCGGGCACATCGTCATAATCCTGCCGAATGTGGTATGTTTGGCAAGTGAACGGTAAGCGGCTTCAAATAACGATCATCCCAGGATATGCCTACGCGAGTGCCTGATTACTTATGGGGAGGGGTATTGTTGTTACTGCTGGTGGTGGTGACGAGCTGTCAACCCACGCCCTCAACCCTCGCGCCCCCCGACAGTCCGCCCCCGCTCGCCGTCCTGACCTCGGAACAAAACAACTATTTGCTCCGGGAATATACCCAGGTCCTGCCCGATACCGAGGAGGGGCGTTCGCTACCGCAAGTACAGGAACTAGCCGGGCAAAACGCTTTTCGGCCCTACCCGGCTATCGCGGACTCGATCCGCAGCGGCCGCGCCTACTGGGGAAAGGTCCAGGTTGTAAATCGCCTGCCCGCCGCGGAAAAATACCCGGAATGGGTGCTGACCTTTACGGTTACCTGGACGGACCTGGAAGTCTACACTGCCGGCGCGGACGGCAGTTGGACCGGGGAAGCGAACGGCTCCTTTACCCCCATCGCCGACAAACCATTCACCCCGATCGCAGATGCCAACCTGGTCAAGCTCACGCTGCCGCCCAATGAGGTAGTGACGGTCTATTTTCGCGGCATCAGCCAA
Organism: uncultured Saprospiraceae bacterium; assembly: GCA_964632995.1. Classification (GTDB taxonomy): domain Bacteria; phylum Bacteroidota; class Bacteroidia; order Chitinophagales; family Saprospiraceae; genus CAZWDL01. The sequence continues at coordinate 4,680 of CAZWDL010000201.1, forward strand.
CGGCCGACCATCCCTCCGTCTTTCTATCTCTACTTACAGCCCGTCGATCTGTTTTACGCCAAAGTACTGCAGGCGAAAGTGGCCAAAGCCCTGTTCATCGGCTTCCTGGTGATGATGCTGCTCTATAACCTGATCGCGTATTTTTTCGGTCGGGACCGAAGTTTTCTGTTCTATTCCGGTTACTTATTAACTATCGTGATCTACGCCGCCTATTCGAGCGGCGACCTGGTCGACTGGCTGGGTACCGTCCTGTTCCCGGCGCATCCCGAGTATTTAAATCTCGCCAAAATCGTCCTCTTCCTGGGGCTGATGAGCTACCTGGCCTTCATTCGCAGCTTCCTGGACCTGGAGCAGCTCCTGCCCCGCTGGGACCGGTTTTTCCGCGGGGTCATCTACCTGGGCTTCCCGCTGCTGGCCGTATACTTGCTGGTGGCCTTTCGTTCCAACTTCAGCTACGTGGTGGAAGACTGGCTGACGATGTTTTACATCGCGTTGGTCGTCGTTTCCTGTTTCGTCTTCATCTATCCGCTGTACCGGACCCGGGACACCAAGAGTTACTTCATCGTGGCGGGTATCGCGGTGATCAGCCTCGGTTGTTTGCTCACCTTGGTCTCCCGGCTGCAAAATGCCCCCTTCTCCATTTTCTACCTGGAAGTAAGCGCGGCCATCGAGGTACTCATCTTTTCCCTGGGTTTGGCTTACCGCCAACGCCAGCAGGTCCAGGCGCGCCAGGCCGCCGATTTCGCGCTGAAGGAAAGTCGACTGATCCAGGAAAAGAAGCAGGTCGAAGCCAAACGGCTGCAGGAACTGAACGACATCAAGGCCCGCTTTTACACCAACATCACCCACGAGTTCCGCACCCCCCTGACGGTGATCCTGGGCATGAGCGAGCAGATCGCGGGCCACCCGCAGGAGACGAAGCTGATCCAGCGCAACGGCGCCAACCTTATGCGCCTCGTCAACCAGCTGCTGGATCTCTCCAAGCTGGAGTCGGGAAGTATGTCCCTGAACCTGGTGCACCGGGACATCATCGTCTACCTGCAGTATCTGACGGAGTCTTTCTACTCCACGGCCATGCAGCAGGACATCCGCCTGGTTTTCCACTCCGAGGAGCCGGTGGCGCCGATGGATTACGACGAAGACAAGATCCAGCAGATCGTTTACAACCTGCTGTCCAACGCCCTGAAATTCACGCCTGCCGGCGGCCGGGTCGTGTTTCACGCCAGCCGCGTCGAGCGGGACGAACGGCCATGGCTCAAGCTGAAAGTAAAAGACACCGGAACGGGTATTCCAGCCGCCGCGCTCGACCGCATTTTCGATCGCTTCTACCAGGTCGGCGACGCCGAAAGTCCGCCGACGGCGGGCACGGGCATCGGCCTGGCGCTGACCAGAGAATTGGTCGAACTGATGAACGGCACGATCACCGTGGAGAGTGAGCCGGGCGCCGGTACGGAGTTCGTCCTCTACCTGCCTATCGAGGCCCAGCACGCCGCAGGGACCGAGACGCCGGACCGGACTATCACCGCACCGAACGCTTCCCCGCGACCCTTGGTAGCGATAGATGCCGTACCCGCCTTTGCGGAATCGAAACCGGACTCCGACCCGGTCGCGGCCGAGCTGCCCCAGTTGCTGCTCATCGAGGACAACGCCGATATCATCACCTACGTGGAAACCATTCTGCGGGGGCAATACGCTTTTCACACCGCCCGCGACGGCGCCGCCGGGGTGGAGCGGGCCCGCGCCCTAATCCCGGACATCATCGTCAGCGACGTGATGATGCCCGGGATGACCGGCTACGAAGTCTGCGAAACGCTGAAACAGGACGAGCGCACCAGCCATATTCCCATTATTCTGCTTACCGCAAAAGCTACGCAGGAGGACAAAGTGCAGGGCCTGCAATTCGGGGCCGACGCCTACCTGACCAAGCCGTTCGATAAAGCGGAACTAACGGTCCGCCTGGAAAAGCTGATCGCCATGCGCCGCCGGCTGCAAGCGCGCTACGCCGATCCGGATGTCACGGAGCCCCGGCCGGCCGCTGACTCCTCCCTCGAAGACCAGTTTCTGCGCAAACTGCACGAACACATTGCGGCTCGACTCGACGATACCGAATTCGGCGTTCCGGAGCTGGCCGCGGCCGCCCGACTGAGCCAAATGCAGTTGTACCGCAAGCTAAAGGCCCTGACGGGGCAGACGCCTTCCCGCTTTATCCGCTCCTACCGCCTCCGGCGGGGGCTGGCCTTGCTACAACAAGGAGAACTCACGGTCTCCGAAGTGGCCTATGAGGTCGGTTTTGCCGACCCCAGCTACTTTTCCCGGACCTTCCAGCGAGAGTTCAACCGCAACCCAAGCAGCTTTTTAAGATACTGATTTTCAGTGTATTAGCATTTATTTTGCCGGTGCTTGTAAAATAGCTCCAATACTTTTTTTCGGCCGGGTAAGATAGCTCCATGCTTTTGTAAGATAGGTGAAAGGGCCCGGGGCGCCGGGTAGCCATCTTTATGGTGTTGGGAATATCCCGACTTCTTTATGTCACAAAAGCAGTACACCATGAAACCCTTATTCACTTCCCTGCTCTTGCTCATTACCAGCCTAACCTTCCTGACGGCGCAAGACTTTTACCTGCCGGTCTCGACGAGTTCGAAGGAAGCGAAGAACGCCTACCACGCCGCACTTTATCTGGGCTCGAACCTGCGGCTCGACGCCGCCCGCCAGGAGATCGAAAAAGCGCTGGCCCTCGACCCTGGCTTCTTTATGGCACACGCCTACCGGATCCAGGTGCTGACTGCCGACGAGGAAAAGCTGCCGCTGATCCGACGGGCGCTGGAGATCAATCCGGCCGACTTTACCGAATTCGAGCGCATCCTGCGCGGATTGCTCTCCACCTGGTCGCAGGACCTCAAAGCCTCCCCCGCCACCGCCATGCAGGCTCTCGTAGCTGCCTACCCCACTACCGTCGAGGCCTACGAGTGGGCCTATATGCACGCCGCCTACACGGACCAGGACCCGGACGCCGCCATGGCCTACGCCCAACGGCTGATCGAACTGGACCCCAACTTCCCGCCGGTCTATAACTACCTGGGCTACTTCTACCTCGAGCGCAAGGAACTGGATTCGGCGCAGGCCGCCTTCGAAAAATACCTCGAGCCGGCGCCCGCCGAACCCAATGCCCACGACAGCATGGGCGAGTACTACTTCATCACCGAAGACTACGCCAAATCGGCGGAGTACTACGAGCGGGCGGCAGCGCTCGGTATGCGCGAGTCGCAGGCGCGGGCGGACCGGGCGCGGGCGAAGATCAAGAAATAGCCCG
>CAZWDL010000202.1:0-7795 GCA_964632995.1 uncultured Saprospiraceae bacterium
TTTATTCATTTTTCGGTTTTTAAGCTTGAGAATGTAAATAGGAATTGGCTACAACATCCGGCTATCCGGAAAAAAGTTCCGGATACACAGCTAAATCTACATTTTTTCTCTATCCGAAGCAATTCGATCAGCCCGGCCCAGGTCCAGGCGATCCGGAGGACTCAACAACTTCTTTGCAGCCTCCTGGTGATGTGGGTGTAAATGGCGGTCGTTTCGGTGCTGTTGTGGGCGGGCGGCCCCTGTATGCACTCAATTAGAAACCGTTACTCTATCCTCTTTTTCATTGTCCAGGATGTCTCGGTTTCTTCGATAATTTCAAAACCGAGGCGTTTGTATAGGTTAGAGGCGTTGTTAGCCTTGTCGACACTTAGCGATAAATAATTAACTCCAATTCTTCGGTATTCAGAAGCTATCGACTTTATCAATTCGGTCCCAATTCCTCTATTCCGGTATTCAGGTTTGACTGCCATACTTAACTCCGGCGTGTTGTCGTCCACATAACCAAATCCTTGGTTTTCTTTTGTGAAGAGTCGACCCCAAATCGCTCCGATAAGTTGGTTATTCAACTCAGCCACCAAGGCAATATCATAATTGTCCTTCCCCCAATCGTCGATGTACTTCGATAAGGATCGGTCTTTAATAACATCTCTTGGTAATGGTTCATGTCCATCGGGAATGAAAATGGCTTCGTAGAGCATGTCGCCTAAAAAGCCCGTTTCGTTTCTCTTTATTGCTCTGATGTTCATTTTCGTTCTGATGCCAAGGATACCGGAATGGCCCTCAGCAATCCGTATCCCCGCTTTTTCGCCAGTGATCAATAGTACGGGCGATAAAAGTCTCGAGGCGGGTAGTCGACAGGTCTGTGCTTTTTCTCACCCGGATACAACCTTTTCCGGTATCGAAGTCTGTCAGGAGCTCCCCGGCGCCTTCCAATTTATTCAGGTCCCCGACATAGAGACTGACGTAGGCGCGTTGGGCATTGAGGTGAAACAAGTTGCGTTGCCCGTCTCCATAGCACAGCATTTTGTACTGGATGCCTTCTTTCAGTTCGGGACCGTGGGCCTGGATCATTGACCGGATCAGGAGGAGTTGTTCTTTCCGCCAGTCGTCGTCCAGCGCCTCCAGGTATTCGCCCGGTGTTTCTGCTTTGTACTGCATAGACGTTTCAGCCTTTGAGGTGGTTTAACCCGGATTATGCTTATGCAATATGGTAGCCGGTACTCTATTCTTTTCAAATTTTTAGTCCTTTAAACCCTTAGCCGCACTGGTTTCACCAAAATAGATGAAGAAATCAAAGTGTTCATGTATGGGTTCCTCAGCAAATTGATTATCAATAGCCATAGAGCCTATATGCCGCTGTTTAAATCGTTGCTTTTGATAAAACCCCGGTTGATCGGTTACACTTTCTTGAAAGTCAAAAAATAAAGGCATTTCATTCTGGTGGCTAAGCAAATACTCAAAACAACCAGGGAAAGGAGGATAGGCGAAATTATTAGCCGTTAGTTTTCCTCTTCTACCATCAATGGCTTGGTAATACCCTTTTTCAAAAGAAAGCCCAATGGTTTTATAGTCGTCACCATAGTTCTTTTTGAGATGCCAACCTACCATATTCCCCAAACGATCAAAATGTGCATTGGCTATATGTGAATTATGTGCCCAGTAGGCTGCCTTGCCCGGCTGCAGGTATTTTTGTACGTACTGAATATTAGCCGCCATCAAGGAGTCGCGGCTCAAGAAAAAAGGATCTTCGATTTTGCGGTTTAACATCACATTGTTAAAATCAAGATAGTTGTCCACGCTTTTGGCCATATAGTATAGCCAGTGATAGTTGAGGGCGGGGGTGGCCCCCATAATTGAATTTTGTGATGCCTCGATTTTTGCCAGAGCGGCTTTTGCTTTGGGTGCGTATAATTTCAGACTGTCACGAAGCCCTTCGAAGTAATTACGCTTTCTCAGTTTTTCTCCTACAGATTGTATGGGCAGGTAGGTAGCCATCAATTCCTTATGAAGTGCAGGGATGGATTGGCTCAAACTGTCAATCACTTCGATTTCTTCAACTACTCCTTGAATATCGACCCCAATAAAAGACAGTCGTTTCTCGGGTGAAACGTTTTCATTGTATTGTCTCATCCATTTTACCAGTTCCAGCACCTCTTCGGTACTCCACGTCCAGAAACCGATGTTTTTCACTAGTTCAACCGGATCACCTTTACCCGTATGAATAAATTCATTGATGCGGTAGCTGGCCCCTACAAGCCCTTCGAGAAAGAACACGGTAAAGCCATGCTTTTCAACCAGGTATCGGAACAGGCGGTGCTTCATGGTAAAGATTTCAGATGTTCCATGGGTGGCTTCCCCCAAACCTACGATTTCCGCATCTTTGATTTTTTCACTCAGGAAATCCAGGTCTTCCAGCGAAGCATAAGGGTCAATGTGCTGAAAAGGTGTCGAGTGTTTTTTGATGAATACAATATCTTGCTCCGTAGGAAGTTCAGGATTGAAGCCCGAATCGTCAATTTCTTTTCCGTTAATGAAGAGTTTTATGTTATCTACCCACACCTTTCCTTTGCCATTGAGTTGTATGCCTGCAAACACTTTATCTTGGTCAATCTCACGCCCTATGGAGTCGGAAACAACGTATCGTTTCCAATCGCTGCTACCCTTGAGCGAGTCAGCCGCCAGGTTTTTCACGAGGATTTCTCCTGATTTTTTCTGTTTCCAGGTGAATGGGGAAAAATAACCGTCCGAAACGGAATCCGCTTTAATGTCCATCCCTATCGAAATCGTTCGGATAGGTTCGGTTAAGTCATAGTCCATCATCCTCAAAAAGGACATGGCGCCCCAACGTTGCTCTGGTTGGGTAGAGCGCACAAGAAGCGATCTCTTACCATCCGTAGATTGGCTACTATCTGCTCCGAAAAACAGCCCGAACTCTGACCCTGAGTACCATTGCATGGGGATTTCCGTTTCGGGATAGGTGACTTCAAAGGAGGCATTGTAGAAGATGCTTGATTCTTGATTGCCACAAGCCATGATAAGAAGTACAAGTATGAAAAATGTAGTCATAAATAAATTGTAACTATTCAGCAGTTTTGCTCTTGCTGCTAATGGTTAGAGATGTCAAAAGATTTAGAGATTCAATTCCTATGAATTTTGATGGACGGATCCGGGATATTGGTAGACCAAATTTCTGGTTTCGATCATTCGCTTTCGGTTTTAGTTTGGCGCCTCGGTTTTGCATTCTTGGCAATGGCGATAATTTTTTAGGTGCGCGATTACCAGCGCCATAGAACGGCATACATGAACCATTTTCCAAATGACAACTCGAACAGCTCGGCTAAAAGCCCGAAGGCGAACACTACCCACGCCGGCCACAAAACCCATTTGAGGGTGGTGTGGGTCGTGTGCTGGGCAGAATACCACACTGCCAAAAGACTCAGGCCCAGAAAAACATAGTCCAGCAACGCCCAAAGGCCGTGCCCGTGGGTATGCTCGCCCATAGTGCCTTCCAAAACGGGTTTGGCGGCAAAGAATAAGGGCGTCAGGGTACAATGAACAGCACAAAGGCCGCTGGCCGTCGCCCCCAACCAGTCGGAGTATTCCATTTTTTCAGTATGATTCATACTGTGTTTTTGTGTGAAGCGGTTAACTTTACTTTCTTCATATTCTTTTAAATGTGTTGACAACTCCTTGCATGTGTACCAGGAAATTTCGCGCTTCCCTGCAACTTTGCTGCAAAAATAGCCAATATATTAATTAATGCATCTTTGTTGCATTAATTAATATCATGGAAACAATATTAACCCGCCATTTCATGCATTAATGTTGCAAAAAAGAAAATTCGCGCCTATATTGCAACATTGTTGCATTTGAATTCGAATTCTAACCTAATCCTGTCGCCATGAATCCAGTTTTCCGAAAGACTATCCTTTGTTTGCTAGTAACAATGGGGCTACAGACGCTTAGCGTGGCCCAATCATCTGTGAGCGGCGTGGTGCTCAATGTAGAGAACCAGGCGCCCCTGGAAGGAGCGACCGTCCAAAGTATTTCCAATGGACAAGGCACGATAACGGATGAGTACGGTCGCTTCCGCATCGAAGCATCGGATTCACTTTTGATCAGTTACTTGGGGTTTGAACCGCTCCGGGTCGCCATAGAACCGGGGACGGATTTAACCTTGCGATTGCGGCCCCGGGCCCAGGAAATCCAGCAGGTGGTGATCAATGCGCTGGAAGGAAAGAAGCGTTTGATAGAAACGCCGGCCGCCATAGCGCGACTGACAACGCAGGAAATCGACCGTTTCCTGCTCGTTTCCCCTCAGCAGACTTTCAGCACCCTGCCGGGCGTCAAGATCGAATCGACTACCATTGGGCGCTACCGGGTGCGCATTCGCGGCGGCAATCTGGGGATTGTCGGGCACAGTGACAACTATAAGTCTTACTGGAACGGCATTCCCATCACTTTTGCCGACGGGTTCAGTCCCCTCGCCTATTTCGATTTTGGCAGCGTCGGAGCTGCCAACGTTATCCGGGGGCCTTCGGGCAGTATTTACGGGGCCGGCCTGAGCGGAGTCGTACTGTTTGAAAACAAAGCGCCTTCCTACCGGGAGACGAGTCTGGCCGTCGACGGCTTGCTGGGCTCATTCGGTACGCATCGCTACGGGATGACCTTTCAAAGCGGGGGCGACAAGGGAGATATCCGGCTGGGCTATGCCAACGTGCATACCGACGGTTACCGGGAGGAAGCCTTCTCAGATAATGCGTTCATCAATTTATCGGCCCGGTTGTTCCCCTCCGACAAACAGGCGGTTTCTATCATCGCTCAGTTTATGGATCGCGCTTACGGTATCCCCGGAAATATCGACGCGGACCGGGTGAAAGAAAATCCCCGGCAACCTAATTTCGCACCTGAACTCGATAACGGCGTAGTAGGCCGTAATCTGCTCATCGGAATGGCTCATGACTACCGGTTCAATGACCGGTGGGAGAACACCACGTCCTTTAGCTACCAGGTTTATGAGGGCACCTTTCTGATCGGAAACGACTTTTTTCAGGTGGCGGATCAAAGCCTGATACCCAGTTTCTCTTTGCGAACCTCGACGGCCTATCGTTTTCAAGCCTTTGGCGGCTACGACGCCCGCTTTGTTTTTGGCGGGGAGTTCACCCGGGGAGTTAATGAAGTAGATGAATTCACGGAGGGTTTCAACAGCCCGATCTTCAGTTCGCGAAACTCGCTGGATCGCTCGCTGCTGGCCTTCGGACAGCTGGAATTTGATCTGCCCTGGGATCTCAACCTTACCCTTGGAGGTAGTTTCAACAATTTCTACCTCGAATTCGAGGAACGGCTCGCTGAAACGCCCGTACCGCAATTCGACCGTGAGGTCAATGACTTTTCCCCCAGAATTGCATTGGTGAAAAAAATAAATGACCGGCTTTTCCTTTTCGGCAATATTGCCAAAGGGTTCACCCCGCCGCCCCGCGGCGCCATCGACAACGACGGGGAAAATGTTAATGCCGATCTGCAATCGACTACCGGCTGGAACAAAGAGGTCGGACTTAGGGGGCGTTTTTTCGAGGATCGCTTCCAGTTCGACCTCGTAGTGTACCGGCTCGATGAAACGAACGTCATCGTGCCGCGCGTGGCCAGTAATATTGGCGGCATCGATCGCATTCGAAATGAAAATGCCGGCGCTATCGACCGGCAAGGCGTCGAATTGGGTGTCCAATACTTTCTGGCCAACGACCCGGCAAAACCCATCTCGCTGGCCAGATTCTGGTCGAGCTACACCTACATGGACCACCGCTTTGAATCTTACAACACGATCGCAATCGACGACAGCAACAACCCGTCCGAGGTCAACTTCGACGGCAACAAAATCCCGGGAGTGCATCCTCACACCGTCGTACTCGGATTCGATGTGGCCACCCGGCCCGGATTTTACCTGAATACCACGTATTCCTACTTCGGCGAGATCTATCTGAACAACGCCAATACAGTTACCGACGACGCTTATCAATTATGGGATAGCCGGCTGGGACTGCGCCGAGCCTTGGGGCGTCGTTTTCAGTTGGATGTGTACGGCGGCGTCAACAATCTGCTGGATGACGATTACAGCTCCATGCACGCCCTGAACGCCAGTTTCGGCGCCTTTTTCGATCCGGCGCCCGGCCGCAATTACTACGGCGGCCTCACCTTAAAATATTTAATTCGTTAAACGGAACAAGCTATGCGTCGATTTCCGATCCATCTTTTTCTTGCGCTGGGACTTTTGGCGGCCTGTGGCCAACAGAAAGAGAAAGCTCCCAGCCCGCCGCGGGGGACTGACGAAGTCTCAGCGCTCCCCCGCAACAGTTTTCCTTACCGCATCGAGATCAAATACGCACAATCGTTCGAGGTCCAGTATCGCGACAATTACAAGATTGTTCGCACGGGCGCCGAATTGCATTCCTGGAAGGGGGAGGAAGCTCGACCCTTGCGGGAGACCTTGGTGTTGGTCCAACGAGGGACGCCGCACCCACCATTAGAGGAGGAACCGGCCGGCGCTTCTGTCATTGAGGTTCCGGTACGCACGGTGGCAGTCAATCATGAAAATACCGAAGTTTTTCTCCGGGAACTCGGCCTGACCGATCGCTTGGTTGCCGTGGGAGGCTTGGTCAGCTATGACGATTCCATTCGTCAGGCCGCCGCGGACGGCCGGTTAGGGAAAGTAAACTACAGCTGGCATCAACCGCCCAATTTGGAGGTAATGCTCGATCGGGATCCCGATCTTTTTCTCATGACGATTTCCAACCTGGATTTTGCGGAATCAATCGAAAAATGCCGGGCTTTGAATATCCCCACCGCGCCGGTACTGAACTGGTCAGAGGCGGATTACCTCGCTCGCGCCGAATGGATCAAGTATTTCGCTTTGTTTTTTAACGCGGAACAAAGAGCCGAACAAGTTTTCAACCGGATCGAGCGTAGGATCGACTCGCTCAAACGGATAGTGACCGAACGGGTAGCGGAGCGGCCGACGATAGTATGGGGCTACTACGCCGGTAAGGACCGATGGATCATTCACCGCAACAGCGTAGCCTCACAGTTTTTGGAAGACGCCGGACTGAATAATGTATTCGCCGATCCCGACGCGCCCTTTCGAAACAGTGGCGAGGAAATTTCATCCGAGTGGTTGCTCGAACAGGCAAAAGATGCCGAAAACTGGATTATCGGCGATGTACACTCCGCTGCGCTGCCGCCGGACCGCTTTATGCAATCCTTTCGGTCCTGGCGTAACGACCGGCTTTTTCACAACATGGTGCGCCGAAAGCCGGAAGTGAATGCCTTCGATTGGTACGGTACAGCCCCGGTGCGACCGGATATTGTCTTATCCGATCTTGTCCGACTTTTTCATCCGGAAATGTTACCTGAATATCGCCCCTACTTCCTGGGGCATTTCGACAAAGAGACGATGAAATTACCCCTCGAGAAATCTGATGAACTATACTAAAGGATGGTCTCAATCAAAGCAATCTATTTTCCTTGGCTTATTTTATCCTGTTTCGCACTTCAGGGATGCGGTGGCGACGCCGGAGTGGAAAAAAGTGGAAATCCACAAGCCCTATCCTCTTTCGAAGGATCCACCGGCATTTTCCCCGATACAGTCAAAGTCAGCCATGCCAAGAACTTCAGCGTCAGCTACCGGGAATATTATAAAGTTGTTCGCGTCAGCTCCACGCTTGGCGACTGGGAACAAAGCGGGGAAACTCGAGACTTGGAGGACGTGATGGTGCTCGTGCCGGAAGGCCAGTCGCCCCCG
>CAZWDL010000203.1:0-7476 GCA_964632995.1 uncultured Saprospiraceae bacterium
AAAAACAGAAGAACAGAGGAAGTTTGTACCGACTAAAGTTGTGGGTAATCGATACACTTTCAAAGTTTCGTAAACGTAATACTCCACATCCCCCGCAGTTCTCCCAGTTCGTAGCCGGTGGCTTCGTCCTCCGGGTAGAGCTGTTTGATCAGGTCGTAGTGTTCCTGCTTGACGTCCTTACCGACTTTGCCGTGACAGTTCAGGCACAGCGGCTGGATCTTGATCGGAGCGTAGAAAGCGATCCTTCCCTCCTCTAACTGTTTGACATGCGGCTTTGGTTCCTCACCGGCGCCGGCCCGCTCGTGATAGGTCTGCAGCATGACTTTTTCCGCTTCCGTCGGTGCATCTTTGGGGTTGCGTACTTTCAGACTCGTACGCCGGATGACGGCGTCGTGTACCTGTGAGAGGCTATCGACCAGGGGATAAGCAACCACATTACAGTATTTTATCGCGTTAGGTACACCGCCCTCTTCGATGGCCTGGCTGAGCTGTCCGCTCAGTTCGGCGAAGGTGGCCTGAGTGATTTGCTTGCCCTTGTCAATGTATTCCGATCGCTCGGCTTCCGTCAGTTGTTCGGTAGTCGATTGTTCCGCTTCCTCTTTCGGGGCGGATTCACAGGCGAACCCGGCGAAAAGGAGTGGGATGAGTAGTGCTGCAGGTATTTTCATAGTGAAGGGTTTTAATAAAGAGTCTACAAAAGTTAGGATCTCCTTTACAAGATCACCTTTCTTTTGTTTGCCGTGCGCCAGGCGATGATTATGAAACACGGCCTGTCCGGAATATGGAAGGCCGTGCTGAAATGCGTCGTTCAAAATTTCTGAAATCAAAATCTTTTGGGGGGAAAGTCGACACGGATCGCACTTCCCACTTTGCTATATAGCTTAGACTACTGCATTCACGGCTTCATCGATCACCTTCTGCGGGATGGTGGTCGGACAGGTATACTTCGTCTTTGGCGTATCGGATTCTTCGATATCTCTCCAACCGCCCTTGATGTCGATGATGTTTTCGAAGCCGCGCGAGCGCAGGATCGAAGCGGTGATCATCGAGCGGTAACCCCCCAGGCAGTACAGGTAGTAGTTACCCTCCCGGTCCAGCTTGTTCATATTGGTGTTGATGTAGTTGAGCGGGAAGTTCCGGGCATCGACCACGTGTTGAGCGAGGAATTCGGTGGGTTTACGCACGTCGAGTACGTTTTTAACTTCACCGCCGGCGAAGCGCTCAGAGAGCTCCTCGGCCGTGATCGATTTGATGGCGTCCACGTCCTTGCCCGCGGCTTTCCAGGCATCCATACCTCCTTTGAGGTAGCCCAGGGTGTTGTCGTAGCCAACGCGGGCCAGGCGGGTGACGGCTTCTTCTTCACGGCCTTCTTCGGCAACCAAAACGATAGGTTGTTGCAGATCGGTGATCAGTGCGCCCACCCAGGGTGCGAAGTCGCCGTCCAGGCCGATGAAGATCGAATTGGGAATGAATCCGTCTTTGAATATCTGTTCATTGCGCGTATCCAGCACTATGGCGTCCTGTTTTTCCACTATAGCTTCGAACGCTTCCGGATTCAGCGCAACAGCGCCGCGCTGCAGCACCTCGTCAAAGCTGCCGTACCCTTTTTTGTTCAGCATGGCGTTTTTGGAGAAGTACTGGGGCGGCGGCAACAGGCCTTCCGTCACTTCCTGGATGAACTCCTCGCGCGTCATATCGGCTCGCAGTGCGTAGTTGCTTTCTTTCTGGTGACCGAGAGTGTCCCAGGTTTCGCTGCTCATGCTCTTGCCACAGGCCGAACCGGCGCCGTGGCCGGGATAGACGAGGACTTCATCGGCCAGCGGCATGATTTTGCTGCGCAGGCTGTCGTACAGCCAGCCGGCCAGATCTTCCTTGGTAACGCTGCCGGCTTTCTGCGCCAGGTCGGGACGGCCCACGTCGCCGATAAACAGCGTATCGCCCGTAAAGATAGCGTAGTCTTTTCCATCTTCGTCGCGAAGCAGGAAAGTGGTGCTCTCCGGCGTGTGGCCGGGAGTGTGCAAAATCTTAAAGGTCACTTTACCCACTTGCAGTTCCTCGCCGTCCTTAGTCTCATGCTTCTCAAATTCCGTAGCGGAGTTCGGGCCGTAAACAATGGTTGCGCCGGTCTTCTTGGCCAGGTCGAGGTGACCCGATACGAAGTCGGCATGGAAGTGGGTTTCGAAGATATACTTCAGCCTGGAGCCCTCCTTCTCGAGCTTGTCGAGGTAGGGCTGCGTTTCCCGAAGTGGATCGATGATTACGGCTTCGCCTTCGCTTTCGATGTAATAGGCGGCTTCCGCCAGGCATCCGGTATAGATTTGTTCGACTTTCATGTTTTAGATTTTTTAAGGAGACGACAAAGGGATATTGCCGAATTCACTTCTCTAAATTATGGGTTTTTCAAAATTAATAAAATATGATAGTTTGTTCATGTTTTTCGGTAAAATTTTCCTTTCTCCAAAAGAGCAAGATAAAGATAGGCATAGCGCAGGCACCGGTTTTGTGAGGTATATCACAGCGGGCAGAATCTATACCTGTGAAATCCGGGTTAAACACACAAAGGCGCTGTCCGTTCGGAGCAGCGCCTTCTGTGAAAGCTGAGTTTTCCTGTGTTTGTTTTGATTAAGATTAAATCTTGAGGCGCCGGAAAAAAAAAGTCATGGCGAGTGCTTGGTAATTTTTAATTTCCGTTTTCCGCTTTCTACTCATTTTCCGTTTTCGGACATGAATTGGAAAAATTCATTTCTCAGTTCGGTATATATTTTGCGGAAAGTTTCCATTTGGTCGTCCACTTTATTGTGGCGTACTAGGTCAGCCTCATTAGGTTCCTTATCGTTTTGCAACATGCGCCCCATTTCCTGGTCGTGGACTTTGATGTCGTGCTGGAGTTGGTCGAGCACCTCTTTCTGACGGATGAACTGATTCTGAAACTGTTCCAGCTTGGCTAGTACCTCCCGGTCATTTTTCTTGTCGACCAGTCTTTCCAAGTGGTGTTCAAAAATCTTTAGTTGGTCAGCGAAAAAGCTGAGTTCACTCTGCCAGAGCCGGTGCTCCAGATGAAGGTTTTCTACATCTACTTTTACTGCGGACATATTTCTATAGTTTTGTGACGTAATTGGTTAGTTTTTCTTTGCAGGGGAAAATAGTCTCTTTCACTTTACACAACAGCCGGCGGCCGCATAGATGTTCGAAATGACGTTGGCTTACTCCAGATAAGCCTCTTCCCGGCAGCAGTAGGCAATCAGGTCATGGGTGGTCAGTAAGCCCACGAGGGTGTCTTCGTCTACGACCGGCAGGGCGTGGAAGAGGTTTTCCTGAAAAATGCCGGCGGCGACGGTGAGCGGATCATCCGGTGCGACGGTGGCCAGTTTTTCGGTCATCACCTCTTTGACTTTAATGCTGCGGTGCAGTTTTTTGTTATACTCCCGGTACTTGTCCTCGTTAAAAAGGGTGAACATGTGATTGAACTTGAGGAAGTCCGATTTGCTGAGAATTCCTGTCAGCTCTCCGTCATGACTGACCACGGGAATGTGGTGAATATTATTGGCATCGAAAATTTCCCCGACGCGTTCCAGCGTGTCGTCCGGTTTGACGATGAGCAGGTCGCGGCTCATTACCTCGGCAACGGGTATTTGCAGTGTTTTCATGGCCTCTACTCGGTTTGGTGAATAAAGTTTTCCTTGTATACTAAAGGTGGTTTTTTTGATTAGTCATGAAAATGAGCATTATCAGTCATGAGATTGACATTTGTCATTTTTTAGCAGCTTACTAAGCGCAAAAAAAGTGACAGCGCTGGCTTACGCTGTCACTTTCATCTCATCTCTATGGAAAAAAGTATCTAAGATTTTTCTTTGCCGCTTTCTTCATCGCAAAAGCCCGCTTCACAAAATACGCAGGTCAATCTGCGGTAGGCCTGATAGGCCAGTATGGCGGCCGGGACCAGTAGGAGCCACTGTTCCTGAAACCAGGCGAAGCCAGTCAGGAGAGCAGCTGCGGCGATGCGCAGGGTGTTGATGCGGGTATTGCGACTCACGCTTCAGGCGGCCTTTCGCGAAATAAGGCGCTGAACGTCGGTCCAGGCGCCTCCGTTATACACTTCCTTGATGCCCTGCCGGCGCAGAAACTGCGTTACCATCCCGCTGCGATTACCCGAGTGGCAGATCAGGATCAGCGGACGGCCCAGCTCCCGGTACCGTTCGACGGAATGGCCGAGCTGGCTCAGGGGAATATTGATGGAGGCTTCCAGGTGCCCGGCATTGAACTCACCGGGCTCGCGCACGTCTACAATGACGGCGTCTTCGCTATTGATCAGTGTTTGTAAATCCATTGTTCGACTTTTATTGATTGAGTGTTTAATTTTAAAGTACACCACAAAGATACGGGCCGTCGCCGCCTTTGTCAGTGACACCAATCACGCTCGATCCCAAAAAGATCCGGTGACTTCGAGACAAGGGGACTGGGAGATCAGAAAAGTCGAATTTTGGAAAAGGTTGTCATTGAACGCCTCCAAAATACCAAGCGGCCAGTCCACAAAAAAAGGGTCAAACTTTGGTTAGTTTAACCCCATCCCGCGTATGCGGGGGAACAATGAAAATCGAACAATATATACCGTAATTTTTCTTTCGGTTAAAACCGGAGGGATTGTCCCGGCCGGCAAGGAGGGCGGCCGGGGACAAAATAACCGGTTAGGGCTTACAGTTCGGTCACCTGCTCAATAAATTCGGTCAGCGGCAGATCGGTCTCTTGCAGGGCTTTAAAGCCGCCCTTGATGTTGACGATCTTGTTGAAGCCGCGCGACTGCAAGATCGAAGCGGCGATCATGGAGCGATAGCCGCCTTCGCAATGTACGTAGTACTTGGTGTCGCGGTCCAGCTGCGTCAGGTTCTTGTTGATAAAGTCCAGCGGGAAGTTCTTGGCGCCCCTGATGTGCTGGGCCCTGTATTCGCTTTCCCGGCGTTCGTCAAGAATATTGACATCTTTATCCTTGTATAGCTTGGCAAGTTCTTCGGCGTCGACTTCATTCATCGTGTCGACTTCTTCGCCGGCTTCTTCCCAGGCCTCGAAGCTGCCTTTCAGGTAGCCGATCGCGTTGTCATAGCCTACGCGCGCCAGGCGGGTAACCACTTCGTCTTCGCGGCCTTCGTCGGCGATGAACAGAATCGTCTGCTTCAGATCGGGGATCAGAGCGCCGACCCAGGGAGCGAAGTTGTCGTCGATGCCGATAAAGATGGAGCCGGGGATAAAGCCCTTGGCGAATTCATCCTGATGGCGCGTGTCGATGACCAGGGCGCCTTCTTCTGCCCAGGCGGCTTTGAAAGCGCGCACGCTCAGTTTTTGCAGGCCGCGTTCGCGCACCTCGTCGATGCTTTCGTAGCCCATCTTGTTCATCATGGCGTTCTTCGGGAAGTACTGTGGCGGAGCGACGAGCCCCTCCGTGACTTCTTCGACAAAATCCTCCCGCGTCATATCTTCGCGCAGGGCGTAATTCGTTTTCTTTTGTGCGCCCAGGTAGCCCCAGGTTTCCTTACTCATCTTCTTACCACAGGCCGAACCGGCGCCGTGTCCGGGATATACCAGTACATCGTCGGCCAGCGGCATGATCTTATTGCGCAGGCTGTCGAAAAGATGACCGGCCAGGTCTTCCCGCGACAGGTCGGTCTTTACGGCCAGGTCGGGACGGCCGACGTCGCCCAGGAACAGGGTGTCACCGGTAAAGATGGCATAATCCTTGCCGTCCTCGTCGCGCAGCAGATAGGTCGTCGATTCCATCGTGTGACCCGGCGTGTGCAGGACCTTAATCGTTATGTTACCCAGCTTCAGCACCTCGCCGTCCTTGGCGATATGGGCGTCGAAGTTCGGCTGAGCGGTAGGGCCGAAAACGATCGTCGCGCCCGTCTTCCTGGACAGATCAATGTGGCCCGATACGAAGTCGGCGTGGAAGTGAGTTTCTAATACGTATTTTATCTTGGCGTTATCTTCTTCTGCTCTTTCAACGTAAGGTTCGGTTTCCCGCAGGGGATCAATGATGGCGGCCTCACCATTGCTTTCGATGTAATAAGCGGCTTCCGCCAAACAACCGGTATAGATTTGTTCTACCTTCATAACACCGTTAATTTTAATAGGTTAATTTTTAGATTTACTTATTAATATATGAATGAATTTTCATGTATTCGGCTAAAAAAAACAAACAATCTATGGATATTATCTGGCTGTTTGTCTGATTGTTTTACTTCTTTTTACGATAGCAAATTTAAGTGGCCTGCGATTCGTAGAAAGTGATCCCGATCACTTTTCAAGCTGATCTTTATTATCTTCAAATAGTGACTTTTGTCATTGTTCTTTCCATTTTAAGAGTAAAAGCTTATTTTTATTGTCTCCCTCCCATTCTCAGAATCATTCGCAAACTATGTCAAAAGAAGTAATTGAGCAGATCAGGCGCCGCTTTGAGAAGGGCCATACGCTGGAGGCAGCCGAGTTGTTGCTGTCTTATGTTAAGGAGCAGCGGCCCGACCTGAAGAGCCTGGTCACAGTGCACCTCAAAGATCTGCGTCAGCACAAGCAAGCAGAATTGAAAAACCAAAACCCGGATCCGGGGAAGAAGTCCCGGGCGGAGGAGGGCCTTTTACAGGTTATCCATTCGATCGAGAACCCGGAGACAGAGGCGCCTGAGACGCCTATGGAAAGCTTTTATCGTCGTTTCCGCGATGACATGGGTGACTATCTTTCTGCTGCCTGGCGGCTGCTGACCAGGCCGGGCGTACTCTTGGTGTTGATCATTTTCGGGGTGACCTATCATTTGGGATCCAGGCACGCGCAGTCCGTCAACAACCAATTGGATGAACAGTCTTTTATCAGCAGGCTTGTACAGCAGAATCTGCGCATACAGATGGCGGAAGACAGAAGCAGTTTTACGATGACTTATTCTTGTGACGGCGCTATGCGTTACGAATACCATCCGGCTGAAGGATTGCGGGAAATACCTTTGACTATGGAAAATGCCGCTGAGTGGATGGCGGTTGCCGGTTCGGCGCCGCTGGAATCCTATGTAGTGCTGGGCAGCGTCAGTTGGCTGATTGCCAGTCCGGCCAGTTTTTGGAAGTTTCTCCGGACTGCCTTCGCTTCTCAAAACGGCAATCCGCAACGCTTAGTACTGCTGGTAGCCTTAGTCAGCGGCTATGCTTACGGTTATTACCGCAATATCCGGAAAACACCGGCCTGTACCTCCCCGCTCATGCAACAGTACCTGGATTCGGAAGCCTTCTGGAAAAGCCTGTATTCAATGAAAAGTGCGCAAATGCAAATAGGCATAAAAAAGAAAAAAACCTTACCGGGCATTAACCTGGATAAGGTGCGGATAGCAGATCCTGAAAAGCTCATCAGAAGGGAGTAGTAAGCAAGTCGGAAGTCGGAAGTCGGAAGTCGGAACATCCCTTTCGCTTAAAATTTTTCAACTTTATCGGGGCTCATCAGGGGAGT
>CAZWDL010000204.1:0-7318 GCA_964632995.1 uncultured Saprospiraceae bacterium
TTCCGCTTTCCGACTTCCCACTTCCCTCTTCCGACTTCCGCTTTCCGCTTTCTACCGCATCATCAACCCTTCGATCACCTGCTCCACCGAATCGAAGGACATTTTTTTGGTGAGGTGCATATGGGGCCCGTCACCGGACTCCCAGCGGTTGTACCCCGTCGAATCGACCAGGATGCGCCCGGACTCCGTGCCAAAATATGGCTCCGCGCCACGTACGGCTACCAACACCGCCGTCTGGTCCCAGCTCATACGCCCTTCGGCGTCCTCTTCCGACATCGCCATAGCGATGCGGTAGGCCTCCCGCACGGGATTGTCCGGCCCGCGTTTGGCGACCAGTTCTTTTCCGGTCAGGATTTCCCAGCCGATCTCGAATCCGCTGAAGAGTATGGACGTCGGCCAGTGATCCACGACGTATTGCGTGGCTACCGAATCCCGTTCCAGGTTGAATTCCTTTCCTTCCGGAAAACGGCCGCCCATCGTGACCAGGCGCGCCACCTTTTGTTCCACCAGCTCCCGGCCGTTCAGCGGGGAGAGAGAATCGGGCGCCGACTGCAGCAGATGCATCAGGTTGGTCAGAAAGCCTACCGTCACCACGGTAACGGAACGATCGGGCTGTTCCGACAGGATTGACCGGTACACTTCCACGGCCGCCGGCGCTTCCCCCGGCTCCAGGTCATGCGGGAAGCGCGCCGCCAGCGTATCAGGCCAGTGCTGCCATGCCCCCATGGAAAGTCCTCCTTCGCCGGCCACGCCAATGGGCAGCTCCGGATGCCCGTAATAGGTATTGACCACATCGATCGCCGGCCCGACCAGCGGATAATTGGTGGACGCTACAGTCGCCAGAATGCGCGCCTCGCCGCTGTCGGCCAATGCGTGCAGTACGGCCAGCGCACCGACGTCGTCGTAGTCGGGACCGAAATCGGTGTCGAAGAGGATCGGAACCGGCGCCTGTTCCTGCTCCGCCACTCCCCCGTCCGGCGCCTCCCCGGCACAGGCGGACAGCAGCATCAGTAAAAACCAGGCATACGGATTGAATCGATTCTGCATAAACACGTTTTTTGATTATTCCGAGGGTTCCCCCTCGTCCTCTTATCTCCATATCTGAGCCCGCTCCGAAAATGCATTTTTTTATTAAACAGAGTCACACGTCCGCCGGCCGGCCGGCATAGAAGAGTCATGGAGAACCACAAAGATTTGATGATCAGATGATTAACTCCGTGCATCTCTGTGACTCTCTGTGTAATTCCACTCTTTGGAGTAAGCTCATATCTTTTTCCTTACCTTGAACCTTCAACAGTCCCCGCTGAAGGTTCGGCCGGGCTAACACAGGAGCCGCACGCAAAGTCGCAGAGTGCGCTAAGAAAGAAAAACGCAAAGCGTTTTCTCTCTGCGATCAATTTCTTCCCCTTTCGCTCTACTCTCCCCGTCTCCTTATCTCCCAGTCTCCCACTCTCCTCGTCTCCTCGTCACCCTGTCTCCCTCATCATCTTCTCAATCTCCTCCCTGCGCGGCGCTGAGGGTTGCGCGCCCAGCTTCGTCACTGCCAGGGCCGCGGCGGCGCTGGCGAAGCGGACGGCTTTCTTCACCGCTTTGCTCTCCACCAGGGCCACCGCCAAAGCGCCGCAGTAGACATCACCGGCGGCGGTGGTGTCAACGGCTTTGACTGGAAAGGCCGGCACGTGAAACTGCTGGTCTCCCGTGAAGACTACCGAGCCTTGTTTGCCTAGGGTGAGGATGACATTGCCCGGCATGCTTTCCTTGAGCTGCTTGCCGGCCCCCCAGGCCTCGGCCTCGTCGGTTACCGGCAGTCCACTGAGAAAAGCAGCTTCCGTCTCATTGACAATGAGCCATTGCAATCCCCGCAGTTGCTCCAGCGTCAGCGGCCGGGCCGGCGCCAGGTTGAGCATCACCGGGCGCTGTCGCTCCGCGGCCCGTCCGAGTATATAATCCAAAGTAGCATCGCTTAGCTCGCACTGCAGAACGATCATATCGGCTGTCTCCATCAAGTCCGTCAGCCGGTCGATATGGCCGGGCAGCAGTTTGTAATTGGCGCCGGGCGCCACGCTGATGAGGTTGCGCCCTTCCTCATCGACCATGATCAACGCCGTGCCGGTAGCTGTATCTTCGGCCCGGAACAGATATTCCACATTGATCCCGTCGGCCGACAGGTTGTCGATCATGGCCGCTCCGAAATCATCAGAGCCTACACAGCCGGCGAAGTGTACTTTGCCGCCGGCCCGGGCGGCCCCCACGGCCTGGTTGGCGCCTTTCCCTCCGAAAGCCTTACTGAACACGCCGCCGGTGACCGTCTCCCCCACCTGCGGAATGCGGCCGACCTGCATGATGAGATCCATATTGGCGGAGCCGATGACGAGGATGTTACCTGATTGCTTCATAGGAGTGTAGAAGTTTAGACGCCCGCGATCCCGTGAAATTATCGCTGCGCGAATTTCACGGGACGGGGCTGGTTTAGAAGTTTAAAAGAGCGCCCGGTAGCCGGTGCTTAGTCGACAACCCCCGGGATTAGCCTGGGATTGACCCGCTGTGGCGGCGCCAGCATCAAGCATCAAGCATCAAGCATCAAGCATCAAGCCCCCAGCTCTCACCTCGCCACAATAATCACCCCCAGCCCGATGATAAAAAACAGGAACATGAGGAAGATCAGCTGATTCGTTCCCCGCGGCGCGCCCCGGAATTCCCACCAGACGAAGACGCCCCAGGCCGCCGCGACCATAGTGGCGCCCTGCGACAGCCCGTAAGAAATGGCCGGCCCCGCCAGATCACTGGCCAGAATGCTGAAGAACATTCCCAGGCACCAGATGACGCCCCCCAGGATGCCAATCATATGTAGGCGGAAATTGCCCTTTTTAAAATAATCGGCATAGGTCACCGGCTGGCCCGACACCGGGCGGTACATAAAGAAGGTGTTCCATAGAAAATTGGACAGGAATACCCCCACCGAGAAGATAAATACCGCCGTATACGGCGTCAGCTTGCCCGCTTCCGGGTTGGCGAAGTCGATGACCAGCGAATCGGCAACGAAGCGATAGAAAAAGCCCATGATGATACCCGCAATGACGGAGATCACGATTCCCTTCGTGCCGGTTGCCGGTGCATCGCGGCTGGCCCGCCGGTAGGCAAAGGCGTTGAGCACGATGGCCAGGGTAACCAGCGCTACCCCGATCGTCAGCAACAGCGGATCGCCCTTGGCTTCACCCAGGTAGTTAACAATGACCCCCAGCACCAGCGCCAGGCCGATCGCAATCGGAAAGGCGATGGCCATTCCGGCAATATCGATGGCCGCCACTACCAGCAGGTTGGCAATGTTAAAGATGACACCACCCAAAAAAGCGGAGAACAGCGCACCGCTCCCCGCCTGACTCAGATCTTCCAGAAAAGGGCGTCCCTCCTCACCGCTGCTGCCCAGTGTCAGACCGAAAAGTAGCGAAAGCAACACCAGTCCAATGGTGTAGTCCCAGTAAAACAGGGGAAAGGCCCACTCGCGGGAGGCCAGCTTCTGCGTGTTGGCCCAGGAGCCCCAGCAAAGCATGGAGATGACCAGAAGCACTACGGCGACGTTGTAGGATTCGATAAGTACCATGAACCAGCTTGTTTAATTGACGGGATGAAAGAACAGTTTAGAAATTTAGCCGCCCGCGACACTTCGTGTCGGGGCTGGTTTAGGAGTTTAGAAGGTCTGAAACCGGAAATTTCGTTTCCAGGTCCAGCCATCCCAGCACCCAGCCCCCAGCATCCATCCAGTTACCCAGCATCAAGCATCCGGCACCCAGCACCCATCACTTTTCCACAAAAATCAGCGTCGGGTTCATGGGATAGCGGCCGAACTCCTCGCCGTAGATAGCCAGCCCACCGGGCAGCGCCTCGTCCACCGACAGACGGATGATCAGCTCCCCCGCTTCCGCTGCCTCCCTCAACGCTTCCGGCGGGATATTAGCGCTGATGCGGTAGCCGTAGGAACCCGCCTCGCGCAATCGCCGATCCTGCAACTGATAGTGCCAGGACAGAATCCCGCGGTGATCGGCCGGATCATCGGGCAGATCATAGCGGCCGGCCTGATGACCGTTAAAGCTGACACCGACGGCGGAGGGGAACATCGTCTCATCCGTCATCGGATAGGCATTGGGATTGCGGCTGGGATCGGAGGCGCCGCGCCCCCGCATGTAGTCGCCGTCCATTGCTTCGGCGTCGGGGCGGTCTTTGCCGAAGAGCTGTTTGGCGGAAGCCTCCAGCAACAGCGAGGCCATCGACAGGTCTTCAGGATTCAGGTCTTCCGGCCAGGGAACGGTATATTCGAAATAGCCGGCGCCGGCGCCGTTGACCTTTCGGCCCTCGCGCAGGTCCCATCGCTTCAGGCTCCACTCCGCCGCCGAGAATTCGGCGGGATCGAAGGAAAGCAGACGAGCCCGCTTGTTTTCACCAAGTATAAGTTCCTGTCTTTGCGGCCCATTGACTACGAAAGTGGTAAAGTTGTGGTGCAGGGCATTGCCGGCCGGGTCCTCGACAGTGAGGGCCAGTACTGCCGTCGCCGTCTTCTCCGGCATGGGCGCGCGCAGATCCTCGAGGGCGCCGTTCCACCAGGGCTTGTAGGGGATATCCCGGTAGGTGGAAAAATACAGCTCGCGTTGCCCCAGATCGTCCCAGCCGTAGAGCTCGGCATGCAGACGCAGCGTTTCACCAAGATCTTCTCGTCCGGTGAGGAAGGAAGCGAACAGCGGGACCGAGACCATCTCGCCGGCCTTCACTTCGCGGCTGATCTCGCCACCGGTGGAAAGGTAGATGGGCGTATGCAGGTCGCGCAGCGTCATACCGTCGACCAGTTCATCCATCCCCGTTTCCTTTTCCGAGCGGTCATAGCGCCAGTAGCCGTTCCACTCATTGATCACATCGTGGTGTTCGGTGTAGAGCCAGCCGGCGATGCTGGGAAACTTGCGAAATTCATTGAGTGCGCGGTGGTAGTCCCAGCTCCAGTCAACATCGCCGGTGCTGCCTTCGTAGCCCCATACGTTGCCGAACTCGGAGTTGATATTCGGCTGACCGACAGCTTTGAAACCCTCTTCGAAATTCCAGGTGGAACCGTCGAAAGTCGCCGAGTCGATGCGGCTGAGGTGCTCGTCCCAGGCCCAGCCGGGGAGGTAGTTGTGCCAGGTGTTAAGGTCGGTTTCGGTATGGCCGATGCCGCAGCAGGGGGAATTATCTTCGACGAGGCGTGTGGTATCCAGCGCTTTGGCCGCCCGGTACATTTCCACGACCCATTCCTGCGTTTCGGGCAGGTAGCGCCGTTCGTTGGTGGCGGTATCCACCGTGGTGAACAGGCCCCAGGTTTCGTTGAAGATCACCCAGGAGAAGATGGAGGGGTGGTTGTAGTCGCGGTGTATCATTTGCCGTAAGGCGTAATCGATTTCGCGTTTCATTTCCGGTCCCGGTTCGCCCCAGCTGTTGGGCACGTCGGCCATAATGAGCATGCCGAGGCGGTCGGCCCAGTACAGTTTGCGGGGCAGGCCCACCTTCACGTGGATACGCATGCCGTTGAGGCCGATCTGGCGGGAGCGCAGCACCTCGTTGCGGATGAAATCGTCGCTGGGGAAGGTGTAGTACCCTTCCGGATGATAGGCCTGGTCGAGCGCCATCTGCAGGTAGACCGGCTCGCCGTTGAGGGCCACGTAGCGGTGCTCCGTCCCCGGCAGATCGACAACCGAGATGTCGCGCATGCCGAAGTAGCTGTGTACCGTATCGGCAGGAGAAGCGCCGGTAAGACGCGCTTCGGCCTGGTAGAGAAACGGATCGTCGAGCGACCAGAGCCGCATATCCGGAATACTCATGTCGAGGGTCACGAAATCCTGTCCGGCGGGTACCTCTGCTTCCAACAAAAGCGTATCGGTATCGCCGGCCACTTCCAGCTGTAGAGTTTGCCCCTCTTCCGCCCCCTGCGCCAGTTCGGCGTAGACCGATACCTGCGGCGCGCCGATATCCGGCGTAAAGTGCAGCGTTTCCAGGTAATTGGCGCCACGGGCCTCCAGGTAGGGCGTCTGCCAGATGCCGCGGGCGTTGCCGTAGCCCTGCTTGCCCTCCAGCTTAAAATCGCGATCCGCATCGTCGACGCGGATGACCAGCCGTTGTGCTGTACCGGGTTCCATATGCGGCGTCAGATCGAATTCAAAAGGTGTGTAGCCGCCGCGGTGGGTACCCAGTTCCTCACCATCCAGCCAGACCGTCGTCTGCCAGTCGGCCGCGCCGATGACCAGAAAAACCGGCCGGCCCGCCCAGTCTTCCGGAACGGTGATCTCACGCGTATACCAGCCGATCCGGGCTTCGTCTTCGACTCCGGAAAGGGGAGAGCCCCAGGGGAAAGGAACGGTGATCTCCAGGGGAAAAGCAGTATTCCCCGCGTACCAGGCCTGATTGACGCCCTGATTTTCAGGATCGAATCGAAAAGCCCATTGGCCGTTCAGATTCTGCCAGGCGGAGCGCTGGAAATCGGGGCGGGGATGTTCCGGGAGGGGGATGGATTTAGCTTCTCCCTGACCAATAGCGTATGGGGTGGTAAAAACAACAAAACTTAAGGTGATGAGTATGGATAAAAGAGTCGGCAGCTGCTGCATGAAGTGGTTTTATAAGTTTCGGTAAAGACTTTCACGCCTAAATTTAATCAACAGACGGCAAAAAACGAGGCCACCCTGGCGCAGGATGCTGAAAAATCAAGGTGGTACGCTCCCCTTTATTCAAAAAACCGGGTAGGAAGAACAACGCTCACCGGCAACATCTTAATTTTTCAGCATGTAGTTTTCCGAAAATGCTTAATTTCAGGATAGATCAAATTCCGGTTGAATGTCCAATACCCATGCTCAAGCCGCTACGATTCAGTTGGAAATTCTGTCGTGAAATCACCTGAAGACTTATGCTAAAAAGTCAAGGTGTAGCACCCTCCATGATCAGCGATCCCAAAGAGTTGTCGGCCTGGTCCCTAAAGGCTAAGCGCCTTGCTCTTTGCGCTATTCGGAATAATTACAAAAAACAAAACCATGCCTACACGATCTATTAGTACTATTTCATTACTCGTGTTACTATTATTCGCCGGCTGCCGAAATCAGCCGGCCGGAGAAGCGGCGCCCCCTGCTTTCGACAACATCGTCGTCATCATCGGCGACGACCACGCGGCCTATGCAGCAGGCGCCTACGGCAATGAGCGCATCCGCACGGCGAATATCGACCGGATGGCGGAGCGCGGTGTGCGCTTTACGCGGGCTTACGCCAACGCCCCTCTGTGCAGCGCCTCCCGGCAGTCCATCCTCACCGGCCG
>CAZWDL010000205.1:0-7313 GCA_964632995.1 uncultured Saprospiraceae bacterium
GCCGTGCAAAGGTAATAACTTTTTTCGAAACTAGCTAATGCAGGGTGAACTAATATTGAGTCTATGCTCATCGAACAATGGTGGCGAAACTCTTAAACTGATAGCGTTCACCCCGTGGCCCATGGAAAGTGACGAGGACGACATATACGCCGTTAGGGGCCGGATCGCCACTATTGAATTTTCGGCCGTTCCAGGCATCTTCCGGATTGCTGGTTTGGAACACCAGTTCTCCCCAGCGATTCCAGATAGACATATTAAAATCGGTGGCGCCGGTGAGGAAGCCCGCTCCTTTATAGAGGTCATTGACGGAGTCATCGTTGGGTGTAAAGGCGTTGGGCAGGTGGTAGCGCACTTCCGGAATAACGTCGACGAGTTGAATGAGCGTATCCATGCAGCCGTTGGGATGGGTAACGATCTGTTTAACTTCATATCGCCCTGTATCGGGGAAGGTGAAGCTCGGGTTGCGCTGCAGCGAGGTATTTCCCGTATCGAAATCCCAGAACCAGCGATTAGCGCGCTCCGACTCATCGGTAAAATCAACCGTGGGGAAGAGGTTGCTGGGTTGTTCCGGGGCAAAAGAAAAACCGGCGGCAGGTGATTCCACCACCTGGATCAGCTCGTTGAAGGTGGTGTCGGTTTCACAACCGATGGGCGAGGTAATGGCCACGTCGACGGTATAGATCCCCGGATTCTGGTAGGTATGCCAGGGGCTGATGTCTGTACTGGATCCTCCGTCACCGAAGTTCCAGTCAATCCGGTAAGTTTCATCAATGGGCGTGGAGAGGTTATCGAAAAATACGTCGGCCGGGGCGCAGCCCAGGAAAGTGCTGGGCGCCACCACGATCAGAGCCGGTACGGGAAAGTAGTTGACCTGTTTGGTGGCGATATCAAAGCATTCGTTATTATCGGTCACCCGGAGGCTGACCGGAATATCACCGGGATTGCGATACCGGTGTTCCGGATTGGGTTGGGGTGAGCTGTTGCCGTCGCCAAAATCCCACTGCCATTCCGTGATGCGGTCCGCCCCGGTTTCCGACAAGTCCACAAAACGGACGGGGCCGGCCACACAGGTATCGTATTCAAATTCAAAGTCGGCGTTGATAGCCGGGAACAGGTTAACCAGAATATTGGCGGTATCTCCACAATCGGTATTCGGATTGAGGATCAGCTGTCCTCGGTACTCCCCTACTCCGGGAAAGGTGATGGAGGGTTCCCACTCTTCGAAGGTCTGAATTTGACCGTTGATATCGAAGCTCCATTCGTAATAATCGACAAAGCGCTGCTGGAAGCTTTCGTTGACGAAGTCGATAGTAAAGTTACCGCAGGCGTTGATCTGGTACTCCTGATCGTTTAATTTCCTATCCTCTTTGATATCCGCCACCACGGTTGGATCACAGCTGGCGACGTTAAACTGGAAGTCCCGGAAGACGGTGCTCAGTAACTCCCCATCCCGGTATTCCTTGACGCAAACCCCCACCACAAATTGCCCCTGCACGGTAGGCGTACCGGTGATCACCCCGGTATTCGGGTCGATGTTCACGACGGGATCTCCCCCCATGGGAGCGCTGGGCGTATAGGTCGGCACCACAAAACTAACCTCGCCGTAAGGGGGCGGGCAGGCCGGGTTGGGCTGTGCGCCGGAGCAGGTGGAATAGGTAACGGGATCAAGACCGGGACCGCCGCCGAGCAGTGGGGGGCAAAATTCGTAAACCAGCTGATCTCCGTCTGCATCAGTGGCCGAATGATCAAAATTCAGCGGCGCACCGGCGCAGATGATGGTCGGCGGAAAATTGTCGAAAGTCGGGCTGTTATTGCATACGCGCTGGGCCTCGGGCGTAATTTCGATGGTATAGGTCGCGCCGGAATTCTCCGGGCTAATGATGTTGTTAATCGTGACGTTCCTGCAGCAGCGCTGGTAAGAGATATGATAACTGCGGTTGCTGACGGGCAGGCGCAGACCGTACTGGCTGAGACGGAAACGGTATATCCCCTCCTCCACGCACACATTCGGCGGAATCAGACAAGGATAATCCGGTTCATCTACACTGGTGACTGAGAATAATGGAACATCGAGGCGCGCAATATAATCATCCTGATCCAGTACGTTACAGGTGTCACCGTTGCACTGGTAAATAGCGATGAAAGCGGGTTCGTCGAAATTGGCGCAATTGGTGCAGTTACAATCCCGGTACATTTTCAGCGTGAACTCATAATCGCCTTGTCCCAAACACTCATAGGTAATCTCCCCACCAATGATGTGCCGCGCGTTCAGCGATAGAGCCGAGCTTAGAGCCAATGCAAAAATTGCCGGGAGAGCGAAATTCCATCTCATAGTATCGTTCCGTAATTTGCCTGATTAATATCCGATGAAGGTATTCTGCCATCAGTATCAACGATGCGGCCCTCGGTATATATTGCGTAGTGAAAGCCGCTACTTTTGGAAAATCCCCAAAGATCGCAAAATGAAATAATATTGCTGAGGAAGGAGACGTTTTATATTGTTTTGCTATACTGAATACAATACGAAGCCGGAATTACCAGTTGTTAAAAGTACCTGTTAGTCTTTTCAATGCCTCAATTTAAGTATAGTTTTGCTGCAGTCCTGTTAAGAGTCTGCTAAATTCTATAGATTCGTAAACTTTATGACACTGCAGCAATGGAACCCGGAATTGCGAATTCGCAAAAAAGCGAGCAGCTACGGAAGAAAACTACAACAAAAATCCCAGGGATATGATGAGCTCTACAAAAGAAGTTAAGAGAATGGCGAGCTACCCCGAAATCGAGCAAGCCATAGCGGCCTTGCACAACGGCGGCCTGCTGCTCTATCCGGCAGACACGCTGTGGAGCATCGGCTGTGACGCTACGGATCCGGTGGCCATCGAACGGGTGTGCAACTTAAGGGACAGCCGGAGTACGACCGAATTTGAAATCATGGTCAGCTCCATTGATATGATGCGGCAATATATTGACCATCTGCACCCCAAGCTGGAAACCCTGCTTGCCTACCACAAACGTCCTTTAACCGTTCAGTTCAAACGGGGCCGAAACCTGCCGGAACGCCTGATCGACGGCGCCGTCGCCGTTCGCCTGGCCCACGATCCCTTTTGCCGGGCGCTAATTGAAGCGTACAGCCGCCCCCTTATCGCTGTGCAGGCCAGCCGGGAGGGACAAGCCGCCCCCGCTACTTTTGGAACAGTTAGCTCCGGAATCATAGAGGGAGTCGATTATATTTTGCAGCAACAACCACAGAACGGCGTCACCGGAGAACCGGCCGTAATGGTTCGCCTCTCTGAGCGGGGCGAACTGGTGTTTCTCAGAGAATGATCGGAAGTGGGAAGTGGGAAAGCGGAAGTCGGAAAGCGCTCCTGTTTCCGACTTAGTTAACCTTGACCGGATCCCCTTTACGGATCAGCCCCCCTTCGATTACACGAGCCGTAATCCCTCCGTGCCCGCGCATGGCGTTGTAGCCGCCGGGCCCCAGGTTTTCTTCCATACGGGAACAGGGATGGCATAAGCCCGTCATTTCCAAAATCACTTCTCCGATACGAAACTGCCGGTCTTTTAGAGCCAGCAAGTTAATCCCGGATACGACAATATTACGGCGGGTCAAGCCCGGATCCACGGCAGAACGGCCCAACATGCCGGCTACGGCATCCAGGTGTTCCTTCTGAATCAGGGTGACCTGTCGCTTTTTGCTACGACCGGCGTAGTGGTCCCCTTTCAATCCTTTATCTTCTGTCACCTCTACTTTATCCAGTTCACGAACCTCTCCTCGTTTTTCCGACCGGACACTGATCCACTCGACAGCGCCTACCTGGGGCAGGTTGGCGATGAGTTTTTTCATATCTGATGTTGCCATGATGTGAGCTTGTGAGTAATGAATTAGATGAGCCGTAAAGATAGAAGAAATGGAAAGTAGAAATAGGAAATGAGCCTGCGGTCTGCTATTCAACCCTTCAATCCTTCCGCTACCTGATCTTCCTTCAGGGCGCCGTCCAGGAATTTCTGCAGGCGGATCACCTCGTCGTGGCCCAGGCGCTGGCCGGCGCGGGCACTGAGGTAGATCATTACCGTAATAAAAGCGAAGGCCGGCAGTAGCCAGAGGATGCGTCCGGGCAGGCCCAGGCTCCACTCCGAAAAACCGATGATAGCAATGATGACGCTGATAAAACCGAGAAAGGCATAGAAAAACACAAACATCAACCAGACGGATGGACGCGGGCCATAAAGCCCCCGGATCAAGCTGCCATTTTCCGTCTCCTCCACCTCAAGGCCCAGCTGCGGCGACCAGAAATGTTGTTCTTCCGCCGGGATTTTCAAGGTCACATGGTGATCGACGATCAAGCCACGTACCGGCTGATCCCGGCGCTCAAGCGCCGCTTCGAAGCGTTGCAGCACTTCTTCTTTACTCAATAAACTTTCCCGCTGAAAACGGGGCCGGATTTCTACATTACTCATAAATCAGGAGTGTATCGGTTCCTACATCAAAGGCTGTGGTTTATTGACGGAGTAACTCAGAGTCACCTCGTCAACGAAAAGAAAAATACGTTTTTCAGGCAAAACGCCTGCCATTAATTGTATGTCTTCTTCGGAATATGCAAAAAAAATTTCATTTCGACCAAACAAAAAAAGACCCTCCCTGAATTTCGTTTTAAAATATTCGGTTTGTCAGACGAAAAAAATGAGCACAGTTCATAGCCGGGGTGTCTCCGATTTCAACACCTGACTCAAAGTGGGCCATACGGCTCTTCGCTTCGCTCCGAGAAGTCAGTCGGAATAGGTTTCGACTGGCCCAGCTCCCAGCATCCAGCATCACCTCCCTACCGTCCCCTGCTCCTTCTGTTTGCGCAGGCGCAGATACGTATGCAGAATGCCCTCCTCCAGCGTAGCGCGCGTCATGCGGCCGTCGAGGAAGTGGTATTGATTTTCTTCGCCGTTGGGCAGCGTCACTACGCAGGAGTTTTTATCAACTGTTCGCAGCGGCAAAAAGCCCCCCTCGCGATCGATGTAGACGCTGGCAGCCTCCTTCGGCATACCGAAGAAGAGGCTGAGGTCGGTAAAGATGACAGGGGATTCCAGTTGCCGAACCGGCTTTCCTTCCTCCTGGTAGAAATAGTCTGTTCCGCGAAGAACAGTTTGAAAAGACCGGCGTTTTTCGCCGTTGACGATCACTTCCACATTGGATTCCAGCAGGGTATCGTTGCGGAATACTGCGTGCCGGATGGTTTCCGAGCGGTGGGCTTTGAGGAATTTGAAAACCACTTCGCGGTGGCTTTCGTATATTGTCAGATCGGCCTCAATAGTTTTACTAACCTCCCACTTGCCCATTTTGACTTTATTGGCGTACAGGTCGTATATGAGTACCTCGCGCTGGGCCTGCAGGCCGGTAATCGAAAAAAAAGAGGCCAGTAGAAAAAGAAGTGATTTTTTCATAATATCGAATGGTTATAGTCTGACAACCCAAAATTTGTGAATTCTGACTTGCTCTTTTTCCACAAATCTTAAATTGTCAGATTATAGTATTTTTTTTTAAGGACAGGAAAAGAAGACGGTAAATCCCGTTTTCGTCACGGTTAAAAGAGTAAAACATTTTTTCTGCTTCTCAGAATTTTCAAGCAGAACGAATTTCCGATAAAAATTCTATCTATTTCCTCTTATTTTTTAATTTTTACGTAACTATTCAGTCGCTGCTACACGGCAATATTTTTTGTTTTTGCCACAGATCACACGGATTTTCATAGATTATCAATTTGGGAAATCCGTGAAAATCCGTGGCTTTTTTGAAAAATCCTTCCGGCGAAGCCAGGATGGTGAATAGTAATATTCCAACATTTGAAACCGTACATTCATACAACAGACAAGATTCATCCCATGAAATGGCACTACTTATTACTCTTTTTCTTTGCCGGCCTGTTTCTGCTCAACAGCTGTCACATTCCCACCTATATTGACAAACGGGCCGAGCGTGCCTACCGCAGTCGTGGCGGCCTACCACAGCAGGTGCAGCTGGGAGAAGTGATTCTGCAGTACCGCCTGCTGGGTAAAAAAGGCGAGCCGTTGTTGCTGCTCCACGGCTTCGGCGCCAACCCCAAAATCCAATGGACCAAACAGGTTCGCAAACTCTCCCGCAAGCATATTCTGATTGTTCCCGAACTCATCTATTTTGGCGAAAGCCGCCCCACTTCAGATCGCCGCGTCTACTCTCTCGAGTACCAGGCCGATCACCTCAAAGCGCTGATCGATACGCTGGGAGTGGACAGCACCCATCTGCTGGGGCTCTCCTACGGAGGGCTGGTGGCCTCCATTTTTTACATGAAATATCCCGCGTCCGTCAACAAGGTAGTTATCAGCGACTCCCCGGTCAAGTACTACCACCTGGAATACGCCGACTCCCTGGCCCAGGTACACGGCGCCAACTCCCTGCGCGAATTGCTGCTGCCCAGCAACGGTGCAGAACTGGATACTCTGCTGCAGCTCACTTATGCCGATCCGCCCAACCTGAAAACCAAAGTGCTCGATGAGAT
This sequence comes from uncultured Saprospiraceae bacterium, assembly GCA_964632995.1. Lineage (GTDB taxonomy): Bacteria > Bacteroidota > Bacteroidia > Chitinophagales > Saprospiraceae > CAZWDL01. Next base: position 6,525 of record CAZWDL010000205.1, read on the forward strand.
CGTTGACTTGTACTACAACAATCAGCGGCAGGCAAAAGAGGGCCTGCTCAATTACCTTTACCGGAGCAATAATTTTTTGAGCAAACTTTCTTACCAAACCGACAAACCGCTGCTGCTGCTCTGGGGCGCCGAGGACGAACTCATTCCGCCGGATATCGGCCGGAAACTCAAAGACTACTACGGCGATAATGCCCAACTACAAATTATCGAAGACGCCGGCCATGCGCCGAACATGGAAAAACATCGGGCTTTCAACCGGGCGGTGTTGGATTTCCTGAAGGGTGACAGGTAAGTTGAAAAGTTCTGCTCGAAAGACACAGGCTCTTTAAACCTCTACCCCCAACCCTTCTCACAAATACTATCGTCGCCCGTTTATACGTTCGCTAGGAGTGACTTTCATTGCCATTATAACCCAAAATACAATCATGCGTCATTTCCTTACCCTTCTTTTTTTCAGCTGTCCCTTCCTGCTCATCGCGCAGGTTGCCCCCGACGACCTGCTGCCCTCCGAGACGATCGCCGGCGCGGTGACCAAGAGCATGCAGGGCGGGCTCGAGCTGACGAAAGAGCAACTCGAAGACCTGCGCTTACTCAACGAAGCTTACGCTGCCGAACTGGCGCAGCTGCGCCGGCGATCGGCGCCCGGCCAACCCGATGCGGATCAGTTACAGCGATTGCTGGAAGACTGGCAGCTCGACCTGCGCGAACTGCTAAGCCCCTCGCAGCACCGCGCCTTCGAACGCATGCAAACCGAACGCCTGCGGGAACTGCAGCTGGCCGGTCTGCACC
>CAZWDL010000206.1:0-7162 GCA_964632995.1 uncultured Saprospiraceae bacterium
GTTCAACAAAGGCTGAAAATGTCAGTTGCACCAGACATTTCAGCCTTTATTATTCTCGGCAGCCTAATTCATCTTTTTATTTTTAGTACGACAGCCAAGGCATCTTCAATTTCATTCAATTTGCTTGATCCAATTGATCCGATTTTTTTACCATTCGTTTCTGAGAAACAGATCTGACCTGAAAGCAGTCTGCCGTCGATGCTTTTGAAAGTCCATTTTGTCGATTTGCTTCCAATTTCACCATCCAGGAGGCTTTACTGTATCTTTCTTTCCAATCTGTGATCGGAACGATTACGCGCAGGGGAAGTACACCCAACCCATCTCTGCTAACGATAACGGCAGGACGAGTTTTCCAGATTTCCGCGCCAATGGTGGGATCAAGATTAATTAGCCATATCTCACCCCTCTTCATAGAAATCGACGCTATCTAATTTTGTAAAAATAGTTAGTTCTTTATCGGTCTGGTAATCCTCCAGGAGATCCCTGGCAGCATCGGCCAGTTCTTCTTCCTCTTGTCTTTCGGCTTCTTTCTCCCGAAGAATCGAGCTCAAAATAGCCTCCGCTATCTCTAACTTTTCAAAAGATGGTAATTCCTCAATCAGTTTTAGTATTTCTGTCTTTCCCATTTTTTAAATTTTCTTCTCCCCAATTTAATGTTATTTGACTGTAGACGCAAGCGGCTCAAAGGGTTATCTTGTAGTAATTTTCGGTTGGTATATTTTTATGCTTGATGTACAGAGAAGTTCTTGACAGTCGGGTTTATTGGTTGACGAGAACATGAATGGATTGTATCCGCTACTTTGTAGCGGATATACAGTTGTATCATAAATCTCATCCGGATTCAGCCCCCCCCTCACCAGACGACTCCTTATCCTTTTCAAGATCCAAAAAATCCAGCGGACTTGAAAGGTTCCGGCGTGCTTTTTTTGTGAGGTGGGTGTAAATTGGTGTCGTTTCGCTGTAAGCATACGACGAAAGACATCTTTTCCCCGAAGCTTATAGAGCGAGGCCGGGCTTTTCTCTTTTTTTCCTTTCGTCTTACCCTATCGCTCCTGATTTTTATCGGCTGGCAAATCGAGGAAGCAATGAAAAATCAACTGAAATGGCTGAGATACCCTCCCTGTCAACTGAGATTGATTGCAACTTGCTAAGTAGTCGGACAGGATTAATCATACATATCTATTTGCGCGACTTTTTATCCCATACATCGTTAAAAAGCCTCGCCGATGCTAAGGCATCGCCTACGTTTTTTGCCTCGTCTGGAACAAAAATTCATCGCAAATCAGATGGTAGAATAATGCTGTCCGACTACATAATATTCCAATACCATATGAATCCGTAGCAAATTCCAAGTGTCCGTTTCGCCCACCCCGGAATCGTTGTTATAGAAAAGATCACCGGTTAATCCGATTATTCTTCACAATCCTTATCTTCCGCCTTCACATACAATTTCACAGGCATGCGATCGATTTTCACTATTCTTTTCCTCTGGAGCGTCCTTTTCCCCACCATCGCTCAACCCTCTGATTGGAACCAGCTTATCCACGACGCCCTCCCCCGCGTCATCGAGCGCCACCGCGCATTCGTCAGCCTGCCTAACGTCTCCTCCGACCGGGAGGGCGTGCGCGAGAACATGGAATGGGCCAAGGCGGCCTTCGAAGAGCGCGGCTTCGAAGTCTCGCTTCTGGCGGCGCCGAACATCCCCGTCTTCCTGGCCGAGCGGATGGTAGATGAGGATGCCCCGACTGTTTTGTACTACTTCCATATCGACGGGCAGGCCGTAAACCCGGAAAACTGGGATCAGGAGGATCCCTTTGTACCGGTACTGAAAAGGCGGACGGAAGCCGGTGAGTGGGAAATCATTCCCTGGCAGGCTATTCAGGAAGGCATCGATCCCGAATGGCGCATCTTCGCCCGCGCGGCGGCCGACGATAAAGGCCCCATTATGATGATGCTCACGGCGCTGGAGTTAATGGAAAAGAAAGGAGTAGCTCCTTCGCACAACATCAAAATCGTGCTCGATCCCGAAGAGGAGGCCGGTTCGGAAGCGCTGCTCTCCACCCTGGAGCAGTACCGGGATCGCTATGCGGCCGACTTCATGATCATCATGGACGGGCCGGCGCATTTTACCAACCGCCCCACCCTCACCTTCGGCTGCCGCGGCATCGCCCGCTGCGATCTGACGACCTACGGCGCCAAGCTCCCACAACACAGCGGCCATTTCGGCAACTACGCCCCCAATCCCGTTTTTGAAATGAGCCACCTGCTGGCGGGTATGAAAGACGAAACTGGCCGGGTAACCATCGACGGCTTCTACGAAGGCATAGAACTGACGCCGGAAGTAAAGGAATTGCTCGCTCAGGTGCCCGACCGGGAAGCGGATATCACCCAAAAACTGGTCATCGCCCGGCCGGATGCCGTGGGCGACAACTATCAGGAATCCCTGCAATATCCTTCTCTCAACGTTCGCCATATCGAAACCTCCTGGAAAGGTCCCGGACTGAAAACTATCATCCCGGAGTGGGTAACCGCCCACCTCGACATCCGGCTGGTGGCGGAAAGCGACGGCGCCCGGCAGATCGAAAAGATCCGGCAGCATCTGAAAAAGGAAGGCTACTACGTCATCGACCGGGACCCGACGGACGAGGAACGGCTGAAGCACCCCAAAATCGTCCGCTTCCGCTATAACTCGGGCATGAACGCCTACCGGACGGACATCGATTCGCCCTTCGGACAGCAACTCATCGGCGTGCTGGAGGATACCTTCGGGGAGCAGCCCGTGACTATCCGCACCATGGGTGGTACGGTGCCGATCCTGCCGATGATCACGGCGCTGGATATCCCCGCCGTCATTGTACCGATGGTCAATATGGACAACAACCAGCACAACCCGAATGAGAACCTGCGCATCGGGAACCTGGAGACGGGGATCAGGATTTGTATGGCTTTGTTGGGAATGAGCATGTAAGAAAAAGACCTCAAAACTGAAGTTTAAAAGTTTAGGCGCCGCGGCCCTGCGGGCGCGGCTGGTTTAGAAGTTTAGCAATGCTGTCAGAGTAGCTAAACTTCTAAACCAGCGGCCACGAAGTGGCCAGCGCCTAAACTTCTAAACCTTACACTATACCGATGTGAAATTAGTATCCTATCTGTTTCAGGCCTCCAAGGCCTCTTTACAAAACTCCAGGCACTTCCGCACCTCCTGCACCGCATCCGATCCTTCCGGAATTTCGTACTCCAGCTCGATCGTGGCGGGGAAGGAATAATTGTTGTCCCGCATCAGTTGCAGGATGTCGGCGATGGGCGTATCGCCTTCGCCCCAGGGCAGGTTGCCCTTGCCGTGCTCCGGAGTCTGACGGTCTTTGACGTGCATACTCATGAGGCGTTCGTGCTTAGCCTGAATCAGCGCGGCCGGATTGGTATAGCCGGCGGCGATGTAGTGGCCGAGGTCGAGGTTCAGGGCATTGTATTTCGACTGTTCCAGGGCAGTGTCCCAGAAGGTGGGCGTCTGCTGCTCGTGGCCGTGGTAGGCGACGTACACCTTGTGCTTTTTGGCCATTTTACCCAGCTTTTTGGTGTGATCATCATTGCTGGGATGCTCCAGGGTGACGTGGCTGGCGCCCAGGGCTTTGGCCGCGCGGAAGCCGTAGTCGATTTCGGCATCGGTGTTGTTCTGGCCGAAAGTGCTGGGCTTGAAGCCGTAGATGCTTACGCCGGCGTCTTCGTACATCTTCCGCATTTTCTCGAATTTATCCATCGATACCGAGGCACGCCAGGCGGCGACTTCCTTGCCGTAGGCTTCCATCTGCTCGCGCATCTCGGCCATTTCCTTCTCCTCGGCCTCGGTCAGTTCGCCGTTTCTTCTTTTCCGCATCATGCCCCAGAAGGCGCGGCGGTCGACGGGATTCTCCGGTTTGCCGGCGAAGCTCTCCGCCGGATCCCCCATCAGTTCGATGGCGTTGATGCCGGTGTCTAGCACATACTGTAGCGTGGCCTCCGCGCTTTGATCCTCCATGCTGCGGAAAGAATAGGTGATGACGCCGATCTGAACGCCTTTGATCAGGGAGTTCGGTTTGTTGTAATTGCGGAGGATACCTGGAGCGCCGAACAAAGAAGGGGCGCCGACGGCCATTCCGGTAAGAGCAGCAGCCGTCGTTCCGAGAAAACGGCGCCGGGAAACGTTGGTAACAGGTGTTTTTTTCATGGTTGTTTGCATTTATTGCAGTGAGCGGTTGAAATAATCATTGCCGAATATACACTTTCCGGCTGGCGATATTTTTACATAAGTTGTATTTTAGAGTTATGACCAATCCAATTACAGTGCAGGCGCCAAAACGCCGTTTTTCCGTAAGGGAATTTCATCAACTGATGGAAGCCGGCATTCTACACGAAGATGACCGGGTGGAACTAATCCATGGAGAAATTATACAAATGAGTCCTATCGGCCCCAAACACGCAGGAAATATCGACAGGATCGTTAGAAAACTTACATTTCTTTTTGAGGAATCGGCTATTATTCGTTCTCAAAACCCCATTCAGTTAGACGAATTTTCGGAGCCCGAGCCCGACATTTCCGTGGTAAAGCCCCGCCATGATTTTTACACTAATAGCCACCCTAAACCGGAAGAAATACGCTTGATTATAGAATTGTCAGAAAGCTCCCTGGAATATGATCAGGAAATCAAATTACCACTTTATGCCGCCGCCGGCATTCCGGAATACTGGATTATTGATTTGAGAACAAGCCGCATTATCGTATTCACCGAGCCTTCCGAAGCACAATATCTGAACGTGAAGACCTTCCAGGCGAATGAAAAGGTCGACACGCCAGGCCTTCCCAAGCCCTTAGCTGTTCGCGAATTATTGATACCGTAATCTCCCGAAAAAGCCGCATTCCACGAATCGTCGGGCAGCCTACAGTTACGACAAAGGTGCTAACTTTTTCGTGGTCCGTTTGTTCCTCATTTTGATATACCTGATGTAAATTGGTTTGAAAAGCTTCTCAACCATTTCGACGTCAGTATAACTTATTTTTCACCAAAGCTATAAACATGAAATACCTGCAACTTGCTTTCAGCCTGCTGGCTATGCTCTCATTCACCCTGATTACCACGACTACGAGTGCTCAGGCCGACAAGCCCCGGGCCAGTCTGCACGCCGAAGTCACCCAACGCATCGGCACAGATACGGATATCACGATCGACTACAGCCGTCCCGCCGCTAAAGGCCGGGAAATATGGGGTAACCTCGTTCCCTACGGCATGGCGGAAGGCAACAAGTATTCCAACAATGAGCCCTACCCCTGGCGGGCCGGCGCCAACGAGAACACCACCATCGAATTCAATAACGACCTGCTGATCGAAGGAAAGGAAATTCCCTCCGGCAAGTACAGCCTCCACATGATTCCTGCAGAATCGGATGAGTGGGCGATCATTTTCAACAAAGTTCACGATGCCTGGGGAAGCTACCAGTACGACGAGTTGGAAGATGCCCTGCGCATCGAAGTTGACCCGGTAATGACGGAAGAGCATCAGGAATACCTCATCTACGGTTTCGAAAACCTGTCGGGTTACTCTGCCACCGCCTACCTGCACTGGGCGCAGCTGAAAGTGCCGTTTGATGTGAAGGTGGCTTCGAAGTAAAAAGATTGATGGATTGTCCGCCGTCGCCCCGCTTCCTCGTAGATGGGACTTTGACGGCAAAAGGATTAGATCTCTGGCCGTTGGTGTATAACCGGAAATGGCAAAGGTACGCCGACGGCCAACTCGAAAACCTTAACTGACAATCTTGTCAATGAAAATCACCGAAATTTTCTTCCCCACCATACAAAGGGAATGGCGCGACTGGCTGGCCGCCATCTTAACTCAGAGGTAGCAATCCGGTATTACTACTCAATTCTTTCCGGAACCGGTTGTACTTCGTAGGCTACCGGTCGGTCTTTGAAGTATCACCGCATCGGTTTTTCAATGAAAAAACTTTTGAAATTTCCGGCCGGCCTTTTGGCACCTGGCTTGTCATAAGAATCGAAACCAAAAATAGTTTTCCATGAACCAAAACCGCCCTCTCCCCCTTATCATCGACGCCGACACCGGCAACGAGGTCGATGATCTCTACGCCATCGCCCGCGCGCTGATTGAACCGGCGCTGGATATCCGGGGCATCACCGCCGCGCAGTGGCACACGCAGGAGCGAGCACCCAACAACTGCGTGGGTGAAAGCCAGCGCCTTAACGAGGATATCCTCCGTTTGATGAACAAAACGGAGATTCCCCATCACCAGGGTTCCAATTTCCCTATGGTGAACACCCACCGCCCCCAGCCCTCCGCCGCCGCCGACCTGATCATCGAACAGGCGATGGCCATGCCGGAAGGGGAAAAGCTGTCGGTTGCCGTCCTCGGCCCCTGCACCAATCCGGCCTCCGCCATCCTGATGGAACCGGCTATTATTCCGAAATTAGCCGTCTACTACATCGGCTTCTGGCACGACCCGGCGAGCAATACCTGGAGCAAACGGGAGTTCAATACCAACAACGATCCCAATGCAGTAGAAACACTCATCAATGAACCCAGGCTAGAATTCCACGTCATGACCGCCTCTACCTCCCAGCATCTGGTGTTCGAAAAAACCGAAGTGGACAAGCACCTCAAAGGAATGGGTGGCATCGGCGCCTACCTCGTCGAACGCTGGGAAACCTATGACCGCTTCTGGCAGAAAACAGACCCGGAAAAGAAACGCTGGATCATGTGGGACGTAGCCATCATCGAAGCGCTCGCCGATCCTTCCCTCGCCACACAAGCAACCTTCACCACGCCACACGACAACCGGGCGCGCGAAATATACGTCTACACGGATATCGATGTGCCGAAGATTAAAGCGCGGTTCTGGGAGGCATTTGCGCAAGCGGGATTAGGGAGGAGGTAGCTGGATGCTGGGCCAGGCGAAACCCATTCCGACTTCCCACTTCCCACTTCCGACTTTGAAATGGATGCTGGAGGCTGGATGACTGGCGCTAGCCTTGGAATATTCCTGGATAAGCCTCGCTAAGCCCATTCCGACTTCCGCTTTCCCACTTCCCACTTCGATTTGGATGGATGCTGGGGGCTGGATGACTGGCGCTAGCCTTGGAATATTCCTGGATAAGCCTCGCTAAGCCCATTCCGACTTC
>CAZWDL010000207.1:0-7144 GCA_964632995.1 uncultured Saprospiraceae bacterium
AAAAACGACTGAAGGAACTGGAGCGGAAGGTGGGGGATATCGATAAGAAGCTGAAGGGAGGGTGAGGGTGGGAAAATTGGAGTGCTTCGATTTTCTTGGTCTGCGGGGAAGCCCTGCGGAGAGCCCCACAAAACGCGGAAATAGTTTACCCTGTGGAATTTGACAGACTATTCCATAGGGACAAAGGGTCAAATAGTCGAATCCACCTACGCCAAGGCTCCGGCGGACAGGTAGTCAAAAATTTTCCGGCTTTAGGCCGGAAAATTAGTGTGGGGTAAGAGGCCAACGCACCACCTTTACATGCTGTACGTCAGCAACTCCCCCCCGAACCGTACGTGCGACTTTCACCGCATACGGCTCTCCGTGTTCCTTGCAGGCGAATCGCCGCAAGCGCATAAAGCCTTTCATTAATCTTCATAAAGCATCCCGCTTTGATTAATGAGTTTCCTTACGCTGAACACTGTCCCCCTTCCCCTTGCCCGTCCATTACAGACGCACCTGGAGTACTACGGGGACTCCGTTGCCGTAGGCCTTTACAGCCCTTAGGCAATGAACAACGACTGATCAGTTACCACAGGTGTCCATTCCGTTCCTTAATATATCCTCACCGGATACTCGGGACGCGCCGCTGACTTATGAAAACTCTCCAGGACATTGCTTTCATCGGCGCTGAGGAAGGTCATTCTCAAGAGCTTACCTTCCGGTCGCTGCAGATACCTCCCTGGAACTTGGATTAGTGGAGTGTGCCACTTCACCATAGTAAAATAGCTAGGCCCTTAGTCTTGGCTTATCTCTTTCAGCCGCAAAGAGCCGTTTCCGGCATGCTACGGTCACGCTCCCGTTTCCGAAAGTCGCTAAGCCGGTTGCTTTACACAGATGTTCAAAGAAGTCAGACTTCTTCTAGTCAGACTGTGACCGGCTTCCAGCCGGCATCAATCGTTGCCGTTAGACGGCGCACCCTGGACGCAGCGGCAAGATAGCCTGTTCGACTTACGGACGCTGAGCCGGGCAAGCTCGCTGTCGTGGAAGCGGTAGTGCCACGCTCTGCCTGCATCCCGCTCCGTAGCGCTCCAGTAGTGGCCCCAGTCGCCCAGGTCTTCGAATTCGCCATCAGGGTCGCCGCTGCCGCCGAGCTGCGCGGAAAAGCCGCTGGATCCGCCTTCGATCAGTGTGGAATAACCCTTTACGAAGCTTCCTACACTTCTGGTGGAGCCACCATAATCTAGATACCCCCCAGATGCAATAGCTAAAGCTTTCCACTCGTCATCGGTAGGTAGTCGCCATCCCAACTCTTCACAGGCTTTTTTCGCCGCCTCCCAGGTATAGAGCCGGCCGTATTTGGCGCAATTGGCCGGATTGTTATCGTAACACCAGGAATCGGGAACGTCAACATAGAGGTTTTGGGTCATCCAGGTCAGGCCGTTATAAGTGCTGGTCGAATAGGGAAAAGGGTCGGACTGAGAGAAGAGAAGACCGGGTAAAAAGATCAGGAACAGAACGATTCCCTGAAGGTTTTTAACAGGGAAGGCAATGAAGGCTTTTTCCCCGACCATGGGCGATGGTGTCATGTCTTGGTTTTTTGCAAAAAAGCGATTAAACCATTTTAAATTCAATAATACGAATTGTTGTGGAAACGTCCAATTTTGCGGATTTTCAGGGCGCGAACCGATATTTTAGAGCGTGTCTAAAATTCGTTTTTGAAGCCGAAAATGGCCAGATTTGGGTTCTGGCGAAGCCATTTTTGAGCTTCGTAGCAGCGCTCCGGGGCGAAAAAATGGCAAAGTCAGGTTCCAAAAATGGTCATTTGCAAGCCAAAGGATGAAATTTAGACACGCTCTTAACAAACCCGGCAGTAGTGTTCAGGGCCAGGAGCGGTGGCCAGGGCCAATGAGACGGATAGTAAGTTATTGAAAAACAGCGGGTTGAGAGGCAGGGTGATACTTCCGCCTTCGGCACCGCTTCCTAAGGGTCTTCGTTAACGCGAGGGCCCTTTTTATTTTCTCACGTTTAGGTTATGAGGTAGTAGAAATAACTTCAGGCAGTGAGTACGGTGCTTCGAAGCCAAAAACGATATCAGAGGCATCGACGCCCAATTCTATCAGGCGGTTTGCGATGGGAGTATCTGTTTTGTCTTCATGGATCCAGACTTTATCCTCTTTTACTTCCAGGTGGAAGGCAAGGGTGTGGATGTACTTTTTCTGGTGCCACCCCATCGTGATGAGCAAGTAATGAGATTGGTCTTCGCTGACGATCGCCTGGTTGTAGATGTCAGGTAAATCGGAGGCGCGATAAGTTTCTTGTAGAAGTACTTCCTCGCGGATTATTTTTTTATATCGACTTATTTTATCCATTGCACGATGCTTTGTTGATCAACATTTATGACAACCGCTTTGATACTATACTGTTGGAACCTTTTAAATAAAAACGGTACTCCGGCAATTCTGTTGAATGCTATATCAGAAAGAGCTAAGAAGATTTCTCTGTCAATTCCTTCATCGTTTAGTCCATCTCGATAGAGCATATACTGGCCGAAAGTCTCGTAGAAAGAGTAAACAATGGATGGCGTCACAAGCGATTTAATTTCCACTGCAATTTTTTCTTCTCCTCTTTCAGCTGTAATCACTCGTTCCGCCCCCAAATCAATTTTAATGATGGTTCCACCAGTGGGGATACGTAATGGATCATCCGTAATGATCCAGCCATCCTTTTTTAGGGCCGTCACTACAGACTGGTGTATTTGGTCTCTTTCTGCCATTTTTCGTCAGATAAAGATAGCAAATTACCCTCTTTGATACACCAAAACCTGAAGTTGATCTGGAAAAGATGGCGCTGAAGAAGCACAAAAAGGCCCATGAGCGGGCTGTCAACGGGTCGTTGTCCAATACAGATCTGAAGAAATGGGAAAGCCGGCCTTAAATGAAGGTATTATTAATTTGAAAAATAATAGGAATCAATTTCCTGCTGGTCCAGATTGACGAGCCAGTATTCCGGAATACCGCTTTCGGCATAGATCGGTAGTTTTATGTTGCGATCGTAGTCGATGGAAGTATCTGCCACTTCAATGACCAACAGCACATTATCCGCGGTGGGAAGACGGTCGGCGTAGCGTTTTTCAGTTCTTTCGAGGATAGCAATATCAGGCTCCGGCTCATTGTATTTATGGATCCGTACCGGATTCTGAATGCTGACGATCACTTTGCGCCCCAGTTTTTCCAACAGTAATTCATTCAGCAAATTGACACAGGACAGATACCGGCTTCCAATAGGAGTCTTCTTGATAATTTCACCATTGATCAATTCAAGACCTCGCTCTTGCAGAATACCTACTTCCGCCATTTTGTGATATTCCTCCGCAGTAATCAGCCTTTTAGAGACTTGAATGGACATGTTCTTATTTTTTCTCTAAACAAAGGTAACATTTTCGGGCGTATGCCTTCGGCAGATGGGGGTTCAGGATCTGATGGACCTGCAGCGGACGTTTCCGGCGGTGTGAGTGATGACGAAATTGGGATTAAAAAAGTGAAGGTCATTCGCAAGAGCTTTCCTCCAGGCCTTTATGTGAAACTCCCTGAGACTTGGATTGGTAGAGTGTGCCACTTCTCTTAGCTTGACTCTTCGTCTTGGTCTATCTCTTTCGTCCTCAAAGAGCCATTGCCCACATGCGTGTGGTCACGCTTCCGTTTCCGAAAGTCGCTAAGTCGTTTGCTTTACACAGATTTTCAAAGAAGTCAGACTTCTTCTAGTGGCGAAGGACAGGATTTGTTTCTTCACCACTGGTCAGACTGTAACTGGATTCTTGCCAGCGTCAATCATTGCTTTTAGACGGCGCATTCTTGACGCAACGACAGGAAAAACCAAACCGCTTAGGATAATAGCTTCTATCTAGTCTTGGCCCCTCTAACACAAAATTGTAATAAAAAGCATGGTCGACATCCTTTTCAGAACCAGTCCAGTAACAACCTAATCTGCCAACAAGACCAAACCTCTTTGCTGAGCTACAAAAACCACTCAATTGTGCATCAAATCCACTACTCCCACCCTTTATCAGAGCATGGAACGCTTTTTTTGAATCACCAATCTCTTCTTCACTTTCTAAAAATCGATAATACCCTCCATGAGCTTTTGCAATGACCTTCCACTCTTCATCAGTTGGTAGCCGCCAACCCGACGGACTTGCTTTTCTTGCTGCTTCCCAATCATATAGTCGCCCAAATTTTTTAATATTTTGGGGGTCATCTTTATGAGCCCAACACCCCTCTCCAACATCATAATTGAAGTTCTCAGCCATCCAAATTAAGCCGTTGAGTTCGACCGTTTTGTAAGTCTGGCCGTCGCGGGGGTCGGTGAAGGTGTTGGGCTTAGACTTTTGAGAACTTTTCCCGTCTTGCTTTTCAGGTGGGGAAGCAGGCTCCGTAATCTCAGTTTCTTCCGGCAATACGTAGCCTTCCTTATATTCCTTCAATAAACGTTTAGCCTCCTTTTGAAAAGGCGTTTTTTTGCGGCTGAACTGCTTCAGTCGGAACATGGAGCCTTTTGCAATGAAAAACGCTCTCTTATGCTCTAGGAATTCTCCCAATTCAAAAGCTTCCGAGAGGTTTTCGGCCTCGGAGTATTTGTCGGTATACTCGTCGACAAGGAGAATCTTATTATGGAGAGCTTGTAGGCTTTCCTCAGGTTGTTGTTGAATCTTTTTCCAGGATATTTTCCAGGCCGGATTCTGATCTCTTAAGCGAAAAAGGTACTGTCCACCTTTATCTCCGACACCAAATAATTGGCCATGACGAGGCGTCTGACGATACTCCACCGTCGTACGGTTAAAAACCTCCTCGGCCAAGAGCGAAGCACGAAAAGGAGATTGTTGATTCTCCTCAAGAAACTCAATAATACTATTAGCAAAAGGACTGTGACCTCCTTCTGGCCCATCCCATACTTCCTCATTGTCTCTACCAGAACATATGCCGTACCGGGATCTTTTCAGTTCCAGACGCTCATCCGGCAAAGAGGATTTTCTGGTTGTACCTTCTGCAAAAAGACTTCCGGAAAAACAGCTGTCCGATACGACCAGAATGTGCCGCGCTTTGATATGCTCCAAATAATGCTTGAGATGGAAATTGGGCAGATAATCATCTTCAAAATCCGGCTCAGCTTCGTGGGGCACCCAGAAGCCCTCGTTGGTTTGGCTGAAAAAACCATGGCCCGAAAACAAAATAAACAACTTGTCATCCGGTCCGACCGATTTCAATAAGGACTTTAGTTGCTTGAAAATATTTCGCCGGGTGGCTTCCTGGTTGAAGAGCGTTATCGATTCATCCAGGTGATACTTCTTGCGCAAGACCTCGTGGATCGCCTTTACATCGCCGACGGCATTATTCAGATCTGGGAAGTGTTCGTACTCATTGATCCCAATCCCAAAAAACCAGGAATTGCCGGTAGGAAGTTGTCCTTTATTGGCTGATGGGTTTGTCTTTAATCCTCTTTGTCCTGTCTGATCATCTCGGGGCATGGGATTGAGCTGTCTTTTTTGCTTGAGAAGATTAAATATACGAATTCTCGGGTATTTGGTGGGAATTTCTTGTTTTTTAGCCGCTCTGGCGGGTTGTCTGAACCGGGATGCCCCGGATAGAGGGATGGCCGGGATGCCGCGCTGACTCGGGCGGATATTGTATTTTCCAATTGCAGAATCCTGACTATCCCTTTATCCGATAATTCAGCTGCAGACAATGTGTGAGGCGGAAGTAAATATTTAAAGAAGTCGGACTTCTTAAGGGATTTAAGGAAACTATTTGTTCCTTCACCACTAGTGGCTGGCTTCTCACCAGCCTCAATCTTTGCCGTCAGGCGACACACTCTTGACGCAACGACAGGAAAAACCGAGGTCCTTAAGGTAGTAAAGCCGATAAAGCTCACCGCTACCACGGAGGAAGTTGTAGTACCACGCGCTGCCGCTATGGTTCTCCGTAGCGCTCCAGTAGACTCCCCCATCGCCAAGGTCGTCGAATTTGCCATAGGAGTTACGCCAGCCACCTAGCCGTACAGAGAAACCACTATTACCGCCCTCGATCATTGCCTTGTAAGCCGCCTTTCCCTTATCCGCGGCATCATCATCCACGCCGCCGAAGAGCTTGGCCATATCGCGCCACTCCTGGTCAGTGGGCAGGCGCCAGCCGTCACCTAATGATTGGCATGCATTATTCGCAGCTTCCCAGGTATATAGACGGCCGTATTTAGCACAATTTTCCGGATCTTTTTTGTAGCACAAAGAACCATCCACCTCCAGGTTAAGGTTATCGGCCATCCAGGTGAGGCCGTTTAATGGCATCGTTCTATAAATGTTTCCTTCTGGGTCCCCCAATTTACCGTATGAACCTCCAAAGATTTTGTTCTCATCAGTAAGTTCGATTGGATCACCCTTTGAGACAGGTTCACTTTCCAGATTATCCGTGTCTTCAGCCTTTGAAGCCTCTTCATCAGAATCTCCTTTTTTCAATTCTGGAGTAACAAAACCACTGAATTCATTTTCAACCCCAATTTGATCCTTTTTTGGAATAGCAGCAGGTTCTTCTTTGAGCGAAACTCCTGCTGCTTCATCTAAAATTTGTTTTGTGTTCTTTTTTTTCTCATTTTTTGCTACTGCTTCATCAACCCTCTTTTCCCCCTGCTTCACCATCTTCTCTTCAACTTCACGTTCTTCAACTCCATTGGTACTGGACAACCCCAAGTTCGCCTTTAGCTCCTCGAGTTGTTCGCTCTTTGGAAATACTTTTTTGAAAAGTTGAATACTTGTTGTATCTGAGCTACTCTTCAACTGATTCGCAACCTTCTTTTCCAGTTGAGGAATAGCCCAATCATTTTTTCTGGCAGCTTCGGCTTCCGGGTACTTTTCCAGATACTCCAGATAATCCTCCGGCTTATCTTTTATTTCCGCTTTTCGCCAAACGGCTTTCTCAACATGCCGGCTTTCTTCATACCGATCAATAAAGCTCTCGTACGCTTCTGCTGTATCGATTAGATAACGTGTTGCCACCCACTCTACATCAGCAGGAGCAATTGCCCAGGCTCCACCCATAAAAGCGAGAAAAGCTGCCAGCATTAAACATCCCTTTCGCTTAAAATTTTTCAACTTTATCGGGGCTCATCAGGGGAG
>CAZWDL010000208.1:0-7063 GCA_964632995.1 uncultured Saprospiraceae bacterium
TTTTATTCCAACTAAATATTCAGCTTCTCTGGTTTAAGAATTGGGGGAAGTAAATTAATGCCGGCTCAATTACATGCCAACACGAAACAAGTAGACCATCCGTAGAAACAAAAAAGGCTGTTCCGGTTGCTTTCTCTTCAACTAAAACCCGTACTACAGATTTCTTTATTCTTTCAACTCTTTCAAAACCTAATGATTGACCTGTTAAAAGTAATGGGCTTAAGATAACTAACAGTAAAATCGTTCTTAGCATTTTATTTTGTTTTTGGTTGGCATTAGCCGCTCATTTATACAATCACGCATACCTCCCCTGTACCCCCGAATTGCGCATTTCCGGTACACCTTGTTAAATTACACCAAACACCGCAACCCCACAAAAAACAGCATCTCTTTTTCCATCCACGGGCGCCCTGCCGCTCTCCTTCCGGAACAGTCACTTTTCTGATTGACAGCTACATTGTACCTCTGTAAACAAACCCCTGCTATGAAGACTTGAATAGAAAATCATATTCTATGCCCGACGCCGCCAAAACCCGCCTCCGCCACGCCCGCCAATTCATCGACGATTTCGCCGAACGCACCGGCCTAACCGGAAAAGGTAGCGACCCACAGCGTCGCTACCTGTGGACCGATGCCTTTGCTGTGCAAACCTGCTTCGGGCTGGCCCGGGCGCTGGACGATAATTCCTACCACGAACTGTCTTTGAAGTTGATCGACCAGGTGCACGAGACCCTGGGCCGCTTTCACCCAAAGGACGAACGCGAGGGCTGGATCAGCGGATTGCCGGAGGAAGAAGCCCGCAGGCACCCTACCGCCGGCGGTCTGCGCATAGGCAAGGAACTAACTGAGCGGAAGGAAGGGCAAGCTATGGATGCGCAACTCGAATGGGAGCGCGACGGACAGTACTTCCACTACCTCACCCGCTGGTGTAATGCGCTGCTGCAGGCGGCGGAAGAAACCGGTAAAGATCAGTACGCCCGCTGGGCCGCCGAACTGATGCTGGCTACCGAAAACTTTATCTACGAAAGCGATGGGGAAAAGCGCATGTACTGGAAAATGAGCACAGGCCTGTCCCGCCCCCTCGTGCCCAGCATGGGCGCACACGACCCGCTGGAAGGACTGGTCTGCACCCTCAGCGCGTTATACGCGGTTCCTTCCAGGGAGGAGAAACTACGTTCGTTGATGAAAGAATTCCGTACGATGTGCGCCGGCCAGGACTGGATGACGACCGATGCGCTGGGTATCGGCGGACTGCTGCTCAACACGCTCAGAACGGCCTTGCTGGAAAGCGAAGGCGCCACGCTGCCGGAGCCTGCCGATCCCGAAAAACTGTGGGCCGACAGCCGGCGCAGCCTGCAAATCTTTGCACCCCAACACAACAAGGATCTGCCCGCCGAACGGCGACTGCCTTTCCGCGAATGCGGGCTCACGCTGGGCATCCGCGCCCTGTACGGCATCGAGCAATCACCGAAGGAAACCAACCTGAACCTGGAGCCGCTGGAACCGCTCCTCTCCCTGGCCACTGAAATCGAAAACTTCTGGCTGGGATCCAAAAACCGAAGTGCCTCAACCTGGACCGGCCACCGGGATATCAATGCCGTGACGCTCGCGGCTAGTCTGGTGGCGGGAGCGGAGCCGCTGGTGTTCGGGTAATTGTAATTGTTACACAGAGTCACACGGAGAAGTCACAGAGGCAGGCAGAAGAAACAAAACCCCAGGATCCGCGTAACAAGTACCCGCGACGCCGCCCTGCTGACCGAACTCAACGAAGAAGTGCAGAACCTGCACCACCTCCTCTACCCATCACTTTTCAAGCCTTACGATCGTGACGCGATAGCGATGACGGTCCCACCACAGGAAGTTTTTTAATCAATGCTCCCCGGCTCACGGCGCCTCCAGCAGCGCCGCCTCCCGCTCTTCCGTCCATTCCTCATCCTGCCGGGTATCCCGGAGGATGGATTTCGCCACAAAGACCGACAACAGCTGAATGAGTGCAATGACCGCCAGCGCGTAACGCAGCGCCAGTTCATCGCTCGCGTAGTAAGCCAGCAGAATGAACAGCCCGCAGCCGAAAAGGCGCCCCGCGTACAGGCCCAGCTCGTGATTGAAAATGTAAGCAAACTGGTTGCGCCGTTCCCGGGCGGCGACGATATCGATGACCTTGAGCTGGATGGGGAAGTACGCCACGTCCAGCAGCGGACGGGCAAAGATCAGGCACAACACGAACAGGATAACGCCGAAGGAGGAGTACAGCGCAGCGTTGAATAGTGCTCCCAGTGCAAAAATGGACAAGCCGGCGGTGAAGATCGCTAGCCGGTGACCGGGTTGGGCGGCACGGCCGAGCAGGTAGAGTAATATGGCTGATAGGAATGCCCCCGCCGACTGTATCACACCGAGCTCCCCCTCCTCCCCCACCAGCTTCATAATCAGCATGACCGGTGCGGTGACAATATAGCCCTGCGCCACTCCCTTTAGCGCCGCGAGTTTCAGCATCTTATTCCACAGGTTGTTAAAGCGAAAGAAGACAAAGGGGGCTTTGCGGGGATTAGAGAAATTGCCCCGGTGCACGAGTACCGAAGCCAGTATGGTCAGCAGGAAAACCATGCCTGTCAGCAGATAATAAGCCACATTGACCTGTCCGCCGAACCAGCTCTGCTGCTCCGTGGTTGCGATAAAGACGCCGGCAAAAAAAGGCGCCAGGATAAAGGTGATGGTGTAAAAGAAGGTCTCTAGGCCGAAGTAAAAGTTGCGGTTATCGTCATTGGTAGTTTCCAGCGCCAGGAAATCACGGTTGGCCCAGAAGAAACCGTAGGACAGGCCCATGATCAGTCCCGCGGCAAAGACGCCGGAGGCGCTGAGCTCGCCAAGCATCATCATAACCGTCATGGAAATGCCGCTCAGCAGCATCCCGAAGGAGTACAGACGGGCGATAGCTACACGGTTGAGCAGATAGCCGTTGATCAAAAAGGTAAGAGGGATGCCGGTATACAGCGCCAGCTGAAAGACGACGACCAGACTGACCTGCGCGGAATTGCGCATGATATAAGCTCCGATGAACAGCTCGATGATCGGCAGCACCAGCGCGTAGAGCAGGTTGGTCAGCAACAGGATGCGCATGCCCCGCGGATGCGACCGGAAAAACTCAATCTCTCGTCTTATCTTATTCAGCATAAGGCATCAATTCCTACCACTTTAGCTTAGTTGACCTTCAACATCAACCATTCTACTCTTCAACTTATCGAATTACGACAGACTCTGTAGCTTCATTCGGTTTTATTCAGGGCAGGGATCGCAGAGCACGCTGCCTTAGCGCAGCCCTCCCGGTGGTGAATTCCTTGTCAGGTCAGCAAAAGACTGTTATCAGCAACCTTTCAGCTCGGTTAGAATTTCAGCTATCGAAAAACGCACCCCACAGATTACGGTATCGGAGGCGCCATAGTAAATCGTCAACTCATCATCCCGGATGAGATGGCCGTTGCTGAAAACCACCTTACCGAAAAAGCCGTTTCGTTCGCATTCAGCTTCCGGCCTCAGGATGGGCTCCTGTGTTCGGGCCAATACCCGGGCGGGATCCTCGAGGTCCAGCAACACAGCGCCCAGGCAATAGCGATTGTTCCGGTCGGCGCCGTGGTATATTTGCAACCACCCCGCTTCAGTACGGATAGGCGAAGCGCCTGCTCCGATGCGTGCGCTGTCCCAACAGCCTTCCCGGGTATACATGATGCACCGGTATTCACCCCAGCGAACCAGGTCGGAAGAGGCGGCGATCCACATGAAATGGCCGCCCAGATCAAGGCCCGAGGGCCGGTGGAGGCAGTAGTATTTTCCATTAATTTTCTCCCCGAACAGGGCGCAGTCTTTATTGTGCGGCGGGAGAATCATCCCCTTACGGGAAAAGGTAATCCAGTCTTCCGTACGCATCAGTCCTACGCCTACCCCGCTTTGCGACACCTGGGTATAGGTCAGGTAATATGCTCCCTCCAGAAAGGTGACGCGACAGTCCTCGATGCCGAAGGCCTCCAGTTCGCCCTCTCCAAAAAGAAAAGGAGTCCGGTCGGCCGGCTCGTAAAAGTGGATGCCGTCGTCGCTACATACCAGTCGCAAATGCGATATCGTGGAAAGATACGTTCTTCCGTTGTATTTCACATACCGTACGTCAGAAAGATCAATGGCCGGATCGTTCCTCCGGAACTCCATTACTTCAAGGTCACCGCTTTTTTTTATTCGGGGAAAGGAAACGATACCTGCTCGCTGTTCCGGTCTTTCGGCTACGCGCAACAGCAGCCAGGTTTTTCCGTCAAAGGTGAAAACACCTGGATTCAAAACACCTTCAATCACTAATCCTTCCCGGCTTGGCCGTAGGTCCCGGGCAGTGATCAGGGGATTCTGCTCGAACCGCTCACACAGGACTGCCATGATTTACTTTTTTGGAAGGGTTGTTTTTTTAGAGAAGCGGGGAAACCGGAAGTCCGCCTGCTTTGAAGGGAAAGAGATAAAAGTTGAAGACAGGGAGACAAGGAGACTTGTTATCTGGAACATCGCTCTCCCAGTCTCCAAGTCTCCCCTGTCTTCAAATCATTCCCCATCTGGCGGCATCAGTAGAGAAGCTCTGCCGCCGGGGAAGAAGTATTATTGCTTGAAGAACTTCAGTGCGCCAAGGCTCTCCCCTCCCTGAATGAAATTGAGGAAGTAAGCGCCCGGGCTGTAGTTGCTGACATCGATCTTCAGCTGGGCTTCCGGCAGTTCGTAACGATCATACTGTATGGCGTCCACCTGGCGGCCGCTGAGATCAAAGACGCGTAGCAGCATGGGCTGCCGGTTGTCGAGCGTATGCTCGATGATCAGCTCATCGGTTGCCGGGATGGGGTAAGCTGCTTTGATCGACTGGCGCAGTTCGGCGCTGAGGTTGTCCTCAAAGCCGGTGGTGCCGGTATCGTACAGGTTGGCTACCTCCTCGGCGGTAAGCGCCTTATTGTAAATCTTGACCTCGTCGAGGGCGCCGTTGAAGTACTGCCCGCCGTCGATGGGGTTATTACCCATGCCCAGTGGCCGGTCGGTGCTGTTGAGCGTACCGGGCGCCGGTACGCGGTTGACTTCCACGCCGTCGACGTAGATGATGTCGTCTTCGCCGTCGTGGACCATGGTAACGTACCACCAGAAGCCTTCGACGAGCTCGTTGCCGTCGCCGGAATCCATATCGGAAATGAAGTTGTCAAACTGATTGTTCTTGCTGTTGGTGGTCCAGACGATCTTCAGGTGCTGGGGCAGGGAGACCTTCCAGCGCTGGCTCCAGTGGCCGAAGTCGAGGATGTAGGCTTCCGCATCGCTAAGGTTGCGACCGTCGACCCGGATCCAGAAGCTGACCGTGGTAAAATCGGAGATCAGCTGCACGGCGTTGGGCGCCAGGACAGAATCCTGATCGCCGTCGAACTTGATGGCCATGCCTCCGCCTTGCAGGCGGTCTTCCACCATTTCGAAGACGGGGTCGCCGCCGATAACACCGTGGTTTTCGTAGGGCGTGGCGTCGTTGGCGTCGCCTTCAAAAGGATACCAGGCCACCAGTCCCGGCTCGCCGGTGTCGAGCTCCTGTTCAGTTTGGACGGTAATGAGTGCGATTTCGGAATCGTTGCCGGCGCCGTCGAAAGCGTAAACTTCGAAGGAGTAGAGCGTCTCGGATTCCAGTCCGCCGATGAAGACGGAGGTAGCGTTGCCGCCCAGGCTATCGAAGAAGATGCCGTCGATCAGCACCACGTAGCCGGCGACGCGGCGGTCGTCGGTGGAGGGTTCCCAGGACAGCACGATGGAGCTCGAGCCGGCGTCCGCCCGCAGGTTGCCGGGCATGGTGGGCGGTGTGACGTCAGGTGTAGACTCTTCGTCAGTCATCACCGTCAGGGTCGTCATGGCCGATTCGTTACCGGCTGCGTCGACAGCGGTGACGCCGAAGAGGAATTCGGTCAGCGGGGGCAGTTCGAGCAGCGACAGGGAAGTATTCTCCGTAGTCGTAATCTTTACACTGTCCTGGAAGACGTTATAGGCAATCACCCCGACATTGTCGGTCGAAGTTTCCCAGCTAAGGTCAACGTTGTTGAAGTTGACGTCGGCGGTCAGGTTGAGGGGTGCGGTAGGCGCGGTCGTGTCGTCCTCTGCCGGCGCCTGCGATTGGGCAGCATACAGATCGGCGATTTCCTGGTCGCTTAGCGCGCGGTTGTAGATCTGCACCTCGTCGAGCGCGCCGTCCAGGAACGAGCCGCCGTCAATGGGATTGTACCCCATCCCCAGCGGGGAGGTCGTACTGTTGAGCTCGCCGCTGACCGCTTTTTCAGCAACCGGAGCGCCGTTGATGTAGATCTTGTCATTGGCGCCGTCGTGGGTCATGGCCACGTGGGTCCAGGTATCCGCCGGAATTTCGTTGCCGTCGCCGGAGTCCATATCGGAGATGCCGGAGCTGCTGTTGGTAGTCCAGACGGGTTTGCCGTGGCCGGGCAGGGAGATTTTCCAGCGCTCCTGCCAGCCGCCGTGCGACAGCAGGTAGTACTCGCCCTGGGCGGGCAGCGCATCGAGCTTCACCCAGAAGCTGACGGTGGTGAAGTCGGAGTTAAGCTGCGGCGAGTTAGCGGCTGACATTTCATCGTCCGCTCCATCAAAGGCAAAGGCCTTGTTGGCCCGCTCGAAGCGATCGTCGGCCAGCTGGGGACCGCGTACTTCGGCGTTGTTGGTGAACGGGGTCACGTCATTGGCGTTGCCGCTGAAGGGGTAATCGGCGACCAGTTCCTGGTCGATGACCGGCGCCATGTTCTGGGCGTTGTACAGGTCGGCGACTTCCTGCTCGCTGAGGGCGCGGCTGTAGATCAGGATATCGTCGAGGGCGCCGTCGAAGTAGTTGCCCCCATCGATGGGGTTGTTGCCGATGCCCAGCGGGTAGGTGGTAGCGTTGAGCTCACCGCTTACTGCTTTGGAGTTGGCCAGGGCGCCGTCGATGTAGATCCGGTCCTCGGCGCCGTCGTGGGTCATGACCACGTGGCTCCACACGCCGGGCTACAGCTCGTTGCCGTCGCCGGAATCC
>CAZWDL010000209.1:0-6998 GCA_964632995.1 uncultured Saprospiraceae bacterium
TATCGGTCTGGGCCTGGGGTACATTTCGCCCGTATCCACCCTGATCAAGTGGTTTCCCGACCGGCCGGGCATGGCCACCGGTATGGCCATCATGGGCTTCGGCGGGGGAGCGATGATCGCCTCGCCCATGTCCGTGGCCCTGATGGATACGTTCAGGTCGGCGAGCTCCACCGGCGTAGCGCAAACCTTTCTGGTCATGGGAGCAGTGTATTTCCTGTTTATGATGTTCGGCGTATTCACGGTGCGCATTCCACGGCCCGGCTGGAAACCGGAAGGCTGGACGCCCGGGCCCGCCGGCAAGGGCCACTTCGTAGCCAAAGGGCATGTCGATGCCGATGTTGCCATCCGCACGCCTCAGTTCTACCTGCTCTTTGCCGTGCTGATGCTGAACGTAACGGCGGGCATCGGCGTGCTGGGCCAGGCCTCCGTAATGATACAGGAGATGTTCTCGGCGGCTTCCGTAGGGGAAAAAGCGGCGGTAACGTCAGTGGCGGCAGGTGGTTTCGTCGGTTTGCTGAGCCTGTTCAATATGGTGGGTCGCTTTTTCTGGTCTTCGCTCTCGGACCGCATTGGGCGGAAGCGTACTTACAATGTCTTTTTCCTGCTGGGCGCGATGCTCTACTTCGCTATTCCAAGTATCGGCAATATGGGTAGCATCGTGCTGTTTGTGCTTTGCTTCGGCATCATCATGAGTATGTACGGCGGCGGTTTTGCGACGATCCCCGCCTACCTGCGGGATATGTTCGGGACCAGGCAAGTAGGAGCCATCCACGGGCGCCTGTTGCTGGCCTGGTCGGCGGCGGCGGTCCTGGGGCCGGTATTGGTCAACTATATCCGGGCCTACCAGATCGAGACCCTGCAATTGCCGGCGGCACAGGCCTATTCCATTACGATGTACATCATGGCGGGCCTGCTCATTCTGGGCTTTCTATGCAACAGCATGGTAAAACCCGTAGACGACAAGTACATGATGGCGCCGGAAGAGAAAACACGAGCCTTGGATGTCGCTGCAACAGTGGCCCGGCCGAAAACGAGCTGAGCCGGCCGAACTGAATTGTTACAAAAATTGCTTCAACCATGAAAAATAACAGAAAAGGCCTGGAGCCTAAGGTGATATTGGCCTGGCTGTTCGTCGGCCTGCCGCTGATCTGGGGGATCTACCAGACCATCATTAAATCTTTGGCTTTGTGAAAACCATAAAATGCTGCCAGGGCAGGTTGTCTGTATTCTCCTGGAGCCGGAGTCCCACGGCTTTCATCTCCTTCACCGCTTGTTCTTCGGACATTTTGTGCAGCCGCTTGATCGGTACGCTTGGGTCTTCCATCCGGTATTCCAGTAACACGAAGCGGCCGCCCGGCTTCAGCGCCCTGACAATATCCTGCATCATCTCCTTGGGGTAGGCTAATTCGTGATACACATCGACCATCAGTACCATATCGACCGAATTTTCGGCCAGCCTGGGGCTCTCTTCTTCTCCTTTGACCAGTTCGACATTATCGATCTTCTTTTTCCTGATCTTCCGGCGCATGATATCCAGCATTTCCGGCTGTATGTCTACGGCGTAAACTTTTCCCTCCGGCACCTTCCGGGCAATGCGGAATGTGTAATACCCCGAGCCGGCGCCGATATCCGCAACATGTTCACCGGGCTCTAACTCCATATTTTTTATGGCCCGGCTGACATTTTCTTCCTGTTCCCTTTCCGGCCGCTCCAGCCAGCCGGCGCCGAGGTGTCCCATAACCTGCGAAATTTCGCGGCCCAGGTAGTATTTGCCGGTGCCGCCGAAGGAGGGGGTTTTGAAGGTGTAGGTTTCTTCTGTGGAAGTGGCGGAACCGGCGGGTTGCGCTTCACAGTTGCTGAGGAAGGTCAGGAAAAGGAAAAGCGGTAAGAGGTATTTGGCCATGATGCTTAAGAGTTTTTGGGGAATAAAACGGAGCAGGGAGGATTTGGTTTTGGATGGGGGTTGATTAATCGCTTCCATTAGAGGTGGATAACAATAGATGAACAGCAAACAGGAGTTCGTTTTATAAATTCTTTACCGGCAGTACTAACGCGGCGATATTTTTTAAGTTATAGACCAGCGCCGTGGCAACATACCGCCCGAAAATTCAGTGACGGCGTTGCTATCTATGAGATATTGCATTCCCATTATTCCCGGCTTTGCTCTACAGATTAGATAAGTATGGAAGCGGTCTTTTTAGAGATGCCGCCAGCCCATTGATGTTTAGGCTCCTCAGCCGAATCATCGACCTTGATCAAACGCAAGATATTTAGTTGCTCCAATTGCTGCAATAAGGCCGGGGCTTTATCGCTGAGCAATTCTACTTTTTTCAAAACCTCCCAAAATATTGGCGCATCAAAGAGGGGGGACGGTCCTTGTGGTAATACTTTACCGTTGGCGCGGCTGCCTTTTTTAGCTCGGTGCGTATAGCGGCTATATTTTCGGAAAATTATACCCTGATAAAAGGCAGAATTCGTTACTTGCAGGTCAATATACCAATGACCGACTATGATCCCCTGACTCATCTCCGCCCTGACGGTGGTAACTGTTTATCTGCTGGACAAATGGGAGAACCGGTACCTGCAGGCTTTCTTCAGCTGGGTGTCTGCCATCCTGTTGGCCTATCTGATCCCCGCCGCCATTTCCGCCCTGAGCGGGCAGGACTATTCCGGCGCTGACATTCATCAATACAGCCGTTCGTACTTCACCCCTCTGGCCATCGTGGCCGTGATGAGCAGCCTGTCGATTCGCCAACTGAGAGCCATCGGCTGGAAGCCGATCGCCGTATTCGTATCGGGGTCCTGCTGGATCGCTCTCTTTCCCGCGCTGGCGGCCTTCTTCCTCCAGGATAGCCTGCTCATTACCGGGGTGCTCATTGGTGAGGAATATTGGAAGGGGATACCTCCTATTGTGGGCAGCTGGATTGGTGGGAGCACCAGTCGGCTCGTTCTGAAGGAGCTGGTGGCCTGCCCCGAGCACATCTTTCTGACTATTCTGGTGCTGGACAACATCCTGGTGAATATCTGGACCATCCTGGTGTTTCAGGGGATTAAGGAAAGCAACTGGCTGAACACCCGCCCGAAGATCACCAATCTGACTATGCCGCCGGATCCGCCGGAGCGGAATGCAGCAGTGCTGCACCCCGTTCTCTGTCTGGGTATTCTGCTGGGAGCAGTGCTGCTCACCCATTGGATACCGATGCCTTTTGTGGCCCAGATCGTCGTCCTGTCAGTTATCGGCCTGATGCTGAGTAACCTGATTGAGACCTGGAACTACGAGTTCGTGCTGAAGTATTTGCTGGGGCAGTGACCGGGATTCTGGACAAAGCTGTAGCTGCAGTATGAAGTGCTCTCAGGCATGTTGGAAGTAAAGGTCGAAGTGGCCCGAAATAATTGGTTTCCATTGTCGATTTGGATTCCGATAAGTCCATTTCTTCAATGGAATCATGGCGCTCGATCCCTGAACTGTCAACAAGAACATTTATCTGACCATGCTCCTCTTGTATGGCATAAATACATTTTTTAATTGATTCATCGGAGTCCACATCCATGCTGGAAATGGTTATATTCAGAGATTCTTGTTTTATAAAACTTAATTTAGCTGAAGCAGAAAAAGCCGTTTTTAACCGTTAAAAAGAGAGTCATTAAAATGAAGCATTTCACAGTTCTAATCTACAATTTCCTGCTTTTATTAGTACTTCTGCCTTTCAATTCAAGTTCACAGGAAAAGCTGGATCTTTTTATTTGGGCCGGCCAGTCAAATGCACAGGGATGGATGGGAGATGCTGCTTATTATCCGGAAAAAGGAAAAGAGCTGGACGAATCAATTCTTTTTAACTGGACGTTTGTGGACAATGAAAGTTCCGGTGGTAAATGGGTTAAGATGGAACCTCAGGCGGGTAGGTTTCCCAAAGGACATTTCGGACCTGAGGTGAGTTTTGGTCGTGAACTCAAAAAAGCAGGTTATAATCCGGCAATATTCAAGTATACCAAAGGTGCAACCGGCCTTGCCCGCGACTGGAAAGCTCCCGGAAAAGGCGGTATTTACGATCGCATGACCGATGATTTAAAATCAGCCATAAATAAACTGGAGAAGCAGGGATTCATTGTAACCTTGCGCGGTTTTATCTGGATTCAGGGTGAGAGCGACGCGGGTAATGAAAATACTGCCCGGAATTATTATCTAAACTTGAAACGAATGATTCGTGATTTACGCCAAAATGTGCTGAATGAACCCAATCTGAAAATTATATTGGGAGTGGATGAGCAGCATCCTTTTGCAAAGGAATGCCCGGTCGTGGTAGAAGCTCAGCGAAGATTAGCTGAGGAAGATATAACCATTGTTTATACAAGCATGTTGAGTCTCCCGAAAGCGGACGCGACCCATCTGACTCCTGCAGGTTTGGTGAAACATGGAATGCGTATTTTTATGGCATATCTGGAATCCTTGTCTGATTCTTCGGAGACAGACCTGAAAAATGATACGCTGAAAGTAGTAACTTATAACATCTGGAATGGCTTTGACTGGGGAAAAGATACTGTCCGAAGGGTTAATCTTCAGAATTGGATGAAAAATCAACAACCTTCTGTGGTTGCCCTTCAGGAACTTTGCGGCTATACACCGGAAAAATTGGAAGAAAATGCAAAATCCTGGGGGCACAATTATTCATTGCTGCTTAAATCCAGCGGTTACTCAGTCGGACTAACATCAAAATTTCCGATTTACCTAAGAGAAAAAGTACGCGAAGGACTTCATCACGGAGCCTTACATTGTCAAACTGCAGGCATAGATTTTTTAGTGGTCCATCTTCATCCGGGCAGCATAAAAAGAAGAAGGGAAGAGGCAGATATTCTGCTTGATAAGCTAAAAAACATAAAAGAAGAAAATTCAAGCTATATTGTCTTGGGCGATTTCAATGCCCACTCTCCTTTTGATGCCAACTTGTACGATTCAGATGGCTATTTCATGAAACGCCTGCGCAAGAGCAATGAGGGAAAAGGAATTTCAGGGAATATTTTTATGGATGATCTGGACTATTCCGTAATAGCTGCTTTTCTGTCATTTCCGCTGTATGATGTTATTAGAAAAAGGACAAGCAGCATGGACGAACGCGGAAGTTTTCCGGGCAGGGTTTTAGGCCCGGTTACTAATGAAACCACAGAACAACTTGTCTCGAGGCTGGAGCGTATCGATTATATTCTTGTATCTCCGGCATTGAAATTAAAATGCTTTGATGCAAAAGTATCTAACGGAGAAGAAAACTGGTTTTTATCGGACCATTATCCGGTGCAGGCAAAATTCATTCTAAAATGAAACCCATGAAGCGAGGTGTTTTTCTGATATTGCTATTTACTCTTTTCATATTTCACTCATTTGTTCTTACAACCGAAGAGCAGTTAAACTCATCTGATTATCACAATCACCGTAATGGAATTCGAAACAGCCTTCTGAAATTTCAACGTGCTAAGAAAGGCCGGGTGGCTTTTCTCGGAGGTTCCATTACTTATAACGGAGGATGGCGCGACAGCATTTGTAATTACCTTCAAAAACGTTTTTCCGATACTGAATTCGAATTTATTGCGGCAGGCATTCCTTCCATGGGAACAACTCCGGCGGCCTTCCGGCTGGAAAGAGATGTACTTTCGGGCGGCCAGATTGATTTGCTATTTGAGGAGGCTGCCGTAAACGATGCCGCAAACGGAAGAAGCAGCCGGGAACAAATCAGGGCGATGGAAGGAATCGTCCGGCATGTACGCTGGGAAAATCCGGCATCAGATATTGTTATCATGCATTTTGTTGATCCTCAAAAAATGGATACCTATCGCTCGGGACAATTGCCCGAAGTCATCCAGAACCATGAAAAAACAGCTGCTCATTACAATGTCCCAACTATAAATCTGGCAAAAGAAGTGACCGATCGCATCGATGCAGGTGAATTTACCTGGGAAGATGATTTTAAAAATCTACATCCTTCGCCTTTTGGGCAAGGGGTTTATTTTCGTTCCGTGAAAGCCTTCCTCGAGAAAGCCTGGACCGGAACAGTAGAAGAGGATGACGAAATTGAAACTTATCCTCAACCTGAACCGATAGATGTTGCGAATTATGATAACGGAAAACTGGTTTTGGCAGAAAAAGCCAAATTAAAACAAGGCTGGAAGCTGATAGAAAACTGGAATCCAAAGGACGGGAAGGGAACACGTCCAAATTATGTGAATACACCCATGCTGGTTAGTCAGGGTGAGGGCGACATGCTGGAATTTACGTTTAACGGAAATGCGGTTGGCATAGCTGTGGCAGCCGGTCCCGATGCCGGAATAATTGAATACAGAATAGATGGTGAGAATTGGCAAAAACAGGATTTGTTTACAAAGTGGAGCTTAAACCTGCATCTTCCATGGTATTATACGCTGGCAGCAGGATTGGCGAAAGGTGAACATATTATGCAAATACGAATAACTGGCGAAAAAAATCCGCTAAGCATGGGAAATGCCTGCCGGATAAGGTATTTTTATATCAACTGATAAAAGGGATCCCGTCGCAACAAGTCTAAAGTACATTAAAAACAGCAATCCATCCTCAGCGCTTCCGATGGTGAAATCCAACAAGGGAGGGGTAAAAAAGAAATTCCAGATCAAGGCGCTGTATATGGCGGAAATAACCACCGGCCAGATGTTGAAAATCATTGTCCGTACTTCAAAATCAGCGCCAGCTGCCCCGCGTGATAGGCCGTGTGCGATACGACGCGCCCGAGGGCTTCGGCTTTGGTTTTGGCGCCGAATTCTTTGGTCGTGACGGTTGCTTGCCAATCGTCGTCGCTTTGGCTGTCGATGGCCTCGCGCAGTTTGTCGTGAGCGTAAGCGGCGAATTCCCGCAGAGGCTCCAGTTCCGTCCACTCACCGGTATCTTCCTTCTTGATGACGGTCTGCGCGTGTATTTTTACTTCCGGCAGGCCGAAGACGTTCTTCGCGAACAGCAGTTCCACCTCCGCGATATGGCG
>CAZWDL010000210.1:0-6605 GCA_964632995.1 uncultured Saprospiraceae bacterium
GCCGGGTAATTCAGGTAGAGAGCGACGTGGTGGTGCCCGTGGAAACCGCTTCCGATAAGCGGGAGTACGCTGCGCGCACCATTCGCAAAAAACTGATGAGCCGCTACGAGGAATACCTGGAAGAACCCGAACCGGTCATGCCGGAGAAGGCTTCCCTCGAGCTGGATATCGAAGGGGAACGAATCGAAGAGGTGAGTGAATTCATCAGCTCTATGAACCTCGACGATACCGTAAAACCGGTAAGCGAACACTTCAATGGCGGTACCAGCCGCGCCAAAAAACGATTTCAACACTTTCTGGACGAACAACTGGAAGTTTATGATGAGCACCGCAATCAGGCACAGACCGACGACACCTCGCATATGAGTATGTACCTCCACTTTGGGATGATCTCTCCCTGTTACCTGATCAAGGAGGTGCAACAGCGACAGTCGAAGGAAAATGTGGCGTCTTTTGTAGAAGAATTACTGGTGCGCCGCGAGCTGGGTGTCAATTTCTGCTATTTCGAACCCGACTATTACGACAGCTACAAGTGCCTGCCCGACTGGGCGCACAAAACCCTGGAAGAGCACAAGGACGATGAACGCAAATACATTTACACCCGTGAGGAACTGGAAAACGCCGAGACCCATGATCCTTACTGGAATGCCGCCATGCTGGAGATGAAACACAGCGGCTACATGCACAATTACATGCGCATGTACTGGGGCAAGCGCATCCTTGCCTGGACCAACACCCCTCGTTACGCCTACGAGACGACCCTCTACCTCAACAACAAATATTTCCTCGACGGCCGCGACTGCAACTCCTTCTCCAACGTGGCCTGGATATTCGGGCTGCACGATCGCGCCTGGCAGGAACGCCCCGTTTTTGGCAAAACCCGTATTATGACTGCCGGCGGCCTGGAACGCAAGTTCGATACGGAGGCCTATATTGAAAAAGTGGAACGGAGAACAGAGGTGAAAGTCCTCAATAAGGAAGTTTAGAAGTTTAGTCGCCGCCCCGGCCGGGGCGGCTGGTTTAGAAGTTTAGCCACTCTGACACTGTACAAGATCTACCTAACCTTGCGCCCGAAAGCCGGGGCGGCTGGTTTAGTTTAGCCACTCTGACAGCATTGCTAAACTTCTAAACCAGCAGCCACGAAGTGGCCAGCGCCTAAACTTCTATACTTTTTCAATGCCCAGGTGCAGAATTCTTCCCCCCGTTTGATTGATGGGGCTGACACTTTTACCAATGACCACCCCTGCTTCCGGGGCCCGGTACTCCTGAATCAGATCGCCAAAGATGTTGCGCAGTGAGGCAATGACCTCCCCCTTTTCCACGTGATCGGTCACTCCGGGATGGACGGTGAGGATTCCTCCGGTATCCGTATAGAGCCAGTAGGAGCGCTCGCAGTGAATCGTTGCGGAAGTGTGTTCCTCAATACTGCCTTCGGTCATATCGAGATAGTGCAGCAGGTTGTGAATACCGGTGAGTCCGGAGCGAATCAAGCCTTTCTGGAACGTATTAGGGTTTCCCACTTCCAGGGTGATGGCGTGTATGCCTAAAGCGTCGGCAGCGCCGCGCAGGGTGCCGTCGGAGGGCGGGTTGTGCACGATGATCTGAGCATTCTGCAGCAGCGCCATTTTGCGGGTCACCGGCTCCTTCATATCCGCGCGGATGTAGTAGGAATTAATGCGGCCGAAGCTGGCGGTGTGCAGATCGACCAGGTAGTCAAAGTGTTGCACGATACGATTGACCAGGCGATAGGCATAGACCTGGCTGACGTTCCCGTCTTCACGCCCCGGCATGATGTGGTTCAGGTCGGTGCCGTCGATAAAGCGCCGCTTGTTGCGAAGGAGGGAGGGGATGTTGACCACGGGCACACCGACGAGGGTGCCGCGCAGGTTTTCTATCTTAATCTCCTTGAACAGTCTTTGAATAACGGGGATCCCGTTAAGCTCGTTGCCGTGCACGGCAGCTGTGAGTCCCATCACCGGCCCATCTTGACCACCGCGCGCCACGAGCATCGGTATGTAGACCGGCATGCCCAGGCCGTCGTTAACCAGGTGCAACCAGTAGCGGGCCATTGTTCCCTTGGGCGTATCCTCGAGGTTGAGGTCCTGAATAACGATCGCGCCCTCTCTTTTCAGTATCAGGTCTTTATCTTCCATGGATTATTCATTAAGCTTTAACGGAATGACTGTTGCTCAATCTCCCTTTCAATTATACGCGAAACACTGCTTTGCGTTGCATCAAAAATTGACGGGGTGACTTTGAGTCACCCCGTCAATCCAAGCGGCAAATTTTGGTTTTTTTTAGACGCGGACCTCCCTTCCACGTCACTTCGCCAGGATCTCCTCGATCAGGGAAGCATCGTCGTTGAGTGATTTAAAGAGGCGCATTTTGAATTTACCTTGTTTGTTCACCAGTGTTATGGCCATTTTATCGATGGCCACCGTTGAGAGTACCGTCTGAATATAAGCTTCGATCAGGTCATCGATACCTATCCCCAGCTTATTGAAATCACGGCGGTCCATGAGCAAGAGTCGGTTGGTATCGCTATCCCAGGTGCCGTCCGGGTTTTTGATCGACAGGTTGGTGCCGAGCATGTTCCAGGATTCGCTCCCTTCGGAGATCGTATCCTCCAGCGGATTCTTGGCGCGCCGGGCGTAGACGCAGAGGGGCAGCAGGCCGCGGTCGGTAGAGCTGATCATCATTCGCAGGTCGGCGACGAAGGTCTTGCCTTTCGTGTTGGGAATGGTGCCTACGTGGTACAACTTACCGATCGAGCTGGTAGAGCTCCATTGGTAGTTCCCGATCAGGCTCTGCACAATAAACTGGTCATAGGTAAAATCCTGCGCCATGAAGTCTTCTAGTTCCTGCTCAGTGATGATGGTGAACACGCCCTGTCCGGCGTTGCTGTAAGGCACCTTGACGACGGCCTGCCCGCCCAGCTTGCGTACCCAGATAGGAATTTCGTTTTTGCGCACATCCCAGATGGTCTCCGGAATGTTGATCTTCAGTCCGCTGTCTTCGATTTGCGCATTGAAAATGTCGTAGGCCTTGGCAGCAACCATTTTGTTGCGGCCGCCGGCCAGACAAGTCAGCACGGGGTTGAGGATGCGCGTTTTGGTATTCAGCGGCAGGCGGTTCCAGGGGCTCTGTGTCAGGTAGCGGAAGGCGGCCCGCACGGGATGCCACTGTCCGTTGGCGCTGCGCACCTCCATTATACCGTCGGCGAAGCGTACCGCGGGATCCTGCTCGTGCTGATAAAATGAAACCAGCAGGACTTCTTCCTGGAAAATATCGGCAATGACCGAAGCATAGCCGGAGGTTTCCATCGGGTTTTTATCATAGACCACGGCCAGCTTGCCTTGCAAGCCTCCCCGGCGTTTGACGTAGGGCCGGAAGGTGCGTTCTACCAGCCAGCGGTAGCTGCCCTGCTCCTGGTTATCATCCAGCAGGGGCATGGACTTTTGCCCGGAAGGGCAGGAATTGTTTTCGATGACCACCATCTGGCGTTTGCCGCCGGCGGAGGTCACGTTGAGCAGGTCGGCGCCCGCCCATAAGAAGTATTTGCACTTGTAATTGAGCATCTCCTCCAACGTATCCGGATCCACCTTCGGGTGCAAGTGGCAGTAACGGCTGATGATGCGGCGCTGCTCCAGGTTCATGAAGAAATTGATCATCGGATGGATGGTCGCATTTAGTGCCTTAGCATACCAATGCCGGTGAGCCTCGAATTCTCCGGGGCGGATAATTTTTGCGTTATTCATCAATTGTGTAGTCCTGATTCTGGTCAAATAAATTTGCTGCGAAGGTACGGTATTCCATTTGGTCTTGTCCATATTTTTACAGAAATTCCGGCTATTCCCAGTAGTGAACCCAAACGCCTGTCATGAACCGAAAGATTCTGCTTTACGCCTTTCTGCCCATCGTTCTGGGCGCCTTCAGCTGGCTGCTCTGGCCGCTGGAATCGCCCGAATTCGCCATTGAGTACGCCTCAACGGAGCCGACAAGGGTGACAGCGGTGAAAAATATCCAGGATACCGCAAAGCGGCCCAACATCATTATACTGATGGCCGACGACCTGGGGCAGACCGACATCTCGCGCTACGGCAGCGAGCTCATCCGCACCCGGCACATTGACCGGATCGGTGAGGAAGGCATTACCTTCAGCGAAGGCTACATTACCTCCCCCATCTGCAGCCCTTCGCGGGCCGGGCTGATTACCGGACGCTATCAGCAGCGCTTCGGATTTGAGTTTCAGCCTCACGATATCTATTTAAGTAACCGCTTGCAGTATTACGGGTTCAAATGGTTTGTCGACAGCGATCCCTGGACGCCCGTTTATATGGACGCTGTGCCGAAGCAGGAGGACCGCCACAAGCAAGGACTACCGCCTTCGGAAATTACCATTGGTGAGCTCTTCGGGGCTTACGGTTACGCCACCGCCGTCATCGGCAAATGGCACTTGGGTTACGCTGACTTCGCCCTGCCTTGTAACCGCGGCTTCGATTATCACTACGGCTTCTACGAATCCCATTCCCTGTTCGCACCGGAAGACGCTCCCGGTATCGTCAATCAGCACGTGGCGGAAGACTGGACCGATTCCTACATCTGGGGCAGCGGCCGCGAGGGTCCCTTTGCCATCAATCGCAACTGCGAGCAGATTGAAGAACCAGCCTACCTAACCCAACGAATCGCCGAGGAGTCCGTACAGTTTATCGAAAAGAACAAAGACCAACCCTTTCTACTGTACGTCCCTTTCAATGCGCCCCATACGCCCCTGCAGGCGCCGGAGTATTACTACGCACAGTTTGAACACATTGAGGATCCCTACCGTCGCATCTACAATGCCATGATCGCCTCGCTCGACGATGCCGTAGGCACCATCACGGAGCGACTAGAAGCGCTTGACCTTATGGAAAACACTTTGATCTTCTTTCTGAGCGACAACGGCGGCGCCACCTACACGCTCACCACCGACAACGCTCCCTTCAAGGGCGGAAAGATCACCAATTTCGAAGGCGGCCTGCGCGTACCGTTCCTCATGCAGTGGAAAGGACATCTGCCGGCAGGTCTGCGATACGAGCACCCCGTCTCCTCGCTCGACATCTTCGCCACCGCCGCCGCGGCCGCCGGCATCCCCCTGCCGGATGAGCGCCCCTACGACGGCGTCAATCTACTCCCCTATCTCACCGGCACCAAAAGCGGCGCCCCCCACGAAGCGCTGTACTGGCAGATGGGTTTTGCAAAAGCGATTCGTAAAGGTGACTGGAAAATGTTGCTCAACGATCACCAGCACGACACCATCCTGTACAATATGCAGGAGGATCCCTACGAACACCGTGATCTGTACCGGCAGCATCCCGCCGTCGTCCGCCGGCTGAGCAAAGCCCACGAGCAATGGGCCGGACAGATGGCCGATCCGCTCTGGCCGGGAATGATCTACTTCGAGTTCCGGGATGAACAGGGGAGATATGTTTTTGAAGATTGAAGGTGGTATTTCATGGCCCGGCGCTGCAGGGAACTCATGAAATCGTTGCAACGCCTGACAGAACTACCGCAGAACCAATGGAGAACCAGTTATTTCTTCAGTGGCTTACCCAAATTTCTCCTGTTTTGAAAAACTGCACGGTTTTATAACTCCAGGATCGGATCCTCCCCTTGCCACCCCTCGTCCTGCCAGAAGGCAGAAGGAAGTTGGCCGGTAAACTTCCGGAAGACGCGGTTAAAGGTCGCCTTGGAGTTGAAGCCGCTTTCTAGTGCGAGGGAAAGCAAGGCAAGCTTTCAGGGTCCTGCATGCGTCTTTTCACTTCCTCTACCCGCCGGGCATTAATGAAGTCGTTGAAATTCTGATCGAACCCCAGATTGATCAGGCGAGATAAAAGAAGTATCAGGAGAATCTATCAGATCCTGGGACAGCAGATGGGAGCAGCCGGTATCGGCCGCGTCAAATTAAAGGAGTTTTTATGGGATGAAAAGGACGATCAGGGCGATCGAAATCGCAAACTGAAATACGACGAGCCCGCGGCGTACATCCTGCAGGTCCGAGTGCAGATGGATGTCCAGCATGGGTTGAGTGGAAAATTTGGCCCATTGGGAAAATCATTAAGGGACGTGCTTTTACAACAGAGCGGGAATGGCTGCTTCCACCTCTGTAACCCTTTTTCCTTCGGCCAGTTTTACCCACCGGGTTCTCCATTCACCAAAAGGTACTCAGAACCAGCCAACTGCAAATCAAAAGAAATAATACTGTTCAATATCAGACAGATTGTGTGCGGAACCGGACAGTTTAGGTTAATGAAATCTGCTTAGTACACTGTCAAGTAAGTTCTTTTCGGTTTTAGGATGGGGGCTTTGGCGAAAGGCAAGGCGCCCATTCAAGAGTGGGGTGCAGGGGCCCTACTCTTGAATCAGAGCATAGCCGGGGTTCTGTGACCGACGAGCAACGCAGCATTTCGCCAAAAGCCACTGTCAAAACGGAAAGTTACTTATTTGACAGTGTACTTAGGTTCAACGCAGGTTTACGAAAGCTTCAGGGGTGTGTTGATCACCCATAAGCCCGGTTTTGGCTACTTCTACGGTTCATCTGTTCGTCAGTTTTACTGTTCTGCGGT
>CAZWDL010000211.1:0-6545 GCA_964632995.1 uncultured Saprospiraceae bacterium
GAAGACGTCGAATTCGCCGACCGCGACAACCTGCGCCAACTCGTCCTCAAAATACAGTCGCTCATCCAGGAGCTCATCCAGTCGTTCCAGCTCGGCAATGTCATCAAACACGGCGTGAGCACCGTGCTCGCCGGTCGCCCCAACGCCGGCAAATCCACCCTCCTCAACGCCCTGCTCAACGAGGAGCGCGCGCTGGTCAGCGAGATCGCCGGCACCACCCGCGATACCATCGAGGAGGTACTCAACATCCAGGGCGTCCCCTTCCGCCTCATCGACAGCGCCGGCATCCGTGAAGCCGAAGACACCATCGAGGCCATGGGCGTGGAACGCACCATCCAGAAGGTGCAGCAATCCACCCTCTTAGTCTATATCTTCGACGTCATCCGCACCCAGCCCGAAGAGGTGCGCGCCGACCTGGAGAAGCTGGTGCATCCGAACGTAGACGTTCTTGTGGTGGCCAATAAGATGGATTTGAATCCCTACACCAAGTTTGAAGACTATTTTGGGAAGGTGGAAGAAGAAAGTCGGAAGTCGGAAGTCGGAAGTCGGAAATTGGACAGCCAGGGGTTGGCAGAGAAAGAGCCTGCAACCGCCGGGGCTTCGCCTGGCAGCGCTGCGAATAGCGAATCGGAGCAAAGCGGAGGTGAAACGATTCCCACTTCCGACTTCCCATTTCCGATTTCCAAAGACCAATGGATCCCCGTCTCCGCCGCCAACCACATGAACCTCGGCTACCTCAAGGAGCGCCTCTACCAAACCGTCGCCGCCCGCGGCCTCGACCTCGACAACCCCATCGTCACGAACTCGCGCCACTACGAAGCGCTGCGACGGGCAAATGAGAGCCTCGACGCCGTCCTCAGAGGCCTGGACGGCGAGGTGACCTCGGACTTTATAGCGATGGATATCCGGCAGGCGCTGTATCACCTGGGGGAAATTACGGGGGAGATCAGTACGGATGATTTGTTGGGGAATATTTTTTCGAATTTTTGTATCGGGAAGTGATTTCGAAGTCGGAAGTCGGAAAGCGGAAGTGGGAAAGCGCGGCAAATGCACCTTTGAGGTGAAATCGTCCGGCTTTCTTTAAACGAAAAAGGCCGGTTTCCACGGGCCATGTGAGGGTGGCGCTTTCTGCGGCGCCCTCACTGGGATAGTTCAATTGCAAATACCCCTCTTTTTTCGTAGATTGATTGCTCAATCCATTGTTATGCCCGTATACAAAATTTACCGAAGCGGACTTCTGGCAGGTTATTTTTATTTGCCAACAGAAAATGCCCAACACATCGCGCTGGAAACTCTTTCCATTTCTTAATCGTTAAATCAGAAATTAAGATTCAATCACTATGGAAAAGAATGAACTGCTAAGCAGGATTACCCTAAACCCCGAAATTTGCCATGGCAAACCGACCATTCGCAACTTGCGCTATCCGGTTTCCACGATCTTGGAGTACTTAGCAGGAGGAGATAGTGCAGAGGACATCTTAGCTGAATTCCCTGACCTGGAAGCAGAGGATATAAAGGCTTGCCTGGCATTTGCTGCGTTGGCTGTCAATACTAAAGGCAGTATGATTATCCCGATAGCGGCATGAGGTTCATTGTCGACGCCCATTTACCCAAAAGGATAACCGAGATTTTTGCAAACCTTGGTTATGAGAGCATTCATACCTCAGATTTGCCGAAAGGCAATGAGTCTGATGATGAAGACATTATCTTAGTTGCCGCAAACGATGGGGTTGTGATTTCCAAAGACGATGATTTCTATCAGTCTTTTCTGCTGCATGGGAAACCACCTAAATTGATCTTGGTAAAAGTTGGCAATATGCGCCTGCGGGAGGTCACAAGCCTATTTGAAAAGGTATCCGAGAAGTTAGTTGATTTATTGGGTCAGCACGACTTGTTGGAATTGCACCGGGACAAAATAATTGTGATCGCCTAAATCCTCAGGGGCTTTTCGGGCTTTACAGCGAAGCGCTACAGGCTATACGGGATAGCCTGCAATCGGAGAATGAATCCGTCAGGCTGAAGGTGGCCATGTACATCGTCGAAAAGATGGAAAAGCGGGAGATCGGGGAGACAGATGTCCGTATCATGCTCCGAAAGCAGTGTACGAAGAGTCCGCTGAAATGGGACTTTCCGGAAGATTTTGATAAGGCTGAGTACGAAGCGCTTTTGGAAGAAAATAACCTGGATCACTGAATCAGGCTCCAGAAATGGAATTGCCCCTACTGAGATTTCCCCATCTCAGCAGGGGTATTGCTCCTCCCTCGCTCCCTCCGCCTTACTACGCCGTTCAGTCGTCCCTCCTTCACAGGGCGAACGGGAAAGCCGAAATGGCTATCCAACTTGACCCCATAAAATATAGCAGGCTATTTCACGGGGTGAACTGGAGGGGAAGAACCAACCGGAAACCAACTTCGTAAGTGCGGGAGTCCGGCGTATACCTGTACCGGTTAGAAGGGCGGCAGTACACCGCACTGCGGAAGCAGCTGCCGCCACATAGCACGCGGTCAAAGCCCCTGTTAGGCGAGTCAATCCAGGCAGAGCCATCCTCCAGAGCCCCCTCGTAATTATCGTGATCATCATCCTCACACCATTCAAACACGTTGCCGCTCATATCATAAAGCCCCAACTCATTGGATAACAATAGCCCGACTTCATGAGTTTCGTTGTTGCTGTTTCCATAATACCATCCTACCTGACTGAGCTTATCGCTCCCAGTGTAAGTGAAGCCTTGACTGTATTTGCCCCCGCGGCCCGCATATTCCCATTCTGCCTCTGATGGCAACCGGAAGTTCTTTCCGGTTTTCTCATTAAGCTTTTCTATAAAATCCTTAGCATCATACCATGAGACATTTTCTACCGGTCGTTTTTCACCCTTAAAACGGGAAGGGTTATTCCCCATTACCGATTCCCACAATTCCTGCGTCACCTGGTATTTACCCATGTAAAAACTGCTGACCTTGACCTGGTGTGCCGGTTTCTCAGAATCGTATTCACTTTCATCATCCCCCATAAGAAACTCACCCCCTTCCACGAAAACCACTTCAAAAGAGGGGCCGGATGGAAGCGATATTTTCAAACTGGATTGCATTTCTTGACTTTTCATTCGGAAAGACACTGTGGGATAAATGAAACCTTCACCATCAATCTACCTCCTCTACAAAAAGCTCCTTTAAGGTTTTTTCTCCCCTAAGATAATCTCTCCAATCATTACGAATCGACTTCAAAATAGCTTTTGCGTTCCAGGACAACTCTTTTTCAAGCTCACCGAATAGGAATGGAATTTTAAATTTCAGTTTCCATTTAGCATCTACAGCGTCCGGTAGTTTGGCGTTGGCCTCTTTCCATTTTTGCACAATTTCATTTGAGGTGGGCACCTGGGCAAAAAATTCACTTAATCGCTCTTCCAAAAAATTATTGATGCGTATGAAATCGCTCTCGGCATTTTTCGCACCCTCGATGCGGGCAAAAATCTTCCGCATTTCTTTCTGGTTACTGCCCGCAAAGTCAAGTAAGGTATCTAAATACCTCACCTGCAATTCCTGATTGGAAAGGATTGTGCGAGTATTATGTTCGGCACCCGTTGTACTGCGCTCAATCCGATCAAGCTGTTCTCTTCTTTCCCGGTCATCAATTTTGATGGTAATATCAAGATTGCTTTTGTCTTGCATGCTTCGAAGCTCTGTCTTCCGGGCTATCTCTTCCTCCTTAAATACGCCTTCCAGCAACTTCTTAACAGGCACCATCTCAAAGGATTTACCGCATTGGGATTCAGCCTTGATTCCATACATAGCTTTATTTTGTTGTAGTGCATTGTAGTCATGTTCAAAAGGGATAATGGACTTCTCACACATCCAACAATTGCAAGGCACTTTTTGAAATACTTCTAGGGAGGGAAAAGAGCGACGGTGAATGGCATCAAGTTCCTGCCGAACATCACGTAAGACATTCTTCCGATCTTCGGCAGATGGTCCTTGCACCTCAATTTTTATGAGCTGACGCCCCTGAACTTTATCCTTCAAAGATTGAACTAAGGCACGGCAGCCATCCTTTTTAAGAATAGTTCCTTTCTCCCAAACAACTTTCTTTCTTTCATCACTATTTTCAATGTATTCATTCAATCGGACTATAAGCCGGCCTATGATCCCTTTGGGCATAAAGGGATAATGATAGATATATTGCAGCGTTTCCGGCGTTTCTGTCCAATCCAGATCGGTAGGTTTAATTTCCGGCAGGAGCTGGGGAGCAATGAATATTTCTTTACGATCTTCCCTTGCCCGAAAGCAAACCTCCAGGTTATTTTTCAGCATGAGGTTGAGCAATTTAGACTGCTCTTTCCTGGTGTATCCTTTTCCTGTCCAGATCCGTTGCAGCAGTTTCTGATCGAAGCGGCCCTGATTGTTCGTTTTCACCTCCTCATGCTTCATGATTTCGTAAACGGCGGTGACCGCCCATTGAGGTCTCAGCACGATAAAATCCGCCAGGTTGATATCTTCCCGGAAGTGCAGGATCACCCCCAAATCATGGAGCAATTTGCTTAAGTCGGCCTGTTGTTGTTCCTCGGTAATACCTTCCTCTTCGCATATCTTATAAAACCTTTCATCATCGATATGATTAGTCGATTCCCGCAGGCTATACAATCGCCGGCGCACGTTATCCCATAAAGTGGGAATGGTAAGCGGTAAGTGATCGATTTGCCGGCAGAGGATCTGTTGAATGGTTTTGGTCAGAGCCTCTATCCGGCCATCCTGTTTCTTACCAAAATCAACTTCCCTTTTAATGATATCGAGTTTCGGATAATCCGTTTTCACCGTTTGAGGATCATAGGGCATTTTGGCAATCGGATTACCTTTTTCATTTAAGACCACCAACACCGGTAGTAGCTCTTCTTTGTCGGGTTCGCAGCCCAAAAGCTCGATGATTTGCAACCAATAAGGAAAATTGGCGACTTCCCTCCGTCCATCGGCCAATAAAACGTAAAAAGAACGGCGGGTTAGAAAAAACTGGTGGGTCATATATTGGATATCCTGCCCGCCAAAATCCCAGAGGTTAACAATAAATTCATCCTCTGGCCGGTCGAGGTGCTGAAATCGCCAGCCTTCCCGGATCTGAATGCCGACCGTGGATTTTTGCTCTGGATCGGGAACCGGATGATCCGGGTTTTGAAGTAGGTTCCACAATGTTGTCTTGCCGGTTTCCCCTTCACCGACAATGAGCATCTTTACTTCAAACAGCTCTCTCTCCCCCTGTTCCAGCAAATCTTTCAGGAAACGTAGTACGGCATCCTTACCCTGTTTCCTGATTTCCTCGGGCGGGGATTCGAGCGGGTTGTCGTCTATGTCGAGATAAGCCAAATCGGCTAAACTAGCGGACAGAGAAAATTCAGTCAAGTTATTTTCATTCAAATCGAGGGCCTGCAAATACACCCCGTTGCTATCCAGCAGATCCACTACTTCTTTCCATTTGGCATCATCAAGATTAGTCATTGCGAGATTCAGCCCGATGAGCTGCCCTTCTTTATCGAGGGCATATTTGGGATAATCCTTTTGAGCCCCCATTACGCCTCTTAAAGGGTCGAGGTTGTTTTTGGGAAGATTTAGCTCGAAACCTTTTCCGAATAGTTCTTCGATCTGCTTGACGACTTCTGGTTTCATATTGGACATTTTTACGGTTATTCGAAAAAGGAGCAGCAGAATCTTCGCCGGTAGCTACCAATACTACTGCTCCGGGCAACCAGTATTGGCTGCCTTTTTGTCCCGGCACTTACACCGGGAACAGGTCAACCGCCTGTTCAGTGGAAGCCATCCGGCTTTCCCGCTTGCCCCGTGAAATATAGCAAGCTATTTCACGGGGTAAACTGGAGGGGAAGAACCAACCGGAAACCATTGTTGTTGTTGCGGTTGTCCGGCGTATTCCTGTTCCGGTTAGTAGGGCGGCAGTTCACCGCATTGTTGAAGTAGCTGCCGCCACGTATCACACGGTTAACGCCCCTACGGCGGTGAACCTTTTTCTTATAGACTCCTAACTACTTTAAAAATTTTCTTCAAAAATTTTTCTCTATCTCGCCACTTCCGCTTGGCGGCGCCGTTCGGTCGTCCCTCCCTCTTTTAGAGCCTATCCGAAAACCCCACTCATGGCCTGCAAAAGGAAGTTTTTGATTTATGCTGCGTTGCCGAAAGAGTCACATAGCTCCACTATGCTCCTCTTTCGCCGCCTTGCCTAAATCAAAAACTTCTCTTTTTCGGCTTCATTCGGAGGTCTTCAAATAGGCTCTTACTTGCCTTGCTACAGTCGCTCGTTTCTTTTGCTCACCCTGTGAAGTATAGCAAGCTACTTCACAGGGCGAACGGGAAAGCCTTAATGGCTATCCAACTGCCTGGAGGGGAAGAACCAACCGGAAACCAAGGCGGCTGTCCGGCGTAAGCCTGCCCCGGGGAGTAGGGCGGCAGTCCACCGCATCGCTGAAGTAGCTGCCGCCACGTAACACACGGTAAACGCCCCTCTCAGGCAAATCGACCCAAGCAGAACCATCTCTCGGTGCTCCATCA
>CAZWDL010000212.1:0-6460 GCA_964632995.1 uncultured Saprospiraceae bacterium
ACGAACAGATGAACCGTAGAAGTAGCCAAAACCGGACTTGTGGGTAATCAACACACCTCGGAGGTTTTGTAACCGTCAGGGTCCCTGCCGGCGGACGTCCATTGCAAACCTGACTTCTTCAAGAAGGCTATCCGCCCCGGCGCGCAAGGATATTTGCTGGGCTTCGAGGCGGGACAGCTCCATGACCTGTTCATGGGATGGCGCGTAATGCTGCCGCGCCGTCCGGATCCGTTCTTTACAAAGACGCGCCTTGTGCATACGAGATTCCGCCTCCTGCAGCATGCGCCGGCATTTTTCCAGATGAAGCCGGTTCCAGCCATCCTGTTCGATCAAGGACAATTGCCAATCGACCATCTCGCATTTGCGCAGCAGAGGGTCCTGCAGGCATAAAGCGGTCAATACAAGAGCTAATGTTATGGCCGTTAATCCGAGTGA
The DNA here is from genome assembly GCA_964632995.1 of uncultured Saprospiraceae bacterium. GTDB lineage: Bacteria > Bacteroidota > Bacteroidia > Chitinophagales > Saprospiraceae > CAZWDL01. Next base: position 436 of record CAZWDL010000212.1, read on the forward strand.
CAGTTGGGTGATGATTTTCATGATAATAATGAGCTTTAGTCAGACTGAAAGGGAGTCACCCCCCTCAAGCTTTCTCCCAATCTCAATCGAAAAGACAGCACCTGCAACCACAGATGATTGGAAAACCGGCTGCTTGAGTAATTGATCAGTTACAAAGAGTAAGTAGCGGGCCATTGCTATTGAGGGTAGAAAGGCATGGATAGAGAGATGTTTTAGTCCGGTTTGGCAGAGGAAAACGCCGATCGAATCCCTATACCCTATACCTTAATCTCTCTTCCAACTGTAATGCAACTGAGTTTAAGTAACTACCTTTGCCCCGAACAACAGCATCCGCTTCATGTCCTCCGAAGAAGGTTACATCAAGTTCGACGCCCGCTGGACGCAGCGCCCCGCATTTCCCGAAAGGGAGCTAAAAGAACTGCAACGCTGGCGGCAGCGCCTGTACGAGCTGCAGCTTATCGGCGCCTATGACGACGGCATCGGCTACGGCAATATCAGCCGGCGCCGCGGGCAAAGCCTGCAATTCTACATCAGCGGATCGGCTACCGGTAACTTTCCCACCCTGACCGCCGAACACTACGCCCTGGTCACCGATGTGGATATCGATCAGAACCGGCTGTATTGCGAGGGGCCCATCATCGCCTCCTCCGAATCGATGAGCCATGCCGTGATCTACCGGGAACTGCCCCGGGTGGGGGGTGTCATCCACGTGCATCATCTCGGATTATGGGAAAAACTTTTGCATCAGGTACCCACCACCGATGCTTCGGCCACCTACGGCTCCCCGGAAATGGCCTATTCCATTATTGACCTTATTAGACATACCGACCTACCGGAGCGGCGCATCTTCGTGATGGAGGGGCACCGGGAAGGGATCTTTACTTTCGGGAAAGACCTGGATGAGGCGGGGGCCACTTTGCTGAAGTATTACCAAAAAAGTTTAAAAGGTTTTCCCGGCCATTTCAGTGCGGGTTAGAGGTTCAAACCTTTTCCTTACAATCTGTAAAACATTGAAACTTTTTCTTTCCGGTAAGCATTCATTCCAAAAAACATGTACCTTTGCACGCTTCAAAATCAGAAGCTTAGGAACTGACTGATAATAACTTCCCGGTTTGAGGGCGGGTAATTTTTCGCCAAGGGCAAAATATACACCGTCAAGACAGGGAAGTAATTCTCGGCCGCTTCCTCAGATTCCTAAAACGAAATGGAATGATCACAGTACAAAATATAGCCCTTCAGTACGGCAAGCGCGTTTTATTCAAAGAGGTAGACCTGAAATTCACCCATGGCAATTGCTACGGCGTGATCGGCGCCAACGGCGCGGGTAAGTCAACCTTTCTCAAGATCCTCGCCGGTGAGATCGATCCCAACCAGGGTCAGGTACATATCGAGCCGGGCAACCGCATGGCGGTACTCAAACAGGACCACTTCGCCTACGAGCAGGAGCAGGTGCTCAACACCGTCATCATGGGTCATCAGGAGATGTACCGCATCATGGAGGAAAAGAACGCCATCTACCTGAATCCCGACGCCACCGAAGCAGAAGGCATGCGGGCCGCCGAGCTGGAAAACCAGTTCGGCGAGATGGGCGGCTGGAACGCGGAGAGCGACGCGGCGCTCCTGCTCAGCAATATGGGCGTAAAGGAAGACCTGCACTACCTGACCATGTCGGAGCTCAGCGGTCCCGATAAGGTGAAGGTGCTGCTGGCCCAGGCCCTCTTCGGCGATCCGGATATCCTGTTGCTGGACGAACCCACCAACGACCTCGATGCCGCTACTATCGTCTGGTTAGCCGATTTCCTGGCCGATTTCAAAAATACGGTGATCGTGGTATCACACGACCGCTACTTCCTGGATATGGTCTGTACGCACGTCGTCGATATCGACTTCCAGAAGATCAATACCTACACCGGCAACTACACCTTCTGGTACGAGTCTAGCCGGCTCAAGGCTCAGCAAATGGCGAACAAGAATAAAAAGCTGGAGCAAAAGCGGCAGGAAATGCTGGAATTCATTCAGCGCTTCTCCGCCAACGCCTCGAAATCGCGACAGGCCACCTCCCGCAAAAAGGCGCTGGAAAAACTCAACCTCGAAGAGATCCAACCTTCCAGCCGTAAGTATCCCTATATCAATTTCAAATCCGAACGCGAACCCGGCGACCAGATCCTTAAAGTCGAAAATCTGAGCAAGCGCGACGAGAATGGGGAGCTGCTCTTCTCAAACATCTCCTTTACCTTTAACCGGGGCGAAAAGGCTACCCTGCTCGGGCAGGACAGCGCGGCAGTTACCATGCTCTACGAAATCCTCGCCGGCAACACGGAGCCGGACAGCGGCATCGTCGAGTACGGCCAGACGATCACCTCCGCCTACGTGCCCAATGAAAACGAAGCCTACTTCACCGGCGCTCAGGATCAGGACCTGATCAACTGGCTTCGGCAGTACTCCGAGAATAAGGACGAGCAGTTTATCCGCGGCTTTCTAGGGCGCATGCTCTTCTCCGGTGAGGAGGTGCATAAACACACCAGCGTCCTGTCGGGCGGCGAAAAGGTGCGCTGCATGCTGGCCAAAGCCATGCTGGCGCATCCCAACTTTGTGCTGCTGAACGAACCGACCAACCACCTGGACCTGGAATCGATCACGGCCCTCAACGAAGCGATGCGCGACTTTGCCGGCAATATGATCTTCACCTCGCACGATCACCAGCTGACCCAGACGGTCGCTAACCGCATCATCGAACTGACGCCGAACGGCATCATCGACAGCTTGCTGTCTTATGATGAATACCTGGCATCGGAAGCGATCGCGGCGCAGCGCCGGGAATTGCTGGGAGCAGTGGCGGTTTGAACACCGGGGCGGGATATGATGAGGTGATTTTGTCTGAGAACTACTAATTCTACTTTGTCACTTTGGAGTTTTTATTATTTATTCACCGCAGAGAACGCAGGGTAAGCGCAGAGAAATATTATTGTTTCTCTGCGTCAACTCTGTGTTCCCCGCACGCTCAGCGGTGATTTTTTTTAAGTGACAAAGTAAAATTATATTGAGCATCGTTATTGTTCACCTCTAAAACCCACTTGAAATGCTATCCCAGTTTAAAAATCTGATCGACCATCCCAAGCTTCCCGACATTCTCCGCAAGGACTCCAACAAGAAAAGCCATATTAAGACCTTACAGCAACTGCTGTACGAGCTGGGCTTCGGCGAAGAACTGCAGTGGAAAAAATACGGCGCCGACGGCGACTTTGGAGGAGCCACCGCCAAGGCCATCCGGGCCTTCGCCGCAAAAAACGAAGTGGAGACCGACGGTGAATCGGTCAGCCCCGAACTGGCGACTGCCCTTTTCTTACGCTACCAGACGGTTAAGGAGGCGCGCAACTTGCAGACACTGATCGAGGAGGGAAAGGTGGAAGATACCCTGTTCAAAGGCTCCGGAGACCGGGAGAGCGTCCGCGCGCTGCAGAAATTACTCTTCAACCTGAAACTGGGCGATATTCTCGGAGGCATCGACGGCCTCTACGGAAACGGAACAGCCGATGCCGTGGCGGCTTTCGCCAAAAAAGAAAATATTGACACCGACGGCAAAACCGTGAGCAGCGGGATAGCAGCGAAGATACTCGACCGGTTTTCGCCCTTCCTCGGTAAGGGCTGGAAGACGGCGAAGACAGACAGCCCGGATATGCCCATAGCAAACCGGGGAAGCAAGGGCGAGTACCACCGTATCTTTCCATTCACCGACCGTGACACTAAAAAGATCCAGAAAGAGCTGCGTCATGAACACAAGTTTAACAAACAGCTTCACGAAATTCCCGGTGACGATTTCAGTATGGAGTACTTCCTGGTGACCCGCAAAGACCGGGACGCCAGCTACTACTACCATAAGAAAGTGGATAAACAACAGATCGTGCTGCACTTTACGACCGGCAAGACTCCCGGCGACCTCCGCACCCTTTCTACCAAAAACAACCACGTTTCCACCGCTTTTCTGATCGAGCGGGACGGTGCGGTGTACAAAATGTTCCCCGCCTCTTTCTGGTCCTATCACCTGGGACGGGGCGCCGTCGGCGGCAACCCAACCATGAGCAAACGGTCCATCGGCATCGAAATTTCAAACTGGGGACCGCTGCGCGAAGACGGGCGCGGCGGTCTGGTCACCTGGGATGCCGGGCACTGGTACTGCAATCTGGACGATACGGAGGCCTACATCAGACTGGAGCAGCCCTACCGCGGCGCCCACTATTTCGCCAGCATCACGCCCGAGCAGTATGAAAGCACTATCGTGTTGCTGCGCTATCTGACCAAAACATTCGGTATTCCCGCACAATTTCTGCCAAAAGGCAAACGGGAAGCACTGTTTCCCAACGGTACTGCCGCACGTAACTTCAAGGGTATCTGCTGCCACACCAACTACCGCGCCAGCGGCAAGTGGGACCTCAGTGAAGAGGCTTTCGACTGGGACCGTGTGATCGAAGGCGTCAACTCCCCCAGCTTCATCCCTACCCTGGGCGCCGGCGTCGGCTCGCGTTCCCTCTTTGGTCCCCCTATGATGACCGAAGACGAACTGATCGAAGACCTGCAAGACCTCGACCCCGGCAACCAGAATCCGGATGCGTACGGAGAGGACGGGCCGGAAGTGGAAATATAATGTGAAGTCGGAAAGCAGAAGTCGGAAAGTTTACCCTGTGGAATAGTCGCTTTGCGAATTCCACGGGGTTTACCCAACCGCCCCATTCGATTGAGCGGAATGAGCAGGCGGAAATCAAGAGCGGAAAGTAACCAGGCAGGCCATAACATAAGCGACCGGAAGTTGAGACCGCCTATTTCTTATTTCCTCTTTCCTCTACTCTAATCCCCTCCTCCTCAAGATATCGTCCAATATGGAAGGAATGTCCGGAATACAATTCAATATCCTTTTCCCAATCAATGAGCTTCCAGTTTTCACCGGGTGTCGCCAGTAATACTTTCTGGGTCTTCGTCGTGATCCAAAAAACATGCTCGTCACCAAAATCCAGCATCTTCTGGGTTTTACGATGCAAGTATTCATGCTCTGTCAGTTCTTCCAGCTCGACAGCCAGATCCACTTCTATGACAATTTTAGCCGGAACATCCGGATAACTCGATTTTATTTTGTCAGGTGTCAGAACAGATTTCTCGAAAATGGCGATATCATGGGCGAAGTTGTTGTTTTTACTGATATGACTTCCCACTTCATTGGTGAGAACGCGATAACGGGCTACATTAAAACAAGCATAACATATTCTCAGCAAATACTCGATAATCACGGATCGCAGTCCACTACTTCCCTTGATATCCTCCAGGGTTTTTGAATAATTAAGAACAGCTTTATAGTCTTTTCGGAAAGGACGCCCATCAAGCACCTCGTAAATCAGCGCCTCCGGCAAAGCTTTACACGCCTGTTTTTCCTGAAATTGTCCTCGGGAAACCTCCATGTTGAAACTTTTTTCTAAGTTATCGTTTTTGTGTTAATAAAGAAAGCATTTCGTAGAACATGAACTACACTGCACACGACCTCTCCGACACCATCGTCGCCCTGGCCACGCCGGCCGGCGCGGGCGCCATCGGCGTCATCCGGCTGTCGGGGAAGCACGCGATCGACATAGTCAACGGCGTCTTCAAGGGCAAAGACCTCACGAAGCAGCCCACCCACACCCTGCATTTCGGCACCATCCGCGATGCGGAGGACAAGATCATCGACGAGGTGGTGGTGGGCCTGTTCGTCGAGCCCAAATCGTACACCGGCGAAGACGTGGTGGAGGTCAGCTGCCACGGCTCCCGCTACATCATCCAGGAGCTCATCCAACTCTTCATCGACAAGGGCGCGCGGCTGGCGCAGCCCGGCGAGTTTACCATGCGCGCCTTCCTGCACGGCCGCATGGACCTCAGCCAGGCCGAAGCCGTCGCCGACCTCATCGCCTCCGAAAGCCGTTCGCAGCATGACCTGGCCATCCGGCAGATGCGCGGCGGCTTCAGCGACCGCATCCAGGGCCTGCGCCAGCAACTGCTCGAC
>CAZWDL010000213.1:0-6224 GCA_964632995.1 uncultured Saprospiraceae bacterium
GGGGCCCATGCCGGGGCCGCCGCCGCCGTGCGGGATGGCGAAGGTTTTGTGCAGATTGAGATGGCAAACGTCGGCGTGGATGGCGCCCGGGCTGGTAAGTCCGACCTGGGCGTTCATATTGGCGCCGTCCATATACACCTTGCCGCCGTGCTTCTGGATGAGCTGGCAGATTTCCTTGATCTGGGTTTCAAATACCCCGTGTGTAGAGGGGTAAGTGATCATCAGAGCAGCGAGTTTCTCACTGTGCTTTTCTGCTTTCTTCTTGATATCCTCCAGGTCGATATTGCCATGGTCATCGCATTTGACGACCACCACCTCCATGCCGGCCATGACGGCGCTGGCGGGGTTGGTGCCGTGGGCCGATTCGGGGATAAGCGCGACATTGCGGTGATCATCGCCGTTGGCCAGGTGGTAGGCGCGGATGGTCATCAGCCCCGAGAATTCGCCCTGGGCGCCCGAGTTGGGCTGCAGGGAGCAGGCGGCGAAGCCGGTGATTTCACTGAGCCAGCGCTCCAGCTCGTTGAATATTTTCTGGTAGCCCTGGGTTTGGTCCAGGGGGGCAAAGGGATGGATGTTCGCGAATTCGGGCCAGCTTACGGGGATGAGTTCGGCGGCGGCGTTGAGCTTCATGGTGCAGGAGCCGAGCGGTATCATGGAATGGACCAGCGACAGGTCGCGGTTTTCCAGCCGTTTCAGGTAACGCATCATATTGGTTTCCGTATGGAAAGTGTTGAAAATGGGATGCGTCAGATATTCGCTACTGCGGTTGAGCGTTCCGGGGAAATTATACTTTGCCGGTTCGCTATCATCAAAATTGGCGCCTTTAGCCTGGATTTCGGCGAAGAGACGCACCAGGTCATAGACATCATCCAGGGTGGTGGTTTCATCCAGGCTGATCTGTACGGTTTCCGTATCCGGGTAGTAGAAATTGATGCCGCGGTCTATCGCCCGTTCGCGGATGCCGGCTTGTTTCTGGCTATCGACCTGCAGGTGCAGCGTATCGAAAAAGTGTTCGTTTTGCTGAGCATAGCCGAGGCGCTGCAGGTTGCGGTCCAGGATTTGCGCAAGCGTGTGCACGCGCTCGGCGATGGCCTTGATGCCTTTGGGGCCGTGATAAGTGGCGTACATGCCGGCCATAACGGCGAGCAGCGCCTGAGCAGTGCATATATTAGAGGTTGCTTTTTCGCGGCGGATGTGCTGCTCGCGGGTTTGTAGTGCCATGCGGAAGGCAGCCTTACCCTGGCTGTCGACCGATACACCGATAATGCGGCCCGGGATCTGACGCTTGTGATCTTCTTTGGTGGCGAAGTAAGCGGCGTGCGGCCCGCCGTATCCCATGGGAATACCGAAGCGCTGGGTGTTGCCCACCACGGCGTCGGCGCCCCACTCGCCGGGAGGCGTGAGTAGAGCGAGGCTGAGGATATCGGCGGCGACGGTGACGTATACATTTTGGGCGCTGCACTGCTCTACCAGGCCTCGGTAATCCTCTACCGAGCCGTCCTTAGCCGGATACTGCAGCAAAATACCGAAGGTGTTATCATCAATATCGAAATCTTCAACCGCCTTGACGACTATGTCGATATCCAATGGCTGAGCGCGTGAATTCAGCACGTCGATCGTTTGGGGGAATACCTTATCAGAAACGAGAAAGCGGTTGGCCGGATCCTTCTTGACGCGTTTGTTTTTGATCCCGTAAAACATGGCCATGGCTTCGCCGGCGGCGGTGCCTTCATCGAGCAGGGAAGCATTGGCGATAGGCAGCCCGGTGAGGTCGCTGACCATGGTCTGAAAATTGAGTAGTGCTTCCAGGCGGCCCTGGGCGATTTCTGCCTGATACGGCGTGTACTGGGTATACCACCCCGGATTTTCGAAAATACTGCGGCGAATGACGGCGGGCGTAATCGTGCCATAGTAGCCCATGCCGATGTATGATTTGAAGACCTTGTTCATGGCAGCGGTCTCCTTGAGCTCGTTAAGGTACTCGAACTCGGTCATGGCCTCGGGCAAGTCCATATCCTCATCAATGCGGATGGAATCGGGGACCGTCTCGTCAATGAGCTGGTCGAGTGATTCGACGCCGACTACCTTTAGCATTTCCTGTAATTCTTCCGGACTGGGGCCGTTGTGGCGCTTGACAAACTGATCGTAGAAGGCCGTTTTATTCATACTAAAAAACCTTGATTACTTGGTTAGAGAATGTGAGCGCAAAATTAATACATTTTACGTTGGTTTAACACTTTATCGGATACTTGGTTGCGGGCTTTTTGCGCGGGATTGTTACGGCAGTGTCAAAACGGACCGGGATGGAGACAGGCGCCTCCTGTCTTCGCGCCCCGGAGTAGCCGGAATGTTCAGGTTGGCTGGAATATATTACATAGACGGAGATGGAAGATATTGACTTGCAGGACCTATCTTTATGAAAACAAATTCTTTTTCCAATGATAAAATGACACAATTGCGGATTTAAAAGATTGCCTTATTACACCTGGTTATGTACATTGTTCAGCAACACCGAAGTATCCATCATAAAAAATCGTTCCCTCTCGCATTTCCTGTTATCTGGGTTACTATCGGCCATTGGCCTGCGCCGCCGCGAAATCGAGGCGATATGCAAAATCGGCGCGCCGCGCCGGCAGGTGACGGCGATACTGGGGATGGAAATACTGATCGTACTCGGCGTGGGGAGCATGATCGCACTGGCGCTGACGTTGGTCGCGCGGTAATACGGCGGGTTGTTGTTGCAGTGAGCAGTTGGCCCCGCCCACCTTTCAGGCGGTCGGGTAAAAGTGGGCAGTGGTTGGGTAAAAGCGCACCGGCGTCATTTCGAACAATCTCAACAAAGCCAATTTATAATGAAGAATCGTTTGACTTTCCCTTTCCTGCTGGTGCTCTCTGTGCTGAGCAACGCTCCCCTGTCCGCCCAGGACGTCAACTACTGGTCGCATCAGTACGGGGCCTATTCGATTTTACTTGGCGGTACGGTGATCGGCTCGGTTTCCGATCTGGCGAGCACCTACTACAATCCGGGCCGGCTGATTTTAAGCGACACCAGCACCTTCCTCATTACGGCGAACGCCTATCAGTTGTCTACGCTGCGCGTGGAGGACGCAGCCGGGGAGGATCAGGACGCCGTCAATTCCAAGATTGGCGTGGCGCCCAACCTGGTGGCCGGCAATCTGCCGTGGCAGAATTTCATCCGGCCCTCCCGGATGGCCTATTCGGTGATTCAGCGCTACGGTTCCGAATTCGAGCTGATCGCGCGCAATGGCGGCACTATCGACGCCCTGCCCGGCGTAGGGGGCGAGGAGTTGCTGGCCGGCGAACTGGATTACCATTTTAGAGTCAACGACCTCTGGCCGGGCCTCACCTGGAGTACTTTATTCGGCGAACGTATCGGCTTCGGACTGACGCAGTACTTCTCCATCCGGAGCATGCGCTGGGATCGCCGGATTTTGTACGAAGGTATTCTGGAGGACGGGCGTACGGCTTCCGCTTTTCAATTCAACAATTTCCGGTATACCCTGATCAGCGCACTGTGGAAGATCGGTCTTTCTTACGAATTCACCAACCGCAGTAATATCGGTATAAATATCACGACGCCCTATCTCAACCTTTTCGGGGACGGCGAAGTGCTCTTCAACGAAACGGTCACCGGCGGCGACCTCACCGGCGACGGCCAGAGCAATGACGTACTGATCGCCAACCAACAGGTCAGACGGAAGGCTCGTTTCAACAGCAGCTGGGCCTTTGGACTGGGGGCCTCTTTCCCTATCAGCAAAAGCGGGCGCCTCCACCTCACTGCCGAATATTTTGCGCCCGTGGCCGCCTTCGATCTGCTGGAGACTCAGCCCTTTACCGGACAAACGGATGGCGTTTCGCGGGAACATGCCGTGCAAACCAAGGCGGATGGGGTGCTCAACTTCGGCCTCGGCATCGAATTCGCCGGTAAAAAGAAAGCCGACTTTTACGCCAGCGTGACCTCCGATCACACCCCGGCGCCGGAGGATGTCACCGAATCCATCACTGCTGAACTCGGCATTAACCGGATACACTTCAGCGGCGGCTCGGTTCTATCCTTCCGGAAAGTGGATCTCAACCTAGGACTGGTCTACTCCACCGGAAGCAGAGATGTCCCCGAGCTCTCGGAGGGTTTCCTCCCGCCGGGCTGGACGGTCGATGCGGCAGATGTAAACCGGATGATGCGATCCTCACGGATTAAACTGGTTTTTGGTATTACGGTGAAATAGTCCCAACGGTTTTGCATCAAATACATACTGGAACGCCTCGATCACGAAAATGGAAAAGTCCGTCTATTAAAGGCGTGGGGCTGGTCAAACACTTCTCCACCGGTGAGGTCCATTTGTCCGGCCACAACAAAATGCTCGTCAATACCCGTGGCGACCGGGGACACCAGGGCTACTGGTACAACAGCGACCAGCTGGCCTGGTACCATTACGACGAAAAGAACTACGTGATTGTAGATGCGCCCGACAGTAAAGTGCATATGATGTACGAGCTCAACGAAACCTACGGCATCGAATTTTCCGCGGCTGATTTTTTCAACCCCTATTTCACCGATGACCTGCTCGAACACAGTGATCAGGTTCACTGTATCGGCACGAGTACCATAACCGGTAAACCCTGCTTCCAAATCACCGCTTCAAGTAAAGAGCGAATCGTACAGATATGGATCGCGGACGATGCAGGGATTTAGAAGCGTTGAGTGAACGGAGTGGTCATACTTTAAATATTTTTTTATCTTGGTGAAATACTATCCCTGAAGCCAAGCATGGAAATTCAACTCAACCTATCCAGCTTTATTCACCTGACAGCAGTTATTCTCGGGCTATTAGTAGCCGCGATTCTCTGGACCTATCCCCGAGGGCGCACCTATCCGTACCGAAGGTGGCTGGGCGGCTATTTCGGGCTAGTAGCCATCGGACTTGGCATCGCTTATTCCCATGAAACCGGCTTGACTTTTCAGATGCCACACCTTTACCGGACGGCCAATATTTTCGGGTGGTTGATCATGCCTGTTTCCTATTTGTATGTCCGCTCGGTGTTGCAGCAGCGATCTCCCGGGAAGCTGGATCTGCTGCATGCGGTCCCGGCGGTTTTTTACATCATCGATATGCTGCCTTTTTTCGTTTTACCGGGCCCCGAAAAGGCAGCGGCGCTCCGACAAACATTCGGGGATATGAATGTACTGCTTTCCTTCTCCGAAGCATGGATCACGCCGCCCTATTTTCATATTGTTGCCCGCAACATCCAGTATGCCGTGTACTGGTTGCTGCAGGTATGGCTGCTGAGAAAGCTGTACCGGATCAAAGAGCGCCGGATCTTTTTCCGGGAAAACCGGGAATGGCTGCGCTTTGTCTACATTTTTATAGGGTTCCAGTTTTTATTTATTTTCCCCGTTTTTTTTGTGTTTATCTTCGACTTCAGCCAATCCATCTGGCTCGTTTCCGAGGTGTCCATCGCATTGTCGATGGTCTTTTCGGCCTTCGTCCTTTTTTTTCGGCCTGAAATGCTATACGGCATCCAGGGGGTGATCGAATATCCTGAACAGGAGAATGATGAAGCGGAAGCGCCTACCTACCTCGACAGCCAAACGGTGCAGGAATTAAAGGAAAAACTGAACGACCTGATGGACCGGGAGCAACCGTATCTCAACTCGGGGTATTCCCTGGGGGGGCTGAGTCGGGATCTGGATATTCCTTCCTATAAGATGACCGATCTGTTGAACAAAGGAGTCGGATTGAACTTCAACGATTGCATTAATCAGCACCGGATAAACTATTGCCGTAAAAAGCTGGAGTCGGGTGAGTGGAATCATCTGACGATCGAGGGAATGGCGGAGAAGTGCGGCTTTAATCACCGCAACACCTTTACCAGGGCTTTTAAAAAATTTACCGGCAAAACGCCGGGTAGGTATTTACAGGCCATGAAAGCCTGAAATTTGTTGCACCGATTTTGAAATTCGGGTCAAAACCGGCGTGCTTAAATTAGCATTGCTTTACCGAAGCACCTACCTTCATCCACGATAGTTATACTTACAGCTGTACTTGCCAATCTTCTTGACAAGCGTATTTCTGTCCCTATCAAAGTCTGAAGAAAACCAGCCGCTCCGGAAGGAGGGGTGCTAAGCTAAACTTGCTTAACCCGGAAAATTCACAAAGAATTTTCCGCCCGAAGGGCTGACGAATTGCAAAATTTTGGTTGTC
>CAZWDL010000214.1:0-6116 GCA_964632995.1 uncultured Saprospiraceae bacterium
TCCGCCTTCCGCTTTCCGCTTTCCGCCTTCCGCCTTCCGCCTTCCGCCTTCCGCTTTCCGCCTTCCACCTTCCGCCTTCCGCTTTCCGCTTTCCGCCTTCCGCTTTCCGCCTTCCGCCTTCCGCCTTCCGCTTTCCGCTTTCGGCCTTCCGCCTTCCGCTTTCCGCTTTCCGCCTTCCTATTTCGCTTTCCTCTCCTTAATCATTCCCTTCCCCACGCGAATACTCTGCACCAGCGGAATGCCCGAAGGGCACACATAGGAGCAGGCGCCGCACTCAAAGCAGTCGAGGGCATTGTATTCCTCCATCTCCTCCCACAGTCCTTTGCGGGCCAGCAGCCCGAGGCGGGCGGGGTTGAGGAAGAGGGGGCAGGCTTCCAGGCAGCGGCCGCAGCGGATGCAGGGGTGGGTGTCGTATTTTCTAACCTCATTTTCCGTAAGGACCAAAATCCCCGAAGTGCCTTTGACGACGGGCGTGTCGAGGTTCTTCTGCACCACGCCCATCATCGGTCCGCCCAGCAGGATGCGGGCGGCATCATCGGTGAGGCCGCCGCAGAACTCTACCACGTCGCGCATCGGCGTGCCCAGCGGGACCAGCACGTTGGCCGGCCGCCGCACCGCCGGCCCGGTCACCGTCATCACCCGCTCGATGAGCGGCTGCGAACGGCGAAAGTAATCCGATATCGCAACGATGGTGCCGACATTCGACACCAGCACGCCGAGGTCGATCGGCAATTTGCCGGAAGGCACCTCCTGTCCCAGGATAGCCGTAATCATCATCTTCTCGGCGCCCTGCGGGTATTTGACCTGCAGGGGAACCACTTCTACGGGTAAATTCCGTTTTTGCGAAGCTTCCCGCAGCGCCCGGACGGCATCGGGCTTATTGGCCTCGATGGCGATATAGATTTTCTCCGACTGCATAAAGTGCTGCAGGATGGCCGTGCCGTCGATCAGCGCCTCGGCATATTCCACCATCACGCGGTGATCGCAGGTGAGAAAGGGCTCGCATTCGCAGCCGTTGAGCATCAGGTAGCGGCAGGGCTTGTCTTCCGGCAGGTCGAATTTTACATGCGTGGGGAAAGCCGCTCCGCCCAGTCCCACAATACCCGCCTGCTGCACCGCTTCGATAAACTCGGCCTTGCTCATTTCCTCCGGCGGCGTCAGCGGCGGCTGATCCAGCCGCTGGGCGGAAAAAGAATCTGTTTTGATTTTGATAGCCGGCAGCATCTGCCCGTTGGGATGATCGAACAAATCGATGGCCGTCACCGTACCGTCGACCGGGGCATGCAGCGCCACCGAGACGTAGGCGCCGGGCTCCGCCAGGAGCTGTCCGCGGCGCACGCGCTGCCCCTTCTGCACGACCGGCTTCGAGGGTGCGCCGATATGCTGCAACAGCGGCAGGGTCAGCTCTTCCACAAAGGGCATGCGCTCGATCCGCTTGTGGCTTGAGAGTTCCTTGTATTCTTCCGGATGCACGCCGTGCTGGAAGGTGAGCAGTTTCTCCTGCAGCGGATCGGAGGATGTCGTCGTATGTGATGTAATGCCTAACATATTGTCTTGCTCTTAATCGTGTGCCCGGTAGAGCGCAGGGCCTGGAAAATAAACTTACGCCTCAGCTGTTCTGGTGGACGACACCAGAAGTTTCTACCTAAATCCAGGCAGCGGTCACAGACCGCAGAATATTTGGTCGAGGTCAGAGACACTCGACCAACAGTTATTATTTCTGATTTCCTATTTCTGATTTCCTATTTCTGATTTCTGCTTTTCGCGAAAGCGCCAGCAATTTCTCTCTCAGCTGAACCCGTACCCGCTCCATCATATTATTTTCATGGTTCCGGAGTTCGGCTTCGTGGGCAGCCTTCAAAACTGCTATTTGTTGTTCGTATTTGTCACTTACTTCCTGCTCTACCGCTTTCCGGATTTTATCGGGGAAAGGCGTAAAGGCCCCCGCCAGCTCCCGCAGGTGTATCCAGCGGCGCAGGGCCTGCCGCGTAGCCGCGATGACCTGAGGCGAGACGATGTATTCCCGCCGTTTGCCTTCTTCGTCTGTATGCCGGATGACCGCCGCTTTTCCTTTTTGCTGTTCGGGGTCGAGTTCCAGGTAATCCGCTACCGGCAAGGTGGCTTCACCCGCTTCGGCCGGCCGGAATTGCGGCTGCCAGTCCTTCAGGGTAAACAGCCAGTCGGCGTAGGTATATGTATAGTCTTTTTTCACTTCTTCCTGCCCCCCTTCGCCGGTCAGCGTATCCTTGACCCAGTTGTCGTCGATTGCGGGGTTGCTGTCAAGCGCAAGAGCGCGGGCCAGGGAGTGGCCGGCTTGCTCCGGATCGTAGTAAAAGGAAGCAAAGGCGCGCGTCTGCCGGGCCAGTTTGACCAATTCGGGCCATTGCTTCCAGCCTTCCCGGTGCTGTTCGGGATCGGGAACCAGCAGGTGAAGCAGGGCCGGCTGTTCGCTGTGAATGGCTTCGCGAACGGCATGGAAATGACCGCTATCGCCGGTCAGGCTTGTCTTGATTACCGTAAAATCAGCGCTGGGCGCATTATTCATGATGGCGCTTTCGCTAAATGAGCGGAGACTGCTTCCGTCGTCGAGGATAACGACTTTAAGCGGCAGCTGCGAAGCGAGTAATTCGTTCAGGCCGTTGACGCCCGCGGCGCCCAGGATGTCCTGGTCTCCCACGAGGAACAGCGGCGGCAATAATCTTTTTTCTGTTTCGTCCAGGTCTTCCCATTGCAGGGCGGCGATCTCCCGGTCGTGGATTTCGGGGCGGTATTTGTCGCGGGCTTCCAGGGCGGCGCGACGAAGTAGTCGCACCTGATCGACGATGTGGCGCTGTTGTCCTTTCACCAGGCCCATGATCTGCCGCGGCGCCTGCCCGTCCCAGTGGCGGATGACCGGCACGGTGAAAGGGTTGTAGGGAAAATCGTCGGCCCAGGGCAGGTGGGCGGGCGCCGCGAGCACCATGGCTAGTCTGGCCCGGCCGTTGCCGGTAGGCCCCTCGGCAAGGGATTGACGCAAATTGTCCAGGTCATCGAGCAGCTGCGATTTGCGGCGCAGCGTGTCGGTATCCAGCATAGCGGGGCGGTCCTGCCGGTTGAGGTGGCGGATGACGGCGTCGAGGGGGAGCTTGTCGTCCGCTACCTCCTGCATGCCCCGCGCCAGCTGATGCAGGTCTTTATCGGGCAGGGCTTCACTGAGGTGCCGGTGGATGTTTTCCGAAAGGGAATCAATAAATTCCTGAACCTTCTTAATATGCTCCGTGACGAGCGGTTGCAGGGTAGATTCCGCCACGGCAGTCAGCAGGTGCAGGTGGGTCTTGCTGCTCGCGCCTGCTTCGGAGGAGGCGCCGCCCGTCATTGAAAGATAAAAGTGGCGGCTCAGCAGAGGGGCGGCAAAGGCGTTATAGTTTTCTTTGTGTATCAGCCGACGGATGGTATCGGTATCCGTATCCGGCAGTTGTTCCCAGACTTGAAGCTGTTCTTCCAGCTTCTGAACGGTGGCGACTTCGGGCGGGCTCATCTGCAGGGCGCCGGCTTCGCAGATTTCCACGCAGAGGCCGCAGCCGGTGCAGGCCTGCGGATCGATGGCGATAGAGAACAATTCACCGGCTTCCTTGAAGAACGGCTCGGTGATGGCGACCGGAAAAGAACCGGCGGCGTCGACCAGGGCTTCTACGGCGCTTTGCAACTTGCTTCGCTTGTCGTCGTCCCTCTTCATCTGTCCGGCGAGTTGCTCGAAGGCGGGCAGCAATATATCACCGGCCTTTTCAATCGCTTCGGCATTCGATTGGATATACTGGGTAGCGGCTTTCGCCAAATGGCGGACCATCGGCGTCAGCGGGGTTACGGCGGCCCCTTGCTTCGTGGCGATATCCATGGCGCCGCGAATGAAAGCCTCCATGCCGAGGGCCAGGGAGGGCATGGCGGAATGCGGGCAATAGGTGAAGCAGTCGCCGCAGGCCGCACACTGCTGAGCCAGGAACAGCGGAAAGCCGGGATGATCCGTACCCACCGGCGTGAAGTTGGCGCTGGCGGCCGGAATGGCCGGCGCCGACTGAAACGGGTCGGCAACCAGCTCTTCCGTATTTAAGTTTTGATGAAAATAGGCAGTATCGTGATAGAAGCGCGACAAACGGGTATAGGGCGGTCCCTGATCCTTGTACCGCCGGATGGCGAAGGGCAAGGTGCCGGTCAGCGCACTGCCCGCCGGATTGTTTCCCTGGCCATTGGCCGGCAGGTGGATGGTTTCCCGCTCAATATCGCTGTACTCCCGGCGAATGCGCTGCAGTAATATCTCGTGTTGCGGGGAGGAGGAGCGGTCGCGCGTAAAGTCGAGTCCCAGGTAGAGCCGGCGCTGCTGATCGCCACGCCGCGTCATATTCTGAAAAACGGCGCGTATTTCTTCGGCGGAAGGCGTGCCGGCGTACCGCACGCTGTATAGCGGCGGCGTCCGCTTGCCGAGGGCGGAAATCGCCGATTGTATTGCGCGAAACAGCGGCGCTTCGTTATTGCCGCCGATGCCCTCCAGTACCGCGACGCCCTTTTTGCCGCTGAGCAAATCTTCCAGCGCCTTTTCCAGGAAGGGCCGCAAAACGGAAAGCTGCACCGTTCCGGCTTTGATCTTATCCTGAGATCTGACCTGACCGGCGGCCTCGCTCACCCGGTCGAAAACGGCGCCCTGGGTAAGCAGGAGATAATCGGCGCGTTCGGTTTCGAAAGTGCGTAGAGCGGGATAATGCCGGCCGCTGAGCTCGCCGTATGCTTCGAATACCTGTTCCATAATTTCCGGCAGGTGGCGATAGAAGAAGCGCTCGCGGGCGGCAGCTTCGTAATCGAGATCCTGCCCCCGCTTGCCGGCGCCGTTCAGCGCAGGCGTATCCAGGCTGAACCACTGGGGGACCCGGCGCCGATTTTCGCCGAAGAGCATATTTTGGGCGGGAGTAGGACCAGCCTCGTGACTATCGGGATCGCCCAGGAACCGGCGGATCAGGTCGGCTTTCGGCACCCGGGCCTCCTGTTGAGTGAGGCCGGTGGCTTCGCCGTCAAAGGCCAGGATACCCGGGATTAACGCCCGTTCGGCAATTTTGTGTGCGATGAGGGTGAAGTCGATGAGTTCCTGCAGGTTGGCGGCAAACAACTGAAAACAGCCGGCGCCGCTGACGGCGTGCCAGGCGCTGAGGTCATGAGCGGGGCGTTGTCCGGGTTTCTGTGGAACCGGAGTGGCGTAGTGTACGACTGCCGGCAACTGTTGGCGGACCAGCGCCGCCAGCTGATCGTACTGTGCGCTTAGCGATTCGCCGTTGAGAAAAGCGGCGCCGCGCAGGCCCGTGGCGAGCAGCCCGGAGAGGAAGGACAAATCGGTAGAGGATTCGTGCCAGACGCTTCTGCCGAACAGATTGCGAAATTCCTTCTCTGGTCCGGCTTCTCCGGAAAGAAACCCTTCGCTGATGTGCCACTCCAGCAGCTGCAGGGCTTCATTGCCCGTCAGTTGTATTTTTTTCCCAAATATGTCGTTCTGCTCCTTCATGCTTCTTCCGAAAATTTCTCCACCCGTCCCAGCGGAAGCCAGAGGGTGGGCTTTTTCTCAAACTGTTTGTCTTCGACCCAGACGATCGCATCCGTCGGGCAGCGCAGGGTGGCCTCAGGGCTGGCCAGGTAATTGAGTTCGTAGTTTATGACCGCCAGTTGATCTTTGATCTCGATAAGCCCGTCGGGGGCGTCGGCGACGCAGCGTCCGCAGGCCGTACAGGCTACAGAACATTTGGATTCCGCCAGGTCGCCTTCGAGTTGCGATTTACACTGCACGATCAGCTTCTGGCTGAGCGGCATGAGCTCGAAGAGGTCCTTCGGGCAGATATCCACACAGTCGCCGCAGGCCGTACACTTTTCGGGGATGACGGTGGGCAGCCCGTCGTCGTTCATATAGATGGCATCGAAGTCGCAGACCTTCATACAGTCGGCCAGTCCCAGGCAGCCCCAGGCGCAGGCTTTGACGCCGCCGGTGACGACGGCTTCGCCCCGGCAGGTGCGCATGCTGCCGGCGTACTGCGCCAGGCTGTGCGCTTCGTTTTTGCCGCCGGCGCAGAGCATGCGGGCGACGCGCTTCTCCTGCGCACCGG
>CAZWDL010000215.1:0-6061 GCA_964632995.1 uncultured Saprospiraceae bacterium
CGTCACCCGCGGCGCCCGCGGCTTCGGCGCTACGCTCATGGTGACTACCCTCAGCCGCGCCCGCCGGCTGGGCGATGTTCCCCGTAATAAAGCTTCGGCTATCCTGCTCACCGTAGCCGACGGCTACGATGCAGAGCAAGTAGTGGAGACGATTAACCGCAGCTTCTACGGCATCCGCGCCTGGACCCGCGAAGCCTTCTCCGATCAGACGCGGCAGGAAAACCTCAGCAACAGTGGCATCGGCACCTCGACCATGACGCTGATCATTTTTGCCATCCTCTCCGGCATGGTCATTATCGGGTTGACGCTCTACTCGGCGGCCATCGAACGGCTTAATGATTATGCGACTATGAAAGCTATCGGCGCTTCCAACGGCTACGTAACGCGCATCATTTTGGCGCAGGCCATCATCATCGCCACGGTGGGTTTCGGCGTCGCCGTCCTGGGACTGATCGGCTTCCGGGAAGGCATCGCCGGCGCCGGAGTATTGTTTGATTACGGATGGGAATTATGGACGGCCTTGTTAATCGCTACCCTCGTACTTGCCGGCGGCGGCGCCTCGCTGGCCATATTGCGTATCCGTAAAGTAGAACCGGCTTCCGTATTTCGTTGACAAAACGCATGACCATGAACCGCTTTCGCTACGTTCTTCTATTATTTTCATTCACCCAGGTTTCCTTCGGGCAACAGTCCTTTTCCCTGGAAGAAGCAGTACAGTACGCTCAACAGCACGACCTGCAGGTACAAAACAGCCGCCTGGAAGAGGAAATATCAGCCACTGAAGTGGAACGCCTGCAACGCAACTGGCTCCCACAGGCGTCGGCTTCCGCCGATCTGCGCTACAATCCTATCCTGCAAACCAACGTGCTGGGGGTCAATCCCGCTACCGGAATGCGCGAGGTGGCGGAAGTGGAGTTCGGCACCGACTTTACCAGCTCGGTGGGGGTGCTGGTGCAGCAAAAGGTCTTCGACCCGGTCTACCGCCCCGAGCGTGAGCGCCGCTCACTCGGCGGACGGCAAGCGGAACTGGAGCGGAACTACCAGGAACAGCGCACGGCCTGGCAGGTGCGGGCCGCTTACTACCAGGTGCTGCTCAACCGAGACATCTTGCAAAACAGCCGGCGTCTCCTGGCTGCCATAGATACCCTTCGGCGCGATATGCGCGTGCAGGTGCAAGAGGAGCTGGAAAGCCCCCGCCTGCTGAACCAGCTGAACGAACAATACTGGCAACAGCAAAGCAAATTGCGCGTCGACAGCCTCAGCTGGCTGGCAAGTCAGGCAGACCTCAAACTGGAAATGAATTTTCCGGCCGGACAAACGCTATCGCTCACTGACAGCCTGGAACTGTCTCTGGAAGAAACCGTTTCCCTGGACGCAAGCGACAATTACCAGGTGCAACAAATCAACCTGCAACTCGAGGCCTCTCGTATCGCCCTCGACCGCCTGCAGCGCTCCCGCCTGCCCAGCGTCAATGCGGAGGGCTTCCTGGGCGCCAACTTCTTCTCCGACGCGCCGGATTTGTACAAATTCGACCGCTGGTACGGCCAGAGCTACATCGGCCTGACCATGAGTGTCCCGATTTACCAGGGCAATGATAAGCGTTATGGGGAACAGCTGGAAAACCTGAAGATGGAACAGCTGCGCAACGAAGCCGATGCCTACCGCAATGAGCAGCAAAATAAAGCGATCCGTGTGGCGCTACAAATGGAGCAGGCCCGGGCCCAGCTACGCCTGGCCCGGCAGCTGACAGAGAGCGCTGCCGAAAACCTGCGTCTCGCCCGCACCAACTACCGCAATGAGGTGGCGGGATTCCGGCCGGTGCTCGAGGCGCTGCAGTCCCTGGTCGGCGCCCGCGAACAGGAGATCAACGGCCGTATCGCCTATGTGCAGGCGCTGCTGGAGGCCAGCCTGCTGGATCTGTGACTTGGAGACTATATCGTCCTTAGAATCCAGTCAACTTATACCGTCTATCTGACTCGCTCCGGCATTTTTTCGGAGATAGGGATTACCATAGCCTGCTATTTTACAAGTATCACCCGTTTGGTCTCAATTACCTTTATACCGGCTCAATCCTTTTTATGCCCGGCCCACAGTTCTCCTTGCGTATCTACATACAGCTTTCTCACATATGGGTGACCAAGTGAGGTAGAGTCTTTCGGATTATTCCGGTACACCTTTGCTTCATAACCATCGTATTTCAGCAACTCTTCTCCCGTACTCAACCAGAGAAAACCTTCTCTGTCCTGTACGATCGCTACAAACTGATTAAATGGAATGCCATTGACTTCTATGAGGATTTTTTTAAAACCTTCGGTCAGGGTTTGAGCCGCTAAACGGGGGGGGCAGGGCAAGAACAGGAGGCTGAACAGCGCTGCAAATATCCATGGATAATACGATAGCTTGACGCCGCCAGGCGGGAGAGTGGTGGTAACCCTGTCTTTGTTTTTGTGCTTTAGTTTTGCTGGGGTCATCATCTGAGGCTTGGTAAACCATGATTTTCACAACTGCCAGGCTGAGCATAGCCGTTCAATCGATTTAGAAAGGTAGTTAAAATCTAAATATTTTGCGTTGGATCGGCTTTTCGGAAAAAGTAGAAGTCCCGGGTTGTTTCCCGGTCTCCTTCCGGAATTGGAAGGAGGGGGGCTTATGGTCGTATGGGGTTGGCGGGAGTGTATAGTTGGAAGTTGGGCTTTGCGGAGCGTGCAGCCTCAGCGAGGCGATAGCCGAGCCCCCACAACCCTGAAGCGGTCGCTTCAGGGGCCCCACAGGCCCGCCGGCCGAAGGTTCGGCAACCTCTACTAATGCCCGAGGCACTAGTCCTCCGTTTTTTCCTTGAAAAAGAGAATGAATCCCACCGTCACCACCAGTCCGATCGTCGCCGGCACCATCCAGATGGAGCGCCACAGGTGTTGCTGCTGGGCGACCGTAAAGTGCTCCACCACCTCGCCGGCGATATAGGCCCCGAGCAGGGCTCCGAAACCCAGCGTGGCCATACTCATAAAGCCCTGCGCGGTACTGCGAACATGCTTCGGTACGATCTGGTCGATGTAGATCTGGCCGGTCAGCGCGGTGAAGTTGAAAGCCACGCCGTGCAGCAGGATGCCCAGCCACAGCATCCACACCAGCGGGCCGGCGTCGCCCCAGGCGAAGAGCGCGTAGCGGGCGCCCCAGGCGAACAGGCCGATGGCGATCACCCACTTGTAGCCCAGCCGGGAGAAAAAGAAGGGCATAAAGAGCATCAGGATCACTTCCGACATCTGGCCGACCGTCATCTTGCCCGCCGGGTTCTCCACTCCTATTTCCGTAAGAAAAGAGTTGGTGAAGGTGTAGTAAAAGCCGGAGGGAATACTGATGAGGATCAGGCTGATGATCAGCACGGCGAAGGAAGGGCGTTTGAGCAGACGTAGTACGTCAGGTCCCAGGAAATCTTTCAGCGAACGCTTGCCCACCTTTGGCTGCGGCGGCGTATGTGGCAGCGTCAGGCAATAGGCGGCCGTGAGGAAGGAGGTGATCGCCGAAATGCGCATCGGGACCGGCGTGGGCTCCAGGTCGAAAAAACTGATGGCCAGCCCCGCAATGATCCAGCCGATGGTGCCCCATACCCTAACCTTGGGAAATTCGCGCGCGCCGTCGCGGAGATTGTGAAAGCAGAGCGCGCTGGTCAAAGCAAAAGTGGGCATATACAGCAGCGCGTAAAGCACCAGCACGGGAAAGAATACGGCGAACTCGTCGATAAAAGATATCCCCAGCATGAGCAGCCCTCCTGAGCCGTGCAATAGTGCCAGCAAGCGCTCCGTAGAGAAGAGTTGATCGGCCAGGATACCCAGCAGAAAAGGAGAGAGGGTAGCCGCCAGTGCGGTGGTGGTGTACACCAATCCCACTTCCCGGCCGCTGAAGCCGGCCGTCTGCAGCAGAAAGGTGCCCGTGGTGACGTACCAGCTGCCCCAGATGAACATCTGCAGGAAGAAGAGCGTGGACAACTGGATATAGAGGATGCGATTCATAGGTCTTTATGAACCGCAAATGTAAGGAGAGCAATTTACTCTTTCGTCGGGATTATTGGGAAGTTCGTTAAAATCAGAATGGTTTTCAATCCAAAAGAATAACCGTATCTTTCCGCCTCGGAGGAAATTTCCCTGGTACAGCAAGCCTGCAACTTGCCGTTATTTATTAACCGTACCAAAACGACAAACATGAGACTATACAACCTCGTCAACGGCGACGAGCTCAAGCGCCGTATGCAAGAAAGCGACGAGCCACGCGTGACGCTTTCCTTTTACCGCTACCATCAACTGGAGGATCCCCGGGCCTTCCGCAACGACCTGTACCGCCGCTGGAACAAGCTCGGCGTCTTCGGCCGCATCTACGTAGCGCAGGAAGGCATCAACGGGCAGCTGTCAGTGCCGGAAGCCAATTTCGAAGCCTTCAAAAAGGACCTGTACAGCATCCCCTGGCTCGACGCCGTCCGCCTCAACATCGCCGTAGATGATGACGGCAAATCCTTCTACAAGCTCAAGATCAAGGTGCGCTCCAAGATCGTCGCCGACGGCCTCGACGACCGCAGCTTCGACGTCACCCGCCGCGGCCGGCACCTCAGCGCGGAAGAGGTCAATGAGCTGCTGGTAAACCCCGAGACGCTCGTCGTCGACATGCGCAACCACTACGAGAGCGAAGTCGGTCACTTCGAAAGGGCTATCTGCCCGGATGTGGAAACCTTCCGCGAGGCCCTGCCCCTGGTGGAGGAAATGCTGGAAGACAAAAAAGACAGGTCCATCATCATGTACTGCACCGGCGGCATCCGCTGCGAGAAGGCCAGCGCTTACTACCTCCACAAAGGCTTCGAACGCGTGCACATGATCGACGGGGGCATCATCGAATACGCCCGCCAGTGCGAACGGCAGGGCCTGCCCAATAAATTCGTGGGGAAAAACTTCGTCTTCGACGAACGCATGGGCGAACGCATCAGCGAGGACGTCATCGCCCGCTGCCACCAGTGCGGCGAACCCTGCGACACTCACATCAACTGCGCCAACGACGCCTGCCACATCCTCTTCATCCAGTGCCCGGCCTGCGCCGAAAAATATGACCACTGCTGCTCGAAAAAATGTGCGGACTTCAACAAGCTGCCGGAAGATCAACAAACCGAACTGCGCGGAAGCATCGAGTTCAACGGGACGAAATTCGGCAAAGGGCGGTACAAGGCGTTTCGAAAGGATGAGGGGCTGGTGCTGGAGTAACGGACTAAGAGCTTGTTGGGAGTTTACCTTTGGCCTACAAATAACCATCTATGGGACCTCACTTCACCCTTTTTTCGCCCCGTAGTTCCACTACGAAGCTCAAAAATGGCTTCGTGAGAACCCAAATCTGGTCATTTTCGGCATCAAAAGCAAACTCCCAACAAGCTCTTAGTCCGGATTATTTTTCTGGTACTTATTCGTCAAAAATCGTCTCTAATTCTCGATATCCTAACACGCGCACTTCTTCCGAGAGCGGAAACCCCTTTTCTACCGGACAGATTACGAAATGTTTTTGGGTTTTCAGATCTGACTGGGCTATGTAGAAGCCGCGGCTGAGTTTCGGAGTAGTCGAATATTTTATTTTTGTAAACCTACCGGGATGTCTTTCGCGATCAATGATTCCCCGTAATTGGGGAAACAGAGAAGGAAGTTTTTGTACTTCATCCAAGATTACCGTATGATCTGCCAATGGATTCAGAAACAGCGATGGATTATCAAGTCGGATGAGATCGTCCGGACTTTCAAGATCCAGATAGACGGAGGGGCTATCAAGTTGATTCCTGATGGCTTGCACTAAAGAAGTTTTTCCGACCTGACGAGGTCCGACAATTGCCACTGCAGGAAAATAGGAGGCTAACTGGAGTATCTTTTTTTCTGCAAAACGGGGATAGTAAGGTTGCATAACCCTGAAATTTCAGGATGAGAAACAGATTTTTCAGGGTAAAGATGTGAAATAACTTTGGTTCTTACAAGTAATTCATTCACAACACCAGGGCAATCGCAAAGTAGCATAAGATTTATTCTAGCTACTTTTAGATCAAAAG
>CAZWDL010000216.1:0-6060 GCA_964632995.1 uncultured Saprospiraceae bacterium
ACCACGAATGGCCCGACTACTGGAACAGCCGGGCGCTCATCCTGGCCATCCTGGGGTATATGATCAGGAAAACCGAGAGTATTCCCCACTGGGCCCGGGATGTGGAAGCCGCGAAGTTGTTGCGGGGGTATGTGGAGAATGATGCGGTGGGGTAGGAACCGGCCACATCCGGTACATGTTGATATAACATAATTTCATACCTATGACAGAACAAGAGCTACGGAAGTTAATCCTTAGCGTTACCATCTACATAAATGAGAGCTGGCATGCATAAAATTGTATTTTTCAATAATAAAGGCGGGGTGGGAAAGACTACGATGGTGTACAACCTGTCGTACATGTTTTCGGAACTAGGATACCGGGTGCTTTCCGTAGACCTGGACCCACAGAGTAATCTGAGTGCCCTTTTCTTAGATGAAGACCGGCTTTATGAGACCTTCGACGAACACAAAAGACTAACGATCCGCGATGCAATCAACCCGATTGCAGAGGGCGAAGGGTTTCAAGGCGTACATGTAGAAGCTATTGACGACAACATCGCCCTGCTGATCGGTAGTTTATCGTTGTCTTTATACGAAGATAAATTTAGTGATGCCTGGCTGAAGTGTCTGGACGGCGATATCTATAGTTTTAAGGTAATCAGCTCCTTTAAAACGATTATTGAAGAGGCGGCGCGACAACATCAGGCTGACGTCGTGCTCATTGATGTAGGCCCCAACCTGGGGGCGATCAACCGTACTGCCCTGCTTACCTCCGATACGGTGATCATCCCGGTAGCATCCGACATGTTCTCTTTGCAGGGGATCAAGAACCTGGGGAACACCTTAAAGAACTGGAAAAGCGGCTGGACACGGCGACTAGAGAGTTATCCAGAAGATAAAGATAGATCACAAGTGCCTACCGGTGAGGTAGAACCGGGAGGCTATGTAATCATGCAATACACGGCTAAGGAAAGGCGCCCGGTGAAAGCCTATTTACGTTTTGCTGACCGAATTCCCGATGTGTATCGCTCTCATCTCCTGGGGGAATCGTCAACTCATACCTCCGTCATGGATGATGAAAATTGTCTGGGATTATTGAAGCATTACCACAGCCTGGCTCCTATGTCTATGGAAGCCAATAAGCCCTTGTTTTTATTGAAGCCGTCTGATGGAGCTATTGGAGCCCACGTCAAAGCCGTTCGAAAAGCTTATCAGGATTTTGAAGAGCTCACCCGGCGTATTATTCAGAAATGTTCCCTTTCTCAATTGGCTGTACAGGAAAACTAAAGCTTCATGCAACGCTACTCCTCCCGTCGGCAATCATTAGGTACACACTTTTTTCGGGACCGGCTGGAAAAAGCAGTGCGCTACGACCGCATTGCGGGATATTTCAGCTCTTCCATGCTGGAAATTGCCGGCGAGGCTATCGCCCAAATGCCGGGGAAAGTACGCATGGTGGCCAATTCTTCTCTTGATCCGCTCGACGTGCAAACGGCCAAGGCTGCCCATCTGGCCTTAACTCAGGAATGGAAAAAGGAGATCGATCAACTTTATAATGACGGCCTGCAGGAGCGTCTGTCTCGTTTGTACCAATTGCTCGTCTCTAAAAAGCTGGAAATCCGCGTGCTGCCCGATCAAGCCTTTGGGCTGGTCCACGGTAAGGCGGGGGTGTTGACGTTTGCGGACGGCAGTCAGACGGCCTTCCTCGGCAGCGCCAACGAAAGCAAGTCGGGCTGGCAGTTGAATTACGAATTGATCTGGGAAGACCCTTCGCCGGCAGCCGTTACCTGGGTGCAGGAAGAGTTTGATGCCCTGTGGAATGACGCTCGCGCTTGTTTGCTCTCCGAAGCGATCATCACGGACATCAAGCGATTGAGCGGGCGCAAAGTAGTGCCACTCGACAAATGGCGGGAAAAACCGGAACCCGAAGCTGCGGTAGTGGAGAACCCGATCTACCGGGAGCATTTTGGCTTGTGGGGGCATCAGAAATATTTCGTTAAGCTGGCCTATGAAGAGCACCGCTGTGGGAGAGGCGCCCGCTTTGTCCTGGCCGATCAGGTAGGCCTGGGCAAAACGGTGCAACTGGCTATGGCGGCTATGCTGATGGCCTTGCAAAGCGATAAGCCCGTCTTGGTGATTGCCCCCAAGACGTTGGTCTATCAGTGGCAGGATGAACTATTGAAGCTACTGGGGCTGCCTTCAGCGGTCTGGGATAAAAACGCCTGGATCGATGAAACCGGCCACGTACACGAAAATAACAACCCAAAGAAAGCCATTCTCAAATGCCCGCGTCGCTTTGGCATTATCAGTCAGGGCTTAGTGATTCGCGGCTCGGACGTCGTGCAGCGTTTACTGGAAAAAGAGTACGAATGTGTCATTGTGGATGAGGCACACCGGTCGCGCCGAAAAAACCTGAAGGAAAACGCTCAGGATGAACCGCCAGAACCCAATAATATGATGGCTTTTCTTCTGCAGCTTTCCCCCCGTACCAAAAGCATGATGCTGGGAACGGCTACGCCGGTGCAATTATACCCCATCGAGGCCTACGACCTGCTCTCTGTCTTAGGCGCAGGCGCTCCCCATGTACTGGGGAATGACTTTTCCTGGTGGCGTACCCAATCCAAGGAAACAAGCTTCAAGTTAGTCGATGGTACTGCACGCACCTTTCAGGACAAACACCGGCTTTGGGAATGGCTGCGCAATCCATTTCCGCCGACCTACGAGAATGACCGCTTATTTGGACGAATTCGGCGGGCCCTGGAGATGTCACCACGGGATTATGCACTTAAGCCCGAAACAGTCGATCAGCTCAATCCCGGCTATAAACGGTCGATTGAGCGGGAAGAAGGCTTGTTCGAGAAGTACAATCCTTATGTGCGTCATATTGTCCGCCGTACGCGCAAATTTCTGGAAGAAACCATCAATGAAGAAACCGGAGAGCCTTTCCTGAAAAAGGTCGAAGTAGTTCTGTACGGCGAAGCGCCCAAAGATGCCATTCCTTTGAAGGGTTATCTGGAAGATGCCTACCACACGGCGGAAGAATTTAGTACGTCATTGGGCGAAGTGATGAAGGGGGCTGGATTTATCAAGACCCTGCTGTTGCGCCGCATTGGTAGTAGTATGGAAGCCGGCCGCAAAACGGCGATCAAAATGCTGGGGCACGATCCAGAATGGATGGAGGAAGAGGAAGAAGATGATGTGATAGAGGAAGCCCCTACCGGTATTGCCGCCCGGATCGGTCCGGAACAGGAGGAGATTTTGCAGCGCTTGATCCGGCAACTCGATGAATACACCGATGCCGATCCCAAACTGGAGCGACTCGACGAGCTTCTTTTTCAGAGCGGCTGGGCAGACCTGGGGTGTATTATATTCAGCCAGTATTACGATACGGTGCACTACTTTGCCGAACGCGTAGCCCGGGCACAGCCCGGTAAGAAGATTGGCGTTTATGCTGGATCCGGCAAATCAGGCATCTGGCTGAAGGGGCGCTATCAGCGTGTGGAGAAGGAAACCATCAAGCGAGCGGTACAATCCGATGACATCCGAATACTCTTCGGGACCGACAGCGCCAGTGAGGGCCTCAACCTGCAGCGCCTGGGCGCCTTGATCAATTTAGACTTACCCTGGAATCCGACCCGCCTGGAGCAGCGCAAAGGCCGGATTCAACGCATCGGGCAGCGCCTGGACACCGTCAAGGTCTACAATATGCGCTACCGCGGCACGGTCGAAGATCGCGTACATGAATTATTGAGCGATCGCCTCAGCAATATCTTCAGCATTTTCGGTCAAATTCCGGATATTCTGAAAGACGTCTGGGTCGACCTTGCACTGGGCGAAAAAGAGAAAGCACAGGAGCGCATTCGGCAGGTAGAAACCCGCAGCGCCTTCGAAGTCCGCTACGATCGCATTGATTCTACAGATTTTGAATCGTGCCAAGAGGTGCTGAATGAAGTCGATGTGCGGGAATTGTTGGGGAAGGGGTGGTGATGAGGTTTTTTAGGGAAAGACAGTATGCGAGCCTGCAAACTGACCTTACACCCTGACAAAACCAAAATTGTAAACCTGCGTGGCCATTCGGAAATGAAGTACCCGAGAAAATATGATTTTCTTGGGTTCAGTATCCGTCCGGTATCGCGTGAGGTGAAAGGTGGTCGTAGATTACTTCCCGGCATCTTTGTGAGCAACAATGCGAAGAAAGCCATGCGGGAAAAGTTCAGAGAATTGGAGATCCACAAGCGCAGGATACCTTTGCGGGAACTTGCGCAAAAGCTGAATCCAATCATCCGTGGACTGATCAACTACTACCACAAATTTTGGGAAGCAGGAATGCGTCCGGTATGGAATGGCCTCAACCACCGTTTGCTCAAATGGGTGAAATGGGAGAAGGGCTTGTATAAGTATGCGTCAGTTCGCTGGCTCAAACGTCGGTACAGGGAAACTCCCAACTTGTTTGAGCATTGGAAACTGGTACAATCATGAGTATACTCACAGCGACAAAGAACATGAAGAGCCGTGTGAAGGGAGACTTTCACGCACGGTTCTGTGGGAAGGCAGGGGTGAAATTCCCCCGCCTGACCCGATTGTAGCCAATACTACGAAAGACAATCCTCACATTGACCAATCAATAGAAGCTCTGCTGAATCAATTTTATATTGAGGTACACTTGGCATGGAAAGTTCTAAATCCAAACATTCCGTCTTACCACAGTTACGACATTGAAAGTGCGGATGTAGATCTGAGCGACGTGCGATTAATAAGTGTCGGGTTTCGATAGGCGAGTGATTTTTTCTTTAGCCAAGGCGAAGGTTCCCGACCTTAGCAGCGCTAAGGGAGGCGGTTCTTCAACGCCGGATAAAGGAAAAAGCACTCCTAGAAAACCCGACAGTTATTGATGGCACGTCGCTGAGTGATGTGAAGAGGTGCAACCTTTGCATACTGCATACCATTGCAAGCCATTCCTTCCCTTAAATGCGTGAAGCACGCCTTCATCTTCCAACCTTTCCAATATTCGATAAACAGTAGTCTTATTCATTTTCGCTTTAAGACGTTCTACTAAGTCTATCGCTGATAACGCTTCACTGGTTTGCTCAAATATTTCGAGCAAGCTTTTAACCGATTTTGTTCTTCTTGCTACTCCCATGATGCAAGTTTAACGCAACTTAGTTGCAGCAACAAATTTATTTCCTATTTTTGCATCGTTGTTGCATTAATGAAAAGATGATTTTATGATACACTTACAGAATGTCAATAAATCCTTCAGCGACGTGCGATTAATAAGTGTCGGGTTTCGATAGGCGAGTGATTTTTTCTTTAGCCAAGGCGAAGGTTCCCGACCTTAGCAGCGCTAAGGGAGGCGGTTCTTCAACGCCGGATAAAGGAAAAAGCACTCCTAGAAAACCCGACAGTTATTGATGGCACGTCGCTCAAAGGACAACTTGCCGTAAAGAGAAGTATCTGTACTACAATTTAAAATTTAATAAATGATGAAATACAAAATTATTTTTCCTGTTTTAATATCGATTATCCTTTGGTCAACAATAGGCATAGAACAGTTGTCTGCTCAGGGGTTCGAAGGTTATTATCGGCATCCTGATATTCATCAAAATACTATCGTGTTTGTTGCCGAAGGTGATATTTGGAAAACCTCTATCGAAGGAGGACTCGCCCAACGACTCACTACCCACGCAGAAGATGAGCGTCATCCTGCGATTTCGCCTGATGGCAAAACCATTGCCTATTCAGCTACCTATGAAGGGCCTATAGAGGTGTATACGATGCCTTTGGAAGGGGGCGTAACAAGCAGACGCACCTACTTGGGAAACGCAAATACGGTAGGCTGGACGCCGAATGGCAAATTAATCTTCAGCACGGGTGTATTCAATAAATTTCCTGAGCCCCAATTAGTAACGCTAGACTTAAATTCCAAAACAAAGTCAATAGTGCCCCTTCACCGGGCTTATAATGGGATACAAAACGAGGACGGGATTTGGTTTTTTGTGCATATGCACGATCATAATGAAAAGGTAAAGCGCTATCAGGGTGGTCAAGCCCGCCAACTATGGAAGTTTGACGGAGAAAA
>CAZWDL010000217.1:0-5822 GCA_964632995.1 uncultured Saprospiraceae bacterium
CGTACGGCGCCAATCGAAATGACCTTGAGCGGAAACGACCTGGCGCAGGTCATGGAAACGGGCAAAGGGCTGCGGGAAGTTGTGCAGCGTATTCCCGGCGCGGATAACGTACAGCTTTCCGTGGAAGAAGGAAGCCCTGAATTCAAGGTCGCCCCCGACAAAGACAAAATGCAGCGCCTGGGGCTGACTACCGCCTATACCGCGCAAAATCTGCGCATCGCCTTCACCGGCAATGACGACGCCACGCTCACCGAGGGAGACACGGAATATCCGGTAAGGATATGGCTGCAGGATCTCGATCGCCGGGATTACCAAAGCGTGAACCGCCTGAATATACTCAATCCCATGGGCTTCCCGGTGCAGGTATCGCAATTCGCGGAAGTGGTTCGGGACCGCTCGCCCTCGCTTCTGGAGCGCCTGGACCGGCAGCCCGCCGTCACGCTCACCGCCGACGCCCTGGGCCGGCCCTCGGGAACGGTCGCGGACGATGTCGTAGCGTACCTGAAAGAGAATCCATTACCGGAGGGAATGGAACTCACCTGGGGCAGCGATATCAAGCGGCAGAACGACAGTTTTGGAGCCCTGGGCTCCGTCCTGGCGATTTCGTTTTTGCTGATCTACCTCATCCTGGTGGCCCTGTACGACAGTTACATCTATCCCTTCGTAGCCCTGTTCGCCATACCGGTAGCGGCGATCGGAGCGTTTCTGGCCTTGAATCTATCGATGAGCAACCTGAGCTTGTTTGCGCTGCTGGGCCTGATCATGCTGATGGGGCTGGTCACCAAAAACTCCATCCTGATCGTCGATTTCACCAACCAGCTCAAGGCTCAGGGCAAGCACTTTAAAGAAGCCCTCATCATCGCCGGGAAAGAACGGATGCGGCCCATCCTGATGACTACCTTGTCCATGGCCTTCGGCATGCTGCCCATCGCCCTGGCGCAAGGCACGGCCAGCGAGTGGAAGAACGGCCTGGCCTGGGTCATCATCGGCGGCCTGCTCTCCTCGCTGATCCTGACTGTTTACCTGGTGCCGGTGGTGTATTATGTGGTGGACCGGGTGAAGGAAAGGTGGGGAGGGAGATGAATTTAGTTATCGGGTAATTCGAACTTGTCCGATAACTATAGCGGATTCGAAGGTATGTTCGGTGGTAATGCTCATGCTTCTAATTTTGCCGTACGATGAATCACTACCCGGACCTGTTCTGCTTCGGTATCATTGAAAAAATCAATGTGGGGATAAGCGCGCAGCGCGCGTAAGACCCCACTGCCGCCCCCCTTGTAATTGAGCAAAGCAGGTGCGAGGGAATCAAGAATATCGTTCCGCTTCTTACGAATACCTCTTTTCATTTGCTCTACGGTCAAATTGTTGGGCAATCTGCCGGGGCTGATGATTTCAATCCTGTTTTCAAAGATGAATAGCTTAATAGTATCCTTGATAAAGTAGTCCCGGTGTATCAAGGCATTGGTCAGCAATTCTGTCAGGACGATTTCAGGTATTTCCAGGGCGCCGGGACTGTTGAAGGTGTCGCCGCTTTGAATTTTGTGGAGTGTTCTCATCACAAAATCCTTTGCCCGGCTAAATTGTTCGGGCAGCGTGCCTCTTAAATAATCTGATGCACGGTAGTTATCTGCCTCCAGGTCATTGCCCCAAAACCAGATGGCTGTGATAAAAAAGCCGGTGATGGATTTTTGCGGGTTGTTGGTAAAAAGCAAGGCGCCTGCCAGATTGGGTTTACCGTCCTGCCCGAGTCGGAGGTTCTCAAACTTGCGCTCCCGGCCCGGTTCTATGGGTTCGCTGTAGGTGGTTTCATAAAACTGCTTGAATTTGCCCCAGTCAATATCGGTATAAGAGCAATGGAGTAAAATTTGCTCTTCGGCATACAAACTTCCACCGGTTTGCAGCAGGCGCATCAATTCTTCATTACTGGTCACTTTGCGTTTGTCGGAGCCGTTCTTTACAAAAACCAACCCGTCTTTATCCTTATAGGGTTTGCTGATGCCCTCTGGAACCCGTGCCAGGATAATCCGTTTCTGCGGTTCTACTTCTACGGTTTCTGTTTCAATGCTAATGGGGCTCTTCACGTGCTCGTTAGCCGCGGTAGTGAGTAAATTATTGATGCGCTGGATGTCCTGATAAGACAAGCCTTCCACAGCCCCTGTTTTATCATTCACCCCGACAATAATCAAGCCGCCTTTGGTATTGGCGAAAGCTACCATTTCCTGAGCGATGCTGGTCGCGTTGGTCACGTTCAGTTTGAATTGGGCCTTGCTGGTTTCGCCCCCTGCTATGATATTAAGTACCTCTAGCGCTTCCATAGTTGATATACGTTTTTCCTGCGGTCGAAGGCCTCCTGGCCACCTTCCATGATGTTGATGGCCGTCTGTTGGATATCCGGGCTGTCAATACTGCCATGCCTGAATTCAATGCGGTTCTCATCATCGTGATATTGGCAGATCACTACTTGCTCGCTGTCCCCCAACACCAGGATGTTGGGGTTGTGGGTAGCAAATACAAACTGGGTAGAAGGCTTGAGTTGCCTGATTCTGCCAATGATTTCTTTGGCCACCGTGTAGTTGTCCAGGTCGTCTTCCGGTTGGTCGATAATGAACAGCTTTTTCTCTTCGTGGGCCAGTACGAAGGCAATGAGGGCAGTGGACTTTTGCCCGATGGAATAGCGTTCTAAAGGCTTATCGTTGTAAAAAAACTCATATTTATCCGGTACGCGCCAGGTCAGTAAAGCTACATCTTTGCTGAAGGCTTCTCTGAATCTAGGCAGGAGACTTCCCCCTTTCAGGATTTTGGCCAGCTCGGAATCGTCCTCGTGTAAATCCCGAAATATTTGGATGGGGTCGTCATAATGCGCTGTAATTCTTCTGGCATGATTATCCCTGTGCAGCCCGTTTGTGTTTTGCGCAAGCCAGTCCTTGAAAATATCTTTGTCTCCCTGATAAGTGGCCTCTATGCGAAATGAGAGCCCCAGGTCATTTAGTTTTTGAATTTCCCTTTCGATAATTTCGAACATCTCCCGGCGATGCGCCTCCAGGTTATCGAGACATTCGGTTAACTTTTGCTCCAGCTGTTGGGCCTCATTGAGTTTTGCGTCAATCGTTTTGAGTTTTGTTTTCTCCCGGTTGAGGGCTTGTTTGTTTTGCTTGTGGGTCTCCACATCCACATTCGGATTGTTGATCCGTTGCTTGGCTTGCCGGAATTCCTCCTGGAGCGACTCCCGAAGTTGGTTGAATTTGATTTGTACCTTTTCCCACCTGTCTGTTATGGAAGAGTCATCAGATGCTGATTTGGAAAACTTTGCCCGCACTTCTTCTCCTACTTCCACCAATTCACGAATGACAGGAAACACCTCCTTTTCAAAGAAATCAACGTTGCCCGGCTCCTTCGCACGATAGTTCAGGTACGATTTCCAACCGTAGCTTTCCACCACTTCGAGCAGGCGCTCGGCCATCTCGGACAGCTCGTTCCCAATCTGGCCTAATTTGGTTTCGTCATCCGCGAAGTTGAGCTCTTTGGCGACCAGTTCCTGCAGGCCGGATGCCTCAAACGCTGTTATTTCCAATTCCAGGTGTGCGATGCGCTGCGCAACCTCTTCCCGCTGACTGCGTAAATCGGAAATTTTCTGTAACTGATTGAATACTCGCTCAGTTTCCTCCACTAGCTCAGCTTCTCTGGCTTTGGCGTCCGCCAAATGCTCTTTGAGCAGTTTGTCTTCCACATATTGGGCATCGAAATTTTTACCCAATTCTTCGATGTCTTTCTGCCCATAGTAGGCCGTGGGGAGCAGCTTCACAGGTAGTAAGCCCTCTTGTATTTCACCTGCGGCATCCAATACATAGGGGCGCCCTCCCCATTCCCGCCGTATGGTATATTTGATATTCCCGTCGGCCTCGGCCAGATGCAGGAGCAGCCGGTTGCCCGCGCCCAGAAAGCGGCGTACAATCTCGTTTTTGTAGTCTTTCGGCGTTTCGCTGGCCTCCAGCCCCAGCCCAAAGCGCACCGTCTCCAGCAATGAAGACTTCCCGCTGCCGCGCACGCCAATGAGGGTGTTCAGATCGGGGCTTAGGGGTAAGGTTAGGGGCTCTCCCTCGCCCCGTTCTATTTCAACCGAACTGATGTAAAGGCCCTGGGCCCTGGGCAAGGTCGCCCGCACCCGTTCCTCGTGGTGGATCAGCGCAAATTTTACCGCCTCGAAGGTGAAGGCGCCGATTTTGAGGTAGCATTTGCGGTTGTTGCCGTTGCAGATACCGACGCCTTTCATGCCCGCCTCGGCATTATCAGAGCCTTCCACCAGCGCCAATTTTCGCTCCATCAGCCTTTCGCATTCCCGCCTCTTATCTGCGCTCGTGCTTTTTTGGAAGGCTAATGCATTGCTCTTGAACTCAGGGGCAACTACTAATTCCTTCAAATTTCTACCCCTCACTTCTTTCAATAAGCCGTTCTTGGAATCTACATGCGCCATGACGAAGAAATAGTTCTTTCCAAACTTATCCAGCTCCCTTACTGCCTCACAGAGGTCATAATCAGCATTCACATCATAGGGGCTTTTATTATAGTCGGGTTTCAAATGGAAGGCGCGGCCGAGGAAAAAGTTAATATCTTCACATTCACCTTCGTACCAACTTTCATCGAATACGATCAGGATGTGAATGCCCCGTTGCCCGTCTTTGGCCGAAAACTCTACGCCCGCCAACAGGAAAATGTCTTTTTTTGCCGCTTCGTCTTTTAACACCAAAAATTCATTTTTGTCAAATTCATTGTGGTTTGTGACTACGGCAAGGTGTATGCCTTGCGCACAAAGCCGGTTGATAAAATCACGCGCATAGGTTTCCTGGACAATCTCCCGTTTGTTGAACTCATCTGCCGCCGCAGTATGCAGGTGAAAATCCGCCCGTACCCATCGGCTGCCGTGTTTGAAAAAATCACTCATTGGCTTAGTATTACATCAGACAATTCGGTAGCATTTCTAAAAACCCTATACACTTGTCATAATTCATGTAGGAATTTAAATCAATCCAACTATTCATACACAAATATACTCATCTTTAATGTTAAATCTTTAGGATGCTGCGGTTTCTGAGCATGAAGCACAACTCAAAGGAATGTCTGCGCTTCTTGTCCATGGCCTTCGGCATGCTGCCCATCGCCCTGGCGCAAGGCACGGCCAGCGAGTGGAAGAACGGCCTGGCCTGGGTCATCATCGGCGGCCTGCTCTCCTCGCTGATCCTGACTGTTTACCTGGTGCCGGTGGTGTATTATGTGGTGGACCGGGTGAAGGAAAGGTGGGGAGGGAGATGAGGGCCTTTATCGGCGGGCCACTAAGCCCTCGTCCCAGTTGTAAGCCCGGTTGGCTTTGGCGATGATCTGGCTAAGCCAGTGGAGCCGGCGGCCGGTGTTGATATTCGTATAAGTGTGCATCATGAGGGAATGATAGGCGCCTATGGCCGCACCCTCTGTCTTGGCTGAGACATTTGGCCGCAATCATTATTCTTATCTACAGTCTGCCAATCCAGGATTTATAAATCCTGGATTGGCAGACTGTAGATTTTTTTAGGAACAGTTTCGGCCGCTTTAGAAACCAAGATCAAGATGAAAAAAACAAACACCTGGCACAAAGTACTCGACGATAAAAAGCAGCTCCCGGAAGGCCGCGTCATGACGGTCACCGCCGGGCACAAGGACATCTGCCTGTCGCACTGGAAAGGGCAGCTCACCGCCCTCGACAATAAATGCCCGCATCAGGGCGGCCCGCTTGGGGAAGGCTCTATTGAAAACGGCTTGCTGCGCTGCCCCTGGCACGGCTGGGATTTCTG
>CAZWDL010000218.1:0-5767 GCA_964632995.1 uncultured Saprospiraceae bacterium
CACCGTATCTGGGGATACGGCTGCGCGCCTCATTCGTGCCTGCCCGTCTGGGCGGAAGCCCAAGCCTGACAACCACTTTGGCTTCTCATGACGAAGACCCCATGAATAATCCGGGTTAAAAGTTTTCTCAATCAAAGGCTTCTTTCCAATAGGCCTGTATGCCGCCGCCGGAGAGCGATGTGGACTCTCTGATTCGAAGGAATTCGCAGAACCGGCCAAACAGTGATTCCATTAGCACAAACGTATCATAACTGTCTACTGTCTACTGCTGACTGCCTGCTGCTGACTGCATTTCCCACCGCCTCCAGGGCTTCACCGATATCGCGGATCAGGTCAGGGGCGTGCTCTACGCCCACTGACAGGCGAACCAGACCGGGAGTAATACCCATTCGTTCTTTCTCTTCAGGCGGGATCCCTGCGTGAGTCATGGTGTATGGGTGCTGCGCCAGAGATTCCGTACTGCCAAGACTGACAGCCATTTTGATGAGACGCAGGTGGTTGAGAAAAGCAAAGGCGCCAGCCTCGCCGCCCTGGACTTCAAAAGCGATCATGGCGCCGGGGGCGCTGCACTGCCGTTGATAGATCTCGAATTCGAGGCCGTCGCTCTCGTCGAGAAGGCCGAGATAATGCACGCGTTCGACCAATGGGTGTTCCCTCAGGAATTCCGCGATTTGCTGAGCGTTGCGTACCTGTTGTTCCATGCGCAGCTTGAGGGTCTCCAGGCTGCGCATCAGCAGCCAACTGGTCCAGGGGCTGGGCATGCTGCCGAAGAAAGTGCGCAGGTTTTTAACCCGGTCAATCAACGCTCGACTGCCGAGTACCGCACCCGCGATCAGGTCGCTGTGCCCGCCGATGTACTTCGTTGCAGAATAAATGACAAGATCGGCACCCCAGGATAATGGGTGTTGCCAGAGCGGTCCCATGAAAGTGTTATCGACGACCAGCCGTACCGGAAGCTCCTCCGTCGACAAATCATCGGCCAGCTCCCGCATGACGGCGAGGTCGATCTGCGCATTAGTCGGGTTGGCCGGGGTTTCCAGGTAGATCATGACAGGCCGTGAATTCCTTCCCTGGCGTTCCAGAGCTTGCAAAATTTCCGCCTTTTCCTGGCCAGGATAAAACGGCATGATCTCGATACCGTATTTGGTCAACACCTCTGTAATAAAGTGTGCGGTACCGCCGTACAAAGGACTGCTGTACAGCAGCAGATCCCCCGGTTTGAGGAATTCGAACAATACCGTGGAAATAGCCGCCATGCCACTGGCGAAAACAGCGCCGGCCCCGGCATTGTCCCATAGCGTCAGGCGCTCTTCCAGAATCTCCAGGTTGGGATTGTTCACCCGGCTGTAAATCAGTCCCGGCAGCTCTCCCGCTTCAGGCTCCCGCAGGCCGTAAGCCAGCTCGAAAAAATCTTTGCCTTCCTCAGCACTTCGAAATGCAAAGGTGGAAGTCTGGTAAATCGGACATTTTACGGCTCCCTCCGACCATTCCGGGTGATAGCCGTAAGACATCATCAGACTCTCGGGGCGAAAGGTGCGCTTTTTCATCTTGCTATTGGTTTTATTTGATCAGAATTTTGAACTCTACTCTATAAAATTCCTATTTTAAAGAATAAAAACCTATATTAATTCAATAAGCAGTTAAATAAATCTTCTCTTTGTAGTTTTAACAGAAAAAAGACCCAAATCTTTCTTTAAAATACTGCTTTTTCAGAAAATCATTCTGCTATGCGCCCAATCGACGCCACCGACCGGCGGATTCTCGCCCTGCTGCGGGAAGACGCCAAACTCACGAACAAGGAAATCGCCTGGAGTACGCGGTTGAGGGTTGACGGTTGAAGGTATAAGAGTCGACCGCTTGGAATGATTGTCCCTCCTCTGGTCGCTCCCCCCACGCGCCTTATGCTCCACTCAAAATGTTACCCTTAAAACGGCTTCATTTGCCCTTCTGGCTTCCAGCCCCGATTGTGACCACGCAGCCGGCCGGTTTTGTCCGGCGCGGACGGTGTAGAGGCCTTCTTCGTACACCTGCGGCCGGAAGCGGTTGCCCTGAATTCTTACCGTGTAGAGAATCTCATCGTTTGCTTCGTTGACTACCTGCACCACCGGGTCGTTCACTTCATCGAAGGCCAGTTCCGGGAGGTAGCCGTAGACTTTGCGGCCGTCGTTGTCGCTCATCTTCACGGTGATGGGCCAGCCGGGGTACTGCTCGCTGTCGCCTTTGCGGGTGTCGGCGAAGCGGGGCCAGGCCTCGAAGGTGATCGTACGGTCCGTTTTGTTAAAGCGGATGAGGCCGTAGCCGTCGCCGAGGTTGACGGAAGGATCGCGTTGGTATTCGCGGGCGACTTTCATTTCATCGAATTCGGGATTGGCGTAGGCGTGCATGGTGATTTTGTTGTACAGGCCGTCGAGATAGTCGCCGGTCCAGGGGAGCTTATTGACGATGGGCGCGCCGCCGCCGGCCTGTTCGTCCTTGGGCCACCACCAGCGGCCGTAGTAGCTGTTGACGATGGCGGGATTGGTAAAGGCGAAGGGGCCGTCGCGAAATTCGTCGATGCCGTGCTGCACGACGACGGAGAGGTGCTGGTCGCCGCAGAGGTGAACGGCCTGGGCGCGCCGCAGCTCGGTCAGTGCATTATTGCGGCCGGTCTGGGGCCAGCCGTTGCAGTCGAGGTCGGCCAGCAGGCGGTTGCTTTTGGAGCCGTGGAGGTGTACGGCCCCGCAGAAGGCCGTCTGTGAGAGCGCCGCTTTCATTTGGGCGCCTTGCCAGTCTTGCCCCCAGTCGTGCAGGAAGCGCAACTGGCGCTCGCCGAGGAGAGTGAGGCTTGGCAAATCTACGGAATCGGGATCGTAACCTTCCTCGGTGATGTGATCGGGGCGGGGGCCCATCTGCGGAATTTTGTCCTTCGGACCGCTTTTGAACTTGCGGTCTTCGAGGATAGCAAAGTCCACACCGCCCACACGCAGGTTAGTGAAATAGACGCCGATCCCCTGGTTGACAGGTTCCGGATCTACGGGGTCGGGCAGGTGCCAGGTCTGGCAGCGCTCCACCATACGGATATACTCCGGCGGGTAGTAGTAGCCGCCGCTGTGGCCGGCCGGGCTGTCGGCGACGATGCCGCCTTCGCCCCAGATGTTCCCCTGCCCGATGTCGTGATCGTCAGGAATGGTGATGACGGGCCGGTCGCGGATGACCTCGCGAAACTGACGCCCCCACAGCAGCCAGGCCGCCGTGTGCTGCTCGTGGTCGTAGCTCTGGTCGCCTGCGAAGAAGAGCAGGTCGGGATCCTGTACGAGCAGGTTATTGACAATATGGCGGCGATCGCCCCGGTCCTTGTTCGAGTTGCAGGACAGCGAGGCGACGACGATTTCTTCCTTGTTGATTGGATCTTTGCGAATCAAACCTTCGAACATCGCGTTTTCTCCGTGCCGCACGCGGTAGGGTACGTCCCGGGTGTTGTCCCAATCTTCCAGCCGGAAATGAGCGGACCAGCCGGGATACTGCACGGGAGCGGTGGCGACGTCCTCCCAGGCGCCGTCGCGCTGCAGCTCCAGGCGCACCTCCCGCGCTTCTTCCGCGCGCAGCGGGTGCAGCTGAGCCGTCATCTTCAGCACACCCCTGTCGTGTGTATACAAGGCGAAGGCGACGACCGAATCGCGCGGTACTTTCACCACCCCGGCCAGGAAGCCTTCGCGCTCCTCCCAGCTACCGGCCAGGGCGAGCGTGTCGAGGCCCGCGGCGCGCTCGCCGGGAAAGGGAGCGGGGTCGAGGGTGGACTGAGGCTCCGGGGAGGAGGAGCAGGCTTGGAGAAGGAGTAAAAGAAACAAGGATGGGATGGCGAAAGTGAGTTTCGTTTGCATGCGTGTTGAATTAAAGACAGAGAGAATACTTATAGAGAAAACGAGTTTTTGGGGAGTTACCCTGTCAAGAGGGGGAACAGTAATTCTTTGGATGCATCGTCTGGCATCATGTTTTATTTTTTTGTATATTTCTTGCATCCCTCGTTAATCTTCTTTCATCATCTATCCAACTACTGAGGTCGAACGTTCTTTTCCGGATGTTGCCGGAGAAGGGAAGTATTGACAATCATTTACTTATCTCAAATACATAAAGATGAAAAACTCAGTAGTAACCGTGTCCCTAATGGAGTATCAGGGCGAGCAAAGGATCCGGGTCGATTTTTCATACGACGAAAACATCATTGCACAGATAAAAGAGATTCCCGGCCGGCGCTTCAGCGGGTCGGAGAAGTGCTGGCATCTGCCTTACACGAAAACGGCTTTCCAGGCGCTGCACGGGCGATTTGACCGGGTGGAAATTCGCGATGAGGCGTTGTTTTTCACGGTGCAAGAGGGGAATTGGATTGGAAAGACGTCTGAGGTCTCTTCAACTGTCAATGGCTCAGCTTCCAAAAGTTCCACCGCAATACGGCCGCTGGAATGGGTATATCAGAATACCGGGCTGGTTATTGATGAGGTCGATCATGATTTTTACCGGATATACATCCCACGCGCCCGGGAGGACTGGCGGGCTCGAGTCAAACAATTGCAGGCAAAATGGCAGCCGAAAGGTAAATTCTGGGAGCTGGAAACGAAGGGACGGTCGAAGAAATTCATACGGACATTCGTATTGGAGGGAAAAGTGGGGGAAGGAAATCTTCTTCCTCCGGAACAGAGGGCTTCCACCCGGAAAGCGACTCCGTCATCGGGGATCAAATCGGCGAAGCGGCCGGTATTGAATGAGGTGCAAAGGCGGGCGGTGGGACAACTGGAGAATAAAATTATCCTATTGAGGTACAGTCATGAAACGCTGAAAAATTATAAAAGTTGGTTTATTCAATTTCTGTTGTATTATCCTGATCGGAAGCCAGAACAGCTCGGGCGGGAAGAAATAGAAGCTTATTTATTGTTCCTTATCAGGAAAAAGCAATTGTCGGAATCTAGTCAAAATCAAGCCATTAATGCTATCAAATTTTATTATGAGAAGGTTTTGGGCAGAAATAGAGAAACCTTCTATGTTACCAGGCCGAAAAAGCCTAAAAAGTACCCGAATGTTCTTAGCGAAGAAGAAGTTTCTATCATTTTAACGGCATTGGACAATTTAAAGCACCAATGCATACTGATGGCCATATACTCGGCAGGCCTCAGGTTGAGTGAGGTGGTTAATCTTCGGAAAGAAGATATCCTAGTTCATCAGGGTTATATCCATATAAGAAATGCAAAAGGCAAAAAGGACAGGTACACTTTATTGTCCCCGAAGTTTTACGATCTCCTGCAACGTTACTACCGGAAATACAGACCTGAATTCTGGGTTTTTGAAGGTCAGTACGGCGGTCCTTACAGTAAAAGGAGCGTACAGGCGGTATTTAAACAAGCCCTGAAGCGATCAAGAATTAAACGAAATGCGACAGTGCATACCCTGAGACATAGTTTTGCTACCCATCTGATCCAGCGTGGCGTTGACTCCATGTACATTCAGGATTTGCTTGGCCATTCTTCCATCAAAACGACTGAAATCTATACGCATCTAACAAAGACAGATAAAAGAAACCTTCAGAGTCCATTGGATAATTTGGACATTTGAAGTATATTAACAACTGATAAACGAAAAGGTGCAACTCGATGGCGCTGTCAGCAAGGGTTTTACATATTGCATAACATAAAAGGTGCAACTTTAGCCATAGGTAAAATTAACGCAATTGTTGCGTTAAGCTTGGCGTTCTCGGCTATTTTGACAAAAAATGAAAATGGAACAAACTATAATTCAA
>CAZWDL010000219.1:0-5697 GCA_964632995.1 uncultured Saprospiraceae bacterium
TCATTTTTTAATCCAACGAAGTAAGGCCCCGCAAAGAGAAAACGCCTTTCGTTTTCCTCAGCGTACTCCGCGCCTTTGCGTGCAGCCTCATATTAGCGCGGCTGGATGAATTGCCCTGCGACCTTTGGCTTTTCGCTTACGCGAAAAGACGCTCCGACTTCCCACTTCCCAGATTTTCTTACTTTTGCTAAAAGCACATTTTCATTATGGTCAATCAAATCGTCCGCCTGCAGGATGTCAATGTATACCAGGGTGATAACCTGATTCTGAGCAGTGTCAACCTGGAAATCGCGAAGGGAGAATTTGTTTACCTGATCGGTAAGACGGGCAGCGGCAAGTCCAGCCTCCTCAAAACGCTCTACGGCGCCCTGCCGCTGAAAGTTGGTAAAGCTGAAGTGACCGGCTTCAACATCTCGGAGATGAATCGCAAAACACTGCCCTTGCTGCGTCGCAAGCTGGGCATCATTTTCCAGGACTTCAACCTGCTTTCCGACCGCTCGGTGCAGGAAAATCTGCACTTCGTACTCAAAGCTACCGGCTGGAAAGAGGAGGCCGACATGCAAAAGCGAATTGCCGAAGTGCTTAGTCAGGTAGACCTCGAAAACGCCGAATTCAAGATGCCCCACGAAATGTCGGGCGGCGAGCAGCAGCGCGTCGTCATCGCCCGCGCCCTCCTCAACGATCCCGAACTCATCATCGCCGACGAACCCACCGGCAACCTCGATCCGGAAACGTCCGACGATATCCTGCTGCTCCTTCGCCAGCTCGCCAAACTCAACGATACGGCCGTCCTCTTTGCGACCCACGACTACCGCGTCCTCGAAAACTTCCCCGCCCGCATCATCCGGGCGATGAACGGCCGCATCCTCGAGGATGAGGGCTTCGTCGTGTGAGGGGCGGCTGTCCGGCATTCTCGATATTGCTACACATTCTGCGCCGGCCCGGGAGCGCAAGCGCAAGTTAGGTATCGTGTTGATCAGTTCTCACCTGTCCCTCTTCGGTGAACCGGGCAAGCGGACAAATTATTTCCTGGCCGGCCGGACTTCCTATTTTAATGTACTGACGGCTCCGCAGAAATCTGCATTTAAATCGGGCGCAGATACCGATTATAACGGCAACCTGATGTACGACCTCACAGCAAAAATCGATCAGAAACTGTTCGGCGATAGCGAATTGTCGTTAACCATTTACCGTAGTGGGGACCAAACAAATCGCTGGAGCCGCCTTACGGATGGCGAGGAACGAAGGGAAGAAAAAAACGACGTCTGCTGGGGCAATTTTCTCACCAGTTTGAACGCCACCTTCCCCCTCAGTAAATCCTGGACTTTTCAGCCGCAGTTCGGTTATAGCAGCTACCGCTACTCCCTGAACTCTTTTTCAGCTCTTTCAGAGCATCGTGCGAACGATTGGTATCTGTTGAATGAGGATCAGTTGGAAAGCAGAACAAGTATTCAAACCTGGCAAA
The DNA here is from genome assembly GCA_964632995.1 of uncultured Saprospiraceae bacterium. GTDB lineage: Bacteria > Bacteroidota > Bacteroidia > Chitinophagales > Saprospiraceae > CAZWDL01. Next base: position 1,466 of record CAZWDL010000219.1, read on the forward strand.
CGCGTCTGGATTTTACGCAGCGCCTGGGGGCTGGACATCGTCTCCACTATGGTTTTTTTGGGTCTAAAAACGGAGTGCAGCCGACACAAAATGTGAGGGAAGAACAGCCGCCAGGTAGTCAATCCGAGCGGATTGATTTCACTGAGCAGGCCCTGTATGCCGATTACCTGACCGAACTAAGTCCGCAATTTCATCTTCAGAGCGGACTTAGAGGAGTGCGTTACCAGCGGTCAGGTGAGGATTGGCTGTTTCTGGAACCCAGGTTCAATCTTCAATGGACACATCGTCTGATGCTGGTTTACTTCGCGGGCTACGCACGGATGTCGCAGTTTTTACATTATTTGAACAACCCCAGCCTGGGACTGCCGACCGATACCTGGCTGCCCGCTTCCAGCGCTGCCGAACCAAATGACAGCCGATATCTGGTCGGCGGGTATAAGCAAGTATTGGTCAGTGCTCCACCTTAATACGACCATTGAGGGCTACTACAAGCTGATGCATAACGTCACCGAATTTGACAATCTGCTGGTCCGGCAAGCCGCCTCCGAAGCAGGAATTACTGGAACAAATTGAAACAGATGGGCGGGGAAACGCCTATGGCCTGGAATTCAGTCTTGCCTACGATGACCTGAAATCTCTCCAGGTGGAAGCGGCCTACACCTTATCCTGGAACTGGCGCCGCTTCGCCGCCTTTAACAACGGCGAGCGCTATCCCTCCGGTTTCGACCGTCGCCACGATTTGTCGCTTTACCTCAACAAAAGTTTTAAACAAGGATGGCAGATCAATTTGGTATGGGGATACGCCAGCGGCCGGCCGGTGACGCTGCCTTCGGCAAAATTGTTTTACTAGCCGAACCACAGGATACGCCCTATGTCGAGGGAGCGCTCATTCTGCTTTTTGAAGACGGCATTCAGGTAGATACGCTGCGGCCGGTCCGCAGCGGCTACTATCAATCTTCTTACCACCCAAAAACCGGCCCCGCTTACCACCTCGAGATTTACGCATCCGGTTTTGAGCCAGTCAAAACAGCTCCCGAACATGTCCCGGAGGCGCTGGCGTTGCACGATTTGCGTCTGATGGAGGAGCCCAACGAGGGAGGCGGGCGCTTGTTGGAAGTCGAGGTGGAAGAAAGGCCTGCTGTACCTGACTACTACCAGTTCCGAGTGGAAGCTTCCTGGGACGAACAGCAGTATCAGCGGGCGGGGCAATTCTATATCAGCCCCAATCTGGACCTTCTTTGCAGCTTCGCCCGCGAAGACATTGTGGAGGATAAGTGTCTGGATACGGCTACCGCTACTTCCCGAACCGCTTTGATGGAGGTCGGTACCCGCCGGCTGGTGATTCACGATGACGGCACAATGACGAATTTACCGTATCGCCTCTACCGGGTGGAATTGCGCACCATAACGGAAGCTTATTTTCAATACTTCGCGGCCTTGGAGGCTTACTTAGATAAAAAAGATAACCCTTTTCTGGCGCCCGTTACCTCCTGGACAAATATTGAAGGAGGATTTGGAGTGTTCGCAGCTTATGCGAGGGTAGAAAAAGAGGTTAGTCCCTGAGAGAAAGAATTTGTTCTTCCGAAGTTCCTCCAGCCAGCGGAACTGAAAAAGACGGGATCAGCCCCCGAAGTTAAGGGCGGAGTACGGGTGTTAAGGGTTCTTCTGACTCCTCACCTCCCGGCCCCTCTCCTCAAGACGGGCGTGTGTTATAACTCTGAAATTTCATGTTCGAGGAGAGGAGAGAGCGGAAAAAAACTTCATTTAGGGTTCAGATTTTCGGCTTGATTAAATCCGTGGATCTGTTAGCGCGGAAAACAAGCGCATTTCTAAGCTGGAAGGTTTTCTTTTAACGTTATGGGCTAAACGAAGCAGTTTGCACCCCAGGGGCAAAGCTCACATCCCGTCTTTTTTGGCTGCCGGAACTAAAAAAGAAGGTATCTGCCTTCGAAAGTTAAGGGCGGAGCACGGCAGTTAAGGGTTCTTCTGACTCCTCACCCCCCGGCCCCCTCTCCTCAGAGAGCACGTTTGAGATGAGGCTGAAAATTTTTGTTTTGAGGAGAGGGGGAGCTGTGAAAACCTGTTCCTTTCGGTTTCAGATCTTCGATTTGGGTAAAGCTGTCGACCTGTCAGCGCAGAAAACAAGGGCATATCTTAACTGAAAAGCTTTTTTCTTTTTAAAATAAGGGCAAAACGAAGCAATCCACACCCCAAGGGCAAAGCCCCCATCCCGTCTTTTTTTGTTTCGGCGGAATGTTGATTCCTCCGGAGTTTCTCCAGCTGCCGGAACAAAAAAAGACGGGATCAGCCCCGGAAGTTAAGGGCGGAGCACGGCAGTTAAGGGTCATTCGATAAGTCACCGATAATGCTTCGACAAGCATCGAGGAGCACGGCTTCAAACCTGGCGGTGGCGGCGACTACACCTACGACAGCAACGGCAACCTGATCTTCGGTCCGAATAAGAACATCAACATCCAGTACAACTACCTCAACCTACCCAAGCGCATTCAATTCGAGGATTGCCAGGAAATCGAGTTCGTCTACGATGCTTCCGGTGTCAAGCTGCGAAAGATCATAAAAGACGGCTCCATGGTGCTGTCTACTCAGGACTATGTGGGCGGGATCGAGTATAAGAATGAGGTGTTGGAGGCGGTTTACCATGCAGAAGGACGGGTATACTTCGAGGATGGAACGAATCGTTATGAATACACAATTACAGATCATTTAGGCAATGCCCGCCTGACCTTCACCGACAAAGACGGTGACGGCCGCATCGATCAGTCGGATGATCCGGAGGTGAATGAGGTGCTGCAGGAGAATCACTACTACCCATTTGGCATGGCCATGGATGGCCAATGGATCGGGGATCCGGGGAGGGAGAGTAAGTACCGGTATAATGGGAAGGAGCTGAATGAGGAGTTTGGGCTGAACTGGTACGCGTACGGGGCGCGGTATTATGATCCAGCCATAGGCAGATTTACAGGGATGGATCCGATTGCGGATGACTTTCCCAATCTTTCAGAATACAATTACGCAAGTAACAAGCCTGTAAATGGTATTGACTTACACGGTCTACAGTGGGCTCCTCCATTAAGACCTGATGGCAAAGTAGACATAAAAGCGATTCAGAATAGAGCAAACTGGATTAGGGAAAACCCATTGGAAGCAGCTGCTCCACTTACGTTGGTAATCCCCGGACCAGAGGACCTTTTGATATTCGGTCTCATTTCGAGAGGAGGGAAATTTTTTAAAGTTGGGTCAAAAGCTAATGATATAATTATAGGTGGCAAGAAAGCCTTTGGTGATATTGCCGATGACGGATTTCGAGTAGGAGCAGAAGGAGTAAAAGCTGGAATAAGATCAATAGATGATACCCCGATCACTAGTAGTGGCATAGAAACTGTGACAAAACATTTAAGTAGAGATGAGTTCTTGGTAAATGGTGAAATGGCTGCGAATAACAGGGTCATGATTGATCGCCTTAAAAAAATTGCTTCCGGGAAATTAAAAGCTACAGATACTGATAGGTACTTCTACACTCATGAATTACGAGAAAGTGAGTTAATGAACTCAGGAATGGTTTACGATCAAGCTCATGCTATTTCAGCGAAGGAGTTTGGAGTTACGGTAAATATGGAAAAACAAAATGGAGGTTTCTTTTTTTACACCGGCGAGGCAGCACAAGCTTTATTCAAACAATTGAGAGATCAGAAGTAAATATTATGAGGAAGGAAGACCTCTTAAAATTGGCTCTTTTCAAAAATCCTAACATAAATAGTGGATATATCTTGCAACAAATCTTGTTGAGTATTGGTATCGCCGAGGGAGTTGAAGCTCCTATTGAAAAGCTTAAAAGAGAGGCTTATGTTACCGGAGATGTTTCCAAAAATGGAGGAAATTTTAATATCAAACTCACAGAAAAAGGAAGGCTATTTCTTAAAAGGAATTTAAATGAAGAGTTTTTCGAAGAGATGAAAAGTAGATACCAGAATTTTGAGAGGATAGAAGAATTAATAAGATAAGATGTCTCACTGTGTCCCTAATTGCCAAAACATTGTACCGCCTGGCTCGTTAGGAACTTGGCCCGCAGGCATTTCAGGGTGACGACGAAGCCTTGAAAGGGTCGGCCTGCCTGCTCTACAAGAGCGGGGCGCTCCTTGATTCGCCAAGCCCACCACTTACGACGCTGCCTACTCCTACGACAAACGCGGAAACCTCCAAACCATCACCCG
>CAZWDL010000220.1:0-5645 GCA_964632995.1 uncultured Saprospiraceae bacterium
GTTCTTGAATTACTTCCATTTGTCCTTTTCTTCAAAGATGCCAAAGAACTTGGGATTTGTCAAAAAGGTGCTTATTTTTTAAGCGAAACGACAGTCGGAAGTCGGAAGTCGGAATGGGATCGATTCCGACTTCCGACTTCGCACTTCCGAATTGCTATGTGTTTGTCTGCAACACGTAGTCTTCCTTATCCTTCGGGCCTTCCTGTGCGCATTCTCTGAGGTAACAGTCTACGGCTTCCTGAACGCTCATGAAGAACTTTCTGGGACCGATGGCTTCCATCAGGTTGGCGCGGGCCATAGCGTCGCGAACCGGTCCTTTGACGCCGGAGAAGAAGATGTCAATACCTAAATTGTGATATTCTTCGACGGTCTCTTTGAGGGCGTGGATGGCGCTGCTATCCATGTTGTTGATGCTCTCGGCATTGATGATAATAACCTTGAGGCTCTCTTCTTTTTCAGCAACCATTTCATCCAGCTTATCCTTGAAATAATTGGTATTGGCGAAGTACAGCTGGGCGTCGAAGCGGACGATGAGCATGTCGTCGCGTTCTTCCACTTCCGGGAAGCGGTTGACATTGCGATACAGGTCGGTGCCGGGAACGCGACCCAGTTCGGCCACATGCGGGCGGGTGGTGCGGTAAATCACTATAGCCAGCGACAGTACAACACCTACACCGATTCCTTGCTCAATACCCAGGGTCAGCGTGGCGATGAAGGTGACTAGCAGCATGGCCAGGTCGGTGCGGTTGCTACGCCACAGGAAGATGACCTCTTTGTAGTCAATCAGTCCGAAAACGGCTACCATAATAACCGATGCCAGAATAGCATTGGGCAAATAGTAAAATAAGGGTGTCAGGAACAACAGCGTCAGGATGATCAGCGCGGCGCTGATGATCGAAGCCATTCCTGATTTGGCGCCGGACTGATCGTTGACTGCCGTACGGCTGAAGCCGCCCGTAGTGGGATAGGAGTTAAAGAAAGCGCCGCCAATGTTAGCCAGTCCAAGCGATACGAGTTCCTGGTTGGCGTCTACTTTGTAATCGCGGTGTTTGGATTGTATGGCTTTGGCTACGGCGATGCTCTCCATAAAGCTCACCAGAGAAATCGCCAGCGCGATGGGGATCAGTGTTTCTATTGTATCCATGCTGAAGCTGGGAACGCCAAAGGAGGGCAGCCCCTGCGGCACTTCACCGACGATTTTGACGCCGGCCTCGGTAAGTCCGAACCCCCAGACGGCAAAGATGCCAAACAACACGGCTAGCAGAGGCCCCGGAATGGCCCGGTTAATTCGTTTGACCAGCACAATGATGGCGATGCCACCCATGCCGATAGCAAAGGTGATCCAGTTGATAGAGCCGAATTGCCCGGCAGCATTGATTAATATTTCGTGAATGTGATGGCTTCTTTCAATATTTACGCCCAACAGGTGCTTTAATTGCGACAGACCGATGATCAGCGCCGCCGCGGAGGTAAAACCACTGATGACAGGGTGGGAGAGAAAGTTGACCAGAAAGCCCAGCCGGAAAGCGCCTAGCAGGAACTGGATAAGACCTACGAAAAGCGCCAGGGCAATGGCCAGGGCGATATAGGTTTCTGTTCCGGCTTCCGCTACGGCGCCGATGCCGGCCGCCGTCAGCAGGGAGACCATCGCTACCGGTCCGACCGCCAGTTGGCGGGAAGTGCCGAAAATGGCGTACAGAATCAAGGGAACGGTAGAGGCGTATAAACCGTAAATCGGCGGCAGCCCTGCAATCATAGCATAGGCCATACCCTGCGGAATGAGCATAACGCCAACGGTCAGGCCAGCGGATAAATCCCCCTTAAACCATTCACCAGTATATTTGGGGAGCCAGTCGAGTATCGGTAAATATTGTTTGAAATTCATTGTTGGAACAGGATTTTACAGGATTAACAGGATGATTAAAAGGACAGGATGAATAAATATCCGAAACCCTGGGAAGGAGGTTAACCTCATCGGAAAATTTCCCACTCTCGGGATCGGTCATCCGGTTTGTCCGATTAATTCTGATTACAAAGGTATGAGATGGCCAGGCCTTTTACAGTGATGATTATCACGTTCCGCCCGGCAATTCATTCGCCGGTTCCGAAATAAGCATGCCAGGCGACGAGACCGCCTTCCAGGTTGTAAACATCTTCAAAGCCGCTGTTGCGCATCAAGGTACATACGCGGATGCTTCGACGTCCGGTCCGGCAGTAGACAAAATACGTCTGGGCTCTGTCCAGCTTTTCCAGCTGATCGATTAAGTCATAAGAGAGATAGTCAATATTGATGGACTGGGGAATGGCCCAGTCTTCGTACTCGGCAGGGGTGCGTACGTCCAGTAACAACGCGCCGCTTTCCTGCTCCAGCGCCCGGCCAAAGGCATCGGGCAACAAATTGTTGAGCTTCTGTTTGAGTAACTGCCAGCGGGTAATTTTACAGATTTGCTCCTTCTTCATCAGGGCGCGAGGATTGTTCGATTTTAACATTGTTGTTTTTACTACTGCAAAGTAAAGAGTTTTATCTTTCACCGGCAGTGATACGCGTCACAAACCGGATACCCGGATGGATGGTAGACTGGAGCGCGAAGCTTTGCTTCACGACCTCTAATCATCAATCAAACGAAAAAGAAAGCGATGTTCTTGGATTTAAACACAGTCCCCGGATGCTTAACAAAAATTTAAATGAGGTGTTACCTTTGGGAAAAAGCATTCGACAGATGTCCGTAGATACGCACGAAGAGTTACAGGCAATAAAAGAAGCCGGAAAGGTCGTCGCCCTAACCCTCCGCAAGATGCGTGAACACGCCACCCCCGGCATGTCCACCAAAGAGCTGGACGATTACGGCTATTCCATCCTGCAAGCCTACGGCGCCAATCCCGCGCCGAAGAAGGACTACAACTTCCCGGGCTACACCTGCATCAGCCTCAACCGCGAGGTGTGCCACGGCATCCCGGGCAAAGGAAAAATTTTGCGCGAAGGCGATCTCGTCAATATTGATGTATCGGCAGAACTGAACGGTTTTTACGGGGACAACGGGGGGTCCTTTATTCTGGGTAAAGATGTGCGGAACCTGCAACCGCTGGTTGATGCTTCCCGCGAAATTCTGCACCTGGCCATCGGCAAAATTAAGGGCGGCGTGCCCATCGCTGCAGTGGGCGGTTTTATTGAGAAAGAGGCGCGCAAGCGAGGCTACAGCGTCATCAAAAACCTTTGCGGGCACGGCATCGGTCGCAAACTGCACGAAAATCCCAGAGAGATTCCCTGCTTCCGCGATAAATTCAATAAAGATCGTTTTAAAAAGAACTCGGTCATCGCACTGGAAACCTTTATCTCCACTAAAGCCGAACTGGTCTACCAAACGGCCGACGGCTGGACGATGAAAGCCAAGGGTAACAGCTTCGTCGCCCAGCATGAGCACACCCTCGTGGTTACGGACGACGACCCCTTGGTGCTCACGGTGGAGAACGGGATTTGAAGCGCCCGGAATTTTTTCGCTTTCGCGAAAAGTGGCTCTGGGCGGCACGCAGAGTCGCGGAGGACGCAAAGGCCCTGATGAGAAGCGGGTAGGTGGTATCTTAGTCCTCCTATAGAATTATCCCCACTTGTCTCATCCCTCTACCCTCTACCTTTCCCCCATTTTTCTTATTTTAGGCGCTTCGTAAATCTAAACTGATTGAACCCATGCGATATCTGTACCTCCTCTCTTTCCTTTTCTTCCTGGCTAGCGTAGCAAACGCCCAGGAAAAGAGTGACGATAAAAAGACACCTACTATCTCCGACAAAACCGAAGATCTCAGCGCTTACGAGGGCTTTTTCAAGTACTACTGGGACGAGAAAGCCGGAAAGATCTGGCTGGAAGTGGATAAGCTGGACACGGAGGTGCTCTACGTTAACTCCCTTTCCGCCGGCGTCGGCTCCAACGATATCGGGCTGGACCGCAACCAGCTCGGCGATTCCCGCATCGTAAAGTTCACGCGCAGCGGTCCGAAGATTCTGCTGGTGCAGCCCAACTACGGCTACCGCGCCGTCAGCGACAACCCCGACGAGCGGCAGTCGGTAGAGGAGGCTTTCGCCCAATCTGTGATCTGGGGCTTCAAGGTAGCCGCCGAAGAAAACGGCCGCGTACTCATCGACTTTACCGACTTCCTCCTGCGCGACGCCCACGGCGTGGCCGACCGCCTGAAAGGGCGCAAGCAGGGTACTTTCAAAGTTGATGCTTCCCGCTCGGCTGTCAATCTGGCGCGCACCAAAAACTTTCCCAAAAACAGCGAGTTCGACGCCCACGTCACCTTTACCGGTGACGCCCAGGGCGCCTGGCTACGCAGCGTAACGCCGACCTCCGACGCCGTCACCGTGCGGATCCATCATTCGCTGGTTGAACTGCCCGACGACAACTACGAACCCCGCGTGTTCGATCCGCGCAGCGGCTATTCGCCTCTGTCTTATCACGACTACGCCACGCCCATCAGCCAGCCGCTGGTCAAGCGCTTCATCCGCCGCCACCGCCTGGAGAAGAAAAATCCGGACGCCGAAGTCAGCGAACCGGTGGCGCCCATCATCTACTACCTCGACCGCGGCGCTCCGGAGCCGGTCAAATCGGCTCTGATCGAAGGGGCCTCCTGGTGGAACCAGGCCTTCGAGGCGGCGGGCTACAAGGATGCCTTCCTCGTCAAAGAACTACCTGCCGACGCCGATCCGATGGACGTGCGATACAACGTCATCAACTGGGTGCACCGCTCCACCCGCGGCTGGAGCTACGGCTCCTCGGTGACCGATCCGCGCACCGGCGAGATCATCAAGGGACACGTGCTGCTCGGCTCGCTGCGCGTACGTCAGGACTTCCTCATCGCCCAGGGCCTCATCGACGCCTACGAGCGCGGCGAGACGCCCGATCCCGCCCTCGAACGGATGGCCCTGGCCCGCCTGCGGCAGCTGTCGGCCCACGAGGTGGGACATACCCTGGGACTGGCGCACAACTTTACCTCCAGCTACAACGACCGCGCCTCGGTGATGGACTATCCACACCCTTACATTCAGGTGGATGACGCGGGCAATATGGACTTCTCCGAAGCCTATGACACCGGCATCGGCGAGTGGGACAAGCGCACCATCCTCTACGGCTACCAGGATTTTCCGGAAGGAACCGATGAAAAGCAGGCCTTACAGGACATCCTGCTGCAAAACGAAGAGATGGGGCTGCTCTACCTCTCTGACCAGGATGCGCGCCCGGCCGGCGGCGCCAGCCCCTACGCCCACCTGTGGGACAACGGGGCCAGCGCCGTCAACGAGCTGCTGCGCCTGACGAAAGTACGCGAAGCGGCGCTCAACAGCTTCAGCGAAAAGAACATTCCCGAAGGCGCACCCATGGCCACACTTGAAAACGTACTCGTTCCGCTCTACCTGGCGCACCGCTACCAGGTGGAAGCCATCAGTAAAATCATCGGCGGCGTAAACTACAGCTACGCCGTACGCGGCAGCTCCACACCCGTCAACGAAATGGTCCCCGACGAGATGCAGCGCAACGCCCTGCGCGCCCTGCTCGAAACGCTCAACCCTTCCTTTCTGGCCATCCCCGAATCCGTCATCCGCCTGCTGCCGCCCCAGCCGATGGGCTATCCGCGCAACCGCGAGCTGTTTAAAA
>CAZWDL010000221.1:0-5620 GCA_964632995.1 uncultured Saprospiraceae bacterium
CGAGGCGCTGGAAGCGGTTGATTTCGCCCCAGGGGGTATTCCACCGGCCGAAATCGGCAGATAATTGCTCGACGGTGGCTTTGAACAGGCGGAGGCGCTCCGCCGGCGGGGCGTCCTTGCCGAAGTAGGCAATACGTTCGGTATAGCCCATGCCTTCCGGGGCATTGCCGTTGCGCAGACAGTTCATGCCGTAGAAGTGCGCCAGCGACATGGCCACGGATTCTTCAGAGGTGCGGAAATCCCAGCTACGCATCGCTTCAATGGGTTCTTTCAGGTCCGGATCTTTGGGACTCGATTGATCATAGGCGGCTACCAGCCCTGGAATCAGCTCTTCAAAGGCCGGCAGGGTGGGATCGTAAGCGGTTTCGATCAGCTTGTCGAGGGTGTAGCCCTGGCGTTCGCTGAGCAGCCGGATGGCGTGGATGCCGCGGTAGTTTTCGCGGTTGACTGACATGTAGGAAGGGTAATCTTCCGCCTTAGGGCTGTATTCAGCAGCGGCAGTGAAGGGCGTCGAGTTGCAGTTCTGAATCCAGCCGTTCGGCGGGTTGAGGATCGTTATGGCCTCTGATACCGGATGCAGCCCCTGCCAGTCGGTGGCCGGATTGCTGCCGTCGACGGGCCGGTTGTAGTCAAACTGCGTATCCCGGATGGGGATAAAGTTGCCGTGGAAGTAGGCGATGTTGCCGCCGGCGTCGGCATAGACAGTGTTATTCGAGGAGTTGGTGCGGATATCCATCATTTCGCGGAAGCTCTCGTAGCCGTCTTGTTTGGTGCGGATGTACGACTGGCTCAGCGCTTTCACGGGTTCCCACATCAGGGCGGTGGCTACCCACTTGTCGTCGATCCTATGGGTGATGGGGCCGTGGTGGGTGCGGTACATGGGGAAGGTTCGTTCCTGGAGCGTATCGCCCTCCTTATACTTCAGCGTGACTTCCTTCACCTCCACCGGCCGCATTTCCTCGCCGTATTGGTACAGCAGCTTGCCGTCTACTTCTTCCACGGTTTCCACAAACTCGTCGATGACGTCGGTATAGGTGGAGGTGTGCATCCAGCCGGTTTTTTCATTAAAGCCCTGGTAGATGAAAAACTGCCCCCAGGTGACGGCGCCGTAGGCATTAAGCCCTTCCTCGCTCACCGCGTGCACCTCGCCCCGGAAGTAGAAGGAGGTGTGCGGGTTGATCAGCAGCATGGCGTTGCCCGATTCGGTCAGCTCACCGGAGATGGCGAAGCCGTTGGAGCCGCGGGGCTCTTCGTAGGGATCGGGCTGCAGGAGTCCGCTGCCGTACTCATTTAGCGAAAGCGATTGATTACTTTCGTAAAAGGCGCGGATGCCGCGTGTCGACACGCGCTCGATATCGCCGCCGATGGAGCCTTCGCTGAAGTACATGGGCATCCAGGGCTCGAAGCGGGTAAGCAGTTTAGGCTGCACCTCAGGGTGGGTATGCAGATAATAGTTGATGCCGTCGGCAAAGGCCCGGCACAGCTTTTTCAGCCACTCCGGGCTGCTCTCGTAGGCGGTGATGGCCTCCTCGCGCGTCATGAACAGGCGGGCGCGCAGGTCGCTGTACAGGGCCTCTTCACCTTCCACCTCCGCGAGGCGGCCGATGGCCCAGATGTAGTTGCGCTCCACGCGGTTGAAGTCGTCCTCGCATTGAGCATACAATAGTCCGAAAACGGCGTCGGCGTCGGTTTTGCCGTAAACGTGCGGCACCCCGAAATCGTCGCGCATAATGGTGGTGTTGGCGGCGTGCTGCTCCCAGCGGGCCGGCTCGGTGTTGGTTTGTTGTTTGACGCAGGCCGTTAGCGTCAGTAGCAGGAGGAAGTGCAGGTATTTCATTTCGTGTTGACTTATTTACCGGGTTTGCGATGGTTTGGCTTTGTTCCACCTGGTTCGAGGTGCTTGGACTCAGCAATATTGATCTGCCGGGAACAGCCGGAAGGGGGTCCCGGAGTTACTGAAGCGAATTTCCTTATAGATTAAAAAGGTTTTTTGACGGGATGGGAAAGATAAGGAATTTTCGTGGTTTCAGGGTCAAACTGCGGAACTCCCGGCCTGAGATTCCGGAAGCTGAGAATTGGGAACCGGAAACAAGCGCGACCTCTTCCCTGGTTAGCCCGGTAAAAGGGTGAAATATCAGGCCATTGAAAAACAGGAGTCTTCCCGAATTTTAAGTATGGGAGTCAATGCGGGGGATGTTGGCGCTCCGCGCCCTTGGAAGGCGCCGCCCGACATGCCAGAGGAGGCGCCCTTTAAGGCGCCTCCTCTATTCATGTCCTAGTGCCTCGGGCACTAGTAAAAAAGATCTCATTGCAAGCACTACTCAATCCACACGCCCCAGCACCACCGGCTGCGACACGAAGCGATCGCCCACCCGCAGGCGGTAGTAGTACATGCCGGCGGGCAGCTGCCGGGCCGTCGTATTCCAATCAATACGGTGTGCGCCTTTAGCCATCCGCTGATCTGCGATCGTCTGCACTTCCTGGCCGAGCTGGTTGAAGATGCTCAGCTGTACCCGCGCCGGCTCCGGCAGCTCGAAGGTGAAGGTGAGCTGCGTGGAGAAGGGGTTGGGGAAGACCTGCAAAGCAAGTTCTGAGGGCGACAGCGTCGGCTGTGATGTCGTCTGCAAAGTGAAGCGATTGAAGAAATTCCAGATCTCCACGTCGGCAATGATATCTCTGTTGGTGGGGCCACCTGCCGGAATGGGTCCGCCGCCCGGCCAGGTTCTGCCGCCGCCGTCAATCCGGTAGAACAACACTTCGCTGCCGGCAGAGCAGTTAGGGTACTCGATGAGGGTAACGGTGGAATTGTCGTCGGTCACCAGGTCCGGCAGCTGCGTTTCGGTAGAGTCGGCCTCACAGCCACTGGCGGCCGCCCAGTTGCCGACGCCTTCCCAGAAGGGAGGCAAGAGCCCGGGAATCCCCTCAATAGGAACAAAAGGATCGGCGGTCCCGAACATAAACAATCCAGGTACTTCCACCGGCGGCGTACAGTCAATGAACCCCTGCACATCGGCCATGGCGGTAATCCGGTCAGACAATTCGCAGGCCGCCCGTGCCGCCATTGCTCCGCCATTGCCTGGCCCCATGGCATATACCCTGGCCTGGTCCACATTGTAATCGGCAGCGATGGAGTCGATCAGGCTACTGGTAAATCCGACATCATCGGCATTGGTTTGACTTGGCAGGAACCCGTCGTTCCACCCCGGCTCAATCTGGTTCAAAACCGCATTGAATACATCCAACCCAACCGGATAAGCGATTAAGAAATGGGCCGTATCCGCGACCTCATTGGTGCGAATCACCTCCAGGTATTCGTCAACCGTATTCCCCACCTCATGGTAACTAATGACCAGCGGCCAGGCTTCGCTGCCGTCGTATGCGGCCGGCACGTACAACTTGTAGTTTCTGGTGGTGTCATCGTGGGTCAGGCTTAGGTCCAGCAGCTGTGGCGCCGGCGCCGGATCGGGATGCTGATGCCGGTTGAAAAAGTTCCAGATTTCTGAACTTCCGCTGATGTCCATATTGACATTGCCTAAAAAGTCAAAGGCCGGAGGTGCGGGTGGGCCGCCTGGCCAGGTATGACCACCGCCTTCAATTCGGTAATACAGCACCTCGGCTGTGCGCTCGACCCCCATTATATCGGTATAAGTATCGCAGCTGGTGAATTGTCGAAGCTGAACGGTAGAACCATCTTCCGTATCGATATCGGGAAAATCAACGAGGGTGGAATCAGTTGTGCAACCATTATTGTCCAACCAAAATTGGACTTCACTGCGGGCCGGAGGAGAGGTCAACCCTGTAACCGGACTGGTTCCGCCGTTGATCGAAACAATGGGATCGGCTGTACCATGAATGTGCAGAATGGGGAAAGGTCGTCCGACCTGACAAGGTTCGGGAAATTCTTCCGGACGGGGACCGGCAACCGAAGCTACTGCGGCTATCCTATCCGATAATTCACAGGCCAAAGCGTAACTCAGATATCCTCCATTTGACAGCCCCGAAGCATACACTCTTGACAGATCTATATTGAAAGAAGCATTTAGCGCATCAATCATTTTGCTAATAAAACCCAGGTCGTCCGGCCCATTCGGATCTAAGGTAGCATTCCAGGCAAAGCCCGGAAAATTGGGGACTTCGATAATACCTTCCGGGTACGCAATGATAAAATGCGCCGTATCAGCTACTTCATTCATCGCGGAAGCAAAAATTTGCAGGTCGGCATTTCCTCCAGCCCCGTGTGAATTAATGACCAATGGCCATTCTTCACTGCCGTCATAGGCGGCGGGAAGATAGAGCTTATACGTGCGGGTAGTATTTTCGTGAGTCAGACTGAGATTCAGCAGCTGCGCCACCCCCGCCGGATCGGGATGCACATGCCGGTTAAAGAAATTCCAGATTTCCGAGCTGGCGTGAAAATCCTGGTTCGTAGGCCCGAAGAAAGCCGGTTGCGTGGGGCCGCCCGGCCAGGTATGGCCGCCGCCGTTGACGCGGTAGTGGACGACCTCCGTGCCCGCATCGCAACCGGAGTATTCGATGCGGGTGACCGTAGAATTATCCATGGTGTTGACGTCGGGCAGTTCTGTTGATACAGCCTCGGTTGAGCAGCCGTTGTTGGCGACATAGGCATCGAGGGTGGCCGGGACGGAAATGAGCCCGAGTTCTTCGCGGCCGGCGTAGAGCGCCAGCCCATCGGCCGTGCCGTGGATCTGCAAAAAGGGCAGCGGCCGGTCGGGAACAAATTCAATGGCAGAGGAACCGGAAGCCGCAACGGGTGCGATCGCGGCGATCCGGTCGCTAAGGTCGCGCCCCAGGCGGTATGACATGGCCCCACCCTGCGATAGCCCGGTGGCATAAACGCGGGTGAGGTCGATGCCGAATTCGTTGTAGACCTGGTCGATCAGCGCATTGAAAAAACCAACATCGTCGGCCAGGTTGGGGTCGTTCTCGAAGTTCCAGCCGAAGCCGGTATCGCCTAAACTTTCCCGATTCAGGCCCTGCGGATAAGCGATGAGGAAATGCGCCGTATCCGCTACCGGGTTCATATCGGAAACGGTCAGCTGATCGTTGGACGTGCCGGAAAAGCCGTGCATGTTGATCACCAGCGGCCAGGCTTCCGAGCCGTCGTAGTCGGCGGGCACGTACAGGTTATAGCGGCGTTCTACCCCGTCAATCGTGACGGTTTTTTGCAGTAACCCTACTCCCTCTTCCCCGATAACCGTCCCCTCCCGCGGATTGGGATGCGTATACTGTTCAAAGTAGGTCCACATTTCCAAACTGGAATTCACATCGCGGTTGACATTACCGAGGAGTTCCTCAAAGCCGGGAGGCGCCGGCGGACCGTCAGACCAGGTATGACCGCCGTTGGTGATTTCGTAGAAACGCACCGCGGCGCCTTCATCGCAGTTGTCATACACCCGCAGAATGACCGACGAGCTGTCCTCCGTGTTGATATCCGGCAGCATCGTTTCCGTCGGCTCGGCATCGCAGTTGTTTTTGGCGGCCCAGGCGGCGGCCAGCTCCGGCGCGGAGGGGATGAAGCCCGGCACGCCGTCGAAGGGGGTCAGCACATCAGCGGTGCCGTGCATGAGCAGGGCGGGAACGGGGCGGTCCGGCGTGCAGT
>CAZWDL010000222.1:0-5390 GCA_964632995.1 uncultured Saprospiraceae bacterium
TTTAGGCCGGCCTTGAATTTTGCTTCGTTATCGGCGTTCATAAAGGCGAAGTTGGTTAAGTCCACGTGACTCTCCTCGCCGTTGCTTACCGTGTTGACGATAAGCGTGGTGCCGAAGGCCAGGTATTTCTTGACGATCTCCTCGTTGGCTTCATCGTCCGCATTGATGAGCCGAAAAGAAATGAGGCCCTCTTCCATCTCGCGGCCGTAGGATTCAGTCAGGAACTGCCGGGTGTGGTTCTCAATGGCCATGCAGGTCTTGCAGCGGTGCGTGGTGTGGAAGTCAAGGACTTCGATGCGGTCACCGCCCGCAACGGATGCGGTAATCGCTTGCGCCTGCGACTGCGACTGATTGTCATTAGCGCATCCGGTCATCAGCAAAAGGATGGGGAGCACCGACAACAGGAAAGAAAATAGTTTCATGTCAATAGGAATTTAAAATAAATCATTAACTGAAGAGACTCTTGACCTCGCCGGCCGACGGTACCCGGCCTTTGATCTTTACTTCTTCATCGACCACCACGGCGGGCGTAGTCAATATGTTATAGTTCATGATCTGCACGATGTCTTCCACCTTCTCAATCTGAACCTCCAGGCCCAATTCGTCCACAACCTGGCGAATGACGGCTTCCGTCTGCTTGCACTTGGGGCAACCGGTGCCCAGAATCTTGATATTTTTCATATTTTAATAGTTTATAGGCGAAATACGATGAATATTTTCCGCGAACAATGACATTTGTCACTATACTGATATCTTACAGCACCAGATTAAACAAGAACCCGGAAAGCATAATGAAAAGCGTGACGACGCCAAAGAAGACGGCGATCAGCCGCATGGTCATTACCTTTTTAAGCAGGGTGGCTTCCGGCAGGGACAAGCCCACCGTCCCCATCATGAAAGCGATGGCCGTTCCCAGCGGAACGCCTTTGGCCACGAAGACCTGCACCACCGGCACGATGCCGGCGGCGTTGGCGTACATGGGCACGGCCAGCAGCACGGCCAGCGGGATAGTCCACCATTCACCGCCGCCAAGATATTGGTTGAAAAAATTTTCCGGCACATAACCGTGCATTGCGGCGCCGATGCCGATGCCGATAACGACGTACAGCAACACGCCGCGGACGATGTCCCACGCGCCCCGGCTAATGCCGGGCAGGCGCTGCAACAAGGTTTGAGGCGCTTCCTCGTAGGCCGCCGATGCCTGGTGCGCATTGTCCCACAGGCGCTTCACCCAGTCACTCAGAAAATGATGGAGGTTCAGCTTTCCCAACACCCATCCGCCTAAGGTTCCCAGAATGATGCCGCTGGCCGCATAGATCAGCGTCACCTTCCAGCCGAACATACCCAGGAACATGGCCAGGGCGACCTCGTTGACCAGGGGCGACGTGATGAGAAAGGAGAACGTGACGCCCAGCGGGATGCCGCCCTGCACAAATCCGATAAACAGCGGCACTGAAGAACACGAACAAAAAGGCGTGACCGCTCCGAAGATAGAAGCCAGCAGATACTCGAGTCCGTAAAGTTTATTCCTGCTCAGGAAATCCCGCAGACGCTCCACCGGGAAATAGGCGTTGACAATGCCCATCAGGAAGGTGATCAGGAACAGCAACAGCAGGATCTTGATGGTGTCGTAGAAGAAGAAATTCAAGGCCTCTCCGAGATGCGAACCGGCGGCGAGCCCGAATACCCGGAAAACGAGCCAGTCCGCGAAATGTTGAATCCAGTTAAACATGCTAAAGTGGGTTGTGAGGTTAACAACAGGATGAAGATGCTTCGGTGAGTTCTTCTGCTTCGCGGACATCCACCATCATCGCTCCTTCCCGGAACACTTTATGATATGCAGTGGTAGGACAAATTTCTTTGGCTTGTTTTAACTCCATGACGTTTTACTTCTTTTAATGGATCCGTTTATACGCTTGACACAAGGCCGGATCGCATACAAAGTTCATCGCAAATAAACGATTAATTTGCTTAAAAAATTTTAGAGCTTCAGCAATTCACCAAATAAAGCCTGCGCCCGGGCCCAGTTTTTCTGGTTAAGGCAGTACTTTACCTTGGGCGGAATAATTTCTCCCTGAATGAGCCCGACGTCCTTCAGTACTTTAAGATGCTGAGAGATGGTGGATTGCGCCAGGGGGAGGCTGTCGGTCAGGTCGCCGGTATAGCAGCAGGCCTGGCTGTTCAACAGCTTGATGATCTGCACGCGCACCGGATGACCGAGGGCTTTGGCGAAAGTAGCGAGTTGCTGCTCGTCGATGCTGTAGTCGGGTTCTGCTAAGGTTCTGCTCATAACTTTTAATGTTCATCGCAAATATACGATAATTTATTTACCCCGCAAATTTATTTCAAAAAAGAGCGGGCGGGCGGCCCGCCCACCCACTCACAGCCACGATAATTTTATGTTGCCTATTCCCCTGTCCCTGATCATAGCCCGGATCTTATCAGTCTTTTGCCTTTGCCCGGGTATCTTCCGGTCGTGCGTCCCTACGACGATCAGATCAATTTTTTTATGCTGCTCTTTTTCTATCAGTTTCTCCAAAACTTCGCATTCCGCCCCTTCGATGTCTATCTTCAGAAGGTTGATCTTCGTATCCAGACTTTCGATAAACTCCGTCAAATCGATCACCTTCACCTCTACCCAGCGGTCTTTGTCGACATTCGATTTTCCCTGGATGAGAGAAGACCCGAATGACCAAAACGCTTCGTCCTGTACTTCAGCATGCTGATGGAAAAACAGTTTCATGGTCGTTTCGGCCGTCCAAACACCCTTGTTGATGCAGATCGCGTTGTCGAATGGCTTCAATCGTTTTGAAAGGATATCATAAGCATAAGGGTTGGGTTCGAAAGCATATACGGCGGCGCCTTTTTCAGCAAATCTGAGGGAAATATCGCCCACATTCGCGCCGCAATCAATCACGACGGAATTCGAATCGACGGCTTTAAAAATATCCCTGAACAAAAGGTCGGTAAGAATATGCTGAATAAAGTTCTTCAATTTTTGAAAAAACCTATGCATTAAACGAAGCTTTTATGTAAAACTGAATAAAAAAACATCCTGTTGAGAATAGTAAAACTTTTCCTATGCGCCGGCGGCAAAACATCAGCAATCAGTTCCCGTCCGTATAATCATTTGATCCAGCCGCCGCATGTTTTCCCCTTTGGCGGCCTCCAGTATTTCTTGTCCGTACGACGTAAAATACCGGTGCCCGGACAGGAAGTCCCTGTTTAACCGAATCCATTGTTCGTCCGAATAGGATTGACCTAAAAATACCGCCCACTCTTTCCTTAAGGCGTGAAGCCGGCAGGGATAGTCTTCAGAGGCGAGGTGGCGCATATCCGCATCGCAAAGGATCTTTTCCAGCAGCGTTTCAGGCATTTTAATGGGTTTGGTGGCTTCGATGCACGCCAACACCTTATTCAGCAGTTCAGCAGGATAGTTCTCTTTGATTAAAAAAGCTTCCGCTGTTTTTTTCCCTTTCTCTTCATGGTCAAAATACTCCAACAGATACCCGCAATCGTGAAACCAGGCCGCCAGGATCAGAATCTCTTGCTCCTGGGCGGATATTCTCGTCGCAGCTGCTATTTCTTTTACCGCGCGGACCACCGTTCTTGTATGTTTCAGGTTGTGAAAAGCAAGCATTTCACTAGCCTCCCTTTCAAAAAGCAAAGATACAAAAGCTTCCGCCTTCTTAATTATCGAAATGTTCATAATACGGATCCCTTTGAAATTATTTTAACGGCTGGATCAAAAACACCCTAATGAAAAACGGGGCGGAGATTGTCCCGGTGAGTTCCCAAGTTTAAGTGTAATTCATTCCGTCTTAGAGTTTGTTCAGAGGATGCTTTTAAAGATAAAAAGCGTCAATTTTTGATGAGGCAAGGCGCTTTTTGAAGGGTATGCTCGTCCGCGTACCGCCGAAGCTTAAGCGGATGAGCAAGGTACGGGCGAAAAAAGCAACGTCGTATCAGCAAACCTGCCTGCGTGCCGAGCACTTAGACAGGCGGGAAAGGCGTCTTTTCAGCCCAAAGGATGGCCTCCAAACAAGCTCTTAACAGAGAATCATGGCGGGGCAGGTAGAAATCGTTTTTCGAAAGACGTCATGGACTAAAGTTAAGGGCTTCTCCTTGAAAAAACAAATGATTCTTAACCCCTTTCTTCCAGGACATTCACCGCCTGCAGGCGAAAAAAGCCGGAGCCGCCGTGTCATTAAAATTCAATAAGCCGAACCTTTTCGAAAAAAATTTGGTATTCCAAACGAATCATCGTATTTTTACGATAAACTATAAATGAAATGAGCAGAAACTTAGCCGAACCGGCTTACAGCGCCGATGAAAAGAAACTGGCCGCCTTCGCCAAGGCCATGGGGCATCCGGTTCGCATTCAGATTTTGAAAATCCTGAACGCCCAGGCCTGCTGTTACAACGGTGACCTTACTGATAGCCTCCCTTTGGCGCAATCCACTATCTCCCAACACCTGAAGGCATTAAAAGACGCAGGGCTTATCCAGGGAGAAATCATGCCGCCCAAGGTGAGGTACTGTCTGAACCAGGATAACTGGCTGGTGGCGCAACGGCTCTTTAGCGAGCTTTTCGGTATTCCATCCTCTGAGGATTCATTAAAAGCGTGCAAAGATAGCGATTAGCCGGCGGGGAAAATTTTTAATTCAAATCATCGTTAATCTACGATATGCTAAATATATGTAAAATGAAAAACTTGTCATTGTGAATGTCTTCGTTGTTTAGTGTTAAATTCTATGAGCAGTGACAAAAATCAGTGTTTTTTCACCTATAATCATCGTAATTCGCCGATAAACTATTAAAATTATGAAAAATATCAAAATTCTGGGCACCGGCTGCCCCAAGTGCAAACAAACGGAAGCGATCGTACGGCAAACGCTGCAGGAGTGCGGTGTGGAAGCCGATGTACAAAAGGTGGAGGACATCCAGCAGATCATGCAGTACAACATTTTGTCGACGCCTGCCGTCGTGGTGGACGAAGTGGTGAAGATCAAAGGCCGCGTTCCGACGGCGAGTGAAGTAAAAACTATTTTGAACCTCTAACCCGAGTCGATGTTTGACTGGATCCAACACTTTGCAGACTGGCTGATCTATTCTGTTTTCGGCATAGCGGCCGACACGCACCTGGCCGCTGCGCTCAACTTCTTTGTTTACGACACGATAAAGATCCTGTTCCTGCTGTTCCTGATCACTTTTCTGATGGGAATCGTGAACGCCTATTTTCCGGTAGACCGGTTGCGCAATTTTCTGCAAAGCAAGCGGCTCTTCGGCCTGGAGTATCTGCTGGCCTCCGTTTTCGGCGCGATCACTCCTTTTTGCTCCTGCTCCTCAGTGCCTTTATTTATCGGCTTTGTGCGCGGAGGTATTCCCAT
>CAZWDL010000223.1:0-5296 GCA_964632995.1 uncultured Saprospiraceae bacterium
GCAGCGGTAGTATCGGCTGGGGCCGCGACAAAGACAGCGGCGGCAGCGGTAGTATCGGCTGGGGCCGCGATAAAGACAGCGGCGGCAGCGGCAGCATCGGCTGGGGGAAGATAACAGATGAAGTAAAAGGAGTCAGTCCGAAAGAGAGTCTGGTAAGTGACACCCGTACGATTTTTTTATGGACCAGAGCGGAAGGGGAGCATGAATATATATTCCGGCTCTTTAATAAAGAAGACGATCAACCCATCCTGGAGGAAAAAGGAAAAAACGTTGCCCTTATAGAGGTGGATCTCAGCGAATTAGATACGACAGAAGGGGATTCCCTCCACTGGCAGGTGCAAGTAGGGGAGGAATCCACTAGTCCAAAGTTCGGCTTTGAAATATCGGATGGCAAAAAGAAAGAGAAAGTACTTGATAAATTATCAGGCGAGGCTGTTTACCAGGAGGCCGTTGATCCGGAGCAACTGGTCATGCAGGCCGTCGCCCTTGATCGGGCGGAACTGACTCACGATGCGATGACAACGCTGGCTGCGGCTTTGGCAAAATATCCTGATAATCAGTTTGTTCAGCAAATGACGGAAAGTTATTACGACTATCTGCTGTATAAGTTCTGACTTCTTTAACGGGAGGAACCTTCTCAGGGGAAAAGTCAGGAAGTTTCGATGCCAGTTGATTAGATCTGCCAAATCTTCAAAGTTTGGCAGATCTTTCTTTTTTGATTACTTGCCTTCCGAGAAGTATTTCCGGACCAGCTCCTGATATACGGCCGATCCTCTGTAATCAGCTAATTCAGCTTCACTCTCCAGATATTTGTAGAGATCTTTTCCCGCTTCGGTTTGAAAAGCTTTTTCCAGCCACTTTTTAGCAGTGTTCTCCTCGCCTTGCTTGTGATGAATAAAGGACAGTCCAAACAAGGCATCGGCATCGCCGGGAACTATTTCCAGGTATTTCAGCAACAGTTCTTCTGCCGCCTGATATTCCCGTTCCTGTTCCAGATAGATATTCCCGAGACTGTAATAGGGCAAGGCAGCCGATGGATCCACTTCGATGCCTTTTTCGAAAGCTGCTTCGGCTTCGGAAAACCGGCCCAGTTTTTTGCGGGCGAGTCCCAGATCGTTCCAGCCGTTGGCATCCCTTGGCGCCAGCTTCGAATAAGTGGCCAGATATTTTTCCGCCTTTTCAAATTCCTTTAGATAGTAGTGTAGCAGGCCCAAATTCTGGTAGGGTAAAGGATATTGTGGTTGGAGCTCGATCGCCTTATGAAAATAAGGGGCAGCCTTTTTGTAATTCACCTGACGTAGATACATCCAGCCGAAGTTGTTGTGCACATATACCAGCTCCGGTTTTTCCTTTAGAGCACGTTCGCCGTAGTGCAGGGCCGAATCGTACTGTTCGAGCTCGGTATATATGGCGAAGAGGTTATTGAGTGGTAGTGCCCATCTCGGGGAGCGCTTCACCGCCTCCGTATAGTTTTCTACGGCTTTTTGCCAAGTGCCCAGTCTTTGATGCAGAAGCCCCAGTTCGTTATAAGCGTACGCGGCATTTTCGTCCCAGGACAGCGCCTGTTCCTGGTTTTCAATGGCTTCCAGGAGGAGTTGGCGGCTATTCACCTTTTCCCCCCGCAGCCTTTTATTGAGGCCGATAAAATATGAGGCACGGGCGCGAAGCGAGGGATAAAAAGCATTGTTTTCCCCCAGGAGTTCTGCGGAAATACTCAGGTACTCCGGGTAAGAAGCATATTTTTCGCCATATCCCCATCGCTCGGCGAGTTCTTCGGAAGCGGTATTCAGGTAACTGTTGATGGCTTCCTGGGCTTCATCCTGCAGCGCTGCGGAGAGGTTCCGCCGCATGAGGCCGTGCAGTTCTGCCAAACTATCCTCCTTTGACAGTTGTAGATATAGCGCGTAGGCGGAGCCCTCCTCCGGATAAAGCAAGTGTCCATTTCCAAGCGCTTCCTGAAATTTTTTGTACTGGGGCAAAATGTTGGTATCCGCCTTGGCGGGTAAGGCGGTGGGGAGACTGCGATATTCAACCGCTGCCAGCACTTTCATCTGTTTGTCCAGCTTTTGACGCAGATTGGCCAGCAAGACGGGGTCTACTTCCGCCATAATTTCCGAAAGGTTGCCATCCACTCTGGGGCGTTGGGTTTCGGGTGCTGTTTGCTTCGGGACGACATTGCGCAGGTACAAGTCCAGTTCGTCGAGGCTGACCATCAGGTTTTCATCGCTGTCGGCCAGACCGCTTAGTCCGTTAATGAGATAATAGGAAAAGACGCCTCGCCCTCCTCCCCACTGTTTGCCCTCCTGGGAGTATTCCGAAGGCTGGCAGGAAAGGATCTTAATGGTGTGCTCAAACCGGTTCATCAGGGCTTCCGTGGTGGCGCGGGAGCCTTCGATGTTGTCACCGGCCAGGCTGCCGGAGCGACAGGCATCGGTGATCAGGGTTACCTTGACTTCTCTTTCGGTGAGCCCGCGGATGATGTCCTGCATGTCATCGACAGCCAGGGCGCCGCCGCTCATGTAAGTGCTGGCGGGCGCCTCGTGAGTGAGCAGGTAAGCTTTGTTGAACAGCCGGGTCTCCATGTCTCCGTGGCCGCTGAAGTAGAGGATGACTTCATCGCCAGCCTGGCTGTTCTCCACCAGCCAGGTTAGTCCACCAACGATTCGCCCCAGCGTGGCTTCTTCATTTAGTAAGACCTGAATCTGATCCGACTCCAGCCCGCCGCCGGCGGGGGTGGTCAGCCAGTGGGCAAAAGCTTCCGCGTCTTTGTGGGCGTATTGCAGGCTGATCAACTCATTTTGGTAGTCTGATATGCCGATGACCAGCGCCCGGGTGGTTCCGGTGTTCATCACGGGCTTGATCTGAGCTGCGAGCTTAGTGCAAAGGATCAGAACAAAAAAGGAAAGCCATAAAACAGTTTTCTCAGAGATTTTCATCCGACGTGTCATTTCGTTGGGGTTCAATCAATATTCGGTGAAAATACCCTAAATAGACGGATTTGTCAATATTGTTCGACGAATGGGGGGGGCTTGGGTGTTTAAGTTCTTGGGTTCCTTCCAACCTTCGAATTGAAAGCGATAGTCCCCGGAGAACTCAAACACTAAAAAAATCTTTTTCTTATCTTCCAATCCACAAACAATTACCTCAGTTATGAGTCCAGATGAAAAAAAAGACGGGCAAGGCCCTGTCGGCGAGCCCGGTTTCGCCTTTTTATATGTTCCTGATTCCGATCAGGAGTTGGCCGGCGGCGTGCCGGAAGAAAAGTACACCATCGCCAAGGAAGTGTACGGAGAATTGCTGCGGGCCCGCGGTGACCGCCGCAGCCAGCCTCCGCCTTTTGTGATGGACCGCCGGGAGGGCTTCGTAGCCTGGATGAACCCCCGCGGCCCGGAAATCGGGCTGGAGGAGAAGGCCTACGAGGTATGCGCCTCCTTCGGCGAAGATATGCGCAACGCCATCGCCGCTTTGCTGGGCCATGAACTGACGCATTACTATGAGAAGCACGACTGGCGGCGGCACTTCGTCAGCCAGTATTCCGACCTTGAGGTGGGCAAAGACCTGGGCGTCCTGGATGACGCCAAGCGCAACGAGGCCCAGGCCGATTACCTGGGAGGGTTGCTTGCCTATTCCGCGGGTTACGACGTGCAGGGCCGCATGCCGGAGCTCTGCGAAAAGCTGTACGCCGCCTACGGCTTGAAAGAAGAACTGCGCGGATACCCCACCCTGGAGGAGCGAAAGATCATCGCTACCCGCGCCCAGGATCGCCTGCAGGAGCTGACGAAAGCCCTGGATATGGCTAACTACCTCGTTGCCATCGGGGAGTACGGCGAAGCCTTTGATTATTACAATTATATCCTGAAGGAATATCAGAGCCGCGAAATATACAACAATGCCGGGGTCTGCGCCCTGCTGGCCGCCCTGGAGCACCTGGAGCCCGGCGCTTTCCGCTACCGCCTGCCGATTGAACTGGACCTCAGCGGCCGTCGCGCCGGCAAAGGCATGGAGGAGGATAAGACCAAGGTAAGGCGGCAACTCATCGACCAGGCCATCGATCATTTCAAATCCGCCACCGCCTTGGATGAGCACTACGCGCCGGCCTATCTCAACCTGGGCTGCGCCTACACCCTGCAAGGGGACTACCGCCGCGCCCGCTACATGGCGGAGGTGGAAGCTACCGATTGGGCAAAGACCGCGAAACAGGAAAAAGTGCTGACGGATTGTTTGGTGCTGGCGGGCATCCTTGATGCGTTAGAAGGGGATGATGCGGCAGCGCAGAAAAAACTTCAGAATGCCGCCGATCAGGGAAATGCGCTCGCTACGCAAAACCTGGACATTTTAAACGGAAAAACACCCCAATCCTCCACCGGTATGACCATGCCGCTTCAGGAGCAGATTGACGGCGTCTCGCTGCTCTCCTTCGCCCAGGAGCCCGAAGCGGATGAAAACAGCGAGCAGGTCGTCAATGCCCATCGCACGCTGTATCACAAAACCTGGCCGGATAAAAACAGCCGCCTGCTCATCAGCATGTCGGACGACGGCGACCGGATGGTCTTTATTCACACGACCAATCCCGGCTTCGAAGGGCAGACCGGTAAGGGACTATCTGCCGGCGCAACGCTTAAAGAAGTTACCGATGCCTACGGTGCTCCTGACCGCAGCGTCGAACTGACCGACGGCCAACTGCTCGTCTACCCGGGCCTGCTACTGGTCATGGACCGGGCAGGCAAACTGAAGCGCTGGGTGACGTACCTGGTGGATGAACTGGAGTGAGGAGCGTTTAGAAGTTTAGTCGCCCGCGACACTGCGTGTCGGGGCTGGTTTAGGAGTTTAGCAGATCTGAAAATGAAACTTCCGGTTTCAGACCTTCTAAATTCCTAAACAGCGAGCCCGACCGGACGGTCCGCAGGAAAGGCTTGCCCTGTGGAATAGTCGCTCCGCGAATTCCATAGGGCGAAGCACTAATCCGTCCAAGTGTGGTCGGGCAAGCCTTCTAAACTGTTGTCGACTGGTCTCGTAAACCACGCTCGATACATACGATTTTTGAAACCTGGCTGTTCTGCACACCACGGGCGGGGTGGAAAATCACAGCACGTCAAATGAAATATATCTCTATCAGCCTGTATCTCGATTTGTTCTTCGGAAATGAACTCAATGCAATTGAAGATCTGAAATTTGGACTCTTCCAGCTCTTTAGGGCTCAACTTCGATATTTCCAGTAACTTATTGTGATGTTTGTGCAACTCTTGGCGTAGATATTGGCAGGAATAGAATTCAAAAATTTGGAAGGAGTTCATCA
>CAZWDL010000224.1:0-5295 GCA_964632995.1 uncultured Saprospiraceae bacterium
AATTTCCAGGTGGATTTTCACCGCCTCGACTCTCATGTCACTACCGGCGCCTGGCGCGCGCCCAACCACAACTTCGTAGCCTACGCCGAGGAGAGCTTCCTCGACGAAATCGCCCACGCCGCCGGTAAAGACCCCGTACAGTTCCGCCTGGAGCTGCTCGACGAGGCTCGAAACAACCCCACCGGGGAAGTGGAGTACGACATCGATCGCTACCGCAAAGTCATCGAACGGGTCGCGGAAATGGCCGGCTGGGGCAAGCAGGGCGAAAACGGCATCTACAAGGGTATCGGCACCCACTTCAGCTACGGTTCCTATATCGCTCAGGTCGCTGACGTGTCGGTAGAAAATGGCAACATCATTGTCCATAAGGTGTACTGCGCCGTCGACTGCGGCACCCTCATCAACCGCGCCGGCGCCGAAAACCAGATCGAAGGCGGCATCATGGACGGACTGGGACATGCCATGTTCGCCGAACAGATCCTGCAAAACGGCGTACCGCAAAACGATAACTTCGACAGCTATCGCCTCCTGCGTATGCGCGAGGCGCCCGAAATAGAAGTCGATTTCATCAAGAACACCCTACGGCCGGAAGGCCTCGGCGAACCAGGACTGCCGCCCACCGGCGGCGCCGTCGCCAACGCGGTTTTCGAAGCTACGGGTAAGCGGATGCGGAAGCAGCCCTTCGTGTCCAACCAGTTGCTGGGTTAATGGTCAGCGCCAGGGTGACACCTGCAAGCGAAGGAAATGGCTGTCATCCTGGCGGTAGAACCATCGCCGTGGACAGTCATGAAGTATCGTGAGGACTCACAACACGGCTATGACTGTAGTGGCTTCGGCACTAATATATACCCAATTACTTAGAGGCTGTTTCATTTAAGTGTTCAGAATTTATTATAGGCTATTTTTTTTCAGGCGAAGCTCTTTTTGAGCTTCATAGCCTTAGCTATGGAGCTAAAAAAAGCTGAAGCATGACGGAAAAAGAGGCATAAGAAAACTGAAGAATTAAGTGAAACAGCCTCTAAGTTCCGAAGCCAGTAAGTATCTCCGGTGAAACAACTTCGTTTTGCCGGAGATATTCCTGTTTCCAAGCCCGGCCATCCAGATATGCCCCCCGGCCGCCTTAAATTCAGGGTCAGTAGAAGAATTAGCGTTTATTTTATACGGAGCGTATTTCCCGAAGCGAAGAGAATATCCTCCATCTCCAAAAGATCACATCAATTTTTAACTTAAAAGCTACCACATGCCCAACCGCAGAACCTTCCTCCGCCAATCCGCCATGGCCGCCGCCGGTATCGGTGCGGTATCCTTTGTTCCATTGAATGTACTGGCTGCCAGCCGGCGCGTGTCGCCCAATGACAAGATCCGTTTCGGCGTCATCGGCTGTAACGGCATGGGCTGGTCCAATATGCGCTCGCTGCTGCTTATTCCCGAAGTTGAATGCGTCGCGCTGGCCGATGTCGATCAGCGCGTGCTCGACCGGCGCGCCGGTGATGTGGAAGCCATGCGTGGTAAAAAGCCTGAATTATTTAGGGATTACCGCAAGCTGCTGGAAGACGATAGCATCGACGCCGTCGTTATCGGCACGCCGGATCACTGGCACTGCCTCATCACTGTCGACGCGCTCGACGCCGGCAAGCACGTCTACGTCGAGAAACCCCTGGCCAATTCCATCGAGGAGTGCAACGTAATGATGGCTGCCGCCAAAAAATCGGGCAAGCTGGTGCAGGTCGGACAATGGCAGCGCAGCGGCACCCACTACGCACAGGCGATCGACATCGTACGCAGCGGCCGGCTGGGCAATATCCGCTTGGTCAAAACCTGGGCCTACCAGGGCTGGATGAAACCCATTCCACCAAAACCCAACGAGCCGGCCCCCGAAGGCGTGGATTACGACATGTGGCTGGGCCCCGCCCCCGATCGCCCCTTCAACCCCAATCGCTTCCACTTCAACTTCCGCTGGTTCTGGGACTATGCCGGCGGCCTGATGACCGACTGGGGGGTACACGAAATTGATATCGCTCTCTATGCCATGGGCGCCAAAGCCCCCAAATCCGTCATGGCTTCCGGCGGCAAGCTCGCCTACCCCGACGACGCCTCCGAGACGCCAGATACGCTGCAGACCGTCTACGAGTACGACAACTTCAACATGCTCTGGGAACACGCTACCGGCATCGACGGCGGCAACTACGGCCGCACCGAGGGCATCGCCTTCATCGGCAACAACGGCACCCTGGTGCTCAACCGCGGCGGCTGGGAGATCATCCCGGAGAAAGAATACAGCGAAGAAGAGGATATGTGGGTGTACAAAATGGAGGACTACCCAGATCATGGGCGCGGCGCCAACTATCTCGACCTGCACACGCAAAACTTCGTCGAGGCTATGCAGAAAAACAACGCTTCCCTGCTCGAATGCCCGATCGAAGAAGGGGCTGTCGCTGCCATCAACGCCCATATGGGCAACATCGCCTTTAAGACCGGCCGGAAGATCTACTGGGACAAGGGTAAAGGGAAATTTAAAGAAGCTAACGACGCAAACGAGCTGATCAAGGCGGAGTATCACAGCGGCTGGAAGCTGCCGAAGGTGTAGGGCAGGATTCTGAGCAATTGTTAAATGACCGGCTAAAAATCTACCTGGCCGGCGGAGACCGGCCGTTTTCAGCATTTTAAATTAATGGGAAAAAACATGTTTCCCATACATAAAAGGTTATTTGTATTTGGGCAATTGCTCACCCTTTTTTCTTTGTCCTGCTTTGCACAAGAAGTGCAACTGCGCCGGCAGGGCCTATCGGAGCTGGCCTGGCCATTCGCCGGTTCCTTTTATCTTGCCGCCGAGGCCGGCTCGCATGGCTCACCTGGCTTATTCTAGCATGTCTAAGACCTGCTAAAATCTTTTGTTCTCATACCGCTCCATACTTTTTAAAGGAACCCGCTTGAGTAGCTGGTTTCTTTTTTCCATTCTTCCCCCCTTTGAACCAGATTGGCCATTTTTCCTTTATGGTAGTGAACTACCCACCTTCTGAAGACAGGTGGGCTTCGGGCTTCACAGAGAATAGCTCACTGCTCAAAACCTGCCTGAAGACAGGTAGTCGAGTTAGGAGTCTTACGTTCTCTCCACCCGTGTACTCGCTAGTCCCTAACGAGGTTTTTATGTCTTTTACTGACACTACAAATATGCACAAAATATTTCAAAAGTGCAATATTTTGAAACAAAATATTTCAAAATACATTCGCTTTCATCCCATTGGCTGAAGACCAATGGGTTTTACGCTCAATTATATAAAACACATCCACATGTCCCTCGAAGACCGGAAGCAGGAACTGAAAAACTATTTGTACGGACGCTTGTCGCCGGAGGAGGAACAGGAGTTTATCGACCGCTTGCATACCATGCTGTCGCTTCGGGAGGTACTGATGGCCTACACCCTCCCGGATGATGCCCCCGACGAAGCGGAGAGTCGCCTGCGTGTGCTACGGCGCAAATACGGTGGTCCGCAACCCAGAGACTGGAAAATCATCGAGCCCAAGCAGGCCGTTATCTGGGGCGTAATCGCATTACTCGTTTTGCTGGGTTGGAATTTTTTCTACGCTTATTTACACTTTACCGACGCAGCACTGGTTCGTTATTATTACGAGGAGCCGGCCGACACCAGCGAACTAATCCGTTCGCCGGCGCTGGAAAGAGCGGTGCGGCGTATCTCACAGGAAGAATACGAAAGCGCTTTGGAGATACTAGATACCGTTCAGCAGGGTGCCGGGGACTATGCTGCTGCGCTTTTCTGGCAGGGACACCTCTACATTAAAAAACAGGATTATCAACGCGCTGCCGAGCATTTCGATGCTTTACTGGACATCCAGCCCTTCCCCGCCTACTTTAACCGGGAGCGGTTGGAGTGGAATCGTACGCTGGCCCGTCTGGGCAGCGGCGCCGACGAACAATCGGTACGCCGGCAACTGGCCTTATTTAGCGAAAGCGAAAAATACGCGCCTCAACTCGGTGAAAAAGCCCGGGAACTGGAACGCGATTTAAGCAGTCTGTATCATCAATTGTTGGTGGGTAGCGGTAGTGAAAATAGACCTTCCGGCAATTGAGAGCTTGTTGGGAGTTTACCCTTCGGCCTGCAAATGACCATCTATCGAACCTTTCAACAAGTTCTAAGTCACAGAACACATCGTTAGAATACGCTCTACTCTTCTTTCCCCGGGTCCATAAATTTACGTGAACGGCGGCTCCGCTGGCGTAAAAAGAGGAGAATAATAGCGAGAATAGCAACCAAACCTATCCAAAGATAGGGAGATTCGTACCAGGCAGGATTGGCGATCGGATCGTAGGCCTGATCGCTGTAAACACTTTCACTCTCCGGCTGAGCAGATAAGAGGTGGGCATGAAGTATCATTAAAGTGCTGGTAATCCCGCTTACAATTGGCTTTGTCATATAAAGTTGATTTTTTACGTATTTAACGGTACAAAAACCTGGGTGTTCGCCCTCTTCCAGGTTACGGATGATTTTCCTGCCGATAACACCTCCACCGAACACCCCAAGTGCTTTCTTGTTAGGAATAAAAAGTAAAGATTTTTCTATGCCTTTCTTGACCATTTTTTGGGCTGCTGTCATCCTTATCGCTATCATCGGTGGCATTTTCACCATGCGTTATTTTCGTCGCCGTTACCGACAGCGCATGAAAAGTCCGCCCACTTCGGACACCTACAATACCACCAATTACAACATGATGTCGGAAGATCCGAATGAACTGGCGGATCTCAGTGTTGAAGAAGCACGGAATTTAATGAAAAAGTGGAAGGAATCCGGACATATTCCTTCCCATCGCGATTTCTACCAGGTGCAGCGCATCCTGGAAGAAGGCGGAAATGAAGAAGACAAACAGTAACCCAACCTAAACTATGCCTCACGAATTTTTGGAAATTCACGCCGACCGCGTACAGATACTTCGGGAAGATAAAATACGCGAATCAGGTGACTACGTACTTTACTGGATGCAACAGAGCCAGCGGGCCGAGTGGAACCACGCCTTTGAGTACGCGATTCGCCTCGGTAATGAACTGGGAAAACCCGTCGTCGTTTGTTTCGGCATTATGGATGACTACCCCGAAGCCAACGAGCGGCATTATACTTTCATGGTAGAAGGGCTCAAGGAACTACAAGAGGCTTTCGCCAAAAGAGATTGCCGCTTGCTGATTCGACGGGGCAGCCCCGAAGAGGTGGCGCTGGAACTGGAACCGGCGGCCGCCGCCCTGATCTGCGACCGTGGCTACCTGCGCCATCAGCGCAAGTGGCG
>CAZWDL010000225.1:0-5268 GCA_964632995.1 uncultured Saprospiraceae bacterium
GCCTGTTTCAGGTCATTGATCAGTTGCCGGCCGCGCTGGTGGCGCGCTTCGTGGTGTTCACAGCCGGCGCCGGCGCGTTCCTGAAGTTCGTGAGCAGGCTGCAAGAGTACGGGCAGCGATTTAACCCGATCGCCGAGAATGGTCTCGTAGGCGATGGGCAGACCGAAGAAGCCGGCGAAGCCGAAGGTTTCGTAGTCGCCGGCGGCTTCCACCTGGCGGCGGAAGGGTTCGGACCGCACATCGATGCAGAAGGCGAGCTGGGCTTCGGGGCGTTGCTGTGGCGCCTTTTGCTTAGCCTGGCTTTGCAGTTGATCGCTCAGTTCCTGGCGGAAATGCTGCTCCCAGCATTGCAGCAGCTCCAGCCGCAGTTTCCGGTAGGCGTCCTGTAAAATTTGTAACAGGCTGGCCCATTGTTCGGGATTAACCGTTCCCTCCGGTTTGAGATGAGCTTCCGCCCAGGCGCTGAGTCGGTGAAGCTCACGGGGTGCGGCGGGCGTCTCTTTGCTATCGGCTGTGGTGTGCAGACGGGCGAAGAGCAGGCGCACAGCCAGGTAATCCGTCAGGTTGATGGGATGCTGTTGTTGCGGTGCATAATCCTGTTGTTCGCTGCGCCAGCGGATGAAGGCGGCCCAGCCGGGCAGCGCCAGCAGGTGATCGCGCAGAAATTCCTCCTGTTGATTGTTGGGTACAGCCAACTGCTGTAGTAGTTCCTGTATGGCGGCCAGGCCGTGATCCGGCAGGTTTTTCACCACGTTTTTGCACCCGGCATAGCGTTGATCATACACCAGCAGGCCTTTGACGGCAGAGAAGAAGCCGCGTTCCCGGAAGGGCATTGCCCAGGCGGCCTGACCTTCATCCAGAAATGCACCCAGCCAGGTGAGACAGCGCTGGTTGATTGCCGGCAGGGTGTGCTGCCAGGGAGCACCAGCTTCCAGGTGCGGCAGGGCGCGATCCAGCAAGGGGGATTCTTTTTCTGCACCCGGGCAGTCGTCGAGTTCCTGCAGGAGAGCATTCAGCACAGAGGAGATGTCGATCTGCTTTTCTCCCAAAAGGAGTTGCTGCGGGCTTCCGGCCAGGGTGGCCTCCAGCGCTGCGTTGAAGTCTTGTGCTTTTAATTGTCCGCCCTTCCGGGCCTGGCGTAGCTGCCACAGTCCCGGCAGGCAGTCGGCATCGAAGAGGCGCTGTCCCTCTTTGACGGCCTTGGCAAAGGGAAGATACTCCAGCCCTTGCAAAGGGTTGCAGGCCACCGCGCCGGCCAGCGGCCAGGTGGGCGCTATCAGCTGGTAAATATTTTTGAGGCGACGCTGCAAATTCGCTGCGATCTGAGAAGAGCGTTCCGTCATCGTAGATTTATTGGTTGCGGTCATTATGAAGCAGTTTTGAAGAGTTAAGCACTGGGTTTGGATTTGCACTACATCCGGTAAGTCCCCCGCTGAAGCGTCAGAGTCGACCGTTCCGGTTGGCTGTCGCGAAGCGCCCGTACGTAGAGGGGCGCCAGCAGGCGATCGCTGAGTACGGCGGGCAGGTAAGCGCGGAAAATCATGAGCAGCCAGCCCAGGACGAAAAAGACAAGGATGGCCAGGTGCAATGTGTTGAGCGGGGGTGCGGGCAGAGCGGCCAGTTGGCTCTCTACCGACCATACGGACGCGCCGTAACCGATTGCGCCCAGTAAGCCCAAGCCGGCCGCAAGCAGAGCCCGGCCCAGGGAGGGGCGTGTCTGCAGGATGGTCATTACGGCGTGGGCGCAGGTAATGCCGCAAAAGACAAGCAGCATCAGGTAAGTGCTGTTCAAATCGCCAACTGCGCCGGTGAATAAACGGAAAATATAAGCCCCGGCCAGGCCGCACAATAATCCGAAGGCAAAAATGGGCCCTGCGTGCGGGCCCTGGAGGCGAAGGCTTTTGTTACTGGCCGCTTTGATCGTAGAGCCGGCGCTGAGAAAAAGCGAAGCCTTAAAAAAGCCGTGCCAGATCATGTGGGCGATAGCGGCGGGAAAGAGCCCCAGCCCGCATTGCATAATCATGAATCCCATTTGTCCCATCGTGGAGCAGGTCAGCGTGCGCTTGACGTCGCTCTGCACCAGCATCCAGGTGGTGCCCAGGATGGCGGTGAAAGCCCCCAGTACAAGCAGCAGGGTGTTGCTCCACTCGAATTGCAGAGTCAGTGGCGCAAACTTGTACAGGATGAGTGCGCCGCCGTTAACCAGTCCGGCGTGCATAAAGGCCGATACCGGCGTAGGCGCATTGGCTGAAGCGATCAGCCAGCGGTGTAGGGGCCAGATAGCTGATTGTGCCAGCGCGGCGATGATCAGCAGGATGCCGGCTAGCGATAGCCAGGGAGTATCGGTAGGGAATGCTCCGATTTGTTGTAGGGAAAGATGCCCCTGGGTGAAATAGATCAGGCCGGTTGCGATAAGCAGGAGTAGCGACCCGGTTCCCAGGTGCCGCCAGGCTATGCGGCCCGAAGCACGCGATGCCGCCCAGCTGTGCTGATGGGTAATCAAACGGGAAAGCAGGAAGTTGCTTCCGCCCAGCGCGGCGGCGATCAACAGTAAATGATCGGCGCTGGTGAAAACCAGGAGCAACAATGTCAGTCCCAGGAAGTAGCGAAAGGTACGCCGCTTCAGCCGGTGTCCGTCCAGGTGACGCAGGGAGTAGGCCTGAATCACCAGACTGATAAAGCAAATCACCGCGGCAAAGAGGTAAGCCTCGTTCCCCCAGTGTAAACCGTAGCCTGTCCCTTCCCGGAAAGGAAGAAAAAAAGCCGACAGGCTGAATAAAAAAGCGCCGCCGGTGATGATTACGGCAGCGCGTTCGGCACGCTTTGCAGGGGTGAAAAGCCCCAGGAGGGCCAGACTGATTAATCCTAATAAAGTAAAAATTGGCATTGCGGGTATCCGTTTTGATTCGGGGGCGAAGGTAGAAAGCATACCATTATTAATAAAATTAAAAAACATGATACCCTTTATTAGAAAAACTAATACCTTTGAGTTGGAAAATTATTGGAAAAAGACTTCTGCACTATGGATCCCAATACGCTGTATCTTGATTTACCGCTTTTGCGCACCTTTATTACTGTGGTGGACAAACAAGGTTTTAGCCTGGCAGCCAATGAATTGCACCGTACGCAGTCGGCGGTGAGCCAGCAGATCAAGAAGCTGGAAGAGATGATTGGGCAGCCCTTGCTCAACAAACAGGGGCGCGCCCTTAAAATGACGGAGGCCGGTCAGGTGGTCTACGAACATGGCCGGCAGATGCTGAGAATGGAACAAAAGCTGCGCGAGGAACTCTTCAGCGAAGAAATCACCGGACGGGTGCGGCTGGGTATACCCGAAGATCTGGCCACCCATTATTTGCTGCCCATTCTGGCCCGGTTCCGGGAGCAATACCCGCGCATTCAGCTGGCCGTAGAGTGCGAACTGACCGAGCGCCTGTATGAAAATTACAAGACCAACGAATACGAACTGGTCATTCTGAAACACGAACAGCTCAGTGTGGCCTATCCCGAGCGCATTGTAAAAACCTGGTACGATCCCCTGGTGTGGGTGGGACGCGATGCAGAAGAATGCGCTGCCTGGCAGCAAGCCGACCGCATTCCCATAATCGTCTCGCCGGAACCCTGCGTGTACCGCCGGCAGGTGCTGGCCCGCCTTGCCGCCGCTCAACTGGGAGCCGATCTCACCTACGTTAGCGAAAGCTACAACAGCAAACTCTTCGCCATACGGGCGGGACTGGGCCTGGCCGCTCTGCCCAAGAGCCTTATCCCGGACGATTGTGTCATCGTGGAGGAGGGGCTACCCGCTCTGTCCCCGACCAAAATCTCCCTCTTCCGCTCTGAAATACAGGCGAAGGTGGCGCAGTATCTGCGCGACCGGATTATTGAGAGCTTTGATGAGCAGTTGGGGGAGTAGGTGGTAGGCAGTAGGCAGTGGGCAGTCAGCAGTGGGCCCAGCTCACCCTTCGGGTGGTCGGGAAAAAGTAGGCAGTTTCGAGCTGGGCAAATACACGGTGGGGATGAATCGGTCCTCTTTTTTTAGGCGGGCAGTTGGCCCCGCCCATACTTCGGGCGGCCGGGAAAAAGGAAGTTTTGAGGTATTTTCTGAGCTGGAATGCAGTTGGCAAATCTTTAGAGCCCGAAGCACTAGTGAACATTGTTCCCGCAGAAAAGACGAAGAGGCTGTCTCATAACTAAAACCGCAGAGCAGCAGTCAAAATAAATTACCGCAAAGAAACGCTTTGCGTCTCTTTGCGTTCTCTGCGGTAAAAAATTGGTTGATTTTGCGGTTAAGTGACTTATGAAACAGCCTCTATTGATTTCCCTGACTACCTGTTACTGTATCGTCACCGGAAAAGTCACTTCCACGTCCGTTTCCCCCGTGCTGCAGGGGTTGGCGGCGCTTTTGTCGGGCTCGTGTTTTAGGATGACGGTCAGGCTGCCGTTGCCGGCGTTGCCGTTGGCCAGGTTGCTGACCAGTCCGAGCGGGTCGCCGTTGTCGTCGGTATCCTCCGGGTCGGGGCCGATAGCGAAGCCGGTAGCGTCAAAGCAGACCAGGTGCTCGTTGGATTCTTCCTCTACCTCTTCGGTGATGTTTTCCACGTCACCGGGATTGGACTCATCGAGGAAGGCGACGGACAGGCGTCAGGGTTCCTCGCAGGTTCTGCTCGTTGTCGAATTCTCCGGTCAGGCTGGTGTTAAAGGCGCGTTCGGGCACCAGGTCCGGATTACCCTTTTCGTAAGAAGCCGACCCGTGGTGCACGCCTTCGCTAAACAGTTCGTTGACATGCGGCGGTCGCCAGGCGGTTCCGAAATTGAGGCGCAAGCGCAGCAGGCGCGGGAAGCGGTAGATGGCGCCGGCCGTACCCGAGAGGCTGTTGAAAGACAGCTGCCGGTCGAGCGTATCGGTACCCTGCCGGCCCACGTCCATCCACTGGTGGTCGAAGCGCAATCCGGCTTCGAATTCCAGGGGGAAGGGATAACTCTTCCAGCGCTCGATGATATAGGCGCCCGCGGAGCGGCTCTCGTAGTTGGGGATGAGTGCGCCGCGGTCGGTGGTGTTAACCTGAGTTTGGACGGAGGCGCCAATACTGCCGCGCCATTTGCCGAGCGGGTTGTGCTCCCAGTAGACGTCGCCGCGGTGGGTGGTGATCTCGAATTCGATATCGGGATCATCGGTCGTCTCCGGCAGTTGCCCGTAGGGGCGGTGCGCGTCGAATTCCTGGCGGCGGTTGAACTGGCGGGCGTACTGGATGTGCAACTCACCGGCCTCTC
>CAZWDL010000226.1:0-5131 GCA_964632995.1 uncultured Saprospiraceae bacterium
CATTTTTCCCATAGAACAGATATGTACCTTTTCGGTCACTTTTGTGCCTTTTCGGCTACATTGGAAAAATCACCTCCTTTGAATGGAAAAAGCCTCCTGTAGTCGGAGCTGCAGGAGGCTTTTTTACAAGTCGCTTCCGGTCCAAAAAGATTTTCCACTAGCTTCATCCTTGGGAAGAGGACAGAAGTTTGTGTGCAAAACACTGCTCTCGACATTGCAACCATCGGTTAGCGGTACCGAGATGAGCTTGCTATTCTACGGACAAAGAAGCATATTTTCTATCAAGCTCATCGAACACCTTTTCGATTTCCTCTAGATTAAAATCGTATTTATTAAAAATCACCATTAGCCCCTCTCTTAGGACTTTTAAATATTCAAGTCTATAATTTTCGCTCTGCTTTATTCGCTTGTATGGCAGCCAAAAGGTGTAGTCCACCAAGTCGTCACCAGTAGAGGGACCTAGAATTTTTAACTCTTCTGTTTTTCTTTCCAAAACCACTAGAAAAGCTAATTCTGATTCTCCATGCTTTTCAATAAATTTTCGTGATGGTTTTACCACTCTATTCAAGCCATTCAATAACTCTAGTCTTAATTCCTTCGGATCCTTAAAGGAAAAAGGTATACTAAAGGTAACAGGAGTCATTGATATTTTAAAGTTCTTCATTTCTTGGGTTTAAAACTTTTAGCATTTCCTTTTGGAACATATCCAAGTTTTTCATAAATCTTTTTTAAGATGGATCTTTCTATTTTTTTAGCGTTTGCTGTAGTGGTCCTGCCTAGAGGATTTATGGAGACTTCTAAATTAGGGTACATCTTTTTAAGCTTTCTCCATTGCTGATGGACTCTTGTAGGCAATCCAGTAGATTTTGTTGTTCTACCTGCATCAGCTTTGCCTACTTTCAAAATTTCTTTTCCATTTCGAAAAACATAGTTTACAAATTGACCAACGGCCTTATTGCCATTAAGGTTGCCCCCAAGCATAGTAACTCCTCTTGCCCCAGCCTGGGTCGCACCCCCAGCAGGAATTATCATTGGCCTATCATGTTCCGGGAAGCCCATTAAACCGTCTCTGGTTTCCCACCCAGCTACAGTAAAGAAAGAATTATTACCTGTTTGAACAGGATCGGTCGGGGAAATTGTTACACTTGTTACTGTTCCATCTCCATTCGACTGATTTCCAAGAAGCTCCGCTGTTTCTGGATCATGATTAGTGGACGTCCTGACACCAGATTCTGAATCTGTAGTTATCACACTAAAAGTCCCGTCTCTTCCTTTTCTAATTCTCCCATTTGTAAACCATCCGGTTCTAACACCATTATTCCTTGCCCATGCCCTTGCTTCTCTTCTAGTTTCGAATAACCCTAAAGGATCGAAAAACTTTATAGGGTTGTTAAACCCAAAGCGATAAGGAGTCAATTCTGATGCTATTTCTGAAAGTGGATCTACTTGATTCCACCTGCCGATCGTCGCATCAAAACTCCTAAATTCCGCCAGGTCCCAATTCAGATTAAAATCCTCATTTCTTTCAATCCCATTATACCTATACTTATTCTCCCTGCCCGGATCCCCGATCCACTGTCCCTCCATGGCCATGCCAAATGGGTAGTAGTGGTTTTCCTGCAGCACCTCGTTCGTCACCGGATCATCCGTCATGTCAATTTTACCGTCACCGTCTTTGTCGGTGAAGGTCAGACGGGAATTACCGAGGTGATCTGTAATCGTATACTCATAACGAGCCGTGCCGTCCTCGAAGTATACCCGCCCTTCGCTGTGATAGATCGCTTCCAGCACTTCATTCTTGTACTCCACTCCTCCGATGTAATCATGCGTAGACAGCACCATGGAGCCGTCCTTGACTAACTTGCGCAGCTTGGCGCCGGAGGCATCGTAGACAAACTCAACCTCCTGGCAATCCTCAAAGGTGATTCGCCTGGGCAGGTTGAGGTAGTTGTACTGAACGTTAATGTTCTTATTCGGATCGTAGATCAGGTTGCCATTGTCATCGTAGGTGTATTCTCCGTAACCATTATAACGGAAACCATAGTCCCGGAAAGTGGCCGGGGCGGTCTCCGATACTTCCCGGAGCTGATTGGTCTGTCCGCCGGTATTCCAGTAGCTGAACGATAGGTTGTCGATCTGTCCCACCTGCCGGCAGGAGCCGTCGAAGTACTGTCCGTTGCGGGTGATGCTGGAGATGTTGCCGGCCCCCTCCCGACCTCCCCCAAAGGGGGAGGAGTTCCGTGCAGCTTCCCCCCTTCGGGGGGATTGAGGGGGGCACCAGGCTCTGCAGGAAGCTGCTGCCCGCCTTGCCCAGGTTTTTCTCCCGGATCTCGTCCTTGGCAGTGTAGTGCAGTTCGCTGAGCAACACTTTCGGACCGTCATCGATCCGGTGGTAGTTTTCCGTGATGCGGCCTGCATGATCGTAGTGCATCTCTTGGAGGATGGTCATGGTGCTGCCGCCGTATTCATGCTGCCGGGTTTGCCGGACGATGTTGTCGGCAAAATCATAGGCGTAAGTGACCACTTCGCTTTCCGCGTTCCCAAGATTCAGATGATGATTGCCTTTGGACTGGAAGGTGCGGCCGAAGGAATCGTAGAACAGTTCATTGACCAGCCAGTCGTTGGCGCCCAACAACCGGGTCTCCGTTCTTCGCACCTTGCCGTAGTAAATGTCCGGGGCGTTGCTGAGGCCGTATTTGTCGTAAAAGGTGCGGGTGAGTTCTTCTTCAAAGGCCGCCGGTTCGTTGCCGTCGCTGGGGGCATTGTCGACCAAGCCCGTTCGGGTGGCGCGGCCATATTCATCGTAGCGGGTGTGCACCCAACGGCTCTGGGTGGCGAGGTTGCCGTCCTGCATGAAAGTCATCAGGTCCCGCTCATCGTAGAGGTATTGCATGAGCCCCTGTCCGGGAATTTTCTTGGTCAGGATATTGTCGGCGGCATCGTAGGTGTACCGGTAGAGCAGCTCCGGGGCGCCGGCATCCGCCCCAGGGGGTGTCACCAGCGTCAGGCGGTCTTTATCGTCATACTCGTAATAAGTTTCAGTACTCTGGCTGCCGTCATTATTAGTCCGTTCGGTCAGGATATTTCTGCCCTTTTTGTCAACATAAGTGATCGTTTTGTTGCCGTTGGGGTCTTCAACGACGGTCGTCGACAATTCCCCGGCCCCGTAGGTGCTGCCTCCGGGGACGCTAACCTGGTCGGCATTGTTTGCGTAGGTGGTCACGGTGGCGTGCCACTCCGGCGGGGTGACTTTCCAGATCCGGTTCAAAGGGGAAGGATGGTATTCCGTAAGGGTAAAAAGGGTGTCGTACGGGCTTGGAATCGTTCCCACAAAAGCTCCCGAGCTATTGGCGCTTTCAAAAGGTTCGTACGCCTTGCTTTGGCGGCCCTGATCGTCGTATTCAATGGCCTTAACGACATCGTACCCGCTTTCCGAATAGTTTTGCTCCACGGTCTGTATGGGCCGGCCCAGCCCATCGAAGTACTGCCAGGTGGTGCGGGTGGTCAGCGAGCTGAAGCCGGTCGGATCGGCTTCAAAGATCGTTTCCGCCTTTTGATAGTTTTGGTTGTTGACCGGATTTCCGACATAACCGTATTCGTAGTTGGTAATTACCTTGCCGTTGCGGGCGCTGGATTGGGTCAGCCGGAACATTAGGGCCTAAGGGCTCAGAGCGGCAAGGGGAGCCCACTTATTACATAGAAGGCAAAAGGCTTGTCAGCCCAAAATTTGGGCGGGTTTATCCGACCAAGCTTGGGCGGACCGCCACCTCAGACCGCGTGCGAGCAGCCTCCTTCGCTAAAGCTTTGGCGGCCGAAGAAGCTCGCAACGAGCCCCGCAGTTTAATTTTTGGCACGTGGTGGCACAGCGGGTATGCTTTTTGTAATTACATTCCTTGCATTACAACTAGGACAAATCAAGTGAACATCTACTTTCGATTCATTAATCCATGGTACTATACAAATTTTCAAATAATTCTGCCCGCAATTTGGACATTTTATCTTAGTAAATGGATTTTCACTTACCGCCTTAGCTATTTCAAGCCATTCAGAACTTCTATTTGTTTTTTCCATCTAAACAAAATTCATTGATTGAAAACTGCATCGTAAACGTCATTAACAAAAGATTCAACATTTCTGGTCTCTCTAGTGATTAAGTCCTGAGAAACATCTACTCCTTTCGATTTCGTACTGTTAAGCCGGTATAGTTCATGCAGAATAGTTTTCACCAGTTCGCCTTCGTTCGATAGAGCTTCTTTACCAACAGCAAAACCATTTTCTCCAAAGAGTGTAAATCCTGAAAATGGTCCATCAGCCTGAAATATTATCTTTCTACCGTTAATAATAGTTTCAGAAGTTTCTCCACTTCTTAACCCTTTAATTCCTTCCATAAAAGCTTCTGAACCTAAAATCTCATCCGCCTCCTTTATTACTTCAATCTCTACATCTGAAAATGATTTTAAAGCCTTTCCTCCTCTTCTAATTAAACCAAACGCTCCACCTAAAGCGGCATCGATTCCTACCTCAAGTGCAGCCCCAGAAAAGTTATCTTCATGTGCTTTTCTTAAAGCACTTGCACCTGGTATCAGCGCCTCTTGTAATGAAACCACACTTTCCAATCGATCTGCCGTATTTTTTACCGCAGCTCGACGATCAGAGATAGTACTTGCTTCTTTAGCCGTTCTGGGCTGGGCGAAATTAGTCCCAGCAGCTCCAAAATCAAAACCCAACCATTTTAACGCCTTATTTACGTAGTATTTAACCCCCTGTAATCCATGTAAATCAACATTGGAAACCGGATCGTTACTTGCATAATTGTATACTGATAAATGTGCAAACTGATCCGCAATCGGATCCACCCCCGTAAACCTGCCTATGACCGGGTCGTAATACCGCGCTCCGTACGCATACCACCCCAGCCCAAAGTCCTCCTCCAACTCCTTGCCGTTATACCGGTACCGATTCACCTTCACCGGATTATTCACCCAATCCCCCTCCATCGCCATTCCGAACGGATAATAGTGGTGCTCCTGAAGAATCTCATTCGTCGCCGGGTCGCTCGTAATATCCACGTCTCCGTCCCCGTTTCGATCTGCGAAGGAGAGACGAAGGTTACCCAAATGGTCTGTCAGGT
>CAZWDL010000227.1:0-5082 GCA_964632995.1 uncultured Saprospiraceae bacterium
CTCGGTTTTGGTCAGGCCCATTTGCAAGTATATTTATTGATTGCAATATTACGATTAAAGAATTTGGAATCCAAAAATTTACTGCTCCGTTTATGGAAAAAATGGTCAAAGAAGTTCGCATTGAACTTTTCGCTTCCAAACCCGGCCTCCAAACATGCTCTTACATCGTAGGTTTTCATGTTCATTATTCTTTCAGTTTCCGCAACAAGTGCTTTCGCCACCCTTCTGGATGGGCGGGCAAGCGGCCGATCCGTAACGCAACAGTTTCCCGCTTTTGGTTTGAGTACCGTTTTGCAGTTTTCACACTCGTCGCCATGTGGCTGGGCAGCCTCTTTCTGCTGATCAGGGGAGGAGGCAGGTGGTCGGTTGACTTAACCCGGATTATATCCGCCCGAAAGCCTGTCCCGTACCAAAGTGCGCGGACCTTTGAGAAGAAGTGGTGAGGATGACTGACTAAACGAGCGCAAGCGAGTAGACTTGCGGTGTTGGCCTCGGCGCCCACAAAGTCAGCGGTAGCTCCCCCAGTCTTGGCCAGGCGCCTCCGGATTTTGGGAAAGAGGGGTAAAGGTAGCGAAGGACGCCGTTACTTTTAGATTTAAAGTTGACTGAAGCCACTGTATGCTTCAATTAACCGCCATCAAATATAACCTTTCTTTTACAGATTCGTAAATAAGGTACGAATATGTATATTACGAACTTCGGGAGAACTGATACTAAACGAACACGACTAATCCATATGCAAAACCTCAGCTCATTACTGACACCGCGGCAGTCGGTCTTTGACCAAAGCTACAAAGATGTGGTCCTTGACCTGACCGATCTGAATGAGGACAAGGTAAATCCAGACCGTTTCTTCGCCGAAAACTACATCACCAAAGGCATGGAACAGCTCTATACCAGCGTGTTTCGCCGGATGGAAGGCTCCATGAACGATGGGGTCTTTAAATTGACCCAGGCCATGGGCGGGGGTAAAACCCACAGCATGATTGCCGTGGGACTGCTAGCTAAATTCCCGGAGTACCGTAAGCCGGTCATGGGTGCAGTGTATGATACGTCGTTCCGCGGGGCGGCGCGGGTCGTTGCTTTTTCCGGACGAGAAAAACCTAAGAACGGTATCTGGACGTTCATCGCCGAAAGCATCGGCAAGAAGGACGTATTCCAGGAACTCAACCGGGAAGGCGAGCCGCCGGGCCAATCGGATTGGATTCGGCTGCTGCAAGGGGAGCCTACGCTGATCCTGCTGGATGAGC
Organism: uncultured Saprospiraceae bacterium; assembly: GCA_964632995.1. Classification (GTDB taxonomy): domain Bacteria; phylum Bacteroidota; class Bacteroidia; order Chitinophagales; family Saprospiraceae; genus CAZWDL01. The sequence goes on from CAZWDL010000227.1 coordinate 1,251, forward strand.
TGCCCGATTATCTGAACTATTCGACTACGGTGCAGAGTGGCCTGGGTACGCTGGCCGACAAAACAGCCCGGGCGCTGACGACCTTACTGAATGCCATTGGTAAAGAAGAACTGTCGAACGTGGCCCTGGTGATCTCCGACTTGCAAAACGCCTACGCCAAGGGATCGGGCCAGATCGATCAGTTGCTGGGCGACTTTGAAAAAGAGACCAAACGGGTCGCGAAAAGTTTTACCCCGGTACGGCAAAATACGAATGAGATCTACCACATTCTGCGCAAGCGCCTCTTTACCGAAGAGGTCGCGGAAGAAGTGGTTAATGAAGTCGCCGCAGCCTACGGCAAAGAGGTGGAGCAGGCCGCAAAAATGGAGCTGACTAATGAATCACCCCGGCAAATAGAAGCCGCCATTCGCGACAGCTATCCCTTCCATCCGGCCATGCGGGAACTGTATGCCCGCTTTAAGGAAAACCCCGGCTTTATGCAGACGCGGGGCCTCATCCGCCTGATGCGGGCCATCACCGCCCGCATGTTTGACCCGAAACACGGCTGGGCGCACCGCAGCTACCTCATCCATCCCTACGATATCGATCCGAATGACGATAGCGTCAATGCCCAGCTCAATGAGATCAATAATAAGCTCATCAATGCCATCTCGAATGACATCGCCTCGGGAGGGGACGCGGCAGCAGAAAAGATCTCTGAAGAGCTGCAAACCGACCTGCCGGCCCGCGCGGCCAAACTGATCTTTATGTCTTCTCTCAGCATGGTGCAGGGGGGATTGAAGGGCTTAAAAATGAATGAGCTTACGGCCATGCTGGCGGCGCCGGACGTGGATATTACCCAACTAAAAACCGCCGTCATCCCAGCCTTGCGTGAACGCTCCTGGTACCTGCACGTGGATAAAAGCGGGGCGCTGCTCTACAAGGACGTCGCCAACGTGTCGGCCAAGGTGAATAGCTACCGCAAAGGGTACAATCCGGAGGCCATCCGCAAAGAAATGCGCACCCTGTTGCAGGATCTTTTCGAGCCCAGGATGAAAGACCTCTATCAGCGTCTTTATGTCTTACCGGCCCTGGATGAGATCGAAGTGGATAAAGACACCATCTCTCTGGTGATTTTCCAGCCTTACGCCCAGGGCGGACTGCACCCGGAGCTTAAAGCCTGGTACGACAATCTGCGCTACAAAAACCGCGTGTTTTTCCTGACCGGCGATCAGCAGTCGATCGATACGGTCTTTGATAATGCCAAAAGTATCCGGGCCGCGCAAGATGTCAAGGCGGAATTTGACAGCGACAAGGTGCCTGCCAATGACCCCCAATATCAGGAGGTGGAGGAACTGCTCAGCACCTACCGCTTCCGCTTTTATTCGGCTACGACCAACATCTTTACCAAGCTGACCTTCCCCACCAAACGGGGACTGATGGACTCCAATATCAATCTGCAGTACGTGCAGAATAAATTTGACGGCGAAGAACAGATCCGCCAGGCCATGATCGAGAAGCGGAAGTTTACCACGGAGATCGAAAAGGATGCCTTTTTGCAGCAGCTGGAGCAAAAGCTGTTTCAGGGGCAAAAGGAGCGGCCCTGGAATGAAGTGGTCGAGTCGGCGGCGACGGATACCTCCTGGGTGTGGCACAAACCGAATGCGCTGCAGCAAAGCAAGCGCGAGCAGGTCATGAAAGACCACTGGCGCGAAGATGGGAACTGGATCAAGATCGGCCCCTTCCCCAAACCACCCACCGATGTGCGGGTGCAGGAGATGGGGCGCGATGCCGACACCGGCAAAATGCGCCTGCGCATACAACCGGTACGCGGCGCCATTGTGCACTACGCCTACGGGCAAAAGGTGACGGCCAACGATCCGGTCTGGGATACCAAGAAAGACCTCGTTACCGACGAACTCCACGTATCCTTTCTGTGCGTTGACCCCGAGGGCGAGCATAACATCGGCGATCCCGTGGTCTGGCAAAATACCATTGACCTGAAATACGATTTTTATCCGCAAGGGGATGCTTTTCGCATCGAGTTCACCGTGGCCCCGCGGAATGCCGATATTTACTATTCCACCGACGGGAGCGAACCCGTGGAGTACGGCGCTGTGTACGAAGCTTCCTTTGTGGCGGAACCGAAGACCAAAATCCTCGCCGCCGCCCAAAAGGAGGATCTGCTGTCGGATACCAAGCAGTTTGACCTGCCGAACCTGGGCGCGGATCCCGACAAGGAGATCAATCCGGTGGTTCCCCTGGCCTACCAGAAGCGTATCCAGATGACCACCACCGCCGAGACCTTCCATTTTTTGAAACAACTGCAGCGCTTCGATGTGGAAGGCTACGGACTGGCCATCAACGTAGACGGCGACCGCTGGCTGACCATGGAGGTAGACGGGGCGGTGAAATATGCAGCCGGGCAAATAGAGGAAGCCGTGAATTTTGTGTGGGATAAACTTTTACATACCGGCGAACTGAGCCTGGCCCTTTCCCGCCTGCGTTTTCAAACGGGCCAAAACTTTCTCGATTTTGTCCGGGAAACGAACCTGGAATACAAACCACAAGACATTGAGCAACCCACCGAAGCATAAGGAGATGATTGATTTTGGCTTTGTGCCGGCCCAAAGTGAGCATCACTTTGTAGTGGTGATCCCGCGCTCCAAAAAGCAGGAAGTAACGGTGCACGAGCTGTATCAGTACGAGCCGGAGATAACGGTGGAGGGCCTGCAAATGCGTTTCCTGGGCCCCGGCTACACCGGCAAGGTACGCCTCAGCCGCACCCGCTGGGATCTGCTGGAGCGCTACCTGCGCAGTGAGTTCAACCAACGTCTGCGCGCCTCCAAAGCCAGCACGAAAAGCATATCCTGGAAGCAGGGCCTCAACTATGTGCACCGCCTCTTCGGCAAGGAGCTGATGGTGCTGCTCTGGGCCATGGAAGAGGCCGACCCCAACCGCGCCAATCAGGCCGTGGAAAACTGGCTGGGCCTGCGCCCCGAAGAGCGCTGGTGGCTCTACACCATCACCAACGCCGCCACCGGCCATCCGGAAAATGGCCGGGGGCGGGGCTGGCGCAAAGCCCTGCGCTTTGCCCTCACCGAAAACCCCATCCCGGAAGGCGCCTACACCCAAAAACTGCTCGACGAGGAAAAACTCCTGCTGTTTGAAGAAGAAAACGATTACCCCGCTAAAAAATAATACCCCATGCCCGCTTTTATTGAACAACAATTTCCGGTCTCTAAAGTCTCCAAGGAAAGCTATAAGGAGCGAAAGGCCAATAACAGCCAAACGCTGACCGGCCTGGGCAAGTGGTGGGGCCGCAAGCCGCTGGTGCTGGTGCGGGCGACCCTTATCGGCCTGTTGCTGCCGGCCAGCGATGATCCCGACAAAGATCAGGAGGTCTTCCTGCGCCTGATGACCATGGACGAAGAGGGCCTGCGCCGCCGCCGCAGTAAGAATCTTTCCGCCAAGGACCTGGCCGCACAATTGACCGCTGGAGAGCGTGCTCAATACCTTACGGAAAACGCCCAAGGAGGCTGGGCCTGGCAAAGTGAGCTGTCGCGCGAGCAGAAGGCTGACGCACAGGAATTGGCTTTTCAGCGCCTGTCGTACGACGAAAAGCTGCGCCTCTGCGATCGTCCCGAGCAGATCGAAGGGCCTTCACCGGCATCCTGGGAGGTGATCAATGCCCACTGCGGCACCACGGCGGGCAGTCTGACTGAGTGGGTGCAGCAGATGGGTGAGAAACAATTTGGCCATAGCCCGCGGGTGGGCGATGCCTTCTGCGGGGGCGGTTCCATTCCCTTTGAGGCGGCTCGCCTGGGCTGTCAGGCCTACGGCAGTGACCTCA
>CAZWDL010000228.1:0-5016 GCA_964632995.1 uncultured Saprospiraceae bacterium
AAGCCGCTACGTCGCCGATTTCATCCGGCGTTCCCATTCTGCCGGAAGGAATGGTATTGAGCATCGCGTCGTAGAAGGGCCGGTTTTGCGCTTTCGTCAGTTCCCAGAGCCCACCGCTAAATTCGACGGAACCGGGTGCGATGGTATTCACCCGGATGTGTTTCGGGGCCAGTTGAATAGCCAGCGTTTTGGAGTAACTGATCAGGGCGGCCTTGGCCGCAGCGTACGCAGGCGGCGAGCCGGCTTCCAGGCCGGATACGGAGGAGATAAACAGAATATTCCCACTACCGGCTTCGATCATCCAGGGAACCACTTTCCGCGTCGCTCGCACACTACCCATCAGGTCGACGTTGATCGAGGTGTCCCAGTCGGTATATTCATCCCCGAGACTTAATGCGGAAACATTATTAACGAGGATGTCTACACTCCCTAATTCGCTGTTGACCGAATCAATAAAAGATTCCAGTTGTTCCGGATCGCCGACATCGAAAGGCTGGGCGTAAACCCGTACTCCCTTTTCGGCCATCTCTTCTTCAGCGGCCCGGAGTGCGGCTTCTCCCCGCGCGCAAATAGCAACGTTTACGCCTGCTTCGTATCCGTAAACTGCTGGAAGCCGATGATCTTGCCATCCCGCAGTGTCCACAGGTGGGCCGTTTGCGAGTCGATCATCTTGCCCGTTGCTTTGTGTTTCGCCTGGTAGCGCAGGGTGGCCAGCACCTTATTCTCCGCCATCTCGTGTAGTTGGATGTCGGTCAGGTTCCAGTACGCCCACTCGGCGCCGATGCGGGCAAAGGATAGCCGCCGTGGAGCCCCTTACGGGCACTCCAACGGCGGCATTGGTTTTACTCCGGGATCACCTCTATGCTGCTCAGCAGCCACCGGCCGTCAACTTTTACAGCTTGGTGGTTGAAGCGGCCCTTGAAGGTCGTAGTCTCGCCGGTCTCCTTGTTGGTCATCGTTTGTGTGAAGCTACCTTTCGTACTCGCCTTGCCGTCGGAGAGCAGGGTGACGACCATGTCGTCGGCGAACTCGATAGAGCCCGTTTGGGCCGCGAAGGTTCTTGCCCAATTCGCCTCTACCTCGGCGCGAGTGACCGTGCTAACGCTGCCATCGTCGTTGACAAAATCAACCCGCTCGGCATGTACAGCGGCCAAGGCTGCTGCGTCGCCGCGCTCGAAGGCGGCTTTCCAAGCGTTGCCTAAGGCGGCTATCTCAGCGTCGATGTCTTGGGCTTGCATGCTGACAGCGGTCAAGAGCAATGCGGTAAGCAAAATGAAATTTTTCATGGTTTGAAAATTTTATGGTTTGAAAATTTACGTTTTGTAGTTATCGGATCATTCCAAATTGTCCGATAACAACTAAGAACTCATCTCACTGCCTCCCCGGCCTGCTTCGTATCCGTAAACTGCTGGAAGGCCACGATCTTGCCGTCTTTCAGCGTCCACAAGTGGGCCGTTTGCGAGTCGATCGTCTTGCCCGTCGCTTTGTGTTTCGCCTGGTAGCGCAGGGTGGCCAGCACTTTATTACCCGCCATGTCGTGCAGTTGGATGTCGGTCAGGTTCCAGTACGCCCACTCGGCGCCGATGCGGGCGAAGACGCCGTTCAGTACGGCATCGGGGCCGATGTAGGGATTGTTGTCGGCGTAAGGGAAGCTCTCGGCCTCGTTCCAGACGATGTCGGCGGCCATTGGGGCCAGGGCGGCGGGAATATCCCCTTCGGCAAAGGCTTGGTACAGTCCGTCCACCACGGCTACGTTGCCCGGTGCCGACACGGCGCCCATTTGCGATAGTACCGCCATATTATCCATGAAGTCCCGTTCCTCGGCAATTCGGCCGTCGGGGCTCATGCGGATGATCGTGCTGCCGCTGAATTCGACTTCGTTACCCGAGGCCGGGACACCGAAGAAGTCGCCCGTGTGCTTACCCCGGAACGTCCAGTGTTTCGTCAGCTGGTCGTCTTCGCCGAAGATGTTATTGATGGTAAATTCGTAGTCGGAAAAGGCCGACAGCAGGGTCTTGTAGAAATCCGCCATTCCCTCAATGCCGACGACATTTTCCGGCTCGGCGTGCATAACCACGTCGGTGGTGAAGCGCTCTTCGTTGAAAAGGTCCATCTCCCCGTCGTTGATGATCCGGTCCCAGGTCTCGGTGTACCGTTCGATGTTGGCGGCCACGGTGGGGTCTTTATGCGCCGGCTCAGTCAGTATGGATTTGGCGATTTTCCACTCGCCGTTTTCTTTCTGCATGGTGTTGGCGTAGCGGCCGTGGCGGTCGATTTCGATATCGTACACATGTGAGACGCCATAGATCTCATAGGTGCCGGTGGCCACCCAGGCCTGCTCGGCATCCGACCGGTGCAGCCCGCTCTGTTTGATCAACACCGTGACGTCGTTGTCCCGGAACTGTTCGGCCAATTCGGCAGCGATGTTTTCGGCCCCCTCGATCCGTTCGCCTTCCGGGTCGATGCGTACAGCATCGGCCGTATACATTTTCTCGAGGGCGGCGTGGTCGCCGGTGTTGTAGGCGGCCATGTAGTGGCGGGCGAAGGTCCGCATGGCGGCTTCATTCGTGGCGGATTGCGCTTGCAGTAGCGTGGTGCAGCCCAGTAGGGCAGCACAGAATAGTAGCTTTTTCATAGTAAAATTAGTTTTAAAGTTGTTTGTGATTGGATAAGAATAATCTTACTCCACCCGATTCATCCGGCGGTAGATCTCTACGGCTTTGATCTCCTCGTAGAGCGGGCCGAGTTTTTCGCTGGCCGCCACCCAGGCCGGGCTCTCGTGGATGGCCTGGTAGGCTTCCTCGCTGGGCCAGACGCCCTCGAAGAAGTAGCGGTAATCCGCCGGCTCATCCTCGGCGGTTTTGTACAGGAAATAGCCGGAATTGGGGTAGCCCATATCCGCGATGATGCCGTTCATCTCCCGGAGTGCGGCCGACCATTCCGCCTCGGTCACGCTGGCGGGCATATCGAACAGGTGGAGGCTTTTCCTACTGGCGGGGGGCGGGGCGGCGTCCTCGTTATAGATCTCCCGGGCACACAGGTACTGATCGCCCTGCTTTTCCCATACGACCATGTACTTGCCCGTACCCGTAACCTGGCCGGCGGCATCCCGGTAGGTCGATTGGCCGGTCTCCGTTACGGTGTTGCCGTTGGCGTACACATCCAGCACTTCGAAGGAAAAGGTCATGCCGGGGGACATGCCGGCAAACTCCTTCTGCTGGTTTTCCCGGATCGCGTCCTTACCGGAGACTAACGGTCTATGGTTGGGCATGACCACCGCGTCTTCGGTATACATGGTCATGAGGGCGTCGAGATCCCGGGCGTTCATTGCGGTAGCCCAGGCGTCTTCCCGGGCCTGGATTTCCGTCTTGATTTGTGCCAGATCGGCCGTTGCTTCGCCGGGTTGCTGGCAGGCGGTGAAAGAGAATAGGCAGGCTACTGCCAGAATGAAAAAATGATGAAGTTTCATGATGAAGTTTTTAGTTGAGAATAATGAATACCGGGGCGGCCTAATTCCCCACCCGCGCCCGCTCCTCCTGCGAACCCGTCTCCCGATTGCGCTGGCTTTTCATTTTGCGGTTGCCGAAGTTGTGGTTGAAGCTGACTTTCACCGTCGGTTGGGCGAACAGGAAGTTGCCGCTGAAGCGCTGCTGCAACTCGGGGATGTCCGAAGATATCCGCATGCGCATCGTGTCGAAGATGTTATCCACGCCGAGCCGCAGGGTGGAGTTGCCCTCCGCGAATTTTTTCTGGATACCCATGTTGACGACACCGAAGGCCTTCATGATGTAAGCCCCGGAGAGGGATCCGGAATTGTAAAAACCGCTGACTTCCAGCGTCAGATCACTGGGCAGGGTGAAGGTATGGGAAGAAAATACGTTCACGCTGCCGAGTTCCACGAAGGCGAGCAGGTCATCTTGGTAGATCCCGGCCCGCTGCCAGAGCCCGGCGGCGTTGACGAACACATCCCACCAGGGCCGTGGTTGCGCTGTAGTGGGCTGCGCAGGCTGGAAGTGGTGGTTCGGTACAATTCGTCTTGCAATACGATGCTTCGATCGAATTGAAAATCCTGCTCCCGCGCATCCCGCAGGTAGCCATAATCTCCGTACAAGTTGATTTTTCCCTTCCGGAAATTGAAATTCACCCCGGCGTTGCCTGTCTCGCCCTTGCCGTAACCGGCCGACAGGGAATAAGAGCCGTTCAGGCCTTCGTTCGGGTTGCTTTTCAACACGATGTTGATGTAGCCGGCATTGCCTTCGGCATCGAATCTCGCGGGAGGGGTCGAGTAGATCTCGATCTTCTCGATGTTGTCGGCGCTCATGCCGGCCAGCAATTGGACCACGGCACTGGCGGACATATAGTTGATGCGGCCGTTGATCATGACCACGACTCCGCTTTTACCACTGATGGAAACGGCGTTATTCCGCCGGTCCACCACGATGCCGGGCGAGCGTTCGAGCACTTCCAGTGCCGTGCTGCCGGCCGTAGTGATGGTGTTGGCCACGTTGACTACCAGGTGGTCGACCTTGGCTTCGAACAGTGGTTTCTTGGCTACGACCTCCACTTCGCTGAGTAGGGTGGAATTTTCCCGCAGTGCTTGGGTGCCCATTTCCTGGGTTCCGGGGGCGCCGTCCAGGATCAGGGGCGGGTAGCGAAATTCTTCGTATCCGATCAGGTTGATCGCCATCACGTACTCGCCGGCGGATAGCCTGTCCACGCCATCCTCTCCACTAACCTGCCCTTTGACCAGGCTGGAATCGGAAGCGCTTAGCAATAACACGTTGGCGTAGGGAAGCGGAGTCCCGTCGGAGGTGACGACGGTACCGACGATGCGATTTTGGGCCGGCAATTGCACGCCGTGCTCCACTATGATAAATAGCGCGAGGAAGTAAAACCTGGTGTGGTTTTTCATGATATTCAGGTTGATTGGGTGAATGATGGTTTTCCAGGTAGGGGTAAAGCGGTTTACTCGGTCTCTTTCCGCGTTACGTAGGCAGGCAAGGGAGGTTGGCGGGC
>CAZWDL010000229.1:0-4964 GCA_964632995.1 uncultured Saprospiraceae bacterium
TCGGAAGTCGGAAGTCGGAAGTCGGAAGTCGGAAGTCGGAAGTCGGAAGTCGGAAAGAGAGGGATGCGGATCCACTTCCGATTTCGCATTTCCGACTTCCGGCTTCGCTTTCATTCCATTGGTTCTCCCTTCAGGAAGTCCGCTTCGGTGAGGGTTCCGTTTTTGGAGGTATCCGAGTCGACCATGATTTTCCAGCGGCCGTTTTCGCGGCGCAGGATGACGTCGAATTGCCCGTAGAAAGTGTATTGTTCACCGTCTCCATAGGAGCTGACCACCTTGTAGTAGCCGGCTTCGTAGGCGTGATTGTTCTGAGCGAAGCGTTCAGTAAAGCGAAAGTCTATGCTGCGCCGGGCGCCGCGTTCGCGGGCGGCGTAGCTGTTGTTTTGTACTTCCTGAGCGTAGGCTTGTCCTTTGAGGATCTTGTCATTATCGCGGATGATCCGAATTATATCGCCGGTATGAAGGCTCATAAAGGCGGCGGCATCCAGCTGGGCGTAGTTTTGCTGGAAGGGCTTCCACACTTGTTGGTTGATTTCTTCTTGTACGGGTCCTAATTGGGCGATAGCGACGTTGGAAATCAGCAGGAAAACGGGGAGTGCGAGTGTGTATTTCATGAATTTTTTTTGAAGGATTGCAGGATAGAAGGATTGAATTGACACTGCCTGAATCAATATTTGCAAATATAATCTACACGGCCTGGTTTGTGAAATTTTTTGTTTTGAGAACAAAAAAAGAAGGCAACGGAAACCGCTGCCTTCGAATGATAGAAACCCTTTACAAACCTGTTAATGCCTAAAAAATTAAAAGTTTAGATAGTGATGATTTCTGAGATTGCATCATAGTGTCATTGGATAATCCCGGTTAAGTTCGCCATGGTTAAGTGCTTTCTGCTCCGCTGAAAAAGGATTGGAGCTGATTTTGGGAATGTTTGGTTGTTCTGATTTTTGTTCAGGCGAAAAGAACAAGTTCTCGGCCGGGCAATCGCCGGATTCGGGTGTGTGTATTAATTTGATGATCTGCGTTTCTTTCATGGTGTTGCCGCTGTAGCTATCCGTGATCACCCAGTGGCGGTAAACGAAGCATTCTTTACCAAGCTGTTGTACTTCGTCGACGTATTCGACCTGTAAGCCACATTGTTGACCATTAATTACATAGTGGTCGGTGCTGGTCTCCGGGTTGCCGTCGCGATCGATAAAGGGAAAACCGGTATTTTTTGGCATTACCGCCTGGCGGGAAGCTTCAGCAGGAGTTGTTTCCGGAAACCGTATATCGGCGATATTGGGATGTTCAATACCGATAAGTTGCGTAAAGTGACTGCTGTTTCCACGGTCATCGGTTGCTGTCCAGTAGCGCTGCAGAACCGATTGAGTGTTGGAGAGCAGGCGAAAGCGGTCAATCTCTATCGTCCGGTATTCGTGGGGACGAAATTCCAGGCGCAGCTCATCGCCTTTGCGTACGGGCCGGCGAAAGCGTCCCTGTGCAACGGCTGCTTTACTCAGCAAATGTGCTTGATCATTGATAAAAAGGGAGAACTCTTCGGGAAAAAGATTGGAGCCTCCAACGTTCCTCCAGTCAAACGCAATCATGCCGTCAGCGGGAATGAGGATTTCCATCCTCGACACGCCGCCAGGCGTGACGCTGACCAGAGAATGATTAGCCCCTTCAACTAACACTGAGTTGGAAGCTCCGGTGACATCTACCCCTTCGTCACCTAATATCTTGGTAATCGTCCAGTTGGACGCGTCGAAATATCCTTGGAAACCCATCCGGCCGAAGCTCAGGTCGATGAAGCGCTCTTCGTAGTCTAAGCGCTCGATCTCACCGCAGACGGCCGTAGCCACCGGCGCCGGAATCTGCTCCGTTCCGTTCTCATCCAGGCAATACACCTGGTAGTGCTGTCCTTGAATAGTGGGATCACAATCTGAAAGCGGTTGTGCGAATAACACGCCGTAGCTTTGTCCAAAAAGGACAAATAGCAGACAGCTGTATAGAAGTTGCTTACGAGGGTTCATATATATTACTTTAGACCAGGAGATGGCCCACAAATGGGGCGTTATCAAGCCGCCATACCTGCTTCAAAGTCACATAAGGCTTTTGCGAAGCAGGTTCACGTTACTTGATCATCGGAGATTCATCGAAAAATGGAATGATGAGTGGTTGGATCTAAAGTACAGAAAGTACAGGATGGGCTGTGTCATGGGATTACAGTTTTGGGAAAATGTAAATAGAGAATACTTAGCTTTTAACAAAAACCTGAATTCTCTTTGGATTACAATTTGTATCTGTGTGCATGAAGCACACTTGTTTTTACGTTCACAACAAATATAAAAGATATTACGGGTTATTCCATACCAAAAAAAGGGTATTTTTTAGATTGTTTTTTTATTAAATTGTATGGTATTTTGAAAATCAGTTGTTTATCTCAAATGAAAACGTCCTATGAAGGTGAAAAGGAAAGAATGGGAACAATTCATACCACATCCCATGGAGGAAGTATGGCGCTTTTTCTCTGCACCGGATAATCTCAATGAGATTACCCCTCCGGATATGACTTTCACCATATTAAGCGATCTGAAAGGCGGACAAATGTACGAAGGAATGATTATCCAATACGAGGTAAGCCCTCTTTTCGGGATTCCTCTTCAATGGGTAACTGAAATTACGCATATCCGTGAAAGGATGTATTTCTTTGTCTGCTGCTTATTGACTTTTTCCCGCGGAATTTGTCAAATAACTTGTTATTTTATGGCCGATCAAAAACCTCATTCGATATGATTTATTTCAGAATACTTTTCTTGTACCTGATCCTATGGGCGAGTGGGCCGGCATTTGCCCAGACCGCAGATAAAAGACCGCTGGAAGTGGAAGATTTCAAAGACTGGAAAGAGGTCGACGACCCGCAAATCTTCCCCGACGGCCGTTGGGTCGCCTACGTGCTCGAACCCGGAAAAGGGGACCCGCAGCTGGGCCTTTACGACGCAGAGACAGAGCAGCGGCGACGCTTTCCCCGCGCCGATTCGCCCCGGCTCAGCGCCGGCAGCCGCTTCCTCGTTTTTACGATCCACCCTCCCTTCGATAGCGTACAGGCCATGCAGCGCCGGGGCATCAAGAAAAAAGATTTGCCGCCCGATACCTTGGGAATCTTCGAGCTCAGCACGGGAGAGCTGGAGAAAATCGCAGGGCTGAAATCTTTCGAATTACCGGAGAAATGGCCGGGCTGGCTGGCCTACACAACCGAGCCCGACTCTTTGGCAGAAGCCGAAAAACATAAAGGCAACCCATTCACCTTGCGCCGTCTTCCTACGGGGGAAGAACAACGGTTCGCTGGCATCACCGATTTCCTGCTGGCCGATGAAGGTCCCGCGGTGCTTTTCGTCAGCAGCGGCGCCGATTCGCTCTATCCGGAGGGCGTCTACCATTTCAACGGACAGACGCAGCAGATAAAGCCGCTTTTCCGCCAAAAGGCTAAGTATGAGCAGCTTTCATTCGACAAAGAAGGCGATCAGGCGGCATTCCTGGCCGATACCGATACGACGGAAAACCGCGTTCGTCCCTTCGGGCTCTACTTCTGGCGGGAAGGGCAGGGCGCCGCTCGTCTGGCTACCGGCAACGATGCGGATTTCATTCCCGACAACTGGCGCATCAGCGAACACGGTGACTTGCACTTCTCTGAAGACGGCGCCAGGCTTTATTTCGGGATCGCCCCGAACCCACTGCTCCCCGACACCACTCTTTTGGAAGAAGAAATTGTCAATGTAGAAGTGTGGAGCTATAACGATGAACGACTGTATACGCAGGAAGAGGCGCGCATGGAGCGTGAAGTGAAACGAACCTATACCACGGTCTGGCATATCAACCAGAACAAGATCGTCCGGCTGGCCGATGAATCGCTGCCGGAGGTGAAACTCGGCAACGAAGGCAATGCAGATGTCGCCCTGGCCTATACCGAAACCCCTTACCTGCAGGAAGTGTCCTGGGCCGGCGGTCCGGTTTGTAAGGATGTATATCTGGTCGACCTGAAGACCGGAACCAGGAAAATGATCACCGAGCAGCTCTGCGGCTATCCCGATTTCAGCCCGGAGGCCGAATTCGTTTACTGGTACAGCTATCCCGATACCGCCTGGTATACTTATTCGGTGGCGGACGGCAAGATGCGACAGGTGACCGACAATAAAGAGGTAGCTTTCTATGACGAAATGAACGACCGTCCTCAAGATCCCTCCTCCTACGGCCTGGCCGGCTGGTCGACCGAAGATGAGTTCATAATGATCTACGATCGCTACGATATGTGGCTGATTGATCCCCTCGGCAACATGCCGCCCAATAATATGACGAACGGGCGGAAGGAAAATCGCCGCTACCGCTATATCCGTATTGACGAAGAGGAACGCGCCATCCAGGAAGTAGGCAAAATCCTGTTCCATTTTTTTGACGAGGACAGCAAACGTGAAGGCTATCGCTGGTTCAATATCCATACCGGCTTTGATCAGCCTATGCTGGAAGGCGATTACTCCTATTCGCGAAGCGTGTTGAAGGCCGATGAGGCCGAGGCCTATGTCTTCAGCCGGGAAGATTTCCAGACCTTCCCCGACCTGCTCTACAGCGACGACAACCTGCAGTCGTTCGACCGCGTCAGCAATGCCAACCCGCAGCAAAGCGAATTCCGCTGGGGTACAGCTGAGCTGGTCAGCTGGACGGCCCTCTCCGGTGAAACGCTGCAGGGTATCCTCTACAAACCGGAGGGTTTCGACCCCGAAGAGCATTACCCCATGATGGTGTACTTCTACGAACGCTACTCGGATCGCCTGCACAACTACACCACACCGCGCCCCTCGCGCTCTTCGATCAACTTCGCGCACTATGTCAGCCGCGGTTACCTCGTCTTCGTTCCTGATATTCCCTATCGCATCGGCTATCCGGGCGAGAGCGCGCTGCACGCCATTGTGCCGGGCGTCAGCTCGCTG
>CAZWDL010000230.1:0-4924 GCA_964632995.1 uncultured Saprospiraceae bacterium
CCGACTGCGTGGTAGAGCACGCCGCTGTCACGCTTCGCCTTGTCGCGCGGCGGCCAACGCTTTTGCCCCCACTTAAATTCCAGCTTGAGGTGATAGTCCTGAAAAACATCCGCTGTCGAAATGCCGCCCCAGATCTGGCCGGAGATCCGGATCGCGGGAGCGCCGCCCTCCTCCACTACTGTAAAGACCTGCATCGGGTCATAATTCAGGCCCATAGCTTCCTCCTCAAATCGTTTCAGGCTGTCGGGAATCTCAATCCCATCGTGGGGCGGCCCCAGGTAGGTGTCCCAGCCGCTGAGGTCGCTGCCGTTGAACAGGGGTGTCCATCCGGTCGCTTCCTCATAGGGGACATCCCGGCACCCGGTAATAAATAAGGTGAGCAGGAGCACGGAAAGAATAGCGCGCTTCATGTTTTTTGTCTGTTTTGATGAGCCGGCTTGCGCCAAAAGTTGACAGCACTGAATTTAACTGTTTTTTGGAGGAAAACAGGAAAGAAGTTTTGACGATCGGATATTCCTTTTGGAAGATCTGGCGTCTGCTATCTGGTTTCTGACGTCTTTTTGATCCGACAAGATTAAATTCCCTGCACTTAGTACACTGTCAAATAAGTAACTTTCCGTTTTAACAGTGTACTTAGCTTTCTATCACCGCCTCAGTAAATTGCTTTCCTGCGAGGACCGCTTCCGGGGCGGTCGCGGAAATATCCCGTCGAGCAGGGAGGCCGGCAGCCTGGGTGGAAGCGACTGCAACCGGGGGGGAGGAAAGGCAACCTGGAAAGGGAGTCGGGGTTGTCAGGAACAAATCCGGAGGAGTTCTCAGAAGGTGAAAGGGAGGACCAGCTCACCGGCTGAACCGGCTCCTTTTCCGCCCGCCACCAGGCCCGCCGCCAGCGTAGCTTAAGCTCCCGCTCAGAGAAGAAGACGGAGGGCTGAACGAAAACCGGATTGACCCACAGCGCCGCCTCGGAACTCCGGGGGCTGCGCCCCTCCCCGGCGCGGGGAACGACGGCCAGCGGCTGGGACAGTAAGGGTAGAAACGGGAGCAGCAGAACACTCAACAAAAACCATCCTCTTTTCATGGCCCTGGAATTTTTGGTTTTATTGACGGGGTGAACTTGAGTCACCCCGTCAATAGCGGGAAAAAGCCGGCTACCTGATATTGCCCCCAAGCAGCCGGCATCATGACGAAAAGTGTGAAAACGGAATTACTAACTTGCTATATACTGTCGGAAATCAATTGCTATTCAACCTGTTTTAAGCATTACCAATTTAAATGATAGTATAACTATTTAATAGACATGGTACCGCACGATTTTGTTCGTGAGAAAAGATCATGCCGAAGAGACAGGCGTCCTATCCTTTACAAACTTAGCGTATCCCCATGGATCTGCTGGGCTTGCCGCAGACGCTGCGTCATTTCCTCCACGACAGGCTGGTACGATTCCTCATCCGCCAGGTTATTCATTTCCCAGGGATCGGCCTGCAGGTCGAAGAGCTGCATCTCTCCGGCCATGGGATACACGATCAGTTTGTACTGTTCGGTCCGTATCATGCGGCAATACTGTTCTCCGGCGCGGTGGTTGTAATAGGCCCCGTAGATCGGAGCCGGACGGTATTGCTCCGGCTGGAAGATGAGCGGAGCGATGCTTCGGTAGGCTACAGAATCGGGCGGCGCCAGGCCGGCCAGCTCGCAGGTGGTAGCGAAGAGGCTGTTGAGGTATACCGGCGAGGCATTGGTTTTCCCCCGCGGAATACCTTTACCGGCGAAGATCATAGGAATGCGGATGCTGTGCTCGTAGAGCGATTGCTTGCCCATCAGTCCGTGTTCGCCCATGGCCAGGCCGTTATCAGCCGAGAAAACAATGATGGTATTCTCCGCCTGCCCCGAAGTTTCCAGCGCATCGAGCAATCGCCCGATTTGGGTGTCGAGATGCGTGATAATGGCGTAATACTCCCTGAGCTGTACGTGGATAGCTTCCTCGGTACGTGGGAAGGGAGCCAGACGCTCATCGCGCAGCCTGTACTTGTCGTAGCCCATCCCAAAGGGATGCTCGGGCAGCAGGTTGGGAGGGATAGGGATCTCATCGAGGGCGTAGCGTTCCAGATATTCCTCCGGCGCCTGTCGCGGATCGTGCGGTGCGTGATAGGAGACGTACATAAAGAAGGGCTGCGCCTCACGGCCGGGTCGTCGCTGCAGAAACTGTATCGCCCCCTCGGTCCACAACTCGGAGCTGTGGGCGATCCCGCCCGGCGTTTCTATCCAGTGCCCCAGTTGACTGCGATCGTCCGGCGCCCAGGCATTATCCGGTGCAGGGCGGTTATAGACGCTGTCGGTAGAATGAATCATCCCCTGCAGCAGATAGGGATTCCAGGCTTTGATATCCATCGTGTCGGAGGGATGAAAGGCGGCGCCCAGCCCGCCCAGGTATGCAAAGGATCGCCGCAGTGCCGCTTCGCCGTTGTGCCACTTGCCGGTCATAAAAGTTTCGTAGCCGGCCGCGCGGAAGGTCTCGCCCCACAGTGGGTACCCTTCCAGCTGCGGCGACCGGATACTATGAATGCTGCGCCCCGTATTCAGAACAGCCCGGCTGGCGACACATACCGCCGGGGTAAAGGCGCCCTGTATGAAAGCATGGGTAAAGGCCACCCCGCGCTGCGCCAGCCGGTCCAGGTTCGGCGTCTCGATAACCGGATTGTTGAGGTGATGAATGCTGCGGTACATCTGATCATCGGTGAAGATGAACAGGATATTGGGTGGAGCTTCGGATTCCGCGGGCTCGGAGGCGCAGCCCATCAGTAGCAGCAGGAAAAGGTAGTTGATACAACGATTCGTTACGGGTTTCATTTCGTGGTGTTTTTTGGGAAAATACGGAAAAATGGAAGTTCCTGGGTATTTAGTGCCGAGGCCACTAACCCCTCCTTCGCCGGGCCGGGTAAAAGTTGATGTGCTCGCAGCCGTTCTTATGTGGTATCTGGGTAGTAAAGCTTGCAGAGGAATTTTCGCCGACGTGGAAATGAGCCCGGAGCATCACGTAGAGCGCGCCGGACTAAAAAAGGGCAGCGTTGCGCGCCCTGAACTTTGCGTTCTTTGCGTCTCCGCGCTTCAGTTGAAGTACTCTTTAATTTTGAAAATATCAGAGTAAGGCATAAAGTGGATGCTCGTCTGGTTGACTTTCTCTTCGAACCGGCCTTCTTTAGTGATTATGAAGGCTCTTTCCGGTTCATAATCAGAAATAAAGCTTCGGAGGGATTTGCTAATCTTCGGCTTTTTAAGCGTACTGTATTTGACTTCCACTGGAGTAAGTTGGCCGGGATAATCTATGATGATATCCACCTCTGCTTTATCCTTGGTGCGCCAAAATTTTAGATTACAATTTTCCCTTATGAACAAACTGTACAGCGTATTAAAAACCAGATTTTGAAAAATAAATCCGAAGGCAGGCGTATCAAAATCTTCAAAGAGGTTGTTTCTCAGGTAGTTGCATAAACCCAGGTCCACAAAATAAGAACGAGGCGATTTAACGATCTCTTTTAGCCGGTTGGTGAAGTAAGGCGTGCTTTCCCGAATAATGAAGGTTTTTTCCAAATACCAAAGGTAGTCCTTTACGGTATTGGCCGATACGTTGACATATTGCGACAACTGATGGTAATTCACCGGGCGAGCTGTTTGTTGAGCCAGTATGCTTACCAGTTTTGAATAGGCGCTAACATGGTTTACAGGAAGCAATAAGTTTACGTCCCTGTAGAGATAACTTTGGATGATTTCAGCAATCATGTCCCGTTTTTCAGATTTACGTTTTTCAGTTATCACGGCGGGATAGGCGCCGTAGAGCATGTATTCATCCAATAGCTGTTTGCTTTGTTCTGTCTCTACTTCAAAGTACATAGCCAATCGGTCCGAGTACAGGTAAGAGGTCTTGTAATCCACAAATTCAGGAAAAGTCACCGGCAATAACTCAAACACTTTTTTTCTCCCGGCAAGAGATTCAGCAATTTGTTCTTTTAATTCCAATGAGCCTGAACCGGATACCACTATCTTTGCACCAATACCCAGATCATAGATTCCTTTTAAAAAAAGCCCGGCGTTTACCTTCCTCTGAATTTCATCAATAAATACTACGCCTTCGCGTTCGCCGAATTCCAGCTTGATTCTGTTGATCAATTTTTCCTGGCTCTCAAAAACAGTTTTGTCTCTTTCTACGTCCAGGTTGAAAAAGAGGGTTGACACATTATCCTGAATCAACTCCTCTTGCAACATTTTCAACAACGTGCTTTTCCCCACCTGCCTCGGACCGATAACCACGGTGATCTCCTTTTTGGAAAGGTGCCGGCGTAATTCTGGAAAAATATATCGTTTAATCATCCCGGGCTTTTTCACAAATTAAGCTTTATTTCAGAATAATCGGGTTAAAAAAATTAATAATTTCAGAATAATCGGGTTAAAACGAATTAAAATTCGTAAAAACCTGTAGTTCTGTCCATACTCACCCTGGGCTTCGTTACACAGAGAGTCGAAGAGGATTACAAAAAGTTGCGCAACTCAGGCAAAAGGATACAAAGGTTATAGCGTGCCGTGCTGACATGAGTGGAGGACGTGAAGAGGGTATTTGCTGCGCGAATATTCTTTGCCGCACGCAAAACTCGCCAAGTGCGCAGAGCATGAAGCGTTCCATGCCGGTGTGAACGGATCGCGCGAAGAGAGTAATTCACTTTGCGTCCTCTGCGCCTCTGCGTGCCGCTTTTCAACAGCATTGCCGCCCTTTGCGCGCTACGCGCACAGGGTGATGCCCCACGCAGAGACACAGTGGGCGCAGAGTAAATAGCGCGCCGGACTAAAAAAGACAGCGTTGCGCACCCTGAACTTTGCGTCCTCTGCGCCTTACAACGACCTTTTTTTAAGATACAGACTAACGGCATCGATTAAG
>CAZWDL010000231.1:0-4716 GCA_964632995.1 uncultured Saprospiraceae bacterium
AGGAGCGGTACAGCTCGTCGAGTCCTTGCCGCCAGTACTGCCAGGCCAGGTGCTGGAAGCCGGGGAAGGACAGCGTTTCGAAGAGCTCGGCCCAGTCGACATCCCATCGGCTGTAGCCCTCGCGGGCGAAGGCCAGCACGGCGTTAGGCCCTGCTTCGATGCCCCCGTGGATCATGCGCGTGTAGTGCACGCCCAGGAAGGGGAAATCGGGGTTGGGCAGGGGATAGATCAGGTTGTTGACCAGGTGCTGCTTGTCTTCCACCAGCTCGTAATACTCGCCCCGGAAGGGCAGGATCTGCAGGTCGTGCGGCTGCCCGTTGGCGGCCGTGTACTGCATCAGCTTATCCGAATAGAGGCCGCTGCAGTTGATGACGAGTCGGCTTTTCAGCTCCGACTGTGGAGTAACGACGACGGCGCTCTTTTCGTTGTCCCGGATGTCCAGGACTTTTTCTCCGAAGTGCAGCTCGCCGCCGCGTGCCTGTACTCGTTCTGCGTACTTGCGGGCCACTGCCTTATAATCGACGATGCCCGACTGCGGCACCCAGATGCTTTCGAGGGCGGCCACGTGGGGTTCGATCTCCCGCGTCTCTTCGGCCGACAGCAGGCGGATGCCTTCCAGTCCGTTGGCGCGGCCCGTTTGCAGGATGCTCTGCAGGCGCGGCCGCTCTTCCTCTGCGGTGGCTACGATCACCTTACCGCAGATCTCGAAGGGCACTTCGTAGCGCTCGCAGAAGTCGAGCAGGTACTGGTATCCTTTCCGGCAGTTGAGCGCCCGCAGCGAGCCGGGGCGGTAGTAGATGCCGGAGTGGATCACCCCGCTGTTGTGCCCGGTCTGATGAGCGGCCACTTCCTTTTCTTTTTCTACGACGCAGATCCGCAGGCCGGGACGCTGCCCGCTGAGCTGGTAAGCAGTAGCCAGGCCGACAATGCCGGCGCCGATGATCGTTATGTCGTAGTTGGTTTTCAGTGCTGTGTGTTTGGTTTATCGTAATTTCGGGTGATCTCCGGAGTGTGGAGTTATACTCGACGTAAATTGGTTTGAGAACTTCTCAACCCATTTCGACGTCAGTATAACCCAAGCTTCCCATCGCCTTTCCCCCTCAATTTCTCGCCCACAGCAGCAGGGGTTGCGGGTCGTAGCGTTCCCAGTCGATTCCTTCCGCTTCGACGGCGCTGTAGATCAGGTAGCGTATTTTGCGTTTGACGAGCGCTTCCGCCCGTTCTACGAAACTGACCAGGTAGTTGCGGTTGACCTCTCCGATGAGGAGCAGGTCGATTACCGGGCTGTCGAGCCCTTGCGAGAATTCGCCGACGAGGAAGACCTGTTCCACCTCGCCGAGGCGCTCTACCACCTGCTCCACGATCTGGTCCAGGCCGATATGCTTGCGCAAAATGCTGTGGATCTCCTCAAAGAGCGGATGATCGGTATTGGCCCGGAACATCTTTTTGTTGCCGTCCATGGAAGAGACCAGCATGCCGGCTGCTTCCAGCCGGTTGAGCTCCACCCGAATGGCATTGCTCGAATCCCCGAAATCGCTCTCCAGCGACCGCAGGTAGGCGGTCGTATGGCTGTTGAGAAAAAATTTCAGCAACAGCTTGATACGGGTCTTAGAGGAAATCAGCGCGTCTATCATTGAGTAGTATTGTTACTCAAATTTTCTTTGTTATGGAGCCTGTGGGCTCCGGTCAGGATCAGGATGTTCGCGTAAGGGAGTTACCCCATCCGGCGATCCAGTCTTGTAGTCTTTGCTTAACGGTTTGCTCGGGTTTTGTATTGAGTAATATTGCATATTATTTTTACTCAAAAACAGGATGTACGGTTAGATGATATCGCAATATTAATCAATTGTGGGAAAAAGCGCAAGGGCGGGCGGAATTTTTTAGGGCAAGCGTTGTACAACTCTTTCCGGTATTTCTTTTAATCGTTCAGAACCGCTCCTACGGGAGTTACTTTACAGCGCACTAGTACACTGTGTACTAGTACACTGTGTACTAAATTTTTCAACATTTTGAAGGGCTCTTTTTCCCTCACTCTTCGTTCCGTGCTCGCCTTCGTAGCTTAGGCTACGAGGCTCCGCAGCGCCTCGATTGAGGAAAAATTACCCTCTTCAAAATGCTAACTAACTTAATACACAGTGTACTAGTGCGCTGTCCCAGAAGTTCTTTCGAGGAATTCAGCGGCTGTTTTGGTGCTGAGCGAGGCGCTCATGACGCGCATAGCTGGAGCTACGTAAGGAATGAGCAACGAAGCCCAGCGCCAAAAGAGGCCAGAATTACCGACAGTTACTTTTGGGACAGAGCGCTACTACCGGCCATATCCTTACAGCGACGAACTCGTACTGCTCTGCGAGGGGAAGATCAGGGCCGAAGACAGGTCGATGCCCGAGGTGTACTGCCCGCCGGACGTCAAGGGCCTGCACAAGTACCTGGACGACAATGAGGAACACCAATATACGCCCTATCCCATGGATTCCAGGGAATACATTACCAACCCGGAAGGACTGAACGACTTTGAGGACTGGTTTGAAGACGATGACGGCTTCAACGAGGAAGGATTGATATTCAACCGGTTGATCTGTGACGATATCGAAAAAATTGTCGACCTCGAGGCGTCCTGGGCTGATCCGGACTACGAATACTACACCGGTGTCGCCACCTCTATCGACGCCTGCTCCGGAGAAACCCGCGAACCCACCCGGGTAGAAGATAACCTGGATGAGCGGGAATGCGACTACAGTGAGGAGTTCGGGTACGGCGGGGTAAAGGCCATCCTGTACCGCACCTTCTATTTCGAGGACGATCAGGGCAACGAGGAGAGCTGTACGCAGCGCATCTTTTTCTACCGGCCCTATATCCACCTGCCGGTCTGTGAGGTCGAATTGGAAGCCTGCGAATACGAAGAAATGTTGGCCACGGACGATCTGCTGAACAGTAATCCCTATGCGCTGCCATTTTATATCAACGGCATTGACGAAAAGATCTATTTCACCCCTGATCCCTCTGAGTCGGGGACTTTCACGACGAAAGAAGGAACCTGCGACCTTTCGATTACCTATTCGGAGGAAGATACTCCGGGCCCGGACGGCTGCGGTATTGAGGTCACCCGTTCCTGGACGATCGTAGACGATTGCTGGGATCCCTCTCTGGGCGATTGCGACGGTGACGGTATTCCCGACGATCAGGAACAAGATAGCGATGGCAATGGCGTTCCGGATGATTGCGAGGGAAACTGCGAGCTAGATTGTGATGATTGTAAATTAGAAGAAGGTTTTGGATCGGAAACGACCCTGTCCTTCTGCTGCCTGTCGATTACCCTGAGTGAAGACGGGTGGGTATCCAAAGACGATTCCCCCGGAGAATACGTCGGCTTTGAAATCCTGAGTGCAACCCTTGATGGACAAGAGGTCGACCTGGATGACATAGAGTACACTGTAAAAGCGGGCCAGAATTACTATTTCGGTTCCGGTAGCAGCTGGATTAATCCTGACGGCGCCTCGGGACCTGATGTCCCCGCCATTTCCCACATTACCTTCTGTGAGAATGCTCGTCTCTGTGGGGTAGCTCCTCCTTCCTGCGATCCTGTAGGGAATACCTATCCCTGGATACTGGGACGGCCTCTCGACGAGGACCTGGATGAGTTGTATGCGTGTTATGAATTTGAGGACGACTGGGATGGACTGCAGGGAAAAGGGCGGAAAAGCGTGCGCCGGGGCGGCGATGGCCGGGAGTTCACCTGGGAGCAGAAGATTTTTCTCGTCGATAAAGAAGCGCTCGTCGTTGTTTGTCTGGGAGATGATCTGGACGGCGACGGCCAATACAATACCGATCACAACGAGATCACGGTCAAAACGATTGGCGGAACCTGTGAGGCGCTGATCGATCTGGAAGGCCGTCTGCTCATCACGGACAATTGCGAGCTGAAGCGCTTTCGCTACCAGCTGGTCGGACTGGTCAGAGACCCCAAGTCGGGCGTGGAAGAAGAGGTCACTTACGGCTGGACGGACTGGAACGACTACAAACTTCCCAACGTACCGGCGGGGAGGTACAAGCTGGTAGTAGAAGCGGAAGACTACTGTGGTAATGTCACCATCCTAACCGAAGAAGATGACTGCAGAATCATTGTAGAAGACCAGGTGAGGCCGATTGCCGACTGTAACCGGGACCTGTCGGTCTTCATCGGAGGGCCCCGGACGAATAACGACGGACTGGCCCGCGTGTCCGCTGAAGAGGCTGACGGCGGTAGCCGGGATGACTGCGGCTTCGTCTTCCTGCATGTTCGCCGCCCGGCGGCAGTCTGCTCTCTACGACCTACAGCAACCTGCAGGTTTTCTTCGGTATGGAAATCGGTCAGTACCGCTACTACAATCTGAAGTCTTTCTCCGAAAACGCCAGGCTGCTGTGTATCAGCAGCGAGCCTAGCTTTCGCAGAACCTGGGAAACCAGCTGGCATATGCAGCTGTCCTGGATCAAAGGCTCCGGCAACCCTGGGAATGCCGAATTCCGCAACCTGAGCGACGGAGTGAATCCGCTGGTCTTCAACGGCTCGGCATCCCTCATGTTTAACCCTTTACTCGCCGGTCATCCGCAGGCGGTTTCGCTGCGCCTGCTCAGCAGCGTGGGCGTCGAAACCGGCACCTATATTCCGGAATTTCGCTTTCCCGGGATAAGTAGTACTGAGAGGCTGTTTCACTTAATTCTTCAGTTTTCTTATGCCTC
>CAZWDL010000232.1:0-4666 GCA_964632995.1 uncultured Saprospiraceae bacterium
GCTGGCCGGGCCCTGGGCCCTGGGACTCACCGCCGGGGCGCAATTGGGCGTGGCCCTGGTGGTAACGGCCGCCGCCGTAGTGGGCTCGGAATTCCTGGAAAATTTTGCCTTTTTCAGTAATCTCAGCATCGTGGCGGGCGCCATGCTCGGCTGTGTGCTGGTCCTGTTGCTCATTGTAGCCATTGCCCGTCACGTCAGCACGATCACCCTGTTGATCTTCGGACTGATGCTGGGCTATCTGGCACAGGGACTGATCAGTGTCATCCTGCACTTCACCAACCAGTCGCAGGCCAAGATCTTCGCCGGTTGGAACGACGGCAGCTTCGCCGGCGTGTATTGGGAACACTTCCCCATTTTATTGCCGCTGGCGATCATCGGCCTGACTGGCGGCTGGCTCATGGCCAAACCCCTGAACGCACTGCTGCTGGGAGAAAATTATGCCCGTAGCCTGGGCATTTCCGTTAAACGTACCCGGATGATCACGCTGACCAGCGCCGTGCTGCTGGCCGCTCCGGTGACGGCCTACTGCGGCCCCATTCTCTTTTTGGGATTGATCATTCCGCACCTGGCGCGGGGATTGTTCAATACTTCCGACCACAAAGTGTTGATCCCGGCGGTGATGCTGCTGGGGGGCGTGATCGCGCTGGCCGCGGATTTGTTCGTGCACCTGCCCTGGGAACGCCACTTCCTGCATCTCAACGCCGTGAATGCCCTGATCGGCGCACCGGTGGTGATGTGGGTGATCCTGCGCAACCGGCGAATGCGGGGGTTTGAGATGTAGGAGAACGGGAGACGGTTAACGGTCTACGGTGGACGGGAGCTGCTTATTGGCAAAAGACCGGTGGTTTGCGAATTTATCAGTGGGATTAAATCAATTATGAAAGATGAAAAAAGTATTACAAATAGAAAATCTGGCTATCGGCTACACCCACCGCAGGGACAAAAAAGTAGTGGCCAAAAACATTGCGGCAGATCTATACGGCGGGGAACTGGTCTGCCTGCTCGGCCCGAACGGCGCCGGTAAATCGACCCTGATGCGGACCATTTCCGGCTCCCAGCCGCCTTTGGACGGTCGAGTATTGCTGGACGGAGAACTGATCCACAGTTTACCTGCCCGTCAATTGGCGAAAAAACTGAGCCTGGTACTCACGGAACGGGTACAGGCGGGTATGCTCACCGCTTACGAGGTAGTAGCCCTGGGGCGTTACCCGCATACCAACTGGGCGGGAAAACTGACCGACAAAGACCACGAGATCATTCAGGAGTCCATCCAAATGTCGGGCGCCGAAGAACTGGCCGGTCGCGTCCTGGCCGAACTCAGCGACGGCGAACGCCAGAAAGTAATGGTGGCCCGGGCGCTGGCGCAGCAACCTAAACTGATGATCCTGGATGAAGTGACGGCCTTTCTGGACCTGCCCCGCCGAGTGGAGATTATGCAGTTGTTACGCGAATTAGCGCATAGCACGGGCAAAGCGGTTTTGCTGTCCACCCACGATATGGACCTGGCTCTGCGCAGCGCCGACTGTTTGTGGCTATTGCCCAAAGGTGGAGCCCTGCAGATCGGCGCACCCGAAGACCTGGTGCTGAACGGCGCATTTGAACGGGCCTTTGCCACAGAGGGGGTAGCTTTTGATCGTCAAAGCGGTGCTTTTCAAATGCATCAGACTTATCAACGGGCCGTACAGCTCCACGGAGACGGGGAAGCAGAACGCTGGACGAGGCGTGCCCTGGAGCGGGACGGCATCGCAGTAAATGCACGGGCCACCATGAAAGTAGAAGTTCAAAGTGAACCGGATCGGTGGACCTTGCACCATGCCGGAAATTCGCAGCAATATGCGACCATTTATGAGCTGATGAGTGGTATTCGCCGGGAAAAGCAGTATCAGCCAGAACTTGATCGGACTACCCGGGGCCTATAAGAACGATCCTAATCTTACCCTCAGCGTTTGTTAGAGATCTGTTTTACAACTATCGGTACGTATCCAACTTCCAATCCATCAGGAGGAGTTACTATTAGGTTTTCGTCGATATTTGCTAATTTTCCAAAAGTTTGCTCTGGTATATAATCTCTGTCAATTGGCCATTCAGCATGAATTTTTTCAATTAGTGATTGTAAAGCCAATTTTTTTTCTTCCGTCCAATTAAATTGACCAAATACCGGTTGATCTATGAATCTATACCAATAGTAAGTCACTACGGAACTATCATTTAGAATTGCTTCGTGGGGTCCACTGATGGGTCCTGGGCTTTTCCAACTTCCTTCATCCGGAGAGAAATAAGTACCGGAATTTTCCTGAACAGGGAATTCTGCTTGAATTAATCCTAGTTTTTTTGGAACTTCTGATGCTTCAATGGGTATCACCGCATCCCCCTGTTTTTTAAAATATTCGGGAAATGCCCCCATTTGAACAGTAGTACCCTCCCAATTAAAACCGAAAGTAATATCGTCGGCAAATGGTTTAAAGATAGTATCGAGCCCCTCAACACCTAAGCCATATATATCGAGAGCGGAAAAGGTCGAGTCCATCCCAGGTTGAATCATGCCTGCGTTTTTAAAGGTCCCATCGGAAGGTATATTCTTAGTTCTCCACTCAAGGATTTCATTATACAAGGCATTTTTATTGTAATATCTTAAGTCTTGAACCAAGGATGCCTTTCCCTCTGCGTTAACCGGAAAATTTAACCTTGGAATTTTTATGTACAAGGTGCTGTCAGTAGCATATTGCCGGAAGCTTGGAACGGTATTGATTTCCATGGCACCACCATTAATAATGCCTTCCCGGATATCCAATCCTCGGCCCTCTAATTGGGGAAATATCTCTGACATTTTAGCCCACGTTTCAGGCAGATAATAGGCAATCGGCCCTTTAAAATTCTCCGTATTGATAAAACACGTCCAGCTTTGGTTTCCTACGGAGACTTTTGAATTGTGATAGGCATCTGTAAATGGCAATGCCATGTATGCGTATCCCATAAATTCACCATTCGGACTTCCTTCAAAGGGTAGCGCATCGGGGGGTATCAATAGTCGATTGCTCAATTGAGCAACACCAAGGAGGCTATCCTCAAGTGCTTTGTCATTATAAAAGAACGACCAACCGGGACTTGCTACTTCATAATCATAACATTGAGGTGTTGAATTCATACTAAACTTTGGTGATCTGTACCTGTACTTGCTTCTGGCCCAGTACCCTAAACCTCCCTCCAATGTTTGAAAAACCCGCTCCCAAGTTGGCCCAAATGCTGTAACTTCCCGGATAGTTGTACCTGGTGGACAAAGCTCAATGGACGTGTTATCTTTATTATTGGGAATAATCCACGTACCTGGCAAACCTACTTGAAATCGGGATAATGGTTGATTTATAAGTGGCCATGCTGCGGTATAGAAAGAAACTCCCATACCGTAGGATGGGTTTGGTGTTGAATCATACCCTAAATAACCATGCAGCCCATTAGGTACAAGTTCAGCCTCTGAAGAATTGCTGGTTTCATTTCTATTACAACTCAGGAGTAAAGAGAAAACAAGAAGGAACAATAGATTCGATCCTGAATCAATGAAAAAGTTGTTTTCTATTCTAATCATTGAAATTTTACCTTAATTTAATTTATTTGGATCTCGTCATCGGTAACTTTTGATTCAGGAACCTTTACCGATATATTTCGAAATGTGTAAGTATCTCCTTTAACCGTTTGGGGCGCCTTCGGGATAGTTCATTGATTATTTATATCTAGGTATCATCAGCGTTCTCGGCCGTATTGGTTATTGGCAGGTTTGGCAAAATCTCCAAAGAAGATGGGTTGATGATCGGGCAACCGTTCGGGATGCAGCAGGGCAATCAGATCCGCCAGTACGTAATCCGGGCGGACGGGCGCCAGGTTGAACCAGTCGAAAGCATCGTGCTCCGGCTTGCTGCGCCGGTGGTGATGATAAAGTCGCCCTTCCCGCCAAGCCCGGAATCCTTCCAGGTAGCTGCGCGCCGGCAGGGGCCCACCGGTCACGCCGCCGCCGATGATCCAGATGTCGGCTTCTTTACCTTCGGTCAGCATTTCTTCCACCGTAAATGCTTCGCCGATGGGATTGAAGGGTAAATCAAAATCCTGCACCGGGTTGACGGCCCCGGCGTCCCGTAGCAGTTGGGCCTCGGCATTGTGGGCGTGGGCCAGAAAGAATCCGCTGTCGACGTACCGTCCCCACAGGCAAGTAGGTCTGTCCTTTACCCCTTCAACCAGTCTTTTCAATCGTTCCACTTCCGCCTCGATGTCATCAAAAATGGCGTTGGCTTCCGCTTCGGCGTTGAAAAAGAGGGCGCAGTATTTGATCCATTCGGCGCGCCCGAGATAGCTTTTTTCCGCCCAGTCAAATACCGGAACGGCCGGAACACCGAGTGTTCTGAGCTTTTCGAGGGCCGGGCCGCTATCCAGGCGCGAGAGCACCATGAGGAAGAGGGAAGGCCCCCGATCGAGGAGCACCTCCATGTCCGGAGGGGCGGCCCAACTGTAGCCGACGGCGCCGATCCGGCGGGCCTCCAGCCGGGCGCGTAGGGCATCGTCGTAGGTCTTGCTGCCGCCGATAGCTACGATGCGGTCTTTCAAACCCAGCATGTCCAGCCAAATCTCAACTCCCGGATAGTTAGTGGCGAGGCGAGCGCCGGCGGGAATCGATATG
>CAZWDL010000233.1:0-4658 GCA_964632995.1 uncultured Saprospiraceae bacterium
GAGGCCGTGCTGAAAGGGCAGCTGAAGCGCTTGTTTGAGTTGTTTGGGGAGGAGGTACCTTTGGATATTTCCAAGGAATTCCAGGCTCCTAATGGAGAGAAACACCTTTTATCCCTGGAGAAGAGTGGCGAAAGTTATGAATTGATGATCACCAGTACCCCAAGAACCTATGAGGCTTTCCTGCAAGGCATCGATGCCGATCCGGACGATTCAGTAAGAAGCAATGCGAAATCAGCATTGCTCAATCTGTTATCTCAACTCAGGCAATTGCTGGAAGCTCATCAAAAAGGAGACGATAAGCGAAAGGAGATCAATACCGTCATGGAAAGCATGTTGGTGCAAACAAGGCTGTTATTTGAAGTAGGCCAGTCCTCTGTTCCCTTGTTCGAAGGAACTAGTGCTGGAGGGTTTGGTACTGCCGTAACAATAGAGCGACTCACCCGAAAACCCCATAAGGGAACGAGAGGGAGCGACACGGGCGGATTGTTCAACGATGCCTACCGGAAGCTTAATCAGAGAAGACATGGAGGCGGTGCTTTTTACGAAAGAGGCCACCTGCTAAGCGAGAATTTGCACGGCCCTGGAATTTGGGAAAACCTGACGCCTTTTTCCCGGCCGAATAATACCAACCAGGATCACGAAAGCAGCGTAGAAAACCCTCTGAAAGCAGGAATTGCTCAGGACAAAGTATATTTTTACCGCGTTTATGCTGCCTATGGAAGGGCAGTTAACTCCGGTTTGCTGTTGGAGATCGAGGATTCGGCGGATTCCCTTAGGGAAAAAGAGATCAAACAGGAGATCGTGGAGCAAGAACAATTCGTCCCCACCAAGATCATGTGTACTGTGCAGCAACTGGATCCGCAAACTTATGCTCCTCTTCCTGGAGGAGAACACTTTATCATTCCTATCTTTAATGAGCTGGATCAGTCTTCCCCCGCTGCTTATCAGTTGGAGGGGATAACCAAACCAAATGTACCCATGGACTTCCTAACGGTTAGCGTGGAGGATTTGAAACATTTTATCAGCCCAATCAATGCTCAGGCCATTGTTGATGCCAGAAGTGTCAACCCCTTAATCAATAGCCATGAAGAGCTGGTAGAAGAGGCCATCCGGCAACGGCCGAACCAGGACCGGCGTCTGTTGTTGCGCACGGTCAAGAAATACCTCAAACTGTAAATATGAAACCAGAGGAGGAAATAAAGAAAGAGTTTCTTTCTGTTTATCAACCGTTTATCCGACGCCTTCAGGGAAGCGGTTTAAAGGTTGATGCCCGATTCAATAAGCCGAATCCTGAAGCCTTCGCCCAGTACAAAGAAGAACTGCCCCCTTCATTGGCCGACTTTTACTCCGTACTCAATGGCCTGAAAGTCGAGTGGGCAGTTGAAGGAACAGAGGATCCGGATCTGGTGGGAACTGTGAATATCATCGCGATAGAACATCTGTTTGGAGAGAATTCCGTCTCCTTGCCAGGACGCTCCTGGACGATTAATGGAGACTATGCTAAGCCGAAGCAACTTAAGGGCTTTTTTCGGCCGGTTGATATGTTCGTGAATGAGGCAAGTGTCGGTTTTTTCAGTGAGCCCGGATCAGAGAAAACCCTGTTCTTCCAGGAAGGGGCTTCTTTCTTTGACCTCAAAATAAGCTTCGATGCTTATTTTAAACTACTTTGCTCTGCTAATGCTTTCCTGTGGTGGCAAAATGTGATTCGTTTTCATGAATACGGTGAGGGAGAATCTGCCATGGAACGTTTCAAGGAACAAATGCCCCGGATCTTCTCCGGCTACAGTTTTGATGATTTTGTTGAGTTGTATGAATCTTTAAAGATCAGAGAATAAAGATTTTTACTTAAATTTTTGTTTACTATGCCCAACGCCACCCACCTCCAAACCGCATTCCACTACCTGGCCCAGGCCATTCACCTGCGCCTGCAATCCCACTTCGGCAAAACGGAAGAACTTTTCGCCCTTCCTGTTTACGAAGACGAAGCTTCCAAACACTTTCTCGACCAGGCTGTCGGCTTCCCAATGAACGAGGAAGAACGCCTGGTGCTACTCCTGGCATTGGTGCCCCACGCCGTTCCCGATTTCTTTGAGCGCATCATCCTGGAAGCCCTGCCACAGTCCGGCGAATTCCCGGAGCTGGGGGGGGTGAAGGGCAAACACCATCGTGGCATGATGCCTACCGGCGATACCGTCCTCTTCCTCCTCGGGGGCGATGACCTCGGGAAACGGCTGGAAGTTCGGAAAATGCTGGAAGCGGAACATCTCTTCAGCCAGAAGAAAATACTGTACCTCGAAGGAGTAAGGTTAGGAGAGCCTGCTATGAGTGGACGGCTGACCATGGATGGAGAATACGTTGAACTCATCCTAAAGGGGCATGTTTCGGTACCGAAGATGAACGCTCAGTTTCCGGCACAGTACATCAGCACCCAACTGGAGTGGGAGGACCTGGTGCTGCCGCATAAAACGCTCCACGAGATTGAGGAACTGAAGCACTGGGTGAATTTCAACGATACCTTGCTGTACGATTGGGATATGCTCAGAAAGATTAAGCCTGGTTACCGCGCCCTCTTTTACGGACCTCCAGGTACGGGAAAGACCCTCACCGCTACTTTACTGGGGAAATATACCGGTAAAGATGTCTTCCGGATCGATCTGTCCATGGTTGTTTCCAAATATATTGGAGAAACGGAGAAAAACCTGGCCAATCTGTTTGATAGGGCCCAAAATAAGAACTGGATCCTGTTTTTCGATGAGGCGGATGCGCTCTTTGGCAAGCGCACCGATGTGCGGGACGCCCACGATAAGTATGCTAATCAGGAAGTGGCGTTCCTGCTTCAGCGCGTAGAAAATTACCCCGGGTTGGTTATCCTTTCTTCTAATTACCGGAGCAATATTGACGATGCTTT
Source organism: uncultured Saprospiraceae bacterium (assembly GCA_964632995.1). Classification (GTDB taxonomy): domain Bacteria; phylum Bacteroidota; class Bacteroidia; order Chitinophagales; family Saprospiraceae; genus CAZWDL01. Next base: position 2,909 of record CAZWDL010000233.1, read on the forward strand.
CACCCGGCGTTTTAACTCTATCATTCACTATTCCCTGCCCAACGCTCAAGACCGATTCCGGCTTTGGGAGCAAGCATTTCCCAATAGGGTCGCCCTTGCTCCGGATGTGGATCTAAAGTCGCTCTCCCACCAATACGAACTCACCGGCGCCAACATCATTAATATTGTGCAATATGCTTGTCTGCACAGCCTGGCGCAGCAAGCAGAAATGATCCCCTTGGAGTTAATACGGAAAGGGATCAAGAAAGAGTTTTCCAAGGAGGGGAAGGTGATGTAAAAATCACCGGCAGCGGTGTGGAAGCATCCTTTAAAAAGAGGGCGACTTTCAACCACTCTTTTCTTTGCAGCGTGGATAAACGAGCTTTTAAATCAGTTCAATCGCTGAGATCTTCACCCCCCACCCATTCAACTTTCCCCTATCGAAGTTCGCCAAATCCATCACCTCCAGCGTCCATTCCCCCTGGAACGACTGGCCGGTCAAGTTAGTCAGCGCCGGCGTGTTATCCGGCGAGTAGGTGCGGATGATATTGTCGGTGCTGCCGCCGGAGCGGTTGTGCAGGGTGATGGCTATACCGGCGGGGGAAGAGAGGGTGACGCGCAGGTCGCCGATAAAGCTGTGCGTGATGTCGATGTCGACTTCGATGTCGTCGATGAGGCCTTCTTCCTCGATGCGGAGACTGTCTTCTATGCCGGCGGGTGCGTTGTCGGGGATTTCGATGGCGACGTCGCGGCGCACGGCGATTTCGCGGGCGGCGGAGCTGGTCAGTTGGATCGACCAGGATTCGAGGGTGCCGGTGTCGACGCCGGCCATGTCCTGCACCTGCAGGCTCCAGCGCCCTTCGATACCGTCGCCGAGCAGGGTGCTGAGGGCGGCGGTATCGGCCGGGGTGAAACTGCGTTGCAGGTCGTTGTTGGGCCCGCCGTTGCGTTCGTGGAGCACGGCGATTTTGCCGGAAGGCGCAACCAGGCTGACGATGAGGTCGCCGCGGTAGGTATGCCTGATATCGACGCCGACTTCGATGGAGCTGAGGCGGCCGGTTTCCGGGCAGGTGATGGTATCGGTCACGCCGGCGGGGTTGTTGTCGGGGATGGGCAGGGCAGGGGAGGAGCTGTTTTCGAAAACATTGGTTTCCCCTTCTTCTTCCTCCTTGCCTCCGAGGGCGCGCGAGACGGCCGCCAGCGCATCTACGCGGCCGTGGCCGAACCAGGGGCTCCAGGAGCCGTTGGGCGCGCCGTTATCCTGGAAGGCGCCGTTGTCGAAGGGCGGCAAGGGGGAGACATCCCAGGAGGTGTCGGGATCGTAGGAAGCCGGGGGCGTTTGCGGGTAATCTTCCAGGTTGAGGTCCTTATCGGCGCTTTGTTGCAGCAGGTCGGCCAGTTCCAGGGCGCTGAGGCCGTGGTTGGCGGAGAGCACCAGGGCGGCGATGCCGGCCACCAGCGGGGTGGCGCTGGAGGTGCCCCCGAAGTTAAAGGTGATGCCGCCGGGCTCCCCCGTGGCGGTAATCACGCCGAGGCCCTCCACGGCCATGCGCCCGTAGGTATGGCCGTTGCTTGAGGGGGCGGTCAGGGAGATACCCGGACCGTAGTTGGAGTAATGGCTACGCTTGCCGGTGCTGGCCAGCGCGGCGATGTGCAGCACGCCGGGGAGGTCGACCAGGTTGTGGCGGAATACACGCGAGGTGCGCACGCCCACCCAGCGGCGGGAGCCGTCGGAGAAAAACTGCCAGCCCGTGCTATAGGGGATGTCGAT
>CAZWDL010000234.1:0-4615 GCA_964632995.1 uncultured Saprospiraceae bacterium
GTCGGAAAGCGGAAGTGGGCCATACGGCTCTTCGCTTCGCTCCGAGAAGTCGGAAGCGAGCGCCGGCGAAGGAGGCCGGGGTCGAAAGCCAGCGGGTGGTGTGTACAAGGTGGAGCGTTTTACCGAGAAGCCGCCGCTGGAGAAAGCCAAGCAGTTTCTGGCCGGCGGCGACTATCTGTGGAACGCCGGCATCTTCGTCTGGCGGGCGGGGGCCGTGCTGGATGCCTTCCGCGCGCACGCTCGTGAGATTTACGACATCCTGGAGGCGGGCGCCGATCGCTACAACACCTCCGGGGAGCAGGCCTTTATCGACGAAGCCTATCCCCGCACACCCAAGATATCGGTCGACTACGCCATCATGGAGCAGGCCGACAACATCTACACCATCCCTTCCAGTTTCGGCTGGTCCGACCTGGGCACCTGGGCTTCCCTCCACGACGTCGCCGCCAAGGATGAGCAGGGCAACAGCGCTTCCTACTACGGCGAGGGCGGCGGCCCGGAAGCACCCGCCGCCACCGGCAAACAGCTGACCGAAAACCTCTCAGACTGCCTTATCCGCCTGCCCGCCGGCAAGCTCTTCGTCGCCCGCGACCTGCACGGCTACATCCTCGTCGATGAGGGCGATGTGCTCCTCCTCTGGCCCAAAGACCGGGAACAGGAGATCAAAGGGGTGACGGAGGAGGTGAGGCGACGCTTCGGGGAATCGTATACTTGATAATGGTACACGGATTCATTATGATCTGTTATGATTTTTTTTAAAGTCATTAGTCAGTACTCGCCTTCGGTGTTCATATTCTGGGTGGGAGCCCTAACTCTTTTTCCCGTTCTGCAACCCAACGCTCTATCGAAGTCCGTACTTTCTCAATTTCCCACAGGACTTCTTCATTGGTGAAGCGCAGAATGGCGAATCCAGCTTCTTTTAAAGCCTTTTCTCTCTCGTGATCCTTTTTTCTGACCTCCTCCAGCTGATGTATACTTCCGTCTACTTCGATGATTAATAATAAGTCCCGGCACATAAAGTCTGAAATGTATCTGAGTACAGGTCGCTGCCGGTTGAAGGTATAGCCCCTCATTTTTTTTGCCCTTAGCACGAACTTCCACAAACAGGCTTCGGCTTTAGTCATTTTTCTCCGGAGCTTCCCGGATCGTGAGGTCAGGTAATGGTTGTAGTGATAGTGATTATTGGAAGATGCTTTTTTCATGGTTTTGGTGTTTTAGTTTAAAGTCCTATTCTGGCATGCGGTGCTGGCCCCCTCCGCTCTTCGAGCACCTCCCCGAAGGGGAGGATGGCCCCTCCGCTCTTCGAGCACCTCCCCGAAGGGGAGGATGATGTCCTCCCCCGTGGGGAGGTGGCCGAAGGCCGAAGGGGCTACATCTTCACGAACCGCTCCACTACCCCCTCCACTTCCACCACATACACCCCCGCCGGTAAGAAACCAATCTCCAGCGCGACCTCTGCCATCCCGGCATCCAGGCTTCGCTCCAGCACCGGGGACCCATCCTGCCGGAATACGCGCAGGGTTCGGGGCCGGGCTGCCGGAGGCAAGCTCACCTGCAGCTCGTGGCGGGCGAGGGTGGGAGAGAGGCGCAGGGCGACGGTAGACAGCGGCACCCTGACGGAGATCAGGTCGGAAAAATCATCGCTGCCGTCGTAGTCGACCTGGCGCAGGCGGTAGTAAGAGATGCCGGGGTGGGGGTGGGGGTCGAGGTAGTGATAATCCAGCGCTGCGGCAGCGTTGCCGGCGCCGGGGAGGATAGCGATGGTCTCGAAGCGTATGCCGTCGCGGCTGCGTTGCAGCTCGAAGCGGTCGTTACCGGTTTCGGTGAGGGTGCGCCAGTACAGGAGGACGCCCTGCTCCGGCTGATAGGCTGCTTCGAAGACGGCCAGTTCGACGGGTAGCACCGGTTCGACGAAGGTACTGACCTGCAGGTCGTCGAGAAAGACGGATTTGCCGTAGGTGTTCATGCGGATACGGAGGGGGACATCCTCGCCGGCGTAGTTGATGCGGGCGCGGAAGGTGCTGTAGGACTTCGATTCAATCTTAAAGGTCTCGGCGGTACGCCAGGAGCCTGTAAAATACTGTACGGCGATCCAGGAAGGCGCATCGGTGGAGGACAAACTGGCCTTGAAGGATACCTGATCGGGATTGGTGACCGGTGGAAGCTCCAGCAAGTCACCGCTGGTGTTGAACCCTACTTTGCGCAGACCACTGGCTGTAAAGCCGAAATTGACGTAAATACCGCTACCCTGGTAGACGCCGCCGGGCCCGGATTGCGTCCAGTTGCCCTCGGCGATAATGGGCCAGGCTTCGAAATCGTTGCTGTACTGGGCGGAGGTGACAGCGGCGCATAACATGGCCACTGCGTAGAAGAAGTACTTCATCGCTTATGGTGTTTTGGTTAATGAATCAGGCGATGCAGTGGTAGCAGCATTAGGCAGTAAGCAGTAGTGTGCCAGGGGTTGTCGTACAGTAGGGAAATAAACCGGTGAAGTTGGGTGGGAAAATTTGGGTTTTACAACCCTACTAAATTAAGGAGAAATGGATGAGTAAGTCAACTATCCAGCCGGGTTTTTACTAAACTCCGGCTTTTCCGGAGTTTGGGAACGCAGAAACCTGAATGCCAAAGACCTCTAAGGCATCAGCAAACTACTATCCCCGTAACTCAGAAAGCGGAACTCGTTTTCCAGCGCGTAGTCGTACACGCGGCGCCAGTCTTCGCCGATCAGGGCGGTGATAAGCAGCAGCAGGGTGCTGCGCGGCTGGTGAAAGTTGGTGATCAGCCCGGCGGCCAGCCGGAACTGATAGCCCGGCGCGATGAGCAGGCGCGTTTGTCCGGTGACCTGATCCCGCCCCGACTCTTCCAGCGCTTCGATGAGCCGGTCGAGCGCTTCCACCGGGGAAAGGGTCGTTTCCTCCCCGTACGGCGCCCACTGGTCTACGTCCATTTCTATTGGCTGCGCATGGTCGCTTTCCGCCTTCCGACTTCCGCTTTCCGCCTTCCGACTTCTCCCTTCCGCTTTCCCCCTTCCGCTTTCCGCTTTCCGACTTCCGCTTTCCGACTTCCGACTTCCCCCTTCCGCTTTCCCCCTTCCGCTTTCCCCCTTCCGCCTTCCGCTTTCCCCCTTCCGACTTCCCCCTTCGTTCCCCTGCCAATACAAGCTCTCCAGCGTGCGCAGGCTCGTCGTTCCCACCGGGATTACCGGTCGGTCTTCCGCGAGGGCCTGGCGGATGGCTTTGAGCACTTTGATATTGACGACTACGACCTCTTCATGCATGTAGTGATCGGCGAGGCGTTCCGATTTGACAGGCCGGAAGGTGCCGGCGCCGACGTGCAGGGTAACGTGCTGGGTATGGATATTTTTTTCAGCCAGATCCTGCAGCACCCGTTCCGTGAAGTGCAGGCCGGCGGTGGGGGCGGCGACGGAGCCCTCGTGGCGCGCGTAGATGGTCTGGTAGCGGCGCTCGTCCTCCGGTGTATTGTTGCGTTGCAGGTAGGGCGGCAGCGGGATGAGGCCTGCGGCGTGGAGCAGCTCGCCGAAGCTGATGCCGGGCTTATCCCAGTGAAAGCGCACGGCGAAGGCATCCTCTACGCGGCCCAGCCGGCGGGCGTTGAGCTGCACCCTGCCCTGTTCCGTTTCGATGGGCATGAGCAGTTCTTCCTCCTTCCAGCGCTTGTTGTTGCCGATGAGGCATTTCCAGGTCACCGGCCCTTCGCTGCTCAGGCTCTGCAGGTGGCCGGCGGGCTCCATGGGCTCCAGGCAGAACACCTCGATGCGGGCGCCGGACGGGCGGCGGAAGGCGAGCCGGGCGTGGATGACGCGGGTGTTGTTGAATAGCAATAAGGCGCCTTCCGGCAAATGATCAGCCAGGTGGCGAAAGATGTCCTGGCTGATCTCTCCTTTTTGGTACAACAACAGCCTGGAAGCGTCGCGCTCGGGTAGCGGGTACTTGGCGATGCACTGCTCGGGGAGCTCGTAGGTGTAGTGGTTGATGTCTATGTCGTGCGGGGAACGGTGATAGGACATTGATTTAATGTGAATGTTACTCCAAAAATAATGAAATACATAACGCTCCTCCGGAGCATGACCATCAGAATACTGATCATAAAAATCATCGATGATCAGTGTACTATCCCACCACCTCCGAGGGGCTGTAATTCAGCACCGGCGCCAGCCAGCGCTCTGCTTCTTCCAGGCTCATCCCTTTGCGGCGGGCGTAGTCTGCCACCTGATCCTTGCCGATGTTGCCCAGGCCGAAGTAGCGGGATTCGGGGTGGCTGAAGTACCAGCCCGATACCGAGGCCGCCGGATACATGGCGTAGCTTTCGGTGAGGCGCATGCCGGTATGGTCTTCCACGTCGAGCAGTTCCCAGAGGGTGCCTTTTTCGGTGTGCTCCGGGCAGGCGGGATAACCCGGCGCCGGGCGGATGCCCTGGTATTTTTCGGCGATGCGCTCATCGTTGCCGAGAGTCTCGTCGGCAGCTCCATTTGTATATGCAGCCGACTTTTTCCTCGGGCGTCCCGAACGCGCGACGCCGCGGGCCAGCATGATGAGCTCTTCGGCCGCCGGGTTCCGCGTCAGCGAAAAGAGGTCCACGGACAGGAGCTTGGGAT
>CAZWDL010000235.1:0-4613 GCA_964632995.1 uncultured Saprospiraceae bacterium
CCTGGCGGAGATCGCCCAGCCGGCGGGACCGCCGACGGGCCTGCCGCGCGATTACCTCGGCGGGATTGAGTACTACAATGGGGTGATGGAGGCGATCTACCACGCCGAAGGGCGGGTGTCTTTTGACAATGGGTAATCGCTGTATGAGTACAATCTGACGGACCACCCTTTGCCCGCCGAAGCTCTATTACTTCTGGATCTGATTCACACTTGATATTCTAGCGAAGGCGGGTGGAAATCTTCGTCTCTCCTTCGCAGATCGAAATGGCGACGGCGACGTGGATATTACCAGCGATCCGGCGACGAATGAGATTCTTCAGGAGCACCACTACTATCCTTTCGGAATGGCAATGGAGGGGGACTGGGTGGATAATCCGGTGAAGGGGAATCGGTACTGGTACAATGGCAAGGAGTGGAATGAAGGTTTTGGGTTGGAGTGGTATGATTATGGGGCACGGTGGTATGATCCGGCGATCGGGCGGTGGAGTGCGGTGGATCCGTTGGCGGAAATATATAAAGAATGGTCTCCATATAATTATGTTTTGGATAATCTAATTCGGTTCATCGATCCTGATGGAAATTCAGTCAGTCCCCCGATAGATTATTATGATAATAATGGAAATTATATTGGGCATGATGGAAACCCTGATGATGATCGAAATTTCGTCGTAACAGATCGGAAGGAAGCTGGTCGAGTTAAAAAGACTAATAGAAAGAAGGGAACAACAAGCTTGGATGATTTAAATTCGGCTGAGGAGTTACCAAGTGTTACGGCTATGGAAGAATCTTTAAATTTGTTGGATAGGACGCAAGCAAATGGTGGATTAAGGGAGGAATCATCTATAGTAATGAAAGATGGAACAGTTGTGAGAGGTGAAACTGGTGAATTACCCAAAATAGTAGATGGTGTACAAATTGCCGAGACACCTGTTCCATCTTTACCTGATGGGAGTACAGATGATAATGTTAAGGCAATTATTCATTCCCATCCCACCACAACACAAGTAGTAGAGCGTATCCTCAAACTGCAAGTGAGCCGACGTACCCACAGGATGTCATGGCTTTTGGAAGATTTCGAACGAATATTATTGTTGGCAGGCTTGGTAAATTATCAACCTACAATAGTGGTGATAATCGACCTTTAGGTGCTTAAATTTTTACAAAAGGCAACAGTAAAAAAGTTGAGCTTACAAAGGCTGCAATCGAGAAGATTCTTGAAAGAGAAAAAAAGTAGCCTCATGAATTATACCAGTATTTTTTCTAATGCGTTGATTTTAATCTGTTTTTTCTTAAAACAAGGATATTGTCAAGGTATTGACTTTATTAAAGACGAAGAGTATGTATATGAAATTGATTCCCCATGCTGTACATTTAGATTGGTTAGAGAGAATTGATTAGGTGTCATATTTTCCTGATACTCTACTGCTTGTTGAAAAATGAATCCTGGAACTCGTTGCAAAGATCTCTCTCGATTCACCAAAGCTTTTGTGAATGAGGTTATTGGAGGCTCTTAGCCCCTACTGGCGAGCTATGCGCAGTGCGCTAGCATTGGCGCATAGCGTGTATTAGGGCCAGGGACAAGCCCTCTTGGGCTTAGAAAAACAAAAAGCTCCACGCGATGAAAGCTGAGAGGAGCTTTCTGTCTCTACTCGGATTGCCTGCTCTAAGTGAACTCCTGCTGAATGTCCTATTTGAGCAGAAAGGCGTCGATCAGCTCTTTGATAGCGGCCTTTTTATCTCTTCCCGCTCCTTCATCGCGGAATGGAATTCCGCGTTCCGGCCGCGCTGACAGCCGCGCTGGCCTGCTGCTCTTGCCGTAAGGAAGGATATACCGGTTCCACGCCAGGTTCCTCTTTCCCAGAGGGACCTGGTTTTACAGCGGTAGTTTAGCGACGAGCAATCAATAACTGTCGGTTTTCTAGGAGTGCTTTTTCCTTTATCCTGCGTTAAGGAACCGCCTCCCTTAGCGCTGCTAAGGTCGGGAATGGGTGATGCTTCGATTACCATCCTGACAGCCTTCGGCTCGTCAGTGACCCTCGCCTTGGCTAAAGAAAAAATCACTTTCCTATCGAAACACGACACTTATTTATCGCGCGTCGCTTAACTGTACTTGAGAATAGAATAAAGGAGGCGAATAGATAGATTATTCTTGAGGAATAGGTGAAATCTTCCATCACGGAGAATCAGTGTGCGCTCCGGATTCACTGATCCAAGTCGCACCCTGACAGGGCAGCCTTGACATGATGCGTAAGCTATACAATGATGATCGTCATAGCCCTTGTCAGCCTTCGGCTTCGTCGATGGCCTTTCTTATTTACAATGTACTCAATGAGTCATCCGCTTCGCCTCCCACTGCATCAGATGCCACCGGTGGCTGTTCTCATCAATAATGCTCCGCTCCTCGAGTAGATGGAAGCCGCCGCTGCGCAGGGCCGCTTTCACCTCGTCTTCCTCCATCGCGAATTCGCAGCAATCTTCCCGGCATTCCCCGAGGTATCTTTCCTTGATGTAGAGCCTGCCTTCCGGCAAAAGCGCCTCCCGGATCGATTGCAGCATATCCCGGGCATGGCTGAAGTGGTGAAAAGCATTGCGGATGATGACCTTGTCGAATTGGGTGTTGCCCAGTCCCGTGTTCCCGTACGCTCCGAGAATGGGATGAATACCGGATCCCGGTTTTTGTAAAAGCGGATTATGCTGAATATGATAAGCGATTTCTACCAGCGCCGCGCTGTCGATATCATTGACAAACAGCGTCAGACTGTCTACGCCGGCCATCAGCGTTGCGGCGAAGCGCCCGTCGCCGGCGCCGATTTCGGCCAGCTGCTGTCCGGGCCTTAGCTCGTAAAAGTCCAGTTCCTCGCGAATGCTTGAGCGGGTGGTATCGAGGGGGTAAAATGCCATTTTAGCTTCGCTGAAAGCCTGGATGCGACGAAAAGGCTGAAGCCGAAGATCAATGGTATTCACCCGCCGCTGGGCCCCGAGAATCAGGGCGGTATCAATGAGCGAAGGATCCTGCGTCTGACAAAAGGCGTCGAACTGCTGCATAAAAACCTCGCGCTGACCGGTAAGCACCTTGACGGCCAGTGATCTGAGCTGCTCCCCCGCCTCAGCCGGCAAATCCCTGCGCGCCGCCCGTGAAATCTCCCGCTGGATGAGCAGCCATTGTTGTTTTTTTTGAGCCAGTAAATCCTGGTAAATTTCACTTTCTTCCACCTTTCCCGGAAGGGGATACTCAAAAAAGGATTGTCCGTAGGTAAAGGGCGCAAAAAAGGGAGCGAAAAGCAGTAGCAGGAAAGCAAATCTGGGCACGGTAGCAGCATTGTGTTTCGGGCAAAAGCGTATCCCTACCTAAAGGATACAAAAAAGATGGCAGACTGGTTGCGGAAGAAAAAGAATTGAACTTTCGTCCTCCCATTCAATCCGGACCATCCTGCTTTGTAGGTATTTAGCGTAATTTATCGGTTAGATCGACTGAAAAGTTTAGAAGTTTAGTCGCCGCCCCTTCTGGGGCGGCTGGTTTAGAAGTTTAGCAGGTCTGAAAAAGAGATTCCCGGTTTCAGACGTGCTAAACTTCTAAACAGCGAGCCCAGAGGGCGAAGCGCTAAACTTCTAAACTTATTCGAAGGTACGATTTTGCGCTAAATACGATGCGTAGCCCACTTTAGCGGGTCGGGCGGGTAAACCTCCAATCCCTCAATCTTTTTCAACTCCCACTAAACAAGCCCGCAAACCCCATAAACGCCATCGACAGTATTCCGGCGATGATCAGATTGAGCGCCGTACCTTCGATGATCTTAGGAATGTCGAGCACCCGCGTCTCCTCGCGGATAGCCGCCAGCAGCACCAGCGCCAGCGTGACGCCGCCGCCCGCGCCCAGCGCGTAGACCAGCCCTTCGACCAGTCCGTAGCCTTTATTCGTAGAAAACAGCGCCAGCCCCAGAATCGCGCAGTTGGTCGTGATCAGGGGAAGGAAAATGCCCAGCGCCCGGAACAAGTCGGGGCTCAGCTTCTTCACCGCCATCTCTACAAACTGCACCGTACTGGCAATGACGATGATAAAACTGATCAGTCGCAGATAGGGCGCATAGGGCAACACAAAGCTGTTGAGCGCCCAGGCGCATACGGCCGTGATCAGCATGACGAAAATATTGGCCAGCCCCAGCCGGAAAGCCGTGACCAGCCGCCCCGAAACGCCCAGAAAGGGACAGAGCCCCAGGAAGTACGCCAGGGTGAAGTTGTTGATCAGTAACGCCGATATGAAGATCCAGGCAAGGTGTTCCATTTTTCGCAATTTTGTAGCAGTCAGTTCATATTGTTTTCATTCGGTAATGGAGCAGTTGGCAGTGAGTAGTCCCGATACGCTGTCGCTATCTGGCCTTCGCCCGCAGTAGCGGCTTCGGCCGCGCAGGCGGGATCTCCGCTTCGCTTCGATCGGCGGTTGGCCCCCGCCCTAACCCAAGGAGAGGCAGATAAACCCTGTGGAATTCGCGGAGCGACTATTCCACAGGGTTTACCTGCCGCTTTCCGCCTTCCGCCTTTCGCTTTCCGCCTTCCGCCTTCCGCCTTCCGCTTTCCGCCTTCCGCCTTCCGCCTTTCGCTTTCCGCTTTCCGCC
>CAZWDL010000236.1:0-4582 GCA_964632995.1 uncultured Saprospiraceae bacterium
CGGGAGCTTAATGCCGGCCGGCCTTCCGTGGCTTTTCGCCTGGCCCAAAGCGCGCATTCGCCACGAAACGATCACTCCACTCGCAGCCTCATCGAAAATATCTTACAGCGGCTGGAAGAAAGCCGGCTGTATGCCGACCTCTCACACGAAGGCCCTGTTACCCAGCTTGCCTTTGGTCCGCAAGACAGCTTGCTGATCACCGGTTCTGCCGACGGGACTGTCCGCCTCTGGGATACCTTAGGCCGCCTCTGTCATACCTTATCCCACCGCGCTCCGGTAACGGGAATAGACCTGGGAACTGGCAGCGCACTCGTTTCTACTTCCCTGGATTCCACTATCGGTATATGGACGCTCGACGGGCAGCCGCAGCTACGTATTCCCCAGCCCGCGCCTATCCTTTCCGTCGATGCTCATCCTCGATTGCCGCTCCTGCTGACCGCCGCTGCCGACCGGCAAGTCCGGCTCCTTGATTTTGAAGGCAATCTAGTCAAGTCTTTCCCTATGGAAGATACTATCCTCACCGCCCAGTTCTCTCCGGACGGCAATTATTTTCTCATCGCATCGCCCGGGGTGGTTTGGGTTCAGGCTATCAAAGCTGAAGGGAAGCTTATCTTATCTCGATTCCGCGTCCAAAGACCTGTCCGGGAGGCCTCTTTCGTACAATCCGACGACGCCCGTCTGGCAACGGTGGTTATCGGAAAAAGCGGAACGCATATTTTAAACTCCGAGGGAATAGTCGACACAACGGGGTTTTACAAATTTTTGAATGAGGAAATTGGAGATAATCCGAAAATCGAAACCGTCCGGTTTTCCCACCTGTATCCAGCGCAGCGCCCCAAGTTATTATTTGTTTCAAGCGATAGCCTGATCCAATGGTGGACAGCCCGCGAGTTCGATGAGCAAAACAGGCCCTCCGGAAATATTGACTACCGGATCCATCCCAAGGCAGAAGTAACCTGGGCCGGTTTCTCAGGCAGCAACCGCTATGTCCTTTCGGCTTCCGGGACCCATTGGGCGGAATTCTGGGATCTCGACGAAAGAAAGGTAAGTCATCGCCTGCAATGCATTATTCACAAAGCCGCCTTCTCTACTAAGGACCGGTATATGCTGACAAGCGCCGGGGACCACAGCGCTAAACTCTGGCGCCTCCGCACCGCAGGAGCTCCGAAGGAATTTCAGGTTTTACTCCAACACTTCGATGAGCGATTGCGACCCCTGCTTCCGGAGGAAAAGCAAAGCTTTCAGCTCGATTGATAAGGGTAGCCTCGTCAAATTAAATCTCGTTGATATGCGTTACTACTGGACACGTAAACACCACTGAGATGACAAACCACTTTCTCCTTTCACTATTCCTAATATTTTCTTAACTTTCCGTATAGGCAACCGGTAGCGGTGAGGCACTAATTAACTTTACCACGCCATTGAAAAGCAATTAAATACCTGAAACCCATGCATTATTTACCTTCCCCTATCCTTTCTTTTGTAGCCGCAATACTACTTTGCTCTCAGTTGTCTGGACAGAACGTACTACTGGAAATGAGCAGTAGTCTAAGCTTATCGCCTCAGCGGGAGGATATGATGCTACCAGAGGCAGGAGGCGGCTGTGCCACCTACCTTTTTGATCAGGAGCGCATCTTTGATGCACCCGACAAGCTGGAAATCTACAACAATTCCAAATACGTCGGACGCTTTGAGTTTTTGGCTTTCCTGAAAAATCAAGCCGTTGAAGGCACCCAACTGGATGAACTGAACTACAGCATCAAAGTGAATAACACCGGTGAGTCTTTTGTGCTCGACGAGGAGCTTCTCAACTTCCAGGGACACGAAGGTTTTTTTCTTATTGTTCCCCAAACAGCTACCAGCCATTTTGATACACTCAATCTAAACCTGCAGAACAGTGCAGGGAAAACGCTTGCTCAGGCACAGTACTATCTGCGCGTATTGCCGGAACCCCAACCCGGTGATCCAATCACCATACAAATGCCTTACAAAAACAAGCGGCTGGACACCCGGCTTACCGCCCATTTTTCCGGTTCAGAAGATAAAAGAGAAGCAAAAAGCATCAAACTGGAAGAAGAACCGGTAAGTATCAGACTCAATGAAGGGGAAAGTGCTATGTTAGTACTGGAAATGTCAAAAACCGTATCGGTGGGAGAAAAATCCGGCAACCTGGCCATCGGCCCAAAACAGAACTACGGCTATCATGCGGAGTACCGCTGGGAGGGAGCATCGCTTCCCCTGAAACGCCGCCTTGACAATGGACTGGAAGTTTACCTCAGTGCCGCCCCCCCGACATTTCGCAGTTCTAAAGACCTGCAAATCGAATCCAATGAACCGGCTCCGGCTCAGAGACAGCGTACAAAACCGGCTGAAAGAGCTCAAAATCAGCGGCGGGAGCTGCTCGAAAGAACCGATATCTCCGAGAGACAAAAACAACGTATCAATGCAAGAATAAATAAAGCAAGGCAAGCCAAACCTCCTTCCTCAACAAAGATCAGAAGATTCACCCTGCATATTGACTTTCACGATGAATTCGACTTCCTCTTCGATACCAAGACGGTGATTTTCGAGGTACCTGATTCCGGGAAATAGTTTTCCTAACCAGCTGTTTTGGCTTTCATCTTATTCAGAAAATACCCCGGGTGCAACCCGCACTCCGACTGAGTAGTGCCTTGCCAGCGTCCACTGCGTCCCTTTCCTTTCTGAGTGCAATGTGTACAACCCACCGAACCATACCCTTTTTCTTCCAGGGGATGCTCTGGCAGGTTGTAGTAAGATAAGTAGTACAGAAACTCCCCTTCATCGATATCAATCAGGGGATGAAACTTGATGATATCCCCCTGTTTTTCGAAGACGCGCAGGCGGGCGCGGAATTCGGTCTGATGAGCCATCAGGCCGCTGATCCACACCTTATGCCGGGCTTTGATGGGCTCCAGCGGGACCACTTTATTGATGCTGCAGCACATCCGGGGATGTTCTTTCCACCAGGCCTCTTCCCGCGTAAGTGCATTCTGTTCCGGTTCCGGCAATACATCGATTACCTTTAACCCGAACTGCTCTGTCAGCTTCTTCTTGTAGGCGATGGTTTCGGGAAAATGGTAGGTGGTATCGATGAAGTACACCGGCTGCATGGGACGGATTTTATGCAGAAGGTGCAGCAGGAAAACGGATTTTGTGCCGAAGGAGGACGTGTACAGCACCTCCTCTTCCGCAAAGTATTTGTACAACAGGCGAAGGCGGTCTTCAAAAGGCAGCGGAGTAAATACATCGTTAAGCAGGTCGATGCTCAGGTCCCGCCACTCGCGCTCTTTATCGGTGGGAAGATAAGTCGTCATAATTTGATGATTTCAACTTGAGGGTTGTTTGTAATGTCTGTTTTTAGTTTTCCTTTTGCAGCAAACCGGCGGTCAGTTCATTGAGCCGGCGCACCTTTTCCCCGAAATCACCGCCCAGGGTGTCCCGATAGGCGTGCAGGTTGGCCAGCAGCTCGTCGGTTTCTTCCGGCAAAATCTCTTCCAGCAGCTGCCGGAAGCGCTTGGCAAGGGTAGGCGATTTACCATTGGTGGAAATACCGACCTTGAGCTGCCCCTTCGTCACGATGGAGCCCAGGTAAAAATCGCAGAGGCCCGGCGTATCAGCGACATTGACGAGGATACCCTGCGCTTTCGCGGCGGTCCGTACCTGGCGATTCAGCACCGGGATATTGGTCGCAGCGATAACCAGGTCGTGGCTCTGGATATCTGCCTCTTCGAAGGGCCGGCGGTGAATGTCGACCTGGTAGTTACCTTGCTCCAGCAGTTCGCCGACTGGTTGCGACACCCAGGGTGCCACCACGGTGATATTCGCCTGAGGGCTGCTCTTGAGGATGAAGGACAATTTTTCATACCCCACTTCCCCGGCGCCGACGATCAGCAGGCGCAGTTCGTGAAGTTTGAGAAAAACCGGATACAGCGGATTCTTTTCCGTACTCATAAATGTTCTTGTTTTTCAAAAGTCGTAAGTTGTTCGAAAGCGGGATGCAGGGCGGCTACCTCTCCGATGATGATAATACCCGGCGCCCCCATACCGGCAGCTTCCACCCGGTCGGCAATGTTATCGATGCGGCCGAGAGCGCGGCGTTCATCGGGCAAGGAGCCGTTTTGGATGACGAGCACAGGGGTGTTCCCCCGGCCGTACGAACTCCACAAGGCAGCGATTTCCCGCAGTTTGCGCATACCCATCAGAATGATAGCGGTAGCGGTAGACTGCGCGGCCAGTGCCACATCCTCCGACAGCGTTCCCCGCCGGGTGGCGCCGGTCAGCACCCAGAAGCTTTCACTTTGCCCCCTGCGGGTGACCGGCACGCCCTGTAGTTCCGGCAGGGCGATGCAGCTGGAGATGCCCGGAACCACGGCCGCTTCGATCCCGAACTTTTTGACGTAGGTCAGTTCTTCGTGTCCGCGACCGAAAACAAAAGGGTCGCCGCCTTTAAGGCGAACGACGTGGCCGTGGAGCAGGGCGCTCTGAACCAGCAATTGGTTGATCTGCTCCTGCCGGTAGCGGTGCTTCCCGGCGCGTTTGCCAACGAACAGGCGTGGCGCCG
>CAZWDL010000237.1:0-4497 GCA_964632995.1 uncultured Saprospiraceae bacterium
AGGGCTGCCGCCCGATGCGGATGGCCGGCGCCGGGCCGCGCCCGCTGACGAAGTGCCGGAAGAAGTTGCGGGTCTGCTCGATGTCCGCTTCGCTGAAGACGGGCTGCATCATGCTGTCCATGAGGTAGCCCAGCGTAGCCGGCCACAGCGCCGTGTTCATCGCCCGGGCCTCGCACTGATCGCGGCCGTCGGCCTGATAGGTTTTCTTGAAAGTATCCGTATCGAGGCCCAGGTACTCGGCCAGCCACTGCCCGTCCAGCTTTTCGAAGGGATCGTCGGTTTCGGTGTACAGGTCGCCTTTTTTGAAGTAATTGTCGTAGCTGACATCCGGATCATCGAGGCGGCTGAGGCCCGACTTGACCTGCTCGGTATTGTTGGTGGGCACGCCTTGCGGCAAAAGGCTGAAACCTTTCTTGCTCGACTGATGGTGATCGAACAGGGTTTCCAGCTGCTCCTTGCCCGCTCCCTCGTCGGCGCTGAGGCGCAGCCCGAGGACGAAGAGGCGGTCGAATCCGGCGCGGAACTGCTCGGCGCTCAGATTGATCCGGAAGCCCATACCGATGCGGACGGCCTCGTCGAAGTCGACCATCCATTTCAGCTCTTCGCTTACCTGCAGGTCGCCGTCAACGATGTTGAACTGAGCGTCCTCGCCGGCCAGCGGGTCGGGGCCGACTACGAGCGGAGAAGGCACGGTACGCCCCACTTCACTGAGCACCTCTTCGCCGTTGCGATAGCCCAGCAGCACGAAGCGGTCGGGCAGCAGGTGTACCTCGGGAGCGCGCGACCAGGATTGCTGCTTGGTATCCACTTCTTCCGGCGACGGGAAGCGGATGAAGGCGACCGCAACGGTGACGTCGGCCCGGTCCATCCCTGCCGGCGCTTCGTCCGACAGTTTGGCGGGCTGCAGGTTTGCGGCCACTTCGTTGGCGCGCTCCTCGCCGAGGGCATCGACGAGTTCGGCGAAGGCCGCTTCGCGGGCCTCTCTGTCAGAACCGGCTTTCCAGTAGGCAGTCCAGTAGGCAGCGATAGCGTTGCGCTCCGTCTCAGGGAGTTCAGTTTCCGTTTTTACAACCAAAATCAACTCGCCCGCCTCTTTTTCCGGTAGTTCCTCCGCATTGGCAGGCTGATACTGATTGATGATGTAGAAGGCGCGCCCCGATCCGTGGCTGCTGACCAGACTCCGCCAGGCGCCCCGCTCTTCCTCCTCGACGCCGCCGGCCCGCCAGTGATTGATCCAGTACTTTTGGGCGTTCTCCACTTCGGCTTCCGAGAGCGTTTCCTCAAAAGTGTCGATGAGGGCGTCGTCGGGGAAGATACGCACCCACAGCTGGTGCTCCGGCCCTTCCTCCGTTTCCAGGCGCTTGAAACGCGTCTCCAGACGCAGCGGAAAGAGGAAGAAGGGATAGCTGTCGTCCATACGGCCTACGTTCTCACGCGGGTCTGTGAAGACCTGGAATTCCTCCAGCCGGCCCAGCTCCTGTTGCCGGATATCCGTCAGGGAAGACCGCAGCTGCTCGATCTCGGCCTCGGTTTGCCGCTGCCGGCGCTGCAGCCGCTGCGCCCTGGCCTGCTGCGCTTCGTTTTCGGGATCGAAGTAGCGCTGCAGGCGGGCCTGCTCCTCGCGGATGCGCTTGAGGCGCTCGCGGGCCTGGAACAGAGCGAGGCCGGTGGCCTGCCGCTGTTGGCGGGATTGATGGAGGGCTTGTTGTAGGTCGTTAAATTCGGGCATAAAGGCTAATTTTGAAGTCGGAAGTCGGAAGTCGGAAAGCGGAAAGCGGAAGTCGGAAACAACCCGTCTTGGTCGATGCTTCGGCAGACAAGGCATAAGAGCTTGAAAGAAAATCGATGCAATTACGAATTACGATTTTTTGCTGTTTTCTGACCAGATATCTTGGTAAGATAGCAAGATCCACCCCCCGGCCCCCGCCAGCGGGGGAGACCGCTTTAACATGCACCCGTTTTTTTCGGGAGCTTTTGTTTTGCGATAGCAATTCACTTTTTAAATGGACAACTAATTTCACCCTGGAATCTTGTCGATCCGTCATATCGTAAAGAAGACACCAAAGAAAATGCTGCCTTGTTACTGCTTTTGCGAAGAAGCAATAAACTCTTAGTCCTATTCTGGAAATCAGGTATCTCAGCCTCCAGGATATTGCACTATACCTGTCAGCGCGGCACGTTAGCTTGGTGTCCCCCGCTGGCGGGGGGCAGGGGGTGGAAAAAGATTCGTTTCCATCCTTTAAACCTTGCCAATCAGCCGGAAAACAAAACCTCATCAGCAGACCAATCCTATTCAAGTTCTGTTCCTCAGAAATTATTTTCAAAAAATCTCGAATCATTACTCATCTGTTTTTCTTAGCTCAATCCGGCAGCATCTCCTTCGCATGTACCCCCACCAGCACCGGCACCTGGTAGAGGATGTAAGCCAGCTCGGCGGCGTTCATCCCGGCGCGCCACTGCACGTTGGCGTCCTCCTCGTGCTGGACCTCGCCGCCGGGGAACATCCCTTCCGGCGGCTCCGTCAGGCTGAAGTCCGGCAGGTCGGTGATTTCCAGGTGGGCGCCCGCGGCGGTCCCGACATTCGGCCAGGCCAGGTCATTCCAAAAGTGAGGGTTTTCCGTAGTATCCAGGTCAAGGCCGAAGCGGGGCTCGCCGGGGCGTTCTTTGATAACGAAGAACCAGCCGGGGTCATCATTTTCTCCGCGGGCTTCTTCGGCGGTGAGGTCGAAGCCGAAGAAGTAGATATCGGGGTCCACCTTGGCTTCGTAGAGGGGCATGAGCACCTTGGAGCGGGGCGGGTTGTCCTCCTCGGCTTCCGTTAGCGGCGCCAGATCACGGGGTTTGGATTTGTCGATCTCACCGGTATCCTCGTCGGTCTGCCAGACGGCGCGATGCGCGTAGATGACCGCTGTAGGGTATTTTTTGAGCAGTTCGCCGCGGATGACCAGCACCACCTCGTCCTCCTTATCGCCCTGCGCCTCGCGATGATCGTGGTCGCCGAGCTGGGAGAACTTCGACCAGCGGTGCAGGGGCGGGATATCGCGCAGGCGCTCCCGCAATGTCTCCTCGTCCTGGTCTTCTACATCGAGGTAGCTGCTCACCTCCCAGAACTGGCGGAAGTAGCTGCCGCGCTGGTCGGTGACGTACTCGCGCCAGAGCAGCTCGCGCCCGAATTCGTGGTTGAGGCCTACCATATAGGCTTCGATGAAGCGCTGGTTGGTTTCCAGCAGGGTGATGCTGTTCGGCGCGATGTGCTGTATATTAGGTAAGAAATTTTCTGTTGACAGTTCCACCAGCGGTTTATACATGGGAATGTCGAACTCCGGGTAAGCCATCGGCTCCCGGAACTGCTCGCCGATGAGGTCGAAGATGCGCGGCGGCAGGTAGATGGCGCCGAAAGTATACGCCGGTACGGTCAGGGCAGGATTGATTTTGGCGAAAGTAGCTTCGGCCAGGATGTTCAGGTTGATAGGCGGCCGTTCCGGCTTTTCGCCGAGTGCAGCGCTGGCCTGTAACAAAGCATAGCTGTCGCGCAAAGCATTTTTAAACCGGACCGCGGTGGCGCTATCGGAGCCTCCTGTACTTGGCTTGAAATCCTCCTCCAGCCCGGACAGCCGGAAGTCGGGGCTGTTCGGCAGCTTGTCTACCAGCTCCGGCGTCTGGTTTTCTTCAAGGACGGTTTCCGCTTTTTCAAGCTGTCGCATCCAGCTGTTAAAGAGCCGGTAGAGATAGATAAGGGACGCGATGACCGTTGCCAGTATCGCGATGACGGGAGCTGTCAGCGGCAGGAAAAACAACAGCAGCAAGGCGATGATGATCAGGAGCAGGGGCAGCGCGCGAAAATTGGGATGGTCGCGCAGCAGATCGAGCAGATCTTCGGGCGCGTTTTTGGGTTCCAGCCCGGCGGCTACTTCTTCCAGCGTAGGCAGATCGGCGGGCGTTACTTTAGGCGGCGCCGCACTTACTGCCCCTTCGTTTATCCGGGTGAGTAAATTATCAGGAGTAGCCGGTCCGGTGAATTCCAGGCGCTGCATCAGGCGGGCGCGGGGACGGGTGATGCGCCGCAGGGTAGCAGAGGTTGCCGCCGCCGTCAGGGGGCTTTCCCTGACCTGATGGGAAACGGTAAGTCCATCAGCAACGATTCGCGCCTGCATCGGCGCGGTGAGCAGGAAGCTGCGCTCGGGGCTACGCTCCAGTACGGACCGCAGGTGTTTGTCGTGATAGACAAAGCCGGTCTCCTTGGCCAGCTGGGCCAGGCGGATGCGCCGCTGCGCCTCCAGCACATCGCCGAGCTGTCCCCAGGCATTATCCATATATTCTTCCTGGTTTTCCTGGATGATGCGGGTGCCAAAGCCGGCGCTGACCCGCCAGCGGGGGTCCAGGTTGAGCTCGTGCACCCAGTTGTCGTCGGGCGTGACGGGGTCGCCCTCGCGGTCGTAGAGCAGGCGCTGCGTCAGGGCGTGCCAGCGGGCGTAGAGCGGCGGCGTGATCAGCGGA
>CAZWDL010000238.1:0-4480 GCA_964632995.1 uncultured Saprospiraceae bacterium
CGAACAGATGAACCGTAGAAGTAGCCAAAACCGGACTTGTGGGTAATCAACACACATGGGAGCACTAGCGTTGCCGGCGCCTTCATTGTTCCACTGGTCGCCGCCCGCCGTGTGCTCCTGCAGGTGCCGGACGGTGATCTCCTTTTCCCAGTCGCTGTAAGCTTCCGAGCCGTAGGTGGTGCCCAGAATGGCGCCGGAGCCGAATACTTTATCCGACAGTTTCAGTTTTCCCTCTCCGATCAATTTCATGATGGCCACGCCGGTAATGGGCTTCGATACACTGGCGATCCGGAACAGCGTATTCGGCCCGGGTACCTCTCCGGTGGATTTATCCAGTTGGCCGTATCCTTTAGCAAATACCAGGCGGCCGTCCTTGACGAGCGCTACGCTGGCGCCGGGGATGCCGTGCCGGTCCATAAAGCTGTTGATAGTGGTGTCGATGTGATAAAGGTCGGCATTGCTCCAGGCTCCGGTGTATTCCCAGATGGCGGCTTAGTAGGCCCGGTTGCCGATCCCGTAGCCGTCCACCTGCACGAGCCGATAGCCTTTCTTCAGATACTCGTCGAACTTTTGCTGGTAGTCGCCGGCGTCCATATTGTGGTGAGCGATGAAGGCGGGGCCATGGGCCTTCTCCCAGATGGCAGCAAAGTAAGCCCGGCCATCCACTTCGTAGCCGTCCACTTGGACGATGCGGTAGCCTTGATCGGTATACTCGTCGAACTTTTGCTGATATTCCCTGCTGCTCATATTGTGATGGCTGCGATAGGCTTGGGAAAAGGCGAGTGAGGAACCTAACAGAAGGCAAGTTGCTGCCAAGAGTATTTTGGAAAATATTTCATAAGGTGGTTTTAACTGTATAATGTTCACCTGAAGTACTGCTCCTTTCTCATACCTTCCTATATTAATATGTTCTTCAATCATCCGATTATTCAAATTTTATACTAAAAAATCATATTTACAAAATATTACTCCGTCAATCGAAGGTGATTTAAAAATTATGGTATCCGGTGAAGATTATTTTTAGTTTAGGGGGACAGGATTTACAGAATGAACCGATAGTGGATGCCGCCAGAAGTTCATTCCGTCTTCTATTCAAATTCAACCTGCTTACTACCTATTTTGAACCAAATCTCTCCGGCCAAGTTAGATTGTCAGCAAAACGCTATGCCGCATGACCATCTTACAAAAATACTTCCGAGCCAACCTCTGTGTAGAGAAAGAACACCAGAATGTTCCATTGGAGATCATCGAGGGCACCCTTCCGCCGGAGTTGCACGGCACCTTCTTACGCAACGGCAACGGCCGGCTGGAGCACCAGGGCGTCCTGTACAAGCATCTCTTCGACGGCGACGGGATGATCAGCGCTTTTGCCTTCGAAGACGGGGGTATCCGCTATAGCAATCGCTATGTACGGACGCGGGAATTCGTCGAGGAAGAGGAAGCCGGCCGCATGCTGTACCGCAGCTTCGGCACCAATATTCCGGGCGGTTTCTGGAAGAATTTTATGAAAATGAATTTTAAAAACGCCGCCAACACCAATGTGATCTACCACGGCGGCAAGCTATTGGCGCTCTGGGAGGGAGGCTGGCCGCATGAGATCGACCCGGTTACCCTCGAGACGATTCAGCGCTACGACTACGAAGGCGTGCTGCGTAACGAAGGCGCCATTGGGCGGCTCATACAGCCTGAGCTGCCCTTTGCCGCCCACCCGCGCCTTCACCCGGATACGGGCGTGCTGCACAACTTCGGTACGGCGCCCGGCGCCCAGCAGGAACTCCTGCTCTACCAGGTAAGCCCCGACGGACAGGCGCGCATCAGCCGGCGCATCCCAATGGACAAGCTGTACTTCACCCACGATTACGTCCTCACCGCCGAAGGGCAGCATATCTTCTTCCTCATCCCGATAGCCTTTAAGCTGTGGAAAGCCCTGCTGGGACTGCAACCGCCCGTCGAGACGCTGCAACAACAACCCGATCAGCCGATCCGCATCCTGGTGATCGACAAGGAAGAGATCACTGAATACGAGACCGACTACTGCTTCATTTTTCACTTCGCCAACGGCTACCGCCGTAAAGACGGCACCTTCTTAATCGATGCCTTCACCATGCCGGATTTCCCTCTCTCTTTCAACCTGCGTAAAGGCCTGGCCGGAGAAACCGTTGAGGGCGCCGCGGGGGAACTCACCCGCTTTTATTTGGAACCGGGCAAAAAGCAGGCCCGCCGGGAATCGCTCAGTCCCTACCCTTCCGAATTCCCGGCCTACAACCCCCGGCTTACCGGAAAGCCCTACCGCTACGCCTGGGGCATCGGCGATCACCCCGACAAGGATCGAGCCCTGATTCACGGCATCGTCAAGTTCGACCTGGAACAGCGGCAAACGCAGTGGCGGGATTATTATCCCGGGCTGACGGGAGAACCGGTCTTCGTGCCCCAACCCGGCGCCGAGGCGGAGGATGAGGGCTGGCTGCTCTTCCTGTCTTATGATCCGGAGGGCAATAGTACCAGTCTAAACATTCTGGAGGCAACCAACCTGGAGCCGGTGGCCAGGGCGCGGCTGCCGCACAATATCCCCTTAGTGTTTCACGGAACCTGGGCGCCGAAGGTTTGGTAGCCGGACCTTACGTTTACGAAACCTCTGTGGTGTATCGATTATCTATATCTTTGGTCGGGTCTGAACTTCTGCGGTTTCGCAGTTCTTCTGTTTCCCGCTTTTTCAAAAAAAGCGGGATTCTGCGGTTCCGGCCTGTTTTTAGCAGTTTTCCCCTTTTTATAGACGTTCAGAACCGAAAAACAGAAGAACTGAGGAACAGATGAACCGGAGAAGTTCCTAAAACCAACTTATGGCTAATCACCCCACCTCCGAGGTATCTTAAACGTATAACCTCCCCAAAACCGGTACCAGAAATAACGACATTCCCCCCTGAATCATCAGCAACAGCAGCACCTCCTGGTCGCCGTAGCCCGACAGGGCCATCAGAAAAGCCATGCCCAGGTTACGGGCGGGGGCAACCATGCCCTGGGTAAGCCGCAAGCGGGCATCACGGCCGCCGAACAGCCAGCCGAACAGCGTCCAGCTAACGGTGATCAAAGCCAGAATACCCACATTCTCCCAGCCTATGCTGAAGAGCTGTTCCCGGTAACTAAGGATTACAAAAACGGCAATGATGCTGATCAAAATATTGGAGCTGAGGTGCAGGGGCCTTAGCAGGCGATCGCTCAGGCGGGGCCGTTGGCGCCGAAGCCAGATGCCCAAGACGATGGGCAGCAACTGGAAGGCGATAAGAGAGATGATCAGTCCGGCCGTACCAACGACTTCCACACCGGGCTGCGTCAGCAGCCAACGGGCGATGAGGGGACCGCTGACCACCGAGAGCCCGGCCAGGATCAGTACGGCAGCGACGCCGTGCGACAAACTTCCCTTAGTCAGCTCTACAATCCGCGGTCCGAAGGGGGCGCCCGGCGCGGCGGCAATCAATACAATGGCGATGCTTAAGGAGGAAGGCAGTTCAAAGAAATAAAGCAACAGTATGGCAGAAAAAGGAATCAATATCAGGTTGATCACTAAAGTGCGCAGCAAAAAATTCCGGTCGCGCAGTACACCGGCCAGCTCCCGGGGCAACAGCTGCAGGCCGATCGCCAGCATGATGCAAACGATAAAGGCCTGCACCAATACACCAAACCATAGTAGACCGTCCATGGAGCTAAACTAGTGAAAAGCCGGGATACTTCCGGAAAACTGGAATTCCTTACTTTTGCAGCAATCGATACCGCATGAAGAAATTTCTCATCATACAAACCGCCTTCCTAGGCGATGTGGTTCTGGCTACCGCGCTGGTAGAGAAGCTGCGCAAATACTATCCTGAGGCGCAGATCGATTTCCTGCTGCGGAAGGGCAACGAGGGCTTATTGGAAGGACATCCGCATCTGAGAAGTGTTCTCATTTTCAATAAAAAAGAAAAATACCGTAGCCTGCGCCGCCTGATCCGCCGTATCCGAGCCAAACGTTACGACGTAGCGATCAACGCCCACCGCTTTTTTACCAGCGGACTGCTCGCCGTGGCCTCGGGCGCCCGCGAAGTCGTCGGTTTCGATAAGAACCCACTCTCCTTTGCCTTTTCGCGGCGACTGCCGCATCGGATCGGGGAGGGTGATCCGCCCCCGCACGAGGTGGAGCGCAACCTGTCGCTTATCGAGCACCTTACCTGGGAAGGATTTGAAAAGCCTCGCCTCTATCCGACTAAAGAAGCTTATACCAAGGTCCCTAAAGATACTAACTACATCTGCATTGCTCCGACTTCCGTCTGGTTCACCAAGCAGTGGCCGGCCGAGCGCTGGATCGAGCTGATCGGCAAACTGCCGGTCGGCCATACCGTCTACCTCCTGGGCGGTACGGTCGACCGCGAGGCCTGTGAGGAGATCCGGCGCGCCGTCCGGCATCCGCAGGTCATCAACCGGGCCGGCGAACTGTCGCTGCTCGAAT
>CAZWDL010000239.1:0-4410 GCA_964632995.1 uncultured Saprospiraceae bacterium
ATCGTTTTTTGAACTCACTTTCGCCTTACGCGAAAGGACCGTCGGAAGTCGGAAGAAAGTCGGAAGTCGGAAGGCGTATCAAAGTCGGAAGTCGGAAGTCGGAAAGCGGAAGTCGTATCAAAGTCGGAAATCGGAAGTTGGAAGTCGGAAGAAAGGCGGAAAGCGGAAGGCGTATCAAAGTCGGAAATCGGAAGGCGGAAGTCGGAAGTCGGAAGAAAGTCGGAAGGCGGAAAGCGGAAGGCGTATCAAAGTCGGAAATCGGAAGTCGGAAGAAAGTCGGAAGTGGGAAGGCGGAAGTCGGAGTTTGGCTGGGATGAGCGGGGCGATGCCGGGCGGAAGTCCGGGGGATCGAACCAACTCAAACCATTTTCAGAACTCGATATTTCGGATCACCTCGAAGGGGTTGAGCCGGTGGAAGTCGATGTTAAAGCTGATGCGCGACCAGTAGTTGCCGCGTTCTTCGAGGCGGTTTTGGAGGTTGCGGGAGTTGAAGAAGGGGAAGTAGACGCCGAATGCGCCGTCGAGGAAGTCGATGGCGAGGCCGCCGCTCCAGAGCAGTTGATCCTGGAAGGAGTCGTCCCGGCCGGTGGGCTGGGCGTTGTCGAAGAAGCCGATGTCGAAGTAGGGTTTTATGGGCAGGGGGAAGGGGAGGTTTTGCGGCAGGTCGGCTTTGAGGTTGAGGGCGAGGATGAAGTTGTTGCTGCGGCCCAGGCCGAAGGCGCTGCCGAGCGGTGTTTTGAAGGCGCCGTCGCGCAGGCTGATCTGCTGTGACCAGAGGCCTTCGTTTTCGGTGCGGCCGAAGTAGAGGTCGTCATAGCGGTAGTCGTTGAAGCCCTGGGAGATGAGGTTGAAGGCGCCCGGGAAGAGGCGGCCGCCCTCTCGCTTGGTATTGATCAGGAAGCCGCCGGCGAAGAGGCGGATGTCGATATTTTTATGCTCTTTATAGGTCAGGCTTTGGTTCCACTCCAGCGAGGCTTTGAGGTAGTGTTGATCGCCGCTGATATCGGTATAGCTTTGCTGTTCCAGGGCGGTGCGGAAGGTGAAGGGGTTGATGGCCCGCCGGTTTTCCCCTGTGTAGCTCAGCTCGTGGATGAGTTGTTCTTCGGTGCGCAGGCCGTTGAAATTGGCGTCGGTAAACTGCGCCTGCTCCTCGGCTATCCAGAGGCTGCGCCACTGCAGGCGATGGTGGAAGGGGTGGGCGGCCTTCCGCCCCAGTTCTACTTCCAGATAGGGCATCAGCCGGGTATAGCGTCGCCGGTAGTCGAAGGTTTCATTTTGGTCGAAGTGAAAGCTGCGGGCGCTCAGCCCCAGGGTGAGGCATTGCACGGCTTCGGTATTCAGGTACCAGTGGTAGGCCAGTTCGCCCAGCCCCGTCAGTTCGCGGCTGCCGAAGCTGTAGAGGGGCGCCAGACTGAACTCGAAGCGTTTGGCGGGGACCAGGGTGTTGTATAGCAATGCTCCGAGCATCGTCTTATCGTAGTTGTTCCAGGCGGGCAGAGGCAGCGCGTAGAGCTGGCTGCGCCGGTCGTTTTCCAGGGAAGGCAGCACGCTGATCAGCGGCTTTTCCACGCGGGGGAATAGCCCGCTGCTGCGGATGCGGTTGTTTTGCCGGTACAGCTCCGGAGCGAGCCGCCGGGCATCGAGCACGATAGCGTCGTAGTCGCCCGTGGGAAAGGAGAGGGCTTGTTTGCCAGTGAAGCCTTCATACCAGCGGGTGGTAGCTATTTCGCCGTCACGCATGCCCGAAAGGGCGAAGGGGGCGGCGATACTTCCCTGGTTTTTCACCGTTACCTGGAAGCCGTTGTCTACGTTTTTCATTCCTTTTACGGCGTAGTCCATTTTCTCATTGGAAGACAGCAATCCTTCAAAGAGCCAGCCCAGGTTTTTGTCCAGGTCGTTTTCCAGGGCCCGGCGCAGGTCGGCCGGGCAGGGGTGGCGGAATTGCCATTGCCGGTAAAAGTTTTGCATAGCGGCATCCAAGGCGGTTTTGCCCACGTAAGCTTCCAGGTAGCGGAAGGCTACGGCGGGTTTCTGATAGGCGCCCAGGAAGTAGTTGAGTTGGGAAAATTCGGCGGAGGGCGTGTCCGGCGCCTGGTCGCGGCGGCGGCGGGCCTGGTACAGGTAGGCCAGTTCTTCCAGGCTCATCTCCGACTGACCAAGCAGGAAGTCCGGCAGATAATCTTCAAGGATACCTTCTTCATAGTAGCGCTGCATATAGCGCTGCTCGTAGTAGGTGGTGAGGCCTTCATCCATCCAGGGGTGGCGCCGTTCGTTGAAAGCCAGCACGCCGTAGAACCAGTTGTGGCCCACCTCGTGGTTGATCACCTCATCCAGCGCCTTTGCCGTGCCCGCCGGCCCGATGACGGTGATCATGGGGTATTCCATGCCGCTGCCCGCGCTGAGGGCGCTTTGTACGGCGGTGGCCTGCGGATAAGGATAGAGACCGGCGGTTTCGGAATAAAAGCGCAGGGAACGGTCCACAAAGTGGATAGCTTCCTGCCAGAGATGCTCCTCGTATTTGGTAAACATGACCCAGGTGTCGACCCGCCGGCCGCCCGGCAACACCGCCATAGAGCGTTGTACCTTGAAGCGCTTGTCGGCAAACCAGGCGAAGTCGTGCACCCGCTCTGCCGTATAGCGTATAGTCTTGAGCCGCTCGCTGGAGGGCGGGAAGGGTTCCTCGTCCTGGTAGCTGCGCTCGACGCCGCGGCTGAGGTAGTCGTTGGTCTCGCTCACCTTCTTTTTCAGAAACATTCGCTCACTTTCCGTTTGCAGTACGCCGGTGGCGCCCACCACGTAGTTTTCCGGCAGGGTGATGCTCACCTCGTAGCTGCCGAATTCGGAATAGAACTCGCCGAGGTCGAGATAGGGCATGGGATGCCAGCCCGTTTCATCGTAGACGGCGGGCTTGGGGTACCATTGTGTCATCTGATAAGACTCCCCCACGTGCCCAAGCCGGGAAAAGGAAGCCGGAATGTTGAGGGTAAAAGGCGTGCTGATGCGCAGGCTGTCGCCGCTGCGCAAGGGCGTACGGAGCAGCAGGAAGGCGATGTCGGGATGCTGCCGGTGCAGGGCCCAGGAAGCCGGCTGCCCGTTCACCTGGAAGGCCAGCCCGGAGTAGTAGCCCAGCGCTTCTGGTTCGGCGAAGTAGAAGGCCTGCTGGCCTTGCTGCAATTGCTGTTTGGCGAAAGCTGTCCTCTGGTCGCGGAAGGCATTGGCCCACAGGTGCAGGTAGATGGTATCGAGATCATCGGGAGAGTGGTTGAAGTAGGTCATCCCGATCTCTCCCTCCAGCGTGTGGTTGAGGTCGTTGAGCGTGACGTCGATGCGGTAGTGGACTTCCTGCTGCCAGTAGTCGTCCTGGGCGACGAGAAAGAAGGGGAGGAGGAGTACCAGGGTTGTTATCAGGGGTTTCATGAGATGGGTTTAGTTGGTTTGGGGTTGTTTGAGGTTGTTCGGGGCCAAGCCTGAAGGGGCCGGCGCCGTAATTTCTTCGAAGCTATAGTCTGCCAAGTCAGGGTTCACAAATCTTGGGTTGGCAGACTATAAATAACGGTAAGGAGCGTAGGCAAAGTGTGCGGATGGGCGGCGAACTCCGTCGAGTGGCGACTTCGCGCTAAATTCATCAAAATAGTTGCTATTTTTAGCATCAAACCGAGGTCAATGCCAAGCAAGGCACCTTTTACCCACCGGAACCAGGCAGGATTGATCCTGTTTTTGTTTGTGCTGCTGCTTCCCGGCTGCCAGTCTGAAGAAGTGGCGGTTCCATTCGGGTCCATTGGAAGCTGGAGCGGAATTTTCAGCAAAATAAGCGGACCCTGCACGAGATGGTCTTTACCCCGGCATTCCGGAGTCAGAAGGCGCCTGTCAGCGCGGTGTCCAGGGCTGGACGCTTGCGCCATAGCTGGCTACAGCGTCGGAGCACGGGGGATTTAGGGGCTGGATTCCGATAATATTTACCTTTCCTATCCTTTTTTTCCGCCGGCGCGCAGACGCCTTCCCTCACCGGCCTGCTCAACGGCCTCTACAAGCTGACGATCACCGACCGGCTATGCGGCTACCAGGATGAGGTGTCCTATTCCTTTAGCCGCATCATCGCGCCGACGGCAACTTCAACCTGAGCGAGGCTGGTAAGAGGCGCATCATTTTCCTCATCCTGGACGTCACCCCCCACTCGCTGCCCGACAGCAGCATCCTGTTCCGCCTCTGCTTCCAAACGACGCCGGTAACCGGCAAAACCAGCCTTCGCGTGACGAGCTATCCGCTGGAGGCCCTGGTCATCCAGGATGTCGGCGGAGGGGATGTGGAAAAGGCCTTGCGCACCCAGACGGGCCGGATCAGCCTGCTCAACCTGGAACTGGAACCCGCCGTCCCCGGCAGCCCCGATCCGCTGGCGCCGCGCATCATGAA
>CAZWDL010000240.1:0-134 GCA_964632995.1 uncultured Saprospiraceae bacterium
GACGCTTCCGCTGCTCATCGAATCGAGCGGTACATTAAAAAGAGAAAAAGCAAAAAGTACCTTCAACGATTAATCGACAATCCGGAGGCCGTGGAAAAACTCAAAAAACGATGCCTCAGTAGCTCAGCTGGTTA
>CAZWDL010000240.1:234-4125 GCA_964632995.1 uncultured Saprospiraceae bacterium
GAGCGGTCCCGCTTTTTTCAAAAAAAAGCGGGATTAATCCGTAGGTCGTAGGTTCGAGCCCTACCTGAGACCTAATTCTACCAGCTTGCGCTTTGATATATTGCCTCAGTAGCTCAGCTGGTTAGAGCGGTCCCGCTTTTTTCAAAAAAAAGCGGGATTAATCCGTAGGTCGTAGGTTCTCCCGCTCCCGAAGAGCGGGATACCTGAGGCGCTCACATCACATCCAAAGGCTGCTATCACACATCAAGTTGTGGTAGCAGCCTTTTTTATTTTCACTAAAACCCAGAAGCCATGCAGCCGCACTACGTCTACATCCTCTATTCCGAATCGGCGGGCAAATACTATGTCGGCCAAACGCCGGACCTGGAGACACGCCTGCTATTCCACAATGAACTTTCCCAAAGCTCTTTTACCTCCAGATACCGCCCTTGGGCATTAAAACTGACTATTGAAGTGCCTGACGCTTCCGCTGCTCATCGAATCGAGCGGTACATTAAAAAGAGAAAAAGCAAAATTTACAAGGGTTTTTTATTCTAATGCGTTTCGCGCAACTGACTGAAAATCAGCTTAAAACATGTTTTCGGGTAGTTGTTTTTCTAGTATATTTCTACGACTCTTTTTTCTTTTTCTAGTGCCCTCCACGCTAGGCTCCGTTCTTCCATATTGATCTCGTTAATCATTTTCTTTCAATCTAGCCAGGATCTGGTTTTTCAATTTCTCTGATAGCCAAAATCCGTGATGGAAACCCGATTATATAATTTCTGCAATAACTCCAATTCTCCAATGTCGGCCATTGCAATTAGTGGACTGGCATCTGATATGACGAGTTCTTCAGGCATTGGCAATATCTTCCTCTATTTCGTCAATGTCGTATTGAAAAATGGAGACTTTGTATTTACCCAGCATCTCGATGAATGCATGTTTGGATAACCCTACCATCTCCGCTCCTTGCCCAGAGGTGATCAACCCCTCGTCGAATAGTTTAGCCGCCAAGAGCATGCTTAGTTCAAACTGGCTGATATTTAGGCCCTCCGGTAGATTAATTTGGATGCTCATGCTTCTTCTGTTTGATTCTTCTTAAAGATACACAATTCAGTGCATTTTGGTTCTTTTCCAACCTGACAGAGTGGGATGTAGTCGCTTCCTTGATTTTTGAGTAATGGAATTATCGAAACACTCTCATTTTTTCCTATATTCACCTCAACGAACTCTTAAAGAAGAGCCTATAAAACCAATTGGCGCTAAGCGTTTTATCTTTATTTCTACTATATTTCTAGCGGGCTTTTCCGGCTTGACTTAAGGGGCTGGCGTTCACGCAATTGGCAAGTCAAGAGACAACCCTGCCTGCAGGGCCGTCTCAACAACTCCATCAACTCCTGCCAGGCTTCCCGGAGTTCTGCCGCAATCTCTTCGGGCGGATTACCACTCAACCCGAAGGCGACCATTCTTTCTGCCTGTCGGTAGTGCTCAAGTTCCGGATGAGGTAGATTCAGCAACAAGTTGGCGGCACTTCTAAAGAAGACAGAGCGGGTCGGCTCCTGATTAAAAGCGTACAAAAATTACTTAAAAATCTCACCCACCAGGCTTAATTATATTTGTATCTTAGAACAAATACTTGTGCATGACTAAAGTCATCTTGGAAATATCAGACGAATCAGATCTCCACATTCTGCTTCCCTTATTGGAGCGACTCGGCATCCATCATCAAATTGCCGATGACCCATCTCCCGTTCTTTCCGAGGCTGAAAGGGAAGCCCATTACGCTATCATCGATGAGGGCGTGCCGGCGTACGTTACGGAGACCCACCTGAAAGATTTGGAGAATGCCCGT
Organism: uncultured Saprospiraceae bacterium; assembly: GCA_964632995.1. Classification (GTDB taxonomy): domain Bacteria; phylum Bacteroidota; class Bacteroidia; order Chitinophagales; family Saprospiraceae; genus CAZWDL01. Next base: position 2,066 of record CAZWDL010000240.1, read on the forward strand.
AAAGACCGTCCGTTACCATCAAGGGGAGACTGATCCCCACAAGTATGCCCATCTATCACCCCTTGGATCCATATTTCTTTTCCAGGTTTTCGCAATCCTCATCCATCTAGATCGTCTTCCGAATACTGAAGTATGTATTATGTATTACGCTCTTCTGGAGCTTGAGCACTCGTTATACTACCAACATCAGCGCCCCTCGGCTCGCACGCCATCCGCGTGCCGCTGAAGCTTTAGCGGAGGCGCAAGGCTTTGGCCGACGGAGGCCGGGGCTATTTCAGATTAATTGAGGCCCGGAGGTTCGAAAATGTCGGTAGAGTTGTGAGTTTAAGTGTTCTTTAAGCTCCAGCCATACGACCCCATAGGGAGGAGCGTAATAAATGAACTTACATCGCACCAATGCTAGGGAAACCGATTCCAGGTTGATATAACCCGGCGGATAAATCCGCCGGTACAGTACTGGCGTGCGCCTTCTTCCACGTACTTCAGGATCAGACAGGCGAGCGGGTGGATATAACCCGGCGGATAAATCCGCCGGTACAGAAGTAGGAGGCTCAACTGCGAAGCTTTCCGTCCTGCTTCAGCTCCTTCCGCCGCACGCCGTTAATCAACTTCAGCAGCGCCTCCTGCACTGCCTCCAGCCCGGCATTAACCTCCTGCTGGTCCATCGACCGGTTGAGCTCGGAGCGTTTGAGGTTTTTATAGCGCAGCGATAGCGGCAGCAAGGCATCGAAGGCGGCGGAGTCGGGCGAGAGGCGATCCTGAAGCTCGTCGATGGCGGCTTTGAGGTCTTTAAAAAGTAGGCTTTTCACCCTTCTTTTGAAGGCCGGCAGGTCTTCCCCGGCAGGGATGGGGGAGGAAGGCTCCGGCGCTTCCACCAGGTGCCTGCCGGAGCGCTGCTCGGACAGCTCCCGCAGACCGGCCGTTTGTGCTTCCCCATCCCGCTCAGGCCAGGTAGGGCGGAGCAGCGGCGCCAGGGTGCGGATCTCAATGACGCGCCCGTCTGTAGTGGGGGCCATCTTTTCCCCGGCGCTCGCCTGCGCCTGCAGGGTAGACCACTCCACCCAGTCGACGCCGTCGGGGGAGGCGAAGAAGCTGTCTTTTTCTTCTACGTTCTGGATATTCTTTATCTCCCCGATCAGCCGATGAAGCGCTTCTCCGGGATTGCGGCCGTGCAAACCGGCTATGATTTTGCCTTCTTCCGGTGAGGCCTCGATAAGCAGGTGCGTATCTTCGATGTGGATCAGGATGCCGTTGCGCCACATCAGATCGTAGCGCTCGGCCAGTTTGGCGCTCCGGACGATGAGGCGCTGCATCAGCGCCACGTGAAAGAAAGGGTGTTCGAATTTCAGCCAGTAGGTGCCGGGCGGCTTTGTCTTCCAAACGTCCCGCACTGTGGGAGGATACCGGTCGGGTAGAAACTCCGGAATCAGGTACTCCGGATTGTTTTTGTCTTCTTTTATCTCTACACATTGCTCGCAGCTCTGCATCAGATCGATAAAAATGCGAACCTGTTCCTCGGAATAATCCCCACCCCAGATTTTTCGCAGGGCTTTAAGATCGTGAATGCCTTTGCCTTTTAGCACCGGATACCAGCCGTTGCGATCCAGCAGGCGGTAGATGGCCTCCAGTGCCCATTTCTGATCCAGAATGATCTGATCCTGCAAGTGCTCAGGATGCCGGAACAGAAAGCCGGTATGGTGAAGGTAGCGTAGAAGACTGCGCTGTGAACCTTCCGACAGTTCTTCCGTCTCGCAGCAGGCCCGGTATTGATTCAGGGTCAGGATCTGATGTTTGTCCCGGCGCTTGGCCAGCTCGTTCTTTACGCGCATCCAGGCGGCCGGCATGCGCATGCCTACTACCGGCATCTCCCGCAGCGCCCGGCGAAGCTTGAGCCGCAATTCCTCCGTGCCGTAGCCCGTCTTGGCATTCACCGAAAGAAAGCTGTCGATCCGGAAGGTTTTCTGCAATCCGGCCGCATCATATTAAGGCCCTGCAAAAGCCTATGTTAGGGCTCCCTCAAAAAGAGGGCAGCCTAAGTAAACATGGGGCATAATAGCCAA
>CAZWDL010000241.1:0-4063 GCA_964632995.1 uncultured Saprospiraceae bacterium
TCTTGGCGTAGATATTGGCAGGAATAGAATTCAAAAATTTGGAAGGAGTTCATCAGGAGATCTCCGATTTTTCCATCGGTGTTGAGAATTCCACTAAGTACACTGTAAATTAAGTCTTGTTGTGTTTTTTATTTGTAACTATTCAGCACGACAGAGTGCTGGATAATTGAAAAGCGATAGAGTTATCCACGAATATATTACTCAATGCTTGGAATACATTGACATTTTGTTTGCGAGCCGTGATGATAAAACTGCGGATTCTGGCGAAGTATTTTGCGCCATTCCAACTTCTGAAACAACTTGAGATTTTTTGTTTGACAAAGCTACCCGACGGCCGACGATAGGAGGCTGTGGCCGGGTAGCTTTTTGTTCTATCCAGTCTTTATATTTTAAATTTCGTATTTGATGAATTGCAGATCTGTGATTCTCTCAAAAATCTTATCGGCAGAAATTAATGGCAAATTCATGTATTTGGAAGTAGCAGCGATAATAGCATCCGGAAGTTTTAGCTTGTAGCTTTGTTTCAGGCCTATGGTAATCTCTTTAATGGATTGATTCAGGTCAATGATTATGCAGTTACTCAAAAAGTCTTCAATTATCGAGCGCTCCTCCTTTGTTATATCCTGAAAACCTAAAAGCTCCAGTTCAGTGATAAAGGAAATGTAGACATCACGACCGTCCAGGAGTTCTGCAATTGTGGTATCGCCATTCAAAAGATACAGAGCTATATTCGTATCGATCAAAAGGCTATTCCCACTCATCTCTCATGGTTTTTTGAATATCAAGTGGAGTTGAATTCAATTTCAATACTCCGCAAAATTTATGAGCATCAAATTTGCGGGACCTGGGTAAAGACCCTAGTAATTTCCTAATGCTGTCCTTATCACTAGATCGCTTGATTACTATCGTCATGATCCTTTTGTTTTCCTTAAGATACCAACTTTATTTCAACACTTATAGCCTTTCCTTGGTTCCTGATGCAGTTTCGAGGTTTTCCTGGCATTTGATTGGATAGAACGATTGGTGTATGAACGTCAAACTGCTGAAGTATTGTATCAGATTCGCTGAATTATTGGGTGACCGATTCCCTTAGATTTAACGGCATCTGTTTGTAGAAAAGGCAAGGCTTAGCTCGTATAAAGAGGGGCTAAGCTGTTTGACGAACCGCCGTATACGCGATCCGTACGTACGGTGGTGTGAGAGGCGCACCCCAGTCAGTTATGGCTGGGGCCGTCTACTCGATTGTGCTTTTGTTTTTTAATCAAGAGAATTTGATCATTGTCCATAGGTATGAAGTTCATCGGCTATCGAATTTTCAAGTTCCACTGCCATTGTAATGAGTATACTACTTATGTAATCGATATTGACAGATGTGTAAAAAGAGATATGCTTTATTCTTTTATAGAATTCTGTATCTTCTGCAATCCTGTTCAGATTGAAGTTTACCCCCTTATACAATATGGTAGAGTCGGCAATTTCCAAATTGGAACCTTCAGGCATTCCATTGAGGTGACCGATGGCCAACCTCTCGGTCTCTTTTAAACCAAGATTATAGGATGATATAATGTTCCTCGCTCGGCGGGAACCACCTCTACAAAGCCTTCGGTAGAGGAATCAGGAACGGCACGGTAGCGTGCCAACCAGTAGGCGAGTACGGATTTGGGAAGATCATGGGTTTGACAGAAATCGTCTTGCTTCTGGCCACTATCCAGGTACTGCTCAATGAGGGGGAACATGTCCTCGGCGCTGCGCCGCTTGCGCTTGGTTGCTGGTGTATCCATATCGTTTTAGGACAAAGCTACGGCAGGGGCGGATGGCAAAAAAGATGGGGTTGGCCGGATGCATACGACCAATCAAGTATGTACAATGTACAACGAAAGGTATGTCGATGCCGATTTTATGGTAGAATACCCTAGAGTGGCTACGCTCTGAATGCTACACAGACAAAGAGCGACCGCTACATTTGGTACTTGACAATGCCCGCTATCAGCACTGCCAGTACGTTAAAGAATGCGCCAAAGGGTTGAATATAGAGCTTGAGTTTTTGCCTGGCTATTCTCCAAACCTCAACGTGATTGAGCGTCTGTGGAAATACCTCAAAAAGATATTGGGCAAGCAGTATCATGGATGCAAGGCCGCCTTTGAAAACTCTATCGTCAGGCTGCTTCAATCACTCGGCAATGACATCCACCAAGAAAAACTGTGGACGCTGCTAAACCCTGTTTTTCAGCGCTATGAAAAATCACAAATCTTGGGTTGTTGAACTATAGAAGTAAAGAAGGTCTGAAAATGAGATTCCCGGCTTCAGATCTTCTAAACCAGCCACGCCCGCGGGGCCGTGGCGACTAAACTTCTAAACTGTATCGATTACCCAGATCTTTAGTTGGAGCTGACTTCTGCGGTTCTACGGTTCTTCTGTTCCTCTGTTCTGCGGTTTTGAACTGTTTTAAGTCATTTTTCACTGCTTTTGAGATCATCAGAACCGCAGAACAGTAAAACAGATGAATATTGAACCGAAGAAGTAGCCAAAATCCGACTTATGGGTAATCAGTACACTCCTAAACTTCCTCACCCCTCCTCCAAATAATCCACCACCAGCTTCCGGAAGCGCCGCGAATCCCGGATATTGTTCAGATCCGGGTCTTCGCGCAGCAGGTCGGTATTGCGGAAGCCGCGCTGCAGCGCCTTTTCCAGCCATTCGTAGGCCTCTTTCTTCTCATCCTGATAACTGTAAAAAGCCGCCATGCTGTAGTAGTGGCGCAGATTGTCCGGCTCCTGCTGCAGGAGCTGTTCAAAATGCTGCCGGGCGCGTTGCGGCTGGCCGTCGTAGAGGATGGCGTAGCCGAGCATGCGGCGGGCTTCCACATCTTTCGGATCCTGACGCAGGATGGTCTGGGCCTTGTCTTCCGCCTTATCATACCGCTTCAGGTCGTATAGATAGAGCCTGGTCAGGTCATTTAGTATTTCCTCATCGCCGGGAGCCAGTTCCAGGGCCTTTTCCCAGGCTTCGGCGGCCTCACTGTATTTGGACTGTTGCTGATAGACGATGCCCAGCTGATAAAAGTTATCGGGATTGTCGGCATCGAGTTCGGTAGCACGGGACAGCAGATCGGCGGCTTTTGACAAGTCTCCTTCCTGCCGGTAAAGGACGCCGAGGTTGTAATGTGCGGGCGCGTGATCCGGCTTCAGGTCGAGGACCCGCTGGTACAACTCTTTGGCTTTGGCCGCATTGTTCAGCCGCATATAGACCGCACCGGCCAGGTTGAGGGCCTCGACATGATCCGGCTCGTTGGCCAGAATGCGCTGAAGGTGAGGTACGGCCTCGCGGTCTTTGCCTTGCTGATAGTAGAGCAGGGCCAGCGCGTAGCGCACCTGGGTGGCCTCGGGCTGTCGCTGCAGGAGCTCTTGAAAGAGATTCTCTGCTTTTTCTGGTTGCCCCAAATGCTGATAAAGGGCGCCGAGCTCGTAGAAGGCGGGGGCGAAATCATCGTCCAGCTCCGTGGCCCGTTGCAGCAGGCGGGCGGCTTCCCCCTGCGCGCCTTGCTGGCGCAGGAGTTTGCCCAGCTGATAATGGGCTTCCGGATGGGCGGGCTCCACTTCGAGGACCTGCCGGAAGAAACGCTCAGCCTCTGCCGTGTTGCCGGCAGCCAGGGCAGCGATGCCGGCGTTGTAAAGGGTCTTGGCATCGGACAATCCCAGTTCAATGGCCTGCTGCAGCTGGGCATTGGCGGCCCCCTCGCGCCCCATCTCCCGGTACAGCTGACTCAGGGCGCTGTGGTAGGCCGGGTTGAGCGGAGCGATATTGAGGGCCTGCCGGTACTGCTGTTCGGCATCGGAATAGCGCTGGAGATTTTCATGGTATAAGAGGCCCAGATTGTAATAGGCCGTGGGATCATTCGGCGCCTCCTGAATAATTTGTTTGAACTGCGCTTCGGCGCGCTGGTATTGTCCCTGCCGGCGATAGACCAACCCTAATCCGTTCTGCGCCGCCAGATATCCCGGTTCAATCTCCAGCGCCCGCTGAAACTGCCGGGCGGCGTCGTCCAGCTGCCCCTGCTCCCGC
>CAZWDL010000242.1:0-3900 GCA_964632995.1 uncultured Saprospiraceae bacterium
AACAGAAAAACAGAAGAACAGAGGAAGTTTGTACCGACTAAAGTTGTGGGTAATCAATACAGCTTAACCCCGGTGCAACCTGGCTTCATTCCCAGCAGGCCTTGACGAACCACGACAGCACCTTCGAACTGTTGAATCTTGAACTGTTGAATCTTGAACCGACAATGCGTCAATCCCTCTACATCCTCCTATCCATCCTCCTCGGCGCCGTTCTCACTCTGGGCCATGAACTAACCTGGCTGATCCGCTATTCGCTGATGGTCATGCTGTTTTTCACCTTTCTGGGCGTCCGGTTCCGGCGGGAGATGTGGCAGAGCCAGCACATAGCCGTCGTGCTGGTCAATATCCTATTGCCTTTATTTTTCTTCGCCCTGCTAAACCAGTGGGACTGGACGCTGGCGATGACGGTCTTCATCGTAGGAATTGCCCCGACGGCCGCCGCGGCGCCGGTCATCACCAGTTTTCTGCGGGGCCGCGTCGATTTTGTAACCGCTTCGGTATTGCTGACCAGCCCCGTACTGGCCATCGCCATTTCATTACTCTTACCGCTACTGCTTAAAGTTAAGGAACCGATCGCCGTCGAAGACGTGTTGCTCCCCATTGCCACCATCGTCTTTATCCCGCTGCTCCTCAGTCAGGCTATCCGTAGGCTTTCGCGATCCTGGACAGCCGCGCTGCAGCGTTTAAATAAGATCCCCTTCTATCTGTTTCTTTTCAACGTCTATATCGCCTCGGCCGACGCCAGTGTTTTCATTCGTTCCGACCAGTCGACCGGCTGGATGACTATCCTGCTGATCGCCCTGCTCATCGGCGGGCTCTGCGTCGTGCTGTTCCAGCTCGGCGCCCGCCTCGGTCGCCCGCATTTCGGCATCGAGACGAGTATGGCGCTGGGGCGCAAAAATACCATGTTCGCACTCTGGATCGCTCTTACCTTCATTAATCCGGTAGTGGCCCTGGGCCCCATCTTTTACATCTTCTGGCAGAACGCCTATAATTCCTGGCAGATTTATGAGGTAGAAAAAAGAGCAGGAAGAAAGTAGCAGGCAATTTGCAGCCCAGGCTGAAAGGGAATGATGGTAATCTGATTTTTCAAGTTTTACCATGATTGATAGTATGTTGATTTTAATCATAACTGATCCCCGCCTGCCGGCAGTCTATTATCATCGGCGGCCGTTTCCGCCCACCCTGAGCCGGCAGCCGCCTCGTTCAGGATTACCAGTATCCAGCATCAAGTCCCCTGAACGTCCTCCTTATTTCATCGTTACTAAAAAGGACTAAAACCCAACACCAACATGCGCATCGCCATTTTATCCGACATCCACGACAACATCTGGAATCTGAAAGCCGCACTCGACTGGCTTACCGAACGGGAAAACGCCGTCGAGGCTATGATCATTTGCGGCGATCTCTGTTCGCCTTTCGTGCTGAACCTGATACAGGCAGAATTTCACAAACCCATCCACGTCGTTTTTGGCAACAATGACGGCGACACCTACCGCATCACCTACCTGGCCGGACGCCACGTGATGATCCACGGCGAACTGGGTGAGCTCACGTATCAAGACGGCACGCTGCGCCCCGGCATGGAGGAAGATCCCGACCGCCGGGGTCTCGGCATCGCTTTCCACCACTTCCACGACGTGGCGGAGGGCCTGGTGCAATCGGGCCGCTACGACGTCGTCTGCTACGGCCACAACCACAAGCATCGCATCGCCTACTACGACCGCACCAGCCGGAAGTACGTCGACCGACCTTCTAGTGACACCATCCTCTCCGTCAACCCCGGCGCCCTGATGGGTTTCGACCCGGCCCCGGTGAAGGAAAACGAATTCGAGATCCCCGCGACCTTTGTCGTGCTGAACTTGAAATCGATGGAAACGCAGACCGTGAGGGTGGAGGTAGAATGAAAGGATGGATTCACCTCCGGGTCTACGATCAGGCTCATTTGGCGGGGCTTAGCCTGGAAAAAGCCGGGATTATCGGAACTTCCCGGCCATTGGTAGCAAGGCGCTGCTCAGGCAGGGTTGTCGTATGGTAAAGCTATACTAAGCCGCAAACGGCCGGAAGCCAAAAGCGAAGAGCAGCCAGGCCTGCCAAACCTGGCTTCCGCCCGGCTCCCTACTGGCTGAGCTTTAAACAGCCAATCACCAATCACCGACGATCTTCTCCGACCGCTCCCACAGCCGCCGGCCCATCTCCGGGTCATAGCATTTTTCATCCATCTCGCGGCGGCGCATCATGTGCAGGTATTGGTTGGTCAGGCCCTCCTCCTCGCAGGCGCAGGCCATGTAGACGAGCGGGGGCGCCGCCTTGGCGGGCGATTGGAAGAAGAGATTGAAAATAAAGGTCTTCAGAAAAAGTTTTAGCAGCGGCGGCGCATCGCGGGCGATATTCGTATTGACCGGCCCGGGGCAGACGGCGTGGACGGCCACATCGACCGGCGCTTCCGGGACCGGATTGAGGCGGCGCGACAGTTCCGAGCTAAAGGTATTCAACACCAGCTTGTAGTAGCTGTAGCGCGAGATACCCCCATTGACGCGGTAGTTCTGGAATACGCCGAGCTCTTCGAAGTCGATCGGGTCGGAATCGCGATGGGAGTCGGAAGAAGTAAAGACGATGCGCGGGCGGTCTTCCCCGGCCGGCCGGGCGTTACCTGCGAAAACCGCGTTGGGGATCGTGCCATCCCGCAGCAAGCGGTTGAGCAGGATAAACTTGGCCAGGTAGTTGACCATAAACATCTCGTCGATGCCGTGTGTGGTGCGGCGGGCGGCGGGCGTTGCGACGCCGGCGTTGCAGACCATCACATCGACCGGCGCCTTACTCTTCAGCTCGTCGCAAAAGCGATTGATGGCATTTACGTCGGTCAGGTCCAGATGCATCATCTCCACTTTATCGGAGCCGGTCAGTTCGCGGATGCGCTCCCCTGCCTCAGGATGGCCGCTGCGGCAGGCCATGATCAGACGGGCGCCGCGCCGCGCAAACTGTTCCGCGATAGCGAAGCCGACGCCGGAATTAGCGCCGGTTACCACGCAGGCCTTGCCGTCGAGCCGGTCGCTTTCCGTCAGCTCGCGTACGTTATTCTTTCGTTGGGCAAAGTCTTTGACACCTGTCAGAACGGCTTCTACCGGATTCTTGAATCTTCCTTGAGCCATAGGTTTAGCGTTTATTCTACGTTTACGAAACCTTCGGCCAGGTTTCGTAAACGTCATCAAACGATCTCGAACAAAATCGAACCACATTCAAACTGCTGAATGAGGGTTACATGGAAAGTGATCAGGTACTAACCATGTATCAATTTCCTTTATCTGTCTCCTCCTCCACGGGATCGAATCCTTGTTCAATTCCTTTCTCCATGGGCGACACTCCGTACTTCATCCATTGTGGCTCAGGGTCGTCCATGAGGTAGTAGTCGAAGAACTGCTGCATACGGCGGGTGAAGTCCATTTTGTTCTGCCACTTGCGCAGGCCGTGCGGTTCGCCGTTGTAGTTGAGCAGCCAGGCCGGTTTGCCGAGGCGGCGCAGGGCGACGAACCACTCGATACCCTGATACCAGGGTACCGCGGTATCCGCATCGTTGTGGAGGATGAGCACCGGAGTGTTGATCTTATCGGTAAAAAAGAGCGGGCTGTTTTCGTAGTAGCGCATGGGGTATTCCCAGATGGTGCCGCCGATGCGGCTTTGCGTGTGCTCATACTGGAACATGCGACTCATGCCCGATCCCCAGCGGATGCCGCCGTAGGCCGAGAACATATTGACAACGGGAGCGCCCGACTCGGCGCAGCGGAACAGATCGGTTTCGGTGATCATATAGGCCACTTGGTAGCCGCCCCAGCTGTGCCCCTGCACGCCGATGCGCTCGCGGTCGACGAAGCCGCGGTCGATCAGCGAGCTGACGCCCGG
>CAZWDL010000243.1:0-3647 GCA_964632995.1 uncultured Saprospiraceae bacterium
GGGCGTGCGAGAGAGGAGCACGCCCAGCGAGCCCGACACCCGCAGAGGGTGTACGAGCAGATCCCGCAGCACCGCTGCGCGGATGACCTGGCGCTGCCCGGCTGGATGCCCGACCCGGCCATTCCGGCCGGTAATCCGCTGACCGTCGAGGGCGTGGCGCTGGGCCGGCACCTGTTCTACGACCCCATCCTGTCGGCCGACAGCACCATGTCCTGCTTTTCCTGCCACCAGCAAAGCAAAGGGTTCACCACCGGTACGGCCCATAGCGTGGGCGTGCTGGGCGAGGCGACCCACCGCAGCGCTCCCTCGCTGGTCAATACCGTATTTTACGGCGACCGCCTGCTGTGGGACGGCGGGGCCCGCTCCATCGAAGACATCGTCCTGGTAGCAGTAGAACTGCCCGTCGAACTCAACGAAGACTGGGACAACGTGCTGCGCAAGCTGCGCCGCTCGCCGCGCTACCCGGCGATGTTCCGCCGCGCCTTCGGCATCGAACGGCGGGCCGACATCACCAAAGAGCTGGCGGCCCGGGCGGTAGCCCAGTTCGTGCGCAGCATCGTCAGTAGCGACGCCCGATTCGACCGCGTCATCTGGGAGAACGACGGCTGGCTGACCGCCGCCGAAGAACGGGGCCGCCAGCTGTTCTTCCTGGAACGACTGGACCAGACCGAGGAACACCCGGGCTGCTCCCACTGCCACTTCAACCCCCCTGTTCACTAACAACGACTTCAAAAACAACGGCATCGAGGACGTCGGATCGCTGGCTGACTTCCCCGATCCCGGCCGCGGCGCCGTCACTGGTAATCTGTACGACAACGGCCGCTTCAAGGTGCCTTCGCTGCGGAATGTCGCCGCCACCGCCCCCTATATGCACGACGGCCGCTACGCCACCCTCTCCGAGGTGCTGGATCACTACAGCTCGGGCGGCCACGGCGTAGCCAACGAGGACGTCAACATCCGCCCCTTTACCCTCACCGAACGGCAGAAACAGGATATGATCGCCTTCCTGCGTACGCTGACGGATTCGACCGTGCTGACGGACCCGGCGCTGGGGAGCCCGTTTGAGGAGTGAGTAGACGCTATTCGCTCTTCGCTCCTCGACCGACGAAGCTTCAGCGAAGTCGCTGCTCGCGGTTCGCTGCGTAGCAGGGCGCTGCCTGGTGGGAGGTGAAGGTTACCCACATCTTCAGTTGGTGCTATACTTCTGCGGTTCTACGGTTCATCGGTTACTCTGTTCTGCAGTTCTGAACCGTTTCAGGTGGTTTTTACTCTTTTTAGCACTCACGGGACCGGAGAATCCCGCTTTTCAAAATACCGGGAAACAGAAGAATATCGAACCGGGGATGTAGCCGAAATCCGGCTTATGGGTAAACCAGACCTGGCAGGTGCCAGGCTTTTCTGGGCTTTGCAGCCCTCAACTCACTGTACCGCGTACCGGCGGATTTATCCGCCGCCAAAAAAGCGCGTGCCGCTATTTTGCAAAATAAGACCGGGGCCCCGGTCGAAGGTTTTTTCGATGATGGGAAGGCCGGCAGATTGAGGGGGTGATTCCGAAGTCACCCCCTCAATTACCCGCACATGGACTTATGATGATCAATCCGGGTTAAATTGCCGCAAGCTGTACGGCGTATCTTCCTCTCGCAGATCGCGGTGGATGAGGACATGGTATTCGTTTCTCAGACTGATCAGGCAGAGTGGGGAAAAAATTGAAAACAAAACCTAACAACATCTTGTCATTTTTTCTTAACTTATGATCGGTATTATTCCTCAAGTCCATCCACCTGATGGAGAAAGAGGAACAAATCCTGATTTTTGAATAAAATGGAAATCAAACAGTGCACGCTTCTGTTCTCAAAAATAAAAGCTATGAATGCAAGCAATTTAATTCGGAGATATTGGCTGGGAAGCTATCCTTTCGAAGAAGGAGAGCAAAGCCGGCTGGCGGATTTTCTGGAACAGGAAGAATGGAATATAGGCCGGCCTCCTGGAGATGATGAATTAAGGGCAGTCTACCGAACCCTTGAAAAGATTAAAATAGTAGATTTTTTCGCATTAACTGAGGTCGACCGCCATAACCTGACCATCCTGGCTATCGGCATTGTGATCGATACTTCGGAAAAAGGGTCGGGTATTTTGAAAATCAAATGGATAAGAAAGAGCTCACTGTTTCAAGGTAAAACACTCGAAGAACAAGGAGACGATAGACAGTTCGCTTCCATCCGGCAAGTGGAAAACCTTGAAGATATCATCCGTATTTTCGGACCGCTGTTTAAAGAAGAGGAAGACGAAGCAATCCGGACCTTCACTGCTCATTCCGACGCCTTTGATTTCTGGGAAGATGAAAGGGAGGACATCTATCAGGATTATCTGGAAAAGGCGCTCGAATAAATGAAAACCGGAGATATTATTCTGATTCCCTTTCCCTTCGCAGAACTTACTAACGTAAAGGTGAGGCCTGTCGTGATCGCTACCGCAACCAAAGACAAATACAAGGACATTGTCATTTGTGCGATCAGTTCAGTCATTCCAGAACCCTTTCAGACAATGAGTTCATTATCCAACCCGGAGGGGCCAACAAACTGCGTGTTCAGTCGGTAGTAAAAGTTGATAGAATCGTTACGTTGAAGAAGAAGAACGTCATCGCACAACTCGGAAACCTCGATAAAAATCAGCTCCAGATTTTTAAGAAAAAGTTTAAGGATTGGTCGATTGAGGGCATGCTGAGAATTCCCAAGTACCTCCTGCCGGCGGATTTATCCGCCGCCGAAAAAGCGCAGAACCACCGCCGTCCGCCCCGGCCGGCGACAGAGGTATCGTCGTTCCGCCGTAGCCCGCCGTGAAAGGAGCCTCCGCTATTCCCGGCCGGCCGGCCTGCGAACAGCCAAGAGCGAAAAGCTTATATTTTTGTGAAAAAGTAAAAAAGACCTCCTATGTCCGATTACCCCTTCTGCCGCCCGACCGTCCGGAACTCCTCACCAACGCCTATAAGACCGGCCCCCGGCCGAAGGATTTTCCGATTATGGGGAGACCGGCAGATTGACGGGGTGACTCCGAAGTCACCCCGTCAATTACCCCGCAAAAGATAAAAAGCACCCTATTATGTCTGATTGCCCCTTCTGCCGGCCCGACCGTCCGGAACTCTTTACCACCAGCCATGCCTTCGCCCTCTTCGACAAATACCCCGTCTCCCGGGGCCATGTCCTGGTGATTCCCATCCGCCACGTAGCGGATTACTTCGACCTGGATGAGGCCGAAAAAGCCGCCTGCTGGGCGCTGGTCGACCGGGTCCGCGATCACCTGAACGCCGAATTCCAACCCGACGGCTTCAACATCGGCATCAACTGCGGCGCCGCGGCCGGACAGACGGTCTGGCACGCGCATATCCACGTGATCCCGCGCTACGAAGGCGATGTGGCGGAGCCGCGGGGCGGAGTGCGCGGGGATACCGGAGCGGAGGAGTTATTAGGAAAGCTTGGGGGATGCGCCGGGTAATTGTCTGAACCGGGATGGCCGGGATGAAGGGGGTTAGCGGGGGTGGGCTTTCGTCCCTGGCGACCGGTTGGCCTCTGAGGGGCTAGCCGGGGGAGTTCCCAGGTAAGCCTGCCCCATAGCGAGGGAGTGGAGCGACCGAGTCCCCACAATAGGGG
>CAZWDL010000244.1:0-3620 GCA_964632995.1 uncultured Saprospiraceae bacterium
GGCGGAAATCGGAAGGCGGAAGTCGGAAGGGAGCCGGCCTGGCTCAGCTGGGCTCATCCGGGGAATAATCCCGGCCAGCATCAAGCATCAAGCATCCAGTTTCACTCCCCTCAGCACGTCCTCCGGCACCACCTCCTGAATCAGTTCGAACCAGTTGCGCTCCTCGCGGCGCACGTGCGCTTCCAGCAGGCGGCCGAGGGCGTCGAGCAGGGCAGCGGCTTCGCCGTCTTCAGCGCCGGCCAGCTCCTCCACGGCCTCGCGGATGGCGCGGTGCTCTTCCAGAATGGTATCGCAAAGATTGTCCAGCTCCGTACTGTAGCCGCGCACAGCGGGCATCAGTTCCTCCTCCTCTTTGGCGAAGTGCGGCGCGAGTTCCTGCTCGTATGTTTTTTGCGTATGCTCGACCTTGCCCTCGGTGCTCGTCGGCAGGCCTTTGTAGTCGGGCACGTCGCGCTTGAGCAGCTGCGCCAGGATGAGCGCTTCGTGGTGCTCGCGCGAGAGGGGCTGCAGGGAGAAGTGGCGTTTGAGTGGGCTCATAGAACAAGGATTGAATAAAACCGTAACTTCCGGTAAGGTACTTAATTCTCTTGGAGTAACGGCTTTTCGCTGTTTGCGGTTCGCTATTCGCGCTGAGGGCAGGTGCAACCGGCCTTCCTTCGAAAATATCTAGCCTCCAAAGTCAGGAGCACATCGAAGCAGCCCTGCGCTTCAACATATCCCCAAGAATGATTATCTTGAGAGGGCAAAAGCACAAAAACGCCATTTGATGACAAGCGGAGCCCACATATTGGCCTATATCGGGATCGCCTACACCGGGCTGTGCGCTATCTTCTATTTTTTCCAGCACTACTTCTTTTTCCGCCCTGAGATCCTGCCCAAGGACTTTGAATACCGCTATCCCTTCCCGTTTAAGGAAATCAACTTCGAGATGGAAGACGGGGGCGAGATCAACGGCCTGCACTTCCAGGTGCCCAATGCCCGCGGCGTCGTTTTTTACCTCAAGGGCAACTCGCGCAGTCTGAAAGGCTGGGGGAAATTCGCCCGCGATTTCGTTAGTAAGGGGTACGACTTCTTTATGATCGACTACCGCGGCTTCGGCAAAAGCTCGGGCCGCCGCACCGAAACCATGCTCTATAACGATGCTCAGACAGTGTACAAGTGGCTGAGCACGCAGTACCCCGAAGACAAGATCGTTCTGTACGGACGCTCCCTCGGCAGCGGCATCGCCGCCCGGCTGGCCTCCTGGAACCACCCCCGCATGCTCATCCTCGACTCGCCCTATTACAGCTTCCTCTATCACATCCGACTCTACCTATTCTGGATGCCCTTACAATGGCTGCTGCGCTACCAGATCCGCACCGATCGATTTATCAAGCAGGTGACCTGCCCGATATTCCTCCTGCACGGTGATAAAGACCGCCTCATCCCCTACCGCCAGAGCCCCATGCTGGTGCAACAGGCGCCCGATCGCACGCTCCTGTATACCATCCCCGGCGGCGGGCATAACGACCTGCCTGATTTCGCGGAATACCACGAGTTTCTGTACGATATCCTGAATGATGATGCGTTGTATGCGGAGGTGGCGGCGCGGGTGCGGGGAGTGACGCCAATGGTGGCCTGAGGGAGTTTAGTTTAGAAGTTTAGTCGGCACGACGCTGTCGTGCCTGGTTTAGGAGTTTAGCAGATCTGACAATTAAATTTCCGGTTTCAGACCTGCTAAACTCCTAAACCAGCCGTCCCGAAGAGACGGTGACTAAACTTCTAAACTACGGAGAACTTTTTACGCTGAAATGCAGTTGTATAACTCGTCGGCAAAAGCGGGGCTTCCTTCGCCCGTAAAAGAACGGCGAAAATTTTCCCCAAATTTCTTTGATAAGAAACCTCCAAGTTCTTATCTTTGCAACCGCTTAATTGCGATAGACCCATGGTGTAAAGGTAGCACTACAGATTTTGGTTCTGTCAGTCTAGGTTCGAATCCTAGTGGGTCTACAAAAAACTTAAAGCCTTGTAAATCATTGATTTACGAGGCTTTTCTCTTCCTGGGCGTATAATTCAACTTGCTGATAAACAGCACGTTACAATACCACCTCTTCACCTGTTTCCTATGCTACCCTTTACTTTTTGTACCCGTTCTTGTACCCGCTTTTTGGTGAGGACAAGGCCGTTACTACTGTTGGTGACCAAAGGCGCCTTGCTCTCAACCACGCCAGGAACTTGTGGGAGCGCTTGAATGTTCTTACCTTTAATTAGCTTATTTCGGTAGGTCCTTTATTTTAAATCCAGGGATCATGACCAAAATTGATATATATAGATCTGTTCTCAGAAGGTTGAGCGAGTTGTCGGTTGATCATCTTCAGCTTGTCGATGCTTATTTATCCACTTTTCAAACCAGATAAAACTATTCCGGTTTTAGCTGGGAGAAATCACTAAAGCGTTGCCCGGTGCCCGCTCCAATCAATAACAGGTCCCGTACTTTCTTTAAGTGGCCTCTCAGCCGCATGGAAGCCAGCACGTCCAGTTCTGACCTATGAAAAAAACACCCTTTACAAAATAAAGTCTCCTCCTATTACGTCAATAGGTAAGAAGCATACAAAAAAAGGTTACATACAAGTTTGTAACATTTAAACTCCCGGTTGTTCCTATCATCATTGCTTCATTCCTCGGTTATACAAGTCAGAAGCCATTTAACACTCATTAAGCATTACTCCAATGAGAATAGTATTCTTATTACTCTTTTTATACCATTCCCACCTGTTAGGTGCGCAAACCTACGATGACTATATCGGAGGAGGTCACGATCAAAACATAAGCGTGACGACGAGCAGCGATTTTCAGCCGGAAGGACGGCAACAGGCAGCAGCGGGATCAAAGACGTTGCAGGTTTCGGGCCTTACGGGAAAACTGATTGACGCCGGGCGCTTCCTGGCTCAGGCCACCATGGGAGCAGACAGAAGTACGATCGATTCCGTTGCGAAACTGGGTTTTGAGGCGTGGATCGATCAGCAGTTTGAATTGCCGCCCACCTTCGTTCGACCGCATATTCAGGAAGTTTACGATACGACCTTTCAGCGCTACCTGGCAGCCGGAGGAGATACGCTGAAGTATCCTGAAATACCTGCTAGTGAGCATTTCGACTATGCCTGGTGGCAGGTCAATATGACCAATGATGATCTTTTACGGCAAAGAATTGCATTTGCCCTGAGCGAAATCTTTGTGATCTCGTTCAAATCAGAATTGGATCGCTATGGCGAAGGGGTGGCGAGTTATTACGACCTGTTTATCGAACATGCCTTCGGAAATTTCAAGGATATTCTGCTGAATGTCACCCTGCATCCCTGCATGGGCGTGTATCTCACCCACCTCAATAATCCGAAATCCAATCCGGCCCGGTTCATCTATCCTGATGAAAATTACGCACGGGAGATGATGCAGCTTTTCACGATCGGCTTGTACGAATTGAACCAGGACGGCAGTAGAGTGAAGGATGGCAACGGCAAGGATATTCCCACCTACGACAACGACGATATAGGAGAGTTTGCCAAAATATTTACGGGGCTGGGAGCCGGGGTACCAGGGCACAGTGAGCCGAACCCGTCACCGGATCCTCATTGATCCCCACA
>CAZWDL010000245.1:0-3579 GCA_964632995.1 uncultured Saprospiraceae bacterium
GAGGAGCGGGAGCATCGCGAAGCGCCGCCAACCCACACGTAGCCGTCGCCGTCGAAGGCTAGCCCTCGACGGTCAGCGACTTGACCCGGAGTTCCTTCCCGCGGATGACCTCCGCCAGGAACCCGCCGCAATTAGGGCAGGGGTGGTAGAGTTCCGGCAAGTCGAACTCCGTATCGCAGTCCATGCATCGCCCGCGGCCGGGGATACGGTTGATATGGCGTTCAGCGCGATCCAGGACGGTGTGGCGTACGCCGGCCCGCCAGGCGAAGTCGAGCGCGTCGAATTCAACGCCGGCCAGTTCGCCGATGTCCAGGTCGATGCGTTCCACCTGCGCGGCGCCCGCCCGGCGCACCTGTTCGGCGGCGATATCCACAATGCCCATGACGATCGACAGCTCGTGCATATCAGTGGCGTTTGATTTGTTCTTCGCTCGTTTGTTTCCGGGGCCGGCGGCGGAACAAAATGACAGCGACGGTCAGCGCCAGGATAAGGGCGACCGGTACGATGTGTTCCGACGAAAACCAGTAGTGGGATAGTTCGTGGCCGGCGCCGTGGCCGTGCCCTTCGTGGGCCGGGAGGTTAAGCGGGAGGCCCAGCAGGAGCAGGGCGGCAAAGGCTTTTCCTATGCGATGCATGGCAGTTGAATTTTTGAGCATTAGGCAAAAAAGCCGTTCGCTTTTTTCGGAAAAGGAACGGTACCCGGATTAATCCGGGTGTAGCAAAAATAGGAAGGCATAGATCATATTGCACATGATAAAAATCACCAAATGAAGTGATAATGATCAATCGCTGACAAAGACCATTTTCTTTCTTTTGTCATAGTTCTGCAAAATCTTTGTCCTCCAGGCTGACCGAAAAACACCATTGCCATGAAAAAGCGTCCCACCTATTAAGAAGAGCTGCGCGATCGTGGATATTCCCGCCGCGACTTTATGAAATTCTGCACCTTTATGGCCGCCTATCTCGGTCTGGAGGCCAGCGGGGCGGCTCAGATTTCCGAGGCCCTGATGAACACCTCGCGGGTGCCGGTGATCTGGCTGCACTTTCAGGAGTGCACCTGCTGAAGCGAGTCCTTTATCCGTTCTTCCCACCCCATTGTCGCCGATATCATCCTCGACAAGGTGTCGCTTGACTATACCGAGACCCTGATGGCCGCTTCCGGGCATGCCGCGGAGGCCGCTATGCACAAGACGATGGAAGAGCACTACGGAGAATACGTCCTCTGTGTGGAAGGCTCCGTGTCCACCTTCGGCGACGGCGAATACTGCTGCATCGGCGGCAGGTCGTCCGAGCAGATCATGCAGGAGACCGCTGCCGGCGCCAAGGCGATCATCGCCTGGGGCAGCTGTGCCTGCAACGGCTGTGTACAGGCCGCCAGGCCGAACCCCACCGAGGCCACGCCCATCCATAAGCCGGTGAAAGGCAAGCCCATTATTAAGGTGCCGGGCTGCCCGCCCATCGGTGAAGTGATGGCCGGCACGCTGATCCACGTCATCACCTTCGGCCGCCTGCCGGAGCTGGACCGCATCGGCCGCCCGAAAGCCTTCTACCAGAAGCGGGTGCACGACAGCTGCTACCGCCGCCCCTACTACGACGCGGGTCTGTTCGTGGAAAGCTTCGACGACGAGAACGCCAAGAAGGGCTATTGCCTCTATAAGGTCGGCTGCAAAGGCCCGATGACCTACAACTCCTGCGGCATCATTAAATGGAACAACGGCGTAAGCTATCCGATACAATCGGGCCACGGTTGCTTCGGCTGCTCGGAAGAGAACTTCTGGGACAACGGCCCCATCTACCGGCAGGAAGCCAGCTTCCCCGGCTTCGGCATCGAATCCGGCGCCGATGACGTGGGTAAGATCGCCGCCGGCGTGACGGCCGCGGGTATCGCCGCCCACGCCATCGCGACTAACATACGCAAGAAGAAACTTATTCAGGGCGCCATCAAGGAAGGGCAGGACGCTGAAAAAGAACTGGATAATCCGCTGGACTGACCGCCTGGTCCCTCGCCCACGTGTGGGGACTCGGTCGCTGCGCTCCCTGGCTGAGGGGTTGGCTAGCAAGAGACTTCCCCGGGTAGCCCACCCCTCAGCGAGGCGACAGCCGAGCCCCCACAAGCCTGAAGCAGCAGCTTCCGGCTCCCCATCCCGCTCAGAGGAGCGGGAGCAGCGCGCAGCGCCGCCCCCCCCACGTGTGGGGACTCGGTCGCTGCGCTCCCTGGCTGAGGGGTTGGCTAGCAAGAGACTTCCCCGGGTAGCCCACCCCTCAGCGAGGCGACAGCCGAGCCCCCACAAGCCTGAAGCAGCAGCTTCCGGCTCCCCACAGGCAGGCGCCCGCAGGGTCGCCAACCCCCACAGGGGCATGACTAAAAACAGACAAACTTAACACTCCAACATACCTATCATGGCCGAAAGAATCGTCATAGACCCCATCACCAGAATAGAGGGGCACCTGCGCATCGAAGCAGAAATCAACAACGGCAAGGTCACCGACGCCTACAGCTCCGGAACGATGGTCCGCCTGATCGAAGAGATCGTCAAAGGGCGCGACCCGCGCGACGTATGGGCCTTCGTCGGCCGCGTCTGCGGGGTGTGCACCTCGGTGCACTCGCTGGCCTCGGTCCGTTCCGTGGAAGATGCGCTGGACATCGTCATTCCGCCTAATGCGGAACTGGTGCGCAACCTCATGTTCTGCTCCCAGTACATGCATGATCATGTCGTTCACTTCTATCATCTCCACGCCATGGACTGGGTGGATGTGGTGGACGCCCTCAACGCCGATCCGAAGGCCACTTCGGAACTGGCGCAGAGCATCTCCAACTGGCCGAAGAGCTCACCGGGCTACTTCTCCGATTTGCAGAAGCGCATCAGGAAATTTGTGGAGAGCGGGCAGCTGGGCATCTTCGCCAACGGCTACTGGGGGCATCCCGCCTACAAGCTGCCTCCGGAGGTCAACCTCATCGGGCTGGCCCACTACCTGGAAGCGCTCGAGTGGCAGAAGGAGATCGTCAAGATTCACACCATCTTCGGCGGTAAGAACCCGCACCCCAACTACCTGGTGGGCGGTATGGCCTCGGCGATAAGCCTCGACGGTTCCAGCGCCATCAACGCCGAGCGCCTCTCCATGGTGAAGACCAAACTCGACGAGGGCAGGCGCTTTATCGAGCAGGTGTATATTCCCGATCTGATGGCCATTGCGCCCTACTATCTCGACTGGGGCGGCATCGGCGGCGGCCTGGGCAACTTCCTGGTCTACGGCGACCTGCCGACCAACGGCTACCGCGATCCCTCCAGCTTCAAGTTCCCTTCCGGCGCCATCCTGAACAAGGACGTCAGCAAGGTCATGGATGTGGACCTGCGCGAGGATTCCGAGATCAAGGAATTTATCCATCGCTCCTGGTACGAATACTCCGACGGCGACGATGCCGGATACCACCCCTGGAAGGGCGAAACCAAGCTCAACTACACGGGCCCGAAACCGCCCTACGAGCACCTGAACGTAGAGGATAAATACAGTTTCCTGAAAACGCCGCGCTGGCGGGGCCACGCCATGGAGGTCGGTCCGCTGGCCCGCATGCTGGTG
>CAZWDL010000246.1:0-3517 GCA_964632995.1 uncultured Saprospiraceae bacterium
CCTGACAAAAAAATAGCCTATAATAAATTCTGAACACTTAAATGAAACAGCCTCTTACCACTATCCCTTTTCCCCCGGGACTTCAAGTGATGACCGTATCAATCATGATTACTGGTTGCATATCAGCCGGATCGAAAAGCTGGTCCATACCGAGAAGCTGGACGGGCAGGTATCTTTTTGTTCGAATCCGGACATCAGGCTGTTCGCTATTGAACATAATAGGAGATGCAAAATGGAATTGATGTGACATAATTTACTGGTTGTCAATGGCTATTGATCGGTGGCATGTTTGTTGATTTGATTTAGGAGGGAGTTATATCCCGTCATCAACGAAATCGTCCTATGCTTAAATCATATCTGACTATCGCATTTCGCAGCATCCTGAAGCGCAAGGCTTTTTCTGCGATTAACATCCTGGGATTGGCGGCCGGGCTGGCTATATGTATGCTGATCATCACCCTGATCCGGAACCAAAACAGTTACGACCGGTTTCATCCGCTGGAGGACCGGATTTACCGGGTGATCTCTGACCGCACGAGCAGCAGTTCCTCCTCTTTTGCTACTTCACCGCCGCCGCTGTACGAAGAACTAACCGGAAAGTATCCCATTATCGAGGAGGCGGTTCGGGTGCGAAACGATTTCTCGCAGGATATGCACTATGGGGAATTTACGCTGCCGATGCGCGGCATATGGACGGAAACGTCCTTCCTGGATGTTTTTCATTTTCCACTGCAGTACGGTGACGCGCGGACCGCCCTGGCTGAGCCCTACTCTATCGTAGTTACGCAGGAACTGGCGCAACGCCTGGGCGTCGCTCCCGATAAACTGGTGGGTGCAGTCATCGAACTGGGTGACTGGGGCCAATTCACCATCACCGGGGTGCTCGAGCCGCTGCCCGGAAAGACACATTTTAATTTCGAAGCATTGGGTTCCTACGCAACGGTAGCCTCACTGGAACGGGCGGAGCAGCTGTTCGCCGCTTCCGGTCGCTGGGATGATACCAACAACAGTTTTTTGTATTTGCTTTTGCAAAAAGGGGCGGATCCCGGGGATTTACAGACCGTTCTTCCGGGAATCTCTGATATCCAATATGCTCAGTTGGAAAACTACCGGCTCGATTTCCGATTGCAATCGCTGGCAGCTATTACCCCGTCGGAGATGTTGGAAAATGATATGACCTTTACGGTGCCGAAAGTCGCCCTGTATTTTCTTTCCCTGCTGGCGCTGATCGTCATACTGACTGCCTGTTTCAATTACACCAATCTGTCGGTAGCCAAAGCCCTCACTCGCGCTCGTGAGATCGGTGTACGGAAAGTGGCAGGCGCCCGACGGGGGCAGATCTTCGCGCAGTTTCTCACCGAATCGATCGTCATTGCACTGATCGCGCTGATATTGGGATATATCTTACTAGAGGCGGTGGTCATTCCGTTGTTCGAGGGCTTGTTTTTCAATCAGTTTTTCGATATCGACCTCAGTGTGCCGGGTCCGCTGCTTCTGACTTTTGTGCTGCTCGCGCTGGGCGCCGGCGTCCTGGCCGGTGTGTTGCCCGCCGCTTACCTGTCGGCCTTCCGGCCCGTGCGGGTGCTGCAGCCGCTGACGGAGCTGAAGGTCTTCGCCCGCCTGGGCTGGCGCAAGCTGCTGATCGCGCTGCCGCTGTCCTGGTTCCTCAACCGGATGTGGCTGCAGGAAATCGCCTACCACGTCGAACTCAACGGGATAAATTTAGGCGCAGGCCTCGTTCTACTTGTGGCTCTCAGCGCGCTGATGGTCGGCAGTCAGGCCTATCGCCTGGCGGTGAAGAATCCGGCCGATACGCTGCGGGATGAGTGACCCCGTTTACGAAACCTCCTAAGGTGTGCTGATTACCCTTAAGTCGGTTTGGGGATTTCTGCGGTTCATCTGTTCGTCGGTTTTACTGTTCTGTGGTTCTGAATGCCCGCAAAAAGGTAAAAAACTATTTCAAACAGATCGGAACCGCAGAACAGAGGAAGTAGCCAAAACACTAAGTTGACGACATTAGTGGGGGGCCGGGGGAGAAATCATCCGGGAAAAGTAATGACCATAATGGAAATGTGATGATTTGAAAGAACCAAACTGAGGACCTGATAAAATCACCCGACATGTTTAAAAATTATCTGCTCAGCATCTTTCGCAACCTGAAGCGGGACCGGCTTTACAGCCTGATCAACCTGGCGGGCTTATCCATCGGACTGTCCTGCTTCCTGTACACTGCGATCTTCATATACGAGGAATCGCGCTACGACGACTTTCATCAGCAGGCCGACCGTCTCTACCGGGTCATTACCGAAATGACCAATGAAGAGGGTGCTACCGTAATGGCGGCCAATACCTATTCTCCCCTGGCTCCCCTCCTGGAATCCGGTTTTCCCGGGGTAGAAAGTGCCGTGCGCTATTTTCCCTACAGCGGAGTGTTGGAGAATCCCGCTAACGGTGAATTTTTTCAGGAAGACGCTATCTTTTTTGCCGATTCCTTATTCTTCGAGTTGTTCAGCTTCTCCTTTCAGGAGGGTAATCCGGCCACGGCGTTGCGGCAACCCGATGCGGTGGTATTGACCGAACCGGCGGCACAGCGTCTTTTTGGCGACAGCCGGCCTATCGGCCAATTGTTGGAATTGGAAAATAAAAAGACACTTATCGTGACGGCCGTTATCGAGGAGACCCCCGAGCTTTCCAGTCTGCAATTCGACATTGTGGTGGCGATGCCGGCCCTGGCGGAGGTCATGGGTGAATGGGTTTTCAACACTGGAAAGAGCTGGCACTACCCACCGATGTATACGGTGGTCCGTCTGTCCGAAGGAAACAGCCGGGAGCAACTTGCCGTTCGGTGGCCGGAATTTGAACAACGGCATTTGCCGGAGTACATTCAGGAGATGTACACCTTTTCCTTACAGCCGCTAAGGGATATCCATTTTACCCAGCTGGAGAACGATCTGCAGCCGGCGACGAGCTGGCGCACCCTGTATCTTTTTGCCCTCATCAGTCTGGTGATTCTGGCCATAGCCGGAATCAATGTGGTGAACCTGCAGCTGTCCCAGCTTTTCCGGCGGGTTCGTGAATTCGGTATCCGGCGGGCATTGGGCGCCCGGCCCCGTCAGATTCTGGAACAGATAGGACTGGAGACGGTGGTTATGCTGGTCCTGGCACTGGTAGTCGCCTTCATTCTGGTACAGGCGGGCCTGCCGAAAACGGAGTGGCTCTTTGACCGCGTGCTGTCGTGGAAAGCACTCAGCAGCCCCTGGCTTTGGACCGGATTGATGGGCGTCTTGTTGTTGATGGCGGTTTTTATATAATGGAGCGTAAAACCCACCGGTCTTCAGCCGGTGGGATGAAAGCGAGACGCTTTACCCCTGTGACAAGATGTACCGCCGGATCGTATTTGGAGATGCTTCCCCAATCGAACAAACGAAATAGCCATCTGACCAAAAAGTGTGTTCTTTCCAGAAGTGCTTTAACAAGAATTTAATACAATTTTTTGTATGAATTATTTTCATTGCAA
>CAZWDL010000247.1:0-3483 GCA_964632995.1 uncultured Saprospiraceae bacterium
ACTCGCCGCGCGCACGGCGATCCTCTCGTTCATCGTCGTGTTCGGCGTCACCAAGGCGCTGACCAACTACTTCGCGGGCCGGTGGTCCGATCGCTTCGGGCGCAAGCACGTGCTGGTCGCCGGCTGGCTCGTCGCCGCGCCGGTGCCCTTCCTGCTGATGTGGGCGCCGTCGTGGTCGTGGATTCTCGCGGCCGGCAGGCGGCTTCCCCACAGGCAGCCGCCCGCAGGGACGGCAACCCCCACAGGGGTAGGCCTCAGGCCCTTCTCCTTCGTTTCACCACCCGCAGATATTTCGGATCGATTTTCATCTGCAGTCTGGTATCGATAAAATCCAGGTCGACGACGAAGAATTTCTGTCCCTCTTTTTCCACCAGGGTACCCGACAGTCCGGTCAGTTGTCCGCCGATGACCTCGACCTCGTCGCCGGGGAGGAAGTCGCTGGTTTGCACCTGCAGCTCTTGCCCTTCGCCGACGACGCGGCGCAGGGTCTCCATCTGTTCCTCGGGGATAGCGATGAGTTCCGGTCCTGTCTGTACAAACCTGACCACGTCCTGGTCTTCGAGGACGGGGACGCGTTCTTTGCTGGTGATTTTCGTAAAGATATAACAGGAAAGGAGTGGTATTTCGAGGTGTTTGACTTTGCGGGTGTAGTGCCGCGTCACCTTTTGCAGGGGCAGATAGGTTTGTATTCCTTTCTCTTGCAGGCGGCGGTTGACCACCTTTTCCCGTTTGTAGCGGGTATAGACAGCGAACCAGCGCGGGTATTGGTCGTCGATCATGATTTTTGCGGGGTCACTGGTTGCAGATGTTGCTCTATTCATGGGGGAAACCTCTATTATGCAAATGAGATTTGCCGTTACGGTAGGCAAATATCTAACATTGCAAATGGTTATTCAAATTATGGGGGTAAAATATCTGATAAATCTTTTCATTTTTCCACCTATTACAATCGCCAGTAAACCATGCCGTCGTCCTTGGGGCGCTGGAAGACGCCTTTCAGGTCTAACAATATGGGTGCTCCGTTCATCAGGGCGTTCAGCTGGTCGATGGAGTAGCCGAGAAATTGCTTATGGCCCACGGCGACGACGACGGCGTCGTAGTTGTCCGACGGTTCGTCGAGCAGGGCGAGGTTGTATTCCCGGGCGACCTCATTGGGGGAAGCATGGGGATCCACGAGGTGGACATTAATACTATACTGTTGCAGCTCCTTAACGAGATCGGCTACTTTGGAATTGCGTATGTCGGCCACATTTTCTTTAAAGGTGATGCCCATCACCAGCACTCTGCACTCTCCCGGGTTTTTGCCTTTCCGGATGAGCATCTGCGTGAGGCGTCTGGCGATGTGCGCAGGCATATTGTCGTTGATGCGCCGCCCCGCGGTAATCACCTCCGGGTTGAGGCCCAGGGCTTTGGCTTTATGCAGCAGGTAGTAGGGGTCTACGCCGATGCAGTGCCCGCCTACGAGGCCGGGGGAGAAGGGGAGGAAGTTCCACTTGGTGCCGGCGGCCTCCAGTACCTCGTTGGTATCGATCCCCATGCGGTCGAAGATGACCGACAGCTCGTTGACGAAGCTGATGTTGAGGTCGCGCTGCGTATTTTCGATCACCTTGGCGGCCTCCGCCACCTTGATGGTGCTGGCCTTGTAGATGCCGGCGCTGATCACCGCCCCGTACACTTCGGCGATCCTTTCGGTTGCCTCCGCATCGTTGCCCGAGACTACCTTTAGTATTTTATCTACCGTGTGTTCTTTGTCGCCGGGATTGATACGTTCGGGCGAGTAGCCCAGCTTGAAGTCGCCCAGCTGTAGTCCGGATTCCTCTTCCAGGATAGGCAGGCAGTCTTCCTCCGTACAGCCCGGATACACTGTGGATTCGAAGACCACGTAGTCGCCGCGCTTCAGCGCCTGCCCGACGCTCTTCGAGGCGCCCAGCAGGGTCCGCAGGTTGGGCGTCTTGTGCTCGTCGATCGGCGTGGGCACCGCCACGATATGGAAGTGGGCCGACTTCAGATCCTGCGGGTTATCGGTGAAGAAGATGTCTTTGTCTTCGAAGGCGCTGCTGTCCAGCTCCTGCGAGGGGTCGACGCCTCGCTTCATCATCTCCACGCGCTCGGCGCTGATGTCAAAGCTGATCACGCTGAACTTTTTGGCGAGTTCGAGCGCCAGGGGCAGTCCTACGTAGCCGAGCCCGGTTACCGAGATTTTTTTCTTTTTGTCAAGTAGTGCTTTGAACATTTTAGTTATTGTTTTTTGGTGTTTGTTATTCGCTGTTCGCGAATCGCGGTTCCCTGGGCTGAGCCCCGTTAGCATGTGAGGAGCTTTTCACGATCTCCCCACCTCATAAACCCTCTCAATCAGCTCCACCACTTTCATCCCTTCCATCGCGTTGGTCGTCACCTCCTGTTTGCCGTGGAGGGCGTCCACAACATTTTGGAAGACGAAGTGGTGGTTCGCCGCCGAGCCCTGATAGCCGGAGTAGGTGTTGGGCGCGTTGGTGGTTGGCAGCGAGGGCAGGCGGAGGTCATCGGCGTAGCAGTATTCGACCTTGTCCATGTACTGGCCGCCGATTTTGACGGTGCCGCGGCTACCCACCACGGTGATGGTGCTTTCGAAGTTGCGGTCCCAGACGGCAGTGGAGAAGAGCAGGCTGCCCAGTCCGCCGCCTTCGCGCAGGCGGAAGTGGGCGGCGCCCGAATCTTCGAATTCGGTATTGT
This sequence comes from uncultured Saprospiraceae bacterium, assembly GCA_964632995.1. Taxonomy (GTDB): domain Bacteria; phylum Bacteroidota; class Bacteroidia; order Chitinophagales; family Saprospiraceae; genus CAZWDL01. The sequence continues at coordinate 2,713 of CAZWDL010000247.1, forward strand.
GCCGGTGCGCGAAGTTGTCGAGGCGGACGTCCAGCACCTCGATATCGCCGAATACCCAGTAGAGGATATCGACGAAGTGAGCGAATTGGGTATAGAGCGTGCCGCCGTCGAGGGCCAGGCTGCCGTGCCAGTCGTGCCGCTGCCCGCCGGGGTGGTAGTAGCGGTCGTCGCGGTTCCAGAAGCAGTTGAGCTGCAGGAGGCGGATCTCGCCGAGGCGCCCTGCGGTGACCGTTTCTTTGAGCCAGCGTACGGGCGGCGAGTAGCGGTTCTGCATGACGCAGAATACCTGCCGCCCCACGTTGAGGGCCCGGTGGATGATCCGCTCGCAGTCGGCCCGCCGCAGCGCCATGGGCTTTTCGATGACCACGTGGCGCTTAGCGTCGAGGGCCTGCAGTGCCTGTCCGGCGTGCAGCCCGTTCGGCGTGCAGATGCAGATGACCTCGGCATCCGCCTGCTGCTCCAGCAGTTGCGCAATATTGTTGTAAAATGGTACCTGGTATATGTCAATATCCGTCAATACCTCTTTCGGCCTGACGTCGCAGAGGGCGACGAGCGCACACTCCGCGTGTTCCTGTATGATGGCCGCGTGACGCCGCCCGATATGCCCGAAACCGACGACCGCGAATTTTATTTTTTTATGATGCACTGATTGAGTTTAGTTTAGCAGTTTAGTCACCGTCCCGCCGGGACGATTGGTTCTGGAGTTTAGCGCCCCGGCTGCTTTGCAGCAGGGCTGTTTAGGAGTTTAGGAGTTTAGGGCTTACCCTGGGA
>CAZWDL010000248.1:0-3394 GCA_964632995.1 uncultured Saprospiraceae bacterium
CTCGAACATGGAAGAAATATAGAAAATTTTCTCAAATCAAATCGCTACTGGTATAGCTTTTTCGGAGGCGCCGTCTTTTTCAGGTTTTAAAACAGGACTATCCCCAGGAGTGAAAATAAAGAATAAGACAACCAAGGCAATGAATAAACATGCGACCCGGAAGTAGGTGTGGAAAATGAGGGCGGGCTTAGGTTTTTTAATCCCTTGCCAAATGATCTCCCGGTCAAAATCTTGCGGGAGGTGGTCAAATTTTTCTGATAATTTTTTCATTTAAACCGAAGATAGCCGGCCTCGATAGGCCATTATTCTTTCTCTTAAAATATTTTTCATCCTCGCCAGATACACCCGGCTGCTGTTGATGTTTATCGAAAGAAGTTCAGCAATTTCTTCATGGCTGTAACCTTCAATTTGGTGCATATTGAATATCGTCCGGTCACGGGCATTTAATTCTTCGATGAGTTGCAAAATATACTCTGCTTCCAGCTTTTTATAGGCCACCGAAGAAATAGCCGGTAAAGAATTAGTGTCGTCGATGTCTTCAAAATAAACTTGTTCCTTTTTTAAGAAATCAAGCGCACAGCGGATGTGTATTTTTCTCATCCATGAAAGCAGGTCGCCCTTTTTTTCGTCGTATCTGTTCAAGTGCCTGAAAACCCTGGTAAATCCATTTTGCAATACGTCTTGAGTGTCTTGGTGGTTACAGGTGTAGCGGTAAACGGTATTGTACATGGCCTGGACATACTGGTCATACAAAGCCCTTTGCGCGGCGGGTTTGCACTTCAAACAGGCTGAAACCAATTCCCTATCCGATTCAAATTTTCGCATTTGATCTACCAGTGATCGGCATGTATGGAGCTGCGCGATGCTGTTTTTTTACTGGGCCGACTATTCGCCGTCAACTAAGATCACTGAAGGCAAAATAGTCGGCCAGTTGGAAATATTTGTCAAAAAATCCTATTCGTTAAAAGTCATCTAAAGCACCGGTCAGGCCGGCCGCGGTCCATGCGGTGAAGGCGGATTTATCGGCGCCGGTTGTCGGTGCGGTAACCATGCCGGCGTCAGGCATTCTAATGAGGAAAGCATCATTACCATTGTCGCCGGCATCCGCGAAGATAGTCTCTATGGTCATGTTGCCCGTAGCCAGGTGGGAAGTGTTGAATTCCAGATTGACAACATTAATGAGTTCGGCCAGCCAATTGTCGGCGTCCGCGTCCCCGTCCAGAATCACCTGGGCGTCGGTGTCAAAGCCGAAGAAATAAGTATTTTGGATGACGCAGTTCACTTCATTCTGAAAGTCGATGTAATTTTCTCCGTTTTGGCTTCCCTTGAAGGAGGCGTTTTTGATGGTGAAAGTCGGGTTGTCGGCGCCTTCTCCGCCGTCGAGTTCAAGAGACGAATCGTTTAAGCTGCCGCCGATGCCAATGAGGTTGTCCATGGTGCCGGCATAGCCCATATCGCAGTCAAAGCCGTCATCGTCGAAGTGCGAAGTGACGACGTTGTTTACATGGACCGTTCCGCCCCGCACCAGAAAACCGTCGTCGGAATTGGCGAAAAGCTCCACGTGGTCGATAGTGGTGCTGCTGCCTACGCCGCCGAGGTTGAGGCCGGAGGGCTGCTCAAGCGGAGCGGTCTCATATCCGGTATGGCGAATGGAGACATAGCTGAGCGTACCTGAGTCGTCGTCCGGCGTTTGACCCCCAAATGTCGACAGGTCGGGGTCTTGCAGAGGAGGAAGTAAGGACATAATGACAGAGTTTGATGGGTCCATGGAAGAGACTGGAGCGTCTCCTAAAATAAAGATGCCGCTCCACAATTCAGTATCATCTCCTGTCAGATTGGGAGAAACAATTTCCCCGGGTTCCAGCAGATCGTCGATGGAAGTGAAGATGATCGGACAGTTCGCTGTCCCCTGAGCATCAATTTTTGATCCTCGGCTGACCACCAGACCAGTAGCGCCGGCGGCAGCTTTGACTACTACACAAGGCTCGATGGCCAGGGTCGCGCCTTCGGAAACGACAATCAGGTCGTTGAGGACGTAAATGTTGCCGGAGGTCCAAGTTACGTCACTGGTGATGTGTTCGTCCACCGCGATGGTTTCGCCTTCTAAAGAGGGGTTTTCAACCGGGGTTGTCGTGATCTCATCGGTCTGACACTGATAAGACAGCAGAGAGAGTATTGCACTGAAAAAGAGTACAGCTGATTTTTTCATGGTAGCGTTGTTTGAAAAAAATAAATTTGGAAAACACCTATAATACCCTTCTGGAAGGCGAAGCGATACAGGCCTTCCTGACTTTTTTGAAAAAGAACTATTCAGGTATTTAGTTCCCGCGGCACTGATCTGTGGTTGGATAATCCATGGCAATTCCTGGGAAAAAGAAAAAAGATTTGCGGGGGGAATAAATTATCGTGTATTTGCGATGAACATTAAAAGTTATGAGCAGAACCTTTTTAGGATCGCAACCCCGCAATGCGCAGGCGCCTCCGTAAGGACGGGAATCCGTTATCGCCACCCGCTTTTCTTTTGCGGCGCATTTTCTGGCAATCGTCATTCCAGCCATGCCGGAACCGATGACTACTACATCGTAGGTTTTCATGTTCATTATTCTTTCAGTTTCCGCAACAAGCGCTTTCACCCCCCTTCTGGATGGGCGGGCAAGCGGCCGATCCGTAAGAACAAAAGACGCAACAATCTCCTGTTTTTGGTTTGAGTACCGTTTTGCAGTTTTCGCACTCGTAAAAAAACTGGCAAGCATCAGTGGGCATGGTTTCTTCTTTCCGGTGCCCGCAATGAAGGCAGGTGATGGTCGATTCGAGAACGGTATCGGAAGCTTTCATAGAAATCTATATTTGAGAGGAATTCGTTAATACCCGGTGTTTTGTGACTTTATACCCGGTTGAGTTGATAGCGGCCGTAATTGCTTCGATGGAAGTCTTGCTTTTATCAAACTTCACGATCGCATCGCCTTTCTCATAGGAAACGGCAGCCTCGATAACGCCGTCCAGTTTGCTCACTTCACTTTTTACATGGTGTTCGCATCCCGTACAGGTCATGCCTTTGATGGTGAATTCCACCTTTTGCACACTATCCTGCGATACGGCAATTCCGGCGGATTCCGCTTCGGGAAAGAATACGGCGGCGTAATTCGGGAACGCCAGCAGCAGTGCGGCGGTAATCGTGACGACCCCCAGGAACTTTTTAGATTGCCAAAAAGAAGGCTTCGCGTCCGTTTCGCAATCACAATCAATCTCATCCGCCTTTACCCCTCTCAGTTTCTGATGCCAGGCGAATGCCAGCACCAGCACCGTTGCGCCGATGAAATAAGGGCGTGCGGGTTCGATCCAGGAAAAAGAGGAAGCCAGGCTGCTTATTCCGGCCAGGGCGGCCAGAACGGGA
>CAZWDL010000249.1:0-3337 GCA_964632995.1 uncultured Saprospiraceae bacterium
GCGGGCGCCTCCTGGCGGAACAGGCGGTTGACGTATTCCCGGATCTTCATTTTCTCGTCTATGAATTTTTCCATCCAGTAAGGCAGCACCACCGTTACCCGGAAGGAGTAAGGGTCTTCTTCTCCACAGAAGAAGCAATCCTGGTTCAGGCAGACCTCGAACAACAAGTCTTCGTATTCGCTTTTCGGCCGCAGCAGGATATGCTCGATGAGGTGGAAGCCTTCCACTTCGCAGGGTTCCCCGTCAAAATCGGCGGCGATCTCCTGGCGCAGGTTTTCTCCGGCCTCCGCAGCCAGCTCTTCACTGCCGTACTGATCCACGCTCTCCAGGTAGACGTCCTTGCTGATGATGGCGTCCGTCACCGGATGGCGGTTGATCTCCGCGACCTGGAAGATGTACTGCGCTCCTGCGGGTTCGGTAGTGTAGTTCTCCGCATCCGCGGCTAGGGCGATGGCCTCTTCCATAGCGTAAAAGACCTCGTCGAAGGTGGTAAAATGTTTGGGAGAGGTGAGCACATCCGTTCCGCCCTGCTCCAGTTTAAAGGTAAAATCAAAGGGGTTGATCTCCACCACCTGGAAGCTGTCCCGGATGGTTTCACAGTGCAGGTCCTTGCGCAGGTAGTCCTCCATACCGATCAGCTTACTCATGCGCTTTTTCAGGCCTGCCACATTTTCGGTATCCCAGAGCTCATCTTCATCCCGGTAGTTAAAGCCTTTGCCCCGCTGGCTGCTGATCACGGGATATTCCTCCAGGAAGCTGATCTTGTCGTGGATGAGCTCCTGCATCTCGTCCTCGTCCAGTTGCTGGAAGACCAGCAGGGCGTAGTCGGTAAAGCTCTCGGCAAAGCGGGCGAGAAGATGGTCGAGGAAGCGGTTGCGGCGGTCCAGGTAATCGGCATGCGATTCGAAAAGGCGTTGCAGGCTCTTGGGGCCGATCTCTGTACCTCCGGCGTCCTCCAGAGCGGAAGGATTGGCGTACAGGCTTTCGCCCAGCAGTTCTTCTTCCAGGAAGCGGGCGTAATAGGTTTTCTTCAGCTTGCCGGTGGCGTGCTCGTCCAGGGAGAAGAGCTCGCGCAGGTTAGACAGCTGAGACAGATAGTTGGCCAGCAGCTGGTCGAAGAAAGCCAGGAAGCCCTTGAGCTGGGCGGCTTTGCCCTTGCGTTCGTCGGTGGCCGTTTCCGGCAGGCCCTCCGCCCCTACTCCATAGGTTTGAGGCAGGAGGTAGCGTAGCGGCTGATAACTGTCGAGCGGCAGGGGCCGCCCTTCCGGAAGGGGGAAGTCGTTCTCTTCACTCTCCAGCTTGTAGCGCTCGGCAATGGCCCGCATGCGGGAGATCTTCTTGAGCAGCTCTTCTTCCTTGCTTTCGGGCAGAATGTAAGGCAGCCCGTCCTTGAAGTAAAGGAGCTTTGACTTGTCGATGCTCAGCTCCGCCTTACAGTGATGATCGATCAGCACGCACCAGCGCTCGCTCGGCAGTACTGGGTTGCCTTTCTGATCGTATTTGGTGAGCAGCAGGTCCTTAACCGCCAGTACGCCCTCCACATCCATGATGAGGTTGATGATGTCGGAGGCGTAGATGTAGTATTTGTCTTTGAGCTCCGAGGTTTCGATCTCTTCATCGGGAATAAAGCCATGATTCAAGGCCGGGCCGTTGAAGATCTCTTCGGAAGGAATGCCCATGGCCACCATCTCTTCCAGGCTGTAAAAGCGGATGGGTGGCGACATGTACTGCTGTATTTTGAACAGGATCTCCGCCTGGACTTCCAGCAAATTGGCGTCATTCTCGAGGATGATATCCGCACAAACGGCCACTTCATTGACACAAATGGAAGTGATCTTCTTGAAGTCCTCGCAGAGGTTGCGGTGCGCGTGCAGGCGCATTTCCACCACCTCCGTGATCTCCATCAGGCGCTTCAGCTTCCCGTGGTAGAAGCCGATCAGGCTGCGGGCGTCCAGGAGTCCAATATTGGCTTTGAGCGCATCGATCTCTTCGGTAGTGCCGATACCCTTGAACTTCAGGTTGTCGAGCCGAAGATCCGGCAGGCTGCCCTGACCGTCGTACTGCAGCACCAGGTCCGCCGTCCATATCTTATTCACCTCATCGGGGTTCTCATTTTCAAAAACCACCGCGGTGATCTCCGGCGAATTGATGAAAGCGAAATAATCTTCCAGCTGGCCGTAGACGTCCCTCCAGGAAGGCATCAGCACTTCCACATCCACTTCCTGCACCTCGCCGCTGCCATCTTTATAAGTCAGGGTGTAATCCAGTAAGCCACTGTTGAGGTCGCCGTACTGATCGTCCACTTCGTATTCCAGCAATACTTCGTACAGGCCCCGCAGGCTGATGGTATGTTCGGAAAGGCGGGCGAGGGTACGCAAAAGATATTGCTGATACTGAAGGATGACATTTTCACTATTGACGGTGGTAAGGGAAAGTTCCAGCTCGTCCTTTACCGCCGTTTCCGTTACTCCGTCGATCACCACCTCCGAGAATTTGATCTGGTAATTCGTGCCCTGGGTATTGAAATTGATGAGCACATCTCCCTGCCAAATGGCGGCGGCATTGTTGAAATCGACATTCAGCAGGCTGATGGAAACGATATTATCGAGGTTGATGAAATTAAGGAAGCTATTGCGGCGGTTCTCCACTTCCGCCCAGCCGGGAAGCGGTATTTCCACCCGGTAGGCGGTAGTGATATTGTTAATGCTGTCGAACACCTCCAGCTGCAGGGGCAGAATGATCTGTTCGGTTTCCGTATTGGCGGGGTCATTGATAAAGTCGATGAGTACCCGGCTGTTGCCCTGGGGGTCGATATTCAGCTTTTCGGGCTTTATTTTGTGATCCGGCGCGAAGTATTTGAGTTCGCTGCTTTTGCATTCGGCGTAGAAGTCCACCTCCTGGCAATCGGCCAGGAAAAGCCAGGCGTTGCGAATGCCGTCCACGTCTACCAGTAGTTTCCGCCAGTCGGTGGCTGTCCAGGGGTTGTTTGTGAGGATCTCGCGGGCGGTGAAAATAGGCGGCTCGGCCTGGCTGTTGTCGGTTCCTTCTTTAGCAAGAATGTCCTTCATATCGAAGCCGGTGCGGTGCCCGAGATCGGTGATGGCGTAGCAAAGGGCTTCCAGCAGGGTAATGCCTGGGTCGTGTACGTTGTAATCCGTCCAGATGTCGCTGGCCAGCCGCTCTATATGCGCGAAGCCTTGTTCCCGGAGGAAGCCGTAGTCTTCGCTTTCGTTCAGCTGCCGTGCTTTAGGTATCGCCAATGGGACTTTCATACGCAATGGGTTACAACTTCTTTAATGTGGTGTTTGGAATGGGACACCAGGATGGAGCGGGAGGT
>CAZWDL010000250.1:0-3318 GCA_964632995.1 uncultured Saprospiraceae bacterium
TGGTGACATATAATCGTCCTTCCGGTGAAATGAAGACCTCTCCGGTACAGATGGGTAAACCTTCTTCTGCTGTAAAGGTAGTGATGTAAGAGGGTTCGATTTGGGGCAGATCACGATACGCCTGACCGGTCAAGTGATGGCAAGCTAAGAAAAATATCAATAAACTCTTAAAAACCTTATTCACAGCTTCGCCTAGTTTCGGTTTTGCAGGGATGAGCAGTTTCAAAACGCACCATGGCTTCATCGAATATCCCCCAAGCTATTAAAATAGAAACCCCAGACGTGGTATCGAGGACCACATCTGGGACCTTCAAGTTCCACCTCCTCAGAATATTGTTTCTACGAAATGCTCACTTTCGACAAACTTAGCATTCGATGGTTTATTCACAATCTTTACCAGACTAAAAATAGCACCAAAATTCGGGTTGACAAAACAGGAGGTCATTTATTCGACTGCTGACCGCTTTTGGAGTAACTACAGAGTTCTCAAGCCAGGAAACTCTAATTGTAAATGGGCACAAAAATACCTTCTCTGACAACTTCTCTCACGAGGCTTGACCGAGTAATTTTGGCGGCAAATGCTTTCGCGGCAAAATGGGGTGAGGAATGAGGAAAAAACAAGTTGCACTTTTGACCGAGGGAATTTTGGGCAGTGTTCAATGATGTGTGTCGCACGCAGTGACCCCGTTCGGCGTAGGTTCTACTTACGCGGTCCGCAGCATTATCAAAACTCCGTTTTACGTATCTTGCTGAAAACCATAGTAGCAGATCATGCCAACGGGGGAGCATGGCTTGATTGAGGTAACCTTGTTGGATGCAATGTATGAGTGGTGACGGTTTGCACAAAATGGATTTTGCAGTACGACGTAGGCAACAGCCTACGCCGAACGGTAGGCGAGATCCTGCTCGACGACCGGGACATTTACGCGCCGGAGATCGACGCGGTGGATATCCGGCGCAAGATCGGGATGGTCTTCCAGAAGCCCAACCCCTTTCCCAAGAGCATTTTCGACAACATCGCCTTCGGATTGCGGATCAACGGAAAAACGACGAGTAGAAAACAAACGGCGGCGATCGTGGAACAAACCCTGCAAAGCAGCTTTCTCTGGAAGGAGGTCAAAGACCAGCTAGATCAGTCGGCGCTGGACCTGTCGGGCGGCCAGCAGCAGCGGCTCTGCATCGCCCGCGCCATCGCTGTTGATCCCGAGGTGCTGCTGCTGGACGAGCCCTGCTCGGCACTGGATCCCATCAGTACCGCCAAGATCGAAGAGCTGATGCTACAGCTGAAATCCAGCTACACCCAGGTTATCGTGACCCACAATATGCAACAGGCGCAGCGGGTGGCGGACTATACCGCTCTTATGTACCTGGGACAGCTGATCGAGTTCGGCGAAACGGAGCAGATCTTTCGGGCGCCGCAGGAAGAACTGACCCGCAATTATATCCTGGGACGTTTTGGGTAGGTTTCGGGCCGTATTCACGTCCAAATCGTTATCGTCTGAAATCCAAGGATGTCTCCGTCGGGAGTCAACCCCACAAAGTAGACAGGATATTCCGAATCCCTGCGCGCTCCATCGAGCCCCACCACGATATGCGTGAGGTGGGTGAGGTGTTGTTCCATAAATAGATGGAGTGTTTTGAACGACTCTAAAGCCGCCGGCTTTTCGTATTCTTCATACAATTCAAATATCCACTCATACTCGGACCGGCCCTGATGCCAAAGCTGAATAGCTTCTTCTTTATTGGATGGATCCAGGCCCAGGGCAGCGCTGAAACTTTCCGGGGTCAATACTTCCAGATCGGCGTCTTGGCGGAAAACCGACAAGTAGGCGTCGGCTTCATTAGCCCAGGCCGGAAAATACAGGTCGTTCCCTAATTCGAAGAGGCGATCGTAGAGCGCTTGGGTACTTATCTCTTCTACCGCCTGGTCCTGCAAAATGGCGTACCGAACGGCCAGACGGGCCGTGTAGGACATGTTCGCGATCTCCGCCGCCGATAAGCCGTTGTTGTTTACATCGTAAGCATCCACCAACTTTTCTTTAGCGTAAGCCAGGGTCTCATCAATATCCTTTTTGGTGATCCTTGCGCCCGGCTTGGCGTCCCGGTGGTCCATAAAGCGGTAAAAAACGCCGGTGAGTTGTTGTTCGACCCCTTCTAATTCTTTAAGTTTTCCGCGGATGTCTTTTCGACTTACGAAAGGATCATCCCCTGCCGCGCTGAGGATATTTCGTGCGGCCTTTTCCAATGCCGCGTGTACTTTTTGTTTTGCCAGTCTAGCCATTTAAAAAGGTATTAGTTTAATCATATAGAGATATCCCCCAGATAGTGATCGCATATTCCGCCGGATTCAGGCTGACCACCAGGTCATCCGGCGAAATACCATCGGCTACCGTTCCGCCGTTCATAAAGCCTCTGAAGAAAACGAGGTCGATGTAGGTGAATTTTTGCATCCCAAAATAGTTGATAAAAGGATCGATCAATTCAGAGATGCGTTCAAAGGAGAACCAATTGTCTTCGTCAAAACGAAACCACCAGCTCGCAAACTGGATCTGGGCGGTTAAACCCTCCACCCGATCCTGAGGAGACTTCTCAAGCAGGGCCTGCGCCAGGGCCCCGATTACGTAATTGTCGTGTCGCTCATTGGCTATTTCCAATACCTTTCTTCCAATGAAGGTTTGCAGCAACCCTTCCTCTTCGGTAAGGCGCTCATATTCCCCGGGCTCCAGACTATACCGCCAGTAATTAACGGCCCAATTCTCCCCTAAAACGTTTTCAAACAAATGCTTCCGAAAGATCTCTTCGGCCGGCTGCCAGATGAACTCGACGATATCGAGTACTTTGTCCTCGCCAATCCCTTTGACGGCCAAGACCTCATCCAGCTTATTGAAGCGCCCCGCCGGTAGCTTGGCCCGGGTATCCAATATATTTTGGGCTGATTGTTCTCCAATGGAATAGCTCGACCGCTCTTCTTCGGAGAGATCGGGTCGGTGCTTTTCCATATTGGTCAGATCATCGACGGTCCGCGCCTCGTTTAGAAAATTCAACACGGTCTGAACCTGAACCGGTAGCAGTTGACTGATGGTCGGTCTTTGCATAGGTATATTGGTGATGGTGGAGTAATGATCGTTGTTGCACCGCTTTATACAGCCATGAAGGCAGCTCGGATGCCTGGTGCAATTTAACTCCGTATTCCCGGGATGCTGCTTTTCGATGGTTAACTTTTCTTTAAATCGACAGGAGCATTACTTACTGACAGGTACTGCTTATTTATAAAAAATCGCCTGCACAATAGCTTCTCTCTTACTCCTGCTAATCGGT
>CAZWDL010000251.1:0-3312 GCA_964632995.1 uncultured Saprospiraceae bacterium
GAGAACCCGAAACTGAACTTTTTCGCCATCAAAAACGAAATTTAAACATGCTCTAATTATCTTCCTTACGAAAAACGAATAACCGGCCATAGAAACCCAGCCATGTTTCACATTCACCAAGATCCCAAGTCCCTCTTCACCTACGACGCCATCGTCGTCGGCTCCGGCATTTCCGGCGGCTGGGCGGCCAAGGAGCTCTGCGAGGGCGGCCTGAAAACCCTTTTGCTGGACCGCGGCCCCAACGTCGAGCACATCAAAGACTATCCCACGATGAAAGTACACACCCTGGGGTGGTCTGAACTAAATCTCTAATCAATGGAAAGAAGAGATGTATTGAAATCGATATCTCCGGCGTTGGGATACACTTTGACACCAGCGACCTTGGCCGGCTTGCTCACTTCCTGCCGCACGGAAGAAAAGTCGGGCTGGGAGCCGCTCTACCTCTCTTCGGACGGAGCGATCATCGTGGAAGAGCTGGGCGAGGCACTGCTGCCTCAGACGGAAACACCGGGGTCCAAAGCCGTTAAGTCGCACGTCTTTGTCGATGTGTTCCTGTCGAAAGTCGCCCTACCCGCTGACCGCGTTATTTTTGATGCGGGGATGATGCGCTGGCAGAGCGCCTTTGAAGAGCATACCGGAAAAAGTGTGACACAGGCAACTGCTGAAGATTTTACGGCTGGTCTTCGCACTTACTTTAGTGTACCCGAACAGCGCCAATCCGAAATCAGGCAACTGATCAACAGCCCCAAACCGCAGGGCGCGGAAAAAGCCGTGGAATACCTCACCTACAAATTCTTGTTCACCCTCAAGCGCCTGATCATGCTGGGTTTTTACGCCTCCGGGGAAATTGGGGAGAACGTGCTCTCCTACCTGCCCGTTCCCGGCCGCTATGAGGCCTGCATCCCGGCAGAACAGGTGGGTAACGCCTGGTCGCTGTGACTCCGGGAGATACCAGAAGGCCCTTTCTCAGGGACTCCGGCTTTTATGCTCAGACTTGCCTTTTCTCAGGCAACGAATTCTTCCTGCTGTACGTAAGGTAAAAAGAGGAGAGAGAATTAAAACAGACAGATCAGTTCATTCCCGATTTGTTTTATACTTTTGTCCGTTAAAAAACGGGAAAATATTGTCATCGTGCGACAAAATCCTGAGAAAAGTGGGGGAAAGGGAATTTTTTGAGCTTTAATCCGATTAATACCGGTTAAAATATACTTTCCAAATTTTTGACGAGGAGATCATTGACGGGGTGACTGCCAGTCACCCCGTCAATACTGCCAACATACAAACCAAATTCAAAAATCTATGAGCATGCGGAAACTATTTTTTCTGTTCTTTGCGCTCAGCATTTTCGCCTCCTGCGAGGAGGTCAATCCGAATTATCAAGAGGAAGCGGCGAATCCGGAATTTTTACACCGCTCTATGCAGCAACTGTCGGATGTCATCGTGCATGACATCTTCTCGCCGCCGGTAGCCAGCCGGAATTATGCGTATCCGACTATTGCGGCCTACGAGGCGGCCCTGCACGATCATCCGGCCTACCAAACGCTGGCCGGCCAACTGCACGGCCTGGAACCTTTCCCACAACCGGAGGAGGGCGCCGAATATTGTTTCCCGTTGGCGAGCGTCCATGCTTTCCTAACGGTGGGAACGGCCCTGATCTTTTCGGAAGATAAAATGAAGGCTTTCCAGGAAGAAATTCATCAGGAGTTTCGCGATCTGAAGATGCCCAGCGCCGTTTACGAGCGCTCGATGGCCTACGGAGATAAGGTCGCGCAGCACATTCTGGCCTGGGCCGACGGCGATATGTACAAGCAGACCCGCACCTTCCCCAAATACTCCATCACCGACGATCCGGCCAAGTGGCAGCCTACACCGCCCGACTATATGGACGGTATCGAGCCTCACTGGAATAAGATCCGCCCCCTGGTGATCGACTCGGCCAATCAATTTACGCCCCCGCCACCCACTCCCTTCAGTACAGATCCGGAGAGCAAGTTCATGAAAGAAACTAGGGAGGTATACGAGGTGCTTCGGGTGGAAGATAAGAGTGAAGCGGAGGACCGCCAGGCCATCGCCAGCTTTTGGGACTGCAACCCCTATGTCAGCCATCACACGGGGCACGTGATGTACGCGACCAAAAAGATCACCCCCGGCGGGCATTGGATCGGCATCGCCAAAATCGCCAGCGAGGAAGCGGACGCGGATTTTATGAAAACGCTGGAGGCATATACCTGGACCTCCATCGCCCTCTTCGACGGCTTTATCAGTTGCTGGGATGAAAAATACCGCTCCAACCTGGTGCGCCCCGAAACCGTCATCAATAAGTATATCGACGAAGACTGGCTGCCGGCCCTGCAGACGCCGCCATTCCCCGAACACACCAGCGGTCACAGCGTAATTTCCCGCGCCGCCGCCGTCGCCCTGACCCACGTCTTCGGCGATGACTTCCACTTCGTGGATACTACGGAGGAACCTTACGGCCTGCCGGCCCGCGAGTTCAATTCCTTCTTCGAGGCTTCCGACGAAGCGGCCGTCAGCCGCCTTTACGGGGGCATCCACTACCGCCCCGCGATCGACTACGGCGTGGAGCAAGGAGAGAAGGTGGGCGAATTTGTCGTCGATAACATCCAGCTGAAACGACAGATGGGACTGAAGTGAGCCTGACGGCGGATGCCGGAAAATTAAGGTCCGGCGCCTTACGGCTGATGCCGGGAAATCAAGGTGTAGCGCCCGGAAGTATTTCCGAATACGGAGATTGTTTACAACGCATCCCTCCGTCATCTTGATTTCCCGGCAAGAACCCTGCCTTCGGAAAAATGAATAGGCCGCAAAGAGAAAACGCCTTGCGTTTTCCTCAGCGCACTCAGCGCCTCTGCGTGCAACTCCTCGTCAGCGCTGCTGTAGAATTGCTTAACGAGAAGTTACTTTTCGCTTGTGTGAAAAACCACTTCTGAAATCCACGCAAAGGCGCAGAGGTCGCAAAGCAAACAACTTCACTTTCTGAATCTTTACTCTCCCACGCTACTGCTTCGCGACGCAAGAGCGGCCGTCAGTAAGATTGTCCGAGCTGTGAAAATCATTTTTTCGCTCCCCGAAGCACCTCAGCTTCCGGCGATCAAAGCCCGAAAAAGCAGCCCCGGAGCATGACCTTTTGGAGGCCTCCGAAGAATTGAAACCGAAAATACCGGAGTGCTGAAGCCCTTCCGCAGAATGCCTCCAAAAGGTCATGCGACCTATACTCAAGACTGGAGTTCTTCTTTTTTGCGGCGGTACTCTTCCTCGTCGATCTTGCCTTCCGCGTATCGTCTGTCCAGC
>CAZWDL010000252.1:0-3260 GCA_964632995.1 uncultured Saprospiraceae bacterium
CGTACAGGCCTTGCAACAGACTGTAGGTAAAGCGGCTGTGGCCGTTGCCCCACTGATTCCCTTCCGCGGCGACCTGCCCGGGGCCGCAGGCCAGCATCTTCACCGTTACCGGAAAAGCGCCGGCGAGGTCGCGGACCGGGCTGGGCGCATTGTCCTCCTCCGCGGGCAGCGCTTCCACATGCGGCGCGTCGAGGATAAACCACACTTCGGCCTGGCGGATATCTTTAATATGCGAAAAAATGCGACGCAGATCCCCTTGTCCGATCCCGCCCGCCGGATACACCATGCCGGGGGCGTCGTAAGGCAACAGATACCCCGGCTGCGGATTGGCCACCGATTCCAGTCCGGCGTGCCCGCTGAAGTACACGACGGCGCGGTCGCCTTTCCGGCTCTCCGTCAGCAGCCAGTGCAGGCCGGCGAGGATGGCGCCGCCGGTAGCCTGCTCACCGGCCAGTACCCGCAGGTTTTCGGCCGGCACTTCCCCGCCCGCAGGCGAGCGAAGCCAACCGGCGAAGGCGGCCGCATCGCGGTGGGCATACTGCAGGTCGGGAATCTCATCACTCCGGTAATCGGAGATGCCGACCACCAGGGCGCGGATGGCGCCGCCGTCGGCCGTGGTGTCTGCGAGGGCGCCGGCGGACAGGAAGAGGGTGGTGGCTATGATGATCAGGGTTGTTAGCATCGCTCTCATGGGTGGAGGGTTTTAGTGATTTGACTCTCTATTGAGAAACGCCCTTAAAATAGGTAAAGGTTCGAAAAGTAAGGAATAAAGCGGACCGGTTTACAGCATAAGTTATTTCTTGAATTTTGGTAAATGAAACCTTTCCGGAAATTGTTTTGACTTTTTGAAAAAAAGTATATATATTGCTAAAACCAACCCAACTACTTTCCATCTAGCACTCAAGTTGATCAATAGTGTTCCCTGCACATAAGATATTTATTGCTTCTGCTATCCAGTAGATATTATACGCGACGTAAATCGTTTTGAGAACGGTGATATTCTTGATCGACTACGATCAGTAGTCGTATCAACACCCTCTCAAATAATTTCGACGACAGTATAATTGGTTATTGCTGAGTTCTCCCTAGTAAAGAATGGGTCAAATGATTTATCAAAGAATATACAATTCAAACCTCGAATTGTACCTGGTAATTTATTGTTCACCTTAAAAGTATAAAGCTATGAAGAGGTTTAAAGTTATTTTTTTCAGCTTAATTCTGGCGCTGGCTTTTTCTTCCTGCGAAAAGGTTGAAACTGCCGAATTGATAGAGGATCACGCCGTTGAAGAAGAATTGATTTTCCAGTTTAAATCCTTAGAACGTGAAATTTCGGAGCGGTTGAATAGCGAGGATTTCGAAAAGGAAATAGAAAAATTTGAGAGCGGTAAGCGTTCAGCGGTAGAATTTCTTGCGGAGATTGGAATTGA
Source organism: uncultured Saprospiraceae bacterium (assembly GCA_964632995.1). Lineage (GTDB taxonomy): Bacteria > Bacteroidota > Bacteroidia > Chitinophagales > Saprospiraceae > CAZWDL01. Next base: position 1,428 of record CAZWDL010000252.1, read on the forward strand.
TCAAAAGACCTTGAACAAAAGACTTTTGACGATGGAGGAGAATGTTAATAGCTTAGGCTGCTCTCCTGACCTTGAAAGGGTCCGTCAATCGATTACAGCAGCCTTTGAGAAAGACATCGTGACAAGTCGCCACCTTGGTACTCCCTGCTATGACGCCTATCAAGAGGGCATGATTGAAGCGGCTCTTCAGTTCGGGGTCTGTTCTGTTGTATCGGCCGAATCATTATTAGGACCTTTCTTAGCTTGTGCTACAAGCTATACAGTAACGGTTACCATTAAGAGGAGAGCGTTTTTTCGTTGTCTTGATGAAAATTATTAGTCCCGTCTATAACATTATTATTTAACCTTAAAACTTAGCAAAAATGAAGAGCTATTATTTTTTGGTCATGCTTCTATTTCTCCTTTCGGGAACGCTTTCCTGTCAGCAAGACGGACAGGAAAAATATGATAACTCCCTGCTACAACAGATCGCTGAGGATCCTGATTATGATCAGTGGCGTGAAGTGTGTGATGAGCGCGCCTATCACGTAGCTAGGGGTGCCTTCGATTATGAAAAGTTGACAGAAATATTGGAAAGGAATCCCGCGAAAAATACTTGCGAAATCGATAAGGGTATTTTTAGTGCCATCCGTGGAGGAGTACTTTACCAAGAAATTGATTGCAAAATGGTAACCCTCCTAAGAAAACTGGAGACCAAATACAGCCTTTCGGTAATGTCCGATGACCAATTGGATGAAATTAGAAATTTATATCGTTCGGCACATCCTGAAAGAGAGGCCGAATTGCGTGATAAGATTATTCAACTTAAAACCAATAAGTAATGAGGGACAAAATTATTTTGACCGTGATTTTTATAATCATGATAAACAGCCTTTCCTTTGCCATTGATTGCTACGGTAATTGGCTAACATCTTTCGATGTCGCAACAAATGAATATAATGAGAATCAGGAAAGGTGTCGTAGAGCATTATGGCCCAGCCCTTCCTTCTGTTTTAAAGAAGCTGATATGATCTACACCAATGCTTTAGATGCCGCATCTTCCCGGTACAACGATTGTGTGATGAATGGAAAACTTGAAGCAAGCCAGGATGGATCAATTGAAGATAAGTTAATTCCGAATTAACAGGACTCAAAGGAAATTATCGAGCGTGCGCAGGGAACGTGATTAACTGGCGTTCCCTGCGTCCTACGGTAATTACATGGAGAATAACTGCAAAATGAAAACCCTCCGGAAAAAATTAGAGGTCAAATACAAATTTTCGGAACTATCCGGAGAGCTAATGAAAGAGATCAGAAAGATGTATTACGCGGCGCATCCCGGAAGGGAGTTCGAACTGCGGAAAAAGATTTTCAGGTTACCACCCAGCAGAAATAATCAAACATTTATCCCCATATCCCGCATCAACTGCGTCGCGTTGAAGCTCTGGCTGACGCCCGGCTTGATTTTGTAGTCGAAGTACAGTTTGCCGTCGCGGATATCCACCTCGATGCACAGGTTTTCGATGGCCCCGCCGTACTGTTCCGCCAGCTGTCCCAGTTCCAGGTCGTGGGTGGCGATGAGGCCGCCGCCGCCCGAGCGGATGAGCTGCCGGATGAGGGCTTTGGAGCCCGTGTGGCGGTCGCGCGAGTTGGTGCCTTTGAGGATCTCGTCGAGGAGGAAGAAGACGTTTTCGCGCCGCTCCACCGCCTCGATGATAAATTTAAGCCTTTTTAGTTCGGCGTAAAAAGAGGAGGTGCTTTCGTGCAGCGCGTCCTGCGTGCCGTCATCCGAAGCATTATCAACCACGATGATTTCCAGGTCCGGATGGCTGGTAGTACGCAGCAGGCTGTCCA
>CAZWDL010000253.1:0-3225 GCA_964632995.1 uncultured Saprospiraceae bacterium
CGTTCCCACCAGCACCTGGTACCCATCGGCCGCCGCGGCCTGAAACTGCAGCAGTTGGGCGATGTTGCCCGTACTGTCTTTCATACCCACAATATTGGGATGGGCGCTAAGTTCCCGCACTATCGGAACCGGCACATTCAGGTGGGTGTACTTGGGAACATTGTAAAGCAGAATAGGAATATCACTTTCTTCGGCTATCCTTTCGTAATGCCGGATCAGCGCTGCGGCGTCCATTTTCCCTGCGTAGTAAGCCGGGGTAAGCAACAAGGCCAGATGTGCCCCCTTCTCGGCAGCCAGGTTGGTCAGGCGGATAGTTTCACGGGTGGACTCCATGCCGGTGCCGGCCAGGATCAGCCGGTGAACTGATGCCGCTTCCACCGTCTCTTCTATAAGACGCAGCTTTTCCTGCTCGGACAGAAAAACCGCCTCGCTGTTGGAACCCAGCACAAGGTAACCGCGAAGCCCGGTATCGTTCCATTTTTCAACATTGGCCGCGTGGGCCTCGTAATCGACCTCCCCGCTTTTGGTAAAGGGGGTAATCATGGGAGGGATAACCCCTTCGATGTGCATTTTTGACATAGTTCAAAGTTGGAAATGGGCCATACGGCTCTTCGCTTCGCTCCGAGAAGTCGGAATATCCAATCTTCCGGAGTACGAAATATTCAAAATTAATTGCAACATGCGCGTGCTGGAAAGGTAGCAGTAATAGTGGAAAAGCGAAAAAGGGTAGCGGAAATTTTTTCAATAAAAAAAGGAGTGCATCCTTTTCAGAATGCACTCCTTCACAGATAGAGAAATATCTTGACGCCGATCAGTTCAGGGCTCCGCGGCGCATGCGTCGGCGGAGTTTCAGCAGGGCGCGATCCTTGATCTGCCGGACGCGTTCGCGGCTGAGGTCGAAGTAATCGGCAATATCGTTCAGGCTGTGGGGCCGTTTGCTGTTGACACCGAAGAAGAGAGAGAGGATTTCGGCTTCGCGCGGCGATAGCGTTTTGAGCATTTCCACTGCTTCGATGCGCAGGGACTCTTCGTGGGTCAGCTTTTTATCCGGCTCGTCAATCTTATCGTCCTCCAGTACATTTTCGAGGGTAAAATCTTCCTCGCTGTCCATCGGCGCGTTGAGGGAACGACAGAGTTGATAAGACTGCATGCTCTGCTCGATCTCCGATTCGGAGAGTTCCATCTCTTTGGCCAGTTCCCAGAGGGCCGGCTCGCGCTCCAGATCCTTGAGCAGCTGATCCCGCTTTTTCATGATCTTGCTGGAGGTGGTTTGTTGATTCTGCGGTACGCGGATTTTCCGGGCTTTGTCATTAATAGCCTGCAGAATAGTTTGACGAATCCACCAGACGGCATAGGAGATAAACTTAAAGCCTTTGGTTTCGTCAAAACGGCGGGCGGCCTTGATCAGTCCCATATTGCCTTCGTTAATCAGGTCGTTGAGCGACAGACCTACGTGCTGATACTGCTTGGCAACCGATACGACAAACCGCAGATTCGAACTAATAATCGTCGAGAATGCCTGTTCGTCTCCATTGCGGAATCGCTTGAAAAGTTCCAGCTCTTCCTCCGGAGTCAAGACATCGTATTTGGCAATCTCATTCAGGTATTTTTCGATCGACCGGCTGTCGCGGCGAGTAATACTATTTGTAATGACTAGTGCCCTCATATGAATGGTTTAATTTTAAGTAAAACGCAACGCTTCTGATAATTGTTAAGTCCCAGACCTGGAGTTTTTGTTCAATGCTGCTTAAAAACTCATTGATCTCTTTAAAATCATTGGACTTGCAGTAATAGGGACAAGCGTATTGGTTTGTTGTTGTGGCGGTATCTTCCCGCCCGGTACGTTATCAGAAACACAATATTCACAAAAAAAGTTTCTTCCATGCATTTTTTCTACTAACAATGCCTGCTAAAGATAACACTTCCAATGATTTATCCTAAAAATAAGGCTTGCTTGTTCCCAAAAATTTGCCCGCTTGTTATTTTAACGGCATTTTCTTCGCTGAAGTGAAACTTTTCTGCGCTTTCACACGTATACATCTGAGTATTTTTTTGTTCCGGATACTCCGCTGTTGCTTCCGATAATTTTTTCCGGAAATTGTTTTGCATAATAAGCGGCTTTTGTAAATTTGCATTCGCTGCAAAAAGCCGCTCTAGCTCAGCTGGTAGAGCAACGCATTCGTAATGCGTAGGTCGGCGGTTCGAGTCCGCTGGGCGGCTCTCAGGGCTCAATACCATCTGGTGTTGAGCCCTTCTTTTTTAGTGCCCTGAGAGCTGCCCGGCGGACGAGAAGTTTATCCCGATCATTAGAAAATCTTGGAGCGAAGCGACGTAGATTTTCTTGACCGGGAAGTCCGCTGGGCGGCTCTGAAGGCCTGACGATTTTTTGTCGTCAAGCCTTTTCTTTTTCTATTCAAAATAATGCCGGCGCGGAATGCCGGCGCGGCCGGAACGCGGAGCTCCTGCTCCGCGACGTCAGAGCAGGATAAACGTTGCCTAAAGGATGAGATTTACGGTCGCAAAACCGCTCTTACTTGCCGCTCCTACATCGCGGAGCGGGAGCTCCGCGCTCCATGCCGTGCTAACATCGTCAAATCAAGCATTGATTTTTCGATATTAAGCTGCTTCGCGATGTCAACGGCCAGATCAACGAACTGGCTCTGATCAGCGAGGCTTCTCCACAGGTCATCTGGCACCGCATCATGCTGCGCCTGCTGGATATTCCTGAGTACCGGCGGCTCTTCCGGGAAGTATACCCCGATGTACCCATCGAAGCGTTGGGATTCCAACACGCCGCCAATGCCATCGCCGCCTTTGAAATCGCCGAATATTCCGGCCACAGTGCCCAGCGGATTACCGGTGAGCGATGACTGAACAACCAGAATTTTGCAATTCGCCAGTCCTTCGGGCGGAAAATTCTTTGTGAATTTTCCGGGTTATTCCGGCTCATCTCTGAAAAATTGACCGGATAGACAGAACCCGGTCAGCAGTAGGAAGTATGCAATAAGATGGCGGATATAAGGAACCCTTAAGGGGGAGTCGAGAGGTGAGTTTTGTGCTCCAGCATCCAGCACCTAGTACACTGTGTACTAGTGCCTCCGGCATTAAGTAATTGATAATTTTTTGGGAGACTATTTTGGCGGTAGCCAAGGCGCGAGGCGGGAAGATAGCCGTAGCTACCTGACCAACGAGCAACGCAGGATACCGCCAAAAGAGGCCGCGAAA
>CAZWDL010000254.1:0-2997 GCA_964632995.1 uncultured Saprospiraceae bacterium
CAAAGGTCGGGCTTGCAGCATGGCTGGACAATATGGGGTTGCTCGGACGCTTACGTATAAAATTATATTTCAGGAAAGAAAAGGTGAATTAGAAAAACTAACTAAAGCCTATTTCAGTAACGGCAAAAGTCCTCCTTTTTTAATTGAATCCACTGTAAATTATGAAGTAACAGATTTACATGTGATTAATGAAAAGGAGTATTTGAAGTATTATACCAGTAAAATCAATTTGAGATATGTTGGTATTTCACTCTTTAGCATAAACTGCTTCCAATGTCATGAGGGAAGACCGTTTTTAAAGAGTGAAATTGATGTAGATGAATTCAAAAAGCCTGATTCGCTTTGGCTTTACTTAAATGGTGAAGTTCACTTTAACCAAGCTCCTGAATTGATGAAAGAATTGAGCTATTATGAGGTGGAGGCCATTGCAAGGTATATCGAGGGTCCCCGGTAGCCATTATGCCACCGCATTCCAAAATTAAGATGTGGGACTCGTACCCCGCTGTGCCACTAGATGCCAAACATTAGAAAGCGGGGCTCTTTGCGACCTTGGCTCGCATACGGTCCGAGGTGGCGGACTCTTGTCCTCCATGTAAGAGCGGGCAGCTCCTTGCCACTCTGAGGCTCCGAGCCTTGGCCCTACTGCCGAGCTATGCGCAGGTGCGCCAGCATTGCCGCATAGCGGTAAGCCTACGACGAAGGGCATCTTTTCTTGCTTCATCTACGACCACCTGGGCAAAACCCGTGTGCTGTACCATACTGAGCTGGATTGCGAAAACGCAGAGCAGCCTGTGCTGTACCGCCTGGAACATGCCCTCGACTACTACCCTTACGGGCAAATCCTACGGGAACATACGAATTGTAACCCGGCTCCCTACCTTACCACACACCACGAGCGCGATGAGGAGACCGGCTACGACTACCGCGGCGCGCGGTATTATGATGCGGAGGTGGGGAGGTTTTTGGGGGTGGATCCGATTGCGGATGAGTTTGCCTGGGTGACGCCGTATAATTATGCGGAGAATGAACCGGTGGCGCATATCGATTTATGGGGGTTGCAGAAGGTTAGAGTTGTTTATTGGGACGTTGAGGCTGCTGGTGGTATAGGTGGCGTTGGTGGAGCGGGGGCGAAATTCCAAAGAGGCATTGCTTATGACAATATTGGAGTTACTCTTTATCAGGCCTCTACGGCTGTGAGGTATACCGGCAAAGGAGAATCCTTTAATAATGATACACCTGACAACCTTATTACAGGGGGTGATATTGGCTTGTCAATTGGATTTATTCAAGACTCCGAATCTTTGACATTTGAGGAGTTTGTCAGTAAGCATGCTTCCACTTCTTTCTCAGTTGGCCCTGGAGATCTTGAGACTGGTGACCAACAAGTGGGATTTGACATTGGATTTGGAGTTGGATTAGCAATAGACAAAATGAATTTAACTGTAACCAGTTCTTTATCAATTACAAAAAATGAATGGGAAAGTATTGGTGGGTTACTATCAAACCTAAATATCACAGTAGGGGATATTAATCCTATTTGGGATGATAATGGTAAAGTCACTGGATATTCTGGGGAAGTCGTCAAATATGGATATCTGGGAGGAAAAACTAATACAGGAATTATTGTCAGTAGTGGAGTAATAGCTGAAAATGGAAAATACAGAAGTAATGATATTTGGAAATCAAACGAATACAGAGAGGAGCTCAATCAAAATGAATAGATATGGAAGAAAAGCTGGTAATCTCTTGGGCCGTTTTGTGGGGTATGAAGTATTTGTCTGCTATTTTTATTTACAGAAAAATTGAAAATGAGACATATTGCCCTTTGAAAGAGCCTGAGGAATATGCAGAAAGGCATCTTAAATCTGCATTATTACCCTGGTTAAGCACAAAAGAAAAGAGTAATAGACTTTTGATTGTATTGATATGGTTTCATAATATTGTCGGCATCCTTGGTCTGTTATTTTTCATTGCTTTAATAATACTTCCTGAGATTTTATGAATAGACAATCGTTATCTAGCTCCTTTGTATCACCACTTGTCAGGCGTTAGTAAGCGAGGCTTGTTGCGAAGTTGCTTGCATGAGGTCCGTCGAAGCGGTTCTCTTCCAGCCATTTAAGAGCAGGCTGTCTTTTGCCTCTCCAATTTCTTCGGCCCAAATGCGGAGCTATGCGCAGGTGCGCCAGCATTGGCGCATAGCGTGTATTCCCGCCTTCACATTACTCCGGCGGGTAAAAAGGCCGAAGGACTGAGCCTTCTTGGGCTTAGAAAACCAAAAGCTCCACGCGACGAAGATTGCGTAGAGCTTTTTGCGTCTCAGCCGTTTCATCCGTTCTATGCGAATTTCTGCTGAATGTCCTATTTGAGTAGAAAGGCATCGATTAACTCTTTGATAACGGCCTTTTTATCTCTTCCCGCTCTTCCATCGCGGAATGGAATTCCGCGTTCCGGCCGCGCTGACAGCCGCGCCGGCCTGCTGCTCTTACCGTGAGGAGGGAAAGATATGCCGGTTCCACGCCAGGTTCCTCTTTCCCAGAGGGACCTGGTTTTACAGCGGGAGGAAGGTCCACCTGGGGAGCCCTGAAGGGGCGACAGATCTCAGCCCGGGCCAACGGCCTGGGTAAAAGAGGATGTGCCGGTCACGGCCCAGCCCTGAAGGGGCGACACAACTGCTCAAAAGCATAAAAAGGGTTAACCCGGGTTAAAAGATGGGGAGGGTACCGTTAGGCCTGGAAGGCGCTGCCCGGCGCGAGAGGCGGCGCCTTCCAGGGCGCCTCCTCTCTTTGCGCCACGTGCCCCGACAATGCCCGGCATAATGCCTTTGGGACGAATGATGGTTATGGTGAAGAAAGATTACCCGCCCAGGTATGGTCGGGCAAGCCCACAGGGCTCTGATGTGACCAAAACGGCCATTTTTCACCCTGGGCGATTGCCTAGTGGCTCTACGACGCCGCCGGAACCAAGTTGCGCAAAACCACCTTTTCCAGTATCTTGGAA
>CAZWDL010000255.1:0-2903 GCA_964632995.1 uncultured Saprospiraceae bacterium
AGGTCGTTGGGCACCCGCTCGCGGGGGTGGATGAGGGGGTGGCCGAGGGCTTCACCTTCCAGATTTTCATTCTCGGTCAGTTCGGGGAAGGTCCATTCGGGGTTGTTGTACAACAGCGTTCCTACACTGCTCAGCGCCTCGAATTCCGAGAGCGCGTCAAACCAGGCGGGCAGCAGGTCGCGGTGGCGGGCCTTCCATTTCTCCAGGCGGTATACCCACAGCAAATCCCAGAGGGCGTAGAGGTTGAGGAAAATGGCGAAGAAGTTGTAGCGTACATTGAGCTGGTTGATGATGTACGACAGGCGCTGGATGCGCCGGGAAGCCCGCTCGTCTTGCAGTCTAAACTGCGCCTGCATGTGCGCGAGTTTGTCCGATTCAAATTCGCCGGTTTCGATGTTGCGGATCAGGCGGGCGTAGTGGTCCAGCACCTTGGCGGCATGGGTGGTGCGCAGGTGCGTTTTGTCGACCCGCTCGCGGGTGCGCGATAGAATCCAGGCCGGCGGCAGCAGAAAAAGGATGCCCAGGTACCAGGGCAGGTAGAGGAACCAGATGACAAGTCCCATCGTCACCCAAATAGGCGTTAGCACCAGCGCCACGCGCAGCCAGCGGTGCGTCAGCATGAAGGGCTCGTCCAGCAGCCACTGCTGCAGCAGCTCCACGTGCTCGATGTCGTCTTCCGTTTCCAGTCCGTAGGCCTGCAGGTGCTGGCGCCAGTCGAGCTTTTCGCTCAGCTCCCGGATCGCGCCCTGCCGCTGTTCGATATCCTGCGGCTCCGCCGGATGCTTCAGGTAATCGGCCAGCCGGCGCCGGCCGATAGCGGTGCTGCAGCGGTTGGTGTACTGGAAAAAAGAGTAGGGACCGAAGAGGTCGAGGTCGAAAGAGTAGGGATGCTCCGGATCGCGGAAGCCCTCGCCGTCGGACCAGGGGCCGCCAGGGGCGAAGAGCTGTTCCAGGCTTTCCGCCTCGTGCCGGTTGATGCGCGATAGCCGCTCGTCGTGCCGGCTCGCCTCCTGGATGCGCTGGTGCCACAGGATAAAGCGGTAAAAAGCAGCGATAAAGACAAGGATAAAGCCCACCGCCGCCAGCCAGTGGACGGACCAGAGAAAAATCGCCGCCAGAATTGCGGCCACGAAGGCGATCAGGCGCACGAAGGCCAGGCGGTTGTATCGGGAGCGTCTGGCTTCCGAGGATTGGCGGAAGCGGACCGTGCGGTCTTTGTAGGTCTGTAGTTTTTCTTGCATATATTCCGTTGCGTAACGAGGGCAAAGATAACCAGGATTATCGGGATAACCAGGGCCTGTCAGGCGGCGCTTCTCCCATGTCAGGCGGCGCCTTTGAGGGCGCCCCCTGACTTTGCGCCCGGGATGGACACGCTAGCCAAAAGGGGTGCGAAGCCCACCCCGGTGCAGAGGCCTCGGCCAAAGTTGCTGCATCGCGGTTGCCAGGATGGCCGTTTAAGGCGGGGTGATGGATCAAAATTACTTCCACGGAAAAAGGACGCGCAGAGAGGAGGCGCCTTGGAAGGCGCCGCCTCTCGCACACAGCATTTTTCGCTAAAAATTCCCCAAAACCCACTGTTCCGCCAAAACTCCCTGCGAAATTTCGCTAAAATCCCCTACATTAGGGGGTAATGAGCACCAAGAATCAGAACCAGCGAATAATTTTCGGACTGAAGGTCAAGCAGTTGCGGCAGCAGCGGGACTTGTCGTTCGCCGAATTGTCGGAAAAATCGGGGATGTCGATTTCCTATCTCAACGAGATTGAGAAGGGGAAGAAGTATCCCAGTAAGAACAAGATCGAGGCGCTGGCCGGCGCCCTGGAGGTGGAACCGGACGAGCTGACCGGCCCCGGCCTCAGCGAAGGGCTGGCCCCGGTGGGCGACCTGCTGAAGTCGAACTTCCTCAACGAGCTGCCGCTCGACCTCTTCGGCATCGAGCTGACGAAGGTGGTGGAGATTATCGCCAATGCGCCGGCGCGGGTGGGCGCCTTTATCTCTACGCTGCTGGAGCTTTCGCGCAACTACGCGCTACGGGAGGAAAACTTCTACTTCGGCGCGCTGCGCTCCTACCTGGAGCTGCACAGCAATTACTTTGAAGAGCTGGAGGAAAAAGTGGAGGCCTTTATTGAAAAATATCAAGTCCCGGCCGACCGCCCCATCTCCGGCGATTTTTTGCGCAAGCTGCTCGAAGAGGCGTACGGCTATACCATCGTCGATAACGGACTGGACGATTACCCCGAGCTGCAAAACCTGCGCTCCGTCTTTTTGCCGAAAGGCAGGCAACTCCTGCTCAACGACCGCCTCACGCCTATGCAGCGCGCCTTCCAGTACGGCAAGGAGCTGGGCTTCAACTACCTGGACCTGGAGGAACGCGCCAATACCTCCTCCCTGCTGCGCGGCCGCAGCTTCGAAGAGGTGCTCAACCATTCCAAGGCCATCTACTTCTCGGTGGCGCTGCACATCCCGCGGACGCGCATCATCGCCGATCTGGAGACTTTCTTTAAGCATCCGCAGTGGAAAGGCGAGGCCTTCCTGAAAATGATGGAAAAGTACGACGCCACCCCGGAGATGTTCTATCATCGCCTGACCAACATCCTGCCGCGCTTTTTCGATATGAGCAAGCTCTTCTTCTTCCGCTTCGTGCACGACCCGTTGAAGGGTAACTTCGAGATGGACAAGGAGCTGCACTTCAATCACCGCCACCGCCCCCACGGCAACGGCCTCTTCGAGCACTACTGCCGCCGCTGGGTGTCGCTGTCGCTGCTCCACGACCTGAACCAGATGCAGCAGGAAGGCAAATTTGTCAATACCATCGTGCGGGCGCAGCTGTCGCGCTACCTGGGCACGGAAGACGAGTACCTCTGCCTCACCATCGCCCGCCCCGCCTACCCCAAACCCGACCGCA
>CAZWDL010000256.1:0-2853 GCA_964632995.1 uncultured Saprospiraceae bacterium
AGTTTAGAAGTTTAGTCGCCACGGCCCTGCGGGCGTGGCTGGTTTAGGAGTTTAGAAGATCTGAAACCGGAAGTTTTATTTTCAGATCTTCTAAACTCCTAAATAGTCCCGACACGAAGTGTCGCGGGCGCTAAACTCACTTCCCATCCGGCTCACCTGGATCATCTATGCCCCGCCCGGCACACCTATTCCGGTTCCGCGATATAAGCCATCTTCCGCAGCTGATAACGAACCGCATACTTCACCTGTACTCGCTCGAGGGCCTTCATTTCCTCGATGAACAAATGGGGCGGATTCTGCCGCATGAAAAGCTCCGGCTTCGCAGCGAAGAAAACCGTTTGGCCGGTTTTGGTTAGGATGAAATTTTCGCAGTCGATCTTTTCACACAGCTTCTCATTTTTTTCTATGAAAGGGATTTCCTGATCCCGGAAAAAATGCCGCACGTCTTCCGTGAGAAGAATGGTACGCAACGCCCCGTCGTAATCCGGCTCGGGCGACGCCGGGCTGCCGGGCTGAAAAGCCGCGAACAGCAGCGGGAGGAAGAGGAATAATGGGTTCATCAGTGGATCGGTATGTGTTGAGTTTGTGATTAATAGAGGCTTTTTGACTTCAAAAGGCTTTTCGCCATTGGCTTTTCGCAGCCGGCCGAGGATTAGCACCGGCAAGGGCAAAGATTAGCGTCCTTTGGCAGCCCTTAGCGATTCTCTGTTTGCTGCTGTGCCGGGATAGCCTCCGGCAGTAACTCGGATAGCCGATGCCGGCCGTGCGAACAGCGAATAGCAAATAGCGTCTCTCCGGCCAACGCAGCGAATGGCGAACCGCGAATTGCGAACAGCCGGCGGAAGAAAAGACTTATGGCCACCATTTGCTTGTATGGTACGGATAATATAGGAGGAATGGCAAGGAGGAGCGGCTCTCCCACCAGGCTTCCCTTCCTTCATGCGGCTTGAAAAATTTGTAGGAAGTCTGTTTGAAAAAATGTGAGAAAGACGTATATTTATTGGGAGAGGCTGTTCACCCGGGTGGGGGATGGCCTTTTGTATATCATTGAGCAAAGCAAGGTTTTCATGTCTTCCTACCACTTTGGCCCCATTCCTACTATTCACGAAGGTTACATCTTTTCCAACCGGTTAGAATTAAGCATTAGTGGTGTCCACCGCCCGCGACAGGCGGGGATTTGTGGATCCCAGAAGTTAGGTGCCGAATCCATCGTGCTTTCAGGAGGTTACGAGGATGACGAAGATAAGGGAGACATCATCATTTATACCGGACACGGCGGTCGCGATTTGAATACCGGAAAACAGGTGGCCCATCAGGAACTGATACGACAGAATTTGGCTTTGGCACTGAGTTGTCAAAAAGGGCTGCCGGTTCGGGTAATCCGGGGTGCTCGGCAAGATTCCATTTATGCACCTAAAGAAGGTTATCGGTACGACGGATTATACCGTGTAGACAACTATTGGAGGGAAAGAGGACGATCCGGCTATTACGTCTGGAGGTTTCGGCTTGTTAAAATTCGAGATATTTACTCTAACCAAATGATCAAAGAAGACCGTCCGCCGTATGGGAAAACGAAGCGGATAGAAAGCACCATTCAACGCATCATTCGGGATACAGAACTGGCGAGGGAAGTCAAACGGTTATACGATTTTACTTGTCAAATTTGTCAACTTCAACTGCAGACTAATGCCGGCCCCTATGCCGAGGCAGCTCATATCAAACCATTGGGTGCTCCCCACCATGGTCCGGATGATATGAGTAACCTTCTCTGCCTTTGCCCCAATCACCACGTTTTGTTCGACTTCGGCGGTTTTGCGATTCTGGAGGATTATGATTTAATCGGAATAGAAGGGAAATTGTATGTAAAATCCAATCACAAAATAGATTCCTACTTTTTACAATATCACCATGAACACTTCTACGAAGAAAGCTGGTAGCCATGTCCAAATACTCTACTGAAATCCCAGTCAGACTACAATACTACCTCGACCAATTCCAAAAAATCCGCCGCGCCCCCTGGAAGAGCGGTTGGGCGCCTCAGAAGCCCGTGCTTTTGCTCACCCTGTTGGATTTAATGGACGGCCCGGCACAGCGTCGCAACCGTTTTCCGGTGGATGAAGCCCTGTTCGATACTTTTCGTCGCAACTGGCGTCAGCTCGTGCCGGAGGATAAGTTTGTCCTGGACAAGATCCTTCGCCCACTATACCATTTACAAAACGACGGCTTCTGGCAGCTGGTCGATACGGAAGGGAATACGCCCGATAACTTTAACACCATCAATAGCAAGACTCGTTTACAAAAACGAATCCAGTACGGCCGTTTCGACGACCGCCTCTTCGAGCTTCTCCGTCACCCGGAATTCCGCGAGCTGACCCGCCTTTTCCTCCTCAACCACTTCTTCCCCGAGCAGCAGCCCGCGTACATGAAAACACACCCCTGTCCCTTTTTCGACCAGCTGACGGATTACGAGGCGGAGATTTTGCTGGAGCCACCTGTCCGCTACGGCAAGCGGAAGTATGAATACGAAGGCTTCCTCCGCTCCCTCGCCTTCCGCCGCCGCATCCTGGAGCAGTACGCTTACACCTGCTGCATCAGCGGCCTGCGGGTGAATATGGACGTCCCCCTCGTCGAAGCCGCCCACATCCTGCCCCATGCCGAGACCGGCGACGACCGCATCACCAACGGCCTTGCCTTGTGCCCCAACCTGCATACCGCCTTCGACTACGGACTCATCGGCCTGAGCGACGACTACCGCGTGCTCGTTCACCGCGATCTAAAGGAAGAGGAGGATAGTCCTTACAACCTGCGGCAGTTCCGGGGCGCGCGCATCCGTCTGCCCGCGGAGGAGCGCTT
>CAZWDL010000257.1:0-2810 GCA_964632995.1 uncultured Saprospiraceae bacterium
CTATCAGCTGGCTATGAAAAACTCAAAAGAAAAAAATCAACAAGCTTTCCCCCGCACCAAGACTCGAATGGAAGTGGCGGAGGAATACGGCATCAGCCGACGCACCCTCCGGCGAAAGCTGAAAGCGCTCAACATTCAAATTCTTTCCGGCAAAATCGCGCCCGCCGATTTAAAACGCATCTATCAGGCGCTGGGGGAGCCGCCTTACCGGAAGGAGGAGGAAAAGTGATGAACGTTGGAAGGGTTTTATGATGGGCGAAGTGCCCGGCCGGGGGTAAGAAAGGCGGGTTCATATTTGCTTTGTCAATATATGTTCGATTTTGTCAGGTTCTGTGCGATTTTGTCCGGTTTCCGGCTTGCGTTGAAAGCGGGGGGGGGGGTAAATTTGTAAGCGTACACCGGCCGGTGCGAAGGGGATTGCCGAAAACCCTTGTAGAAAAGAGTAGGTGTAATTTGAAAAATTTCGTTATGAGAAGGAGATCTTTGAATTACCTTTTTGCTGTTTTTGTTTCTCTTGGCGCTGCTTCAGCTATTTTGGCCTCGGAGCCTACGTTTGGATGTGGAACTTGTACGGTATCTTCTAATAGTAGTGAAAACACTGGAGAATGTGTTGCCTGTGCAGATGGTTCGGGCGATGCTTGTATTAGGGATTCTGGGACACCCAAATGCAAAATAGTCAACTAACCAAGCACAGAAAAGAGAAAATAATTTTCGTATTATAGCCCACTTCCAAGATGATTTAAGTGGGCTTCTTTTCTTTTAAACCGGGAAAGCATCAAAGAAAATGAAAAAAATACACCTTGTACTGGTAATTTGTCTAGTTTCCTTGCAATGCACGGACTCAAAAGACACTGCCTTTACTGAAGGTAATACTGTTGTTGATAGCCGTAAGTTGGAAGCGGTTTTTGACCGGGAAATGATATTTGAGATAGACTCCACTTTTGCTGTAGACCGGATTTATGGCATCTTTCCATTCGAGGATAAAAACGAGGCTTTCTTAGCCTTTTACAGCAGCAAAAAAATTTTTATATACCGCCCGGATACCAAGGACTTACATAAGACGCTTACGCTTAAAAGAGAAGGCCCCAACGCTGTTGGTCCTGCTTCCCAATTTAACGGGCTCATTATCGAAAACTTAGATTCCCATTATTTTTTGAATCACCTGACATCAACTATCTACCATGTGGATGGCAATGGGGAAGTAACCACAAAAATTAAAGTGCCCGTCGATGAATCTCGAATGGCAATTTTTGGGAACAACCATTATCATCCCTTTTTGAAGAATAATGAATTACACCTGCCTGTTTATGGTTTTAAAGGAGCCGCCGATTGGACTAAAATACCGGCCTGTATTGTCTTTGACACGAAGAAAAATACCGCTGAAGAAGTATTTCCTTACCCGGACTTGTACAACAATGCTTATTGGGGATATCATCCTTTCATGAGATGGCCGTCCGTATCCTATGATTCGAAGCGTGAACGGTTTTTGGTAAGCTTTTCCGTAGATCCGGAAGTTCATGTTTATGATTCCAAATATCAACTTCAGGAAAAAATACCGCTGGTCTCCGATTTCTCTCCTGAAGTAACTCCACAGGATGAAGATCCAGACAGGCGATTGAATAAGGAAGGCCGGGACGGTCCGGGAAATTCGGCTTACTTTTTGAGAACCTCATTCTATTTCGGCAGTTATTACCACGACAAGCTAAACTGTTATTTCAGGCTTATCAGGATAGGCAAAGATGAAAGCATTGGGAGAGATCAGGTGAAGTTTAGTTTGGTCATCGGGGATGAAAGACTGCGAAAGGTGGGCGAATATCTGCTACCTCCTTCTTATCCTTATGGCACTTTTTTCCCTACCGATGATGGTATCGCCTTTTTTAACTTAGATAAGTTCAGCGCCGCTGAAGATAAAATGGTCTTTGATGTAATGAAGTTCAGGTATGTGGAAAATTGATAGATACTAACAAATCACTAATAGAGAAGTAATTCATTGAAAATAAGAACCGGCTCACCTTTGATGAGTTTCAATTGAAGCGGAAAACCTCCTGGCCAAGTGGAACTACGTCACCGTCGCCCACGAAAACGACGAGCAGATCGGGGTTAGCGAAGGACTGGAACCCGGAATGCTGGTGATCTACGAGGGGAACCTGAACCTGGAACACGATGCGCAGGTGCGGGTGGCGGAGGAGTAGGTTTTATCGTAAACTCCATTAGAGTTTAGAAGTTTAGACGGGGGCCGAAACTTCGGCCCCCTGGTTAGGAGTTTATAGTCTGACTACCCAAGATTTGTGAAATCTGACTTGCTCTTTTTAGCTTCGCTGATCGTCGGCTTTGCTCCTCGGAGTTCCACCTCGCTGCGTTAAAAAGCCTCGCCGATGCTTAGGCATCGCCTGCGTTTTTTGCCTTGCGAGCTAAAAAAATAGCTGCGCCATATTTTCACAAATCTTAAGTTGTCAGACTATAGCCATGCTGTCAGAGTGGCTAAACTCCTAAACCAGCCGCCCCAGCGGGGCGGCGACTAAACTTCTAAACTCCAACTAAACACCGAACGTAGTGCTGAACTTTTTAGTCCACCGTCCCGTCGCCGTGCTCATGAGTTTTCTCAGCGCCCTGGTGCTCGGCCTCGTCGTGGGCCGGACGCTGCCGGTAGGGCTGTTGCCCGAGGCGCCCATCCCGCAGATTACGGTGCAGATCAGCTACCCCAACACTTCCGCGCGCGAGCTGGAGGACGCCGTGGTGCAGCCCCTGCGCAACCAGCTGCTGCAGGTGGGGCGTCTGGAGGACATCGAGTCGCGCACCCGCAGCAACAG
>CAZWDL010000258.1:0-2722 GCA_964632995.1 uncultured Saprospiraceae bacterium
ATCTGGGCCCCGCTGGAGCACGGCATCAGGTCTGTTTCACTTTCCGCCAACTGGATGTGGCCCTGCCGCAACGAAGGGGAAGACGCTCGGCTGTACAAAGCCGTCAAGGCTGCCTCCGAATTCTCCATCGCGCTCGGCATCAATATCCCCACCGGCAAGGACTCCCTGTCAATGAAACAGAAATACGTCGACGACGAAGTGCTCTCGCCCGGCACCGTCGTCATCTCCTCAATGGGCGTTTGTGACAATATTCGCGCCATCGTGGAGCCCGTCTTCCAGCGCGACGGCGGTCCCATTTATTACCTCAATCTCTCCTTGGATGACTTTAAGCTGGGCGGCTCCTCCTTTGCCCAGGTACGCAATAAGGTGGGCGCCGAAGCCCCCGACATCCGCGACGCCCAGGCTTTCGCCGCTGCCTTTGATGCCGTTCAAGGCCTGATCAAGGAGGGTAAGATTCTGGCCGGCCACGACGTCTCCGCGGGCGGCCTTATCACCACCCTGCTGGAAATGTGTTTTGCGGACAACGAGTTGGCGGCGGACATTGACCTGAGCCAACTCGGAGAGGCGGATACGGTCAAATTGCTGTTTTCAGAAAACTGCGGCCTGGTCTTTCAGGCCAAAGATGCCTCCGTTGCTGCGGAGCTGGAAACTTTGCCCGTTCCCTGCTACGAGATCGGCAAGGTGAAAACGGAGTTGACGCTGCGCGTGAAAAACGGTGCGGAGACATATGATTTCAATGTTCCCGGGTTGCGCGACACCTGGTTCGAAACCTCCTGGCTGCTCGATCGCCGGCAGACTGCCGATCAGCTGGCCGACGAGCGATTCCGCAATTATAAAAAGCAGCCCCTGAAGTTCAACTTCCCACAAGGCTTCACCGGAAAGATGCCCGTCGTGGATGCCTCCGCTCCCCGCCCCCGCGCCGCTATCCTGCGCGAGAAGGGCAGCAACTCGGAGCGGGAACTGGCCCACGCCATGTATCTGGCCGGCTTCGAAGTGCGAGACGTTCATATGACCGACCTCATGTCGGGCCGGGAAACGCTGGAAGATATCCAGTTCCTCGGCGCCGTCGGCGGTTTCTCCAACTCTGATGTGCTGGGCTCGGCCAAAGGCTGGGCCGGCGCCTTCCGCTACAACGACAAGGCGCGCACCGCCCTGGAGAATTTCTTCGCACGCGAAGACGTCCTCTCCGTCGGCATCTGCAACGGCTGCCAGCTCTTTGTCGAACTGGGACTCATCAACCCGGATCATGAAGAGCCCTCGAAGATGGACTATAACGATTCAAAGAAGCACGAGAGCGGCTTCACTTCCGTGAAAATCAAGGAGAACAACTCGGTGATGCTATCTAGCCTGAGCGGTAGCACACTGGGCGTCTGGATATCCCACGGGGAGGGCAAGTTTGTGCTGCCGCTGCCGGAGGATCGCTACAATATCGTCGCCAAATACGGCTTCGAAGACTATCCCGCCAATCCGAACCACAGCGACTACAACACGGCCATGATGGCCAGCGCCGACGGGCGGCACCTGGTGCTCATGCCGCACATCGAACGCTCCATCTTCCCCTGGAACTGGGCGCACTATCCGAAGGACCGGCAGGATGAGATCTCGCCGTGGATCGAGGCGTTTGTGAATGCACGGAAGTGGCTGGAAGAACGGGGATAGTTGGTGACAAAACTTGTTTACTATGGGTAAAAACATACTCTTAAATTACTCCAAACACGCACATCGCGCAATAGGTGTGCCCATTCTTTTCATGTTTTCCAGGTCTTGAAAGGGGGGAAACAATTCAGAACCGCGAATTATCCAGATTTTTTTTTAATCGTTTCGGAACTTTCCCTTTCTCGGAAAGTGTTATGCCTCTGTCATTGGATAGAAAAACAATGATTATGAAAAATATCTCTTTTATATACGGTAGCATTCCATCCCACAGTTCCGGCAAGTGGCAGGTCCACGACGTGCGTATTCGTCCGGCGGAAACGGGATGTCTCTCCCTGGGCTGACAGCTCTCCTTTACCCGGGTAAATACAGCTGCCGCCCCGGCAGCTGTGGATAATCCAACTTCTTTTTCGGCTTACTCCGGCTGTTCCGAGACATGGTCGCTCACGGCGATACCGGGTCGATCCCGGCTATCATATGCTTTGCTAATCCTCAAAAAAACCTTCTTTGACACATTTCGTGGACATTCAGAACCACGAAATATGTCAAAGAACCAAAAAACCAAGGTCATGTTTTCGAAACTTTTTACGAGGAAGATTAAAAACCCCCTCGGTCTGTTCAACCAGTATTTCGTTGACGTGAGGGTGCTGTACACCTTGCACTTTGATGAAGTCCCCTGCGTCTCCTTTATCGGCAAGATCGATGCGGAGCAGGCGCTTGCTTTCTTTCAGGACAGGTACGGAAGGCAGATCACTCAGTTTTTGCAGCACTGCTACTTCGACCACGAGCAGCAGGGGCTGGCGTTCAACAGCACCATCCTGGTCTTTTCCAACGGCCGGATCGTCGAGGTGGCTGTCGATTACTGCCAGATCATGCACGGCTCGGCTGATTACACCTGGGTGAGGGGCGTGATGAAGCAATTGGCCAAGTTCAAGATCGAGGATGAACAGCCCAGGCAGCAAGTCATCGGTTTCGCCAAGTCGCAAATGGCGGAGTGATACGAAGTGGGAAATTGGAAGTCGGAAGTCGGACGGTCCTTTCGCGTAAGAAAGGAACAAGTTCATTGACA
>CAZWDL010000259.1:0-2415 GCA_964632995.1 uncultured Saprospiraceae bacterium
GAGCTGAATACGCTGACGCTCGACTGGCAGGTCATCGATGCGGGCGTGACGCGCACCGGCGCCGGCGGAAGGGGAGCGGCTCATCGTGCCCTTCTTCCTGCGCGCCGACGGCACCGACTGCAGCACTAATGCGCCCCTGGCTTACGTGACGGCCGCGGGGGCGCTGCAGCTTTTGTAAATCGATTATTCTCTAACCCAAACATTTTTATAAAGCTATGAAAGGTCGAAATCAATTTCTGGTAGGGATGCGCGGCTCGGTCGAAAACATGACCGTGACGACGGCGCAGGACGGCGATAAGATCGTCCGGGGTAAGATCACCCAAACCACCAATCCGAACACGGCGGAGCAGCAGAGCGTGCGTTCGCGCTTCCGCCGCGTGCTCGACAAGGGCAAGGTGCTGCTGGCTTTCCTCAACCTGTACTTCTTCCCGCAGAAGAAGCTGCACAGCCCGATCAACGCGTTTCTGCACTACAACCTGCGGGAGAACCCGAAGATCACCTCCGGCCAGCCCGAGACGGAGTTCGACGATGCGGATTACTACACCTACGGCCGCCTCTACGATCCGGTGTTTATGTTCAACGCGGGCAGCTCCCTGGATAACGGCAACGGCACCCACGACGTGGTGATCGACTGGAATTACGACGCCACTTCCGAGATCCAGGAGGCTACCGACGCCGCCCGGGTGCTGGTGCTCAACACCGAAACCCTCGACTACCAGGTCCTCAACCCGGCCGCGACGCGCGATGCGGGTACGGCGACGGTCACGGTAGCGGAACCGTCCAGCAGTACGGCCCTGATCGTGCCTTTCCTGGTCAACGCGGCGGGTACCGATGCGACGCGCTCCAAGCCCATCGCTACGCTGAGCTCGGCGGGCGTCCTGGCGGCGGTTTAAGAGCCTGTTTGAATTTGATCCTTCAGTTTTGTTATGGCTCTTTTTCCGTCACTTTTCGCCCTTTTATCGGCCCGTACCTTACGCCGCTTCCAGGAACTGATCGCCATCGACGAGCTCAACCTGGCCGGCTTCGACTCGATGAAACAGCACCGCTTTTACGACCTCAAAAAGGGCGATACGAAGCTCTACAGCGCCGAATGGCAGGCCTTCCGCCGGGAGATCCTGCAGATCCGCCAAACGTTCGAGCGCTTCCTGGAGGCGCCCTCTAAAGACAACCTGGTGACCATCATTGAGGATCCAAGGGTACATCAGCACCTGCTGTTTGAGCAGCAGAAGAAGATGTTGTACCGGGTGGCGAAGGATATGCGGGTGTATGAGGAGGAGTTGGAGGGGGCGAAGAAAGAGGTGGAGGGGTTGCTTGGTAGGGTGGAGGTGTGATTTCTAGTGTTTCAAACAATGTTTTTTCAAATTTTCGGGCCAAATAGGTCTGAATTTTTTAAATATTTTTTATTTTCACTTCTATTCTTCTTCTAACAGATATTAAGGCTCAATAATTTTAACCCAGGTAACCGAGCCAGATACGAAAAGCACTACTCTCAATAGAATCTTCCATGAAGGATCTTGCCCAAAACAAGGTATTCTATAAAACGCTCATCGCTTCGGATGGAATAGCGGTAACCATTAAACACCTAAAGGATTTTATTCCGAGTGCTTCTTCCAAGTATGAAGATTTGCTGTTGATTGAGGCCCGGCAAAACGAGACGAATAAAAAGCGGCTTCGAGATGTTCTGAGCGATCAGGAACTACAAATTGCCTACAATAAGATTCGCGAAGACCTGATGGTATTGATTGATGGACTTGTGCCTGAAGATTTTGACACCAGTCAGGCTTCTTCCAGACATTCAGGCTCCAAAAAAGCCAGGCGTGGACATATACTTCACCGTATCCCCAGTAAGATGCAGTGTACGAAGGAGACACGTTGCGTAGTGCGTATTGCCCTTGATGAGGATACGATTATTGAAAACATAGATTGGGATGAGCACGTCAAGCTGGAATCCGTCCGGGTATCTGACCTCATGCAGGTGGAGCTAATCGACCCATCGGAAGAACAGCCTTTTTCTATCCGTACCATCAGTACTCCTGAGCAATTTATTGATGAAGATGATTATACGGAGTGGCAGTTTTTTATTAAGCCGCTCAAAGCGGGTACTTTTCCATTGGTACTAAAGGTAGCAGTTATTGAACTAGTATATGGGAAAGAGCGTAAACGGGAAATTGTACTGGAACAAACGGTAAACATCGTAACGGAGGAAGCTAAAATTCCTCGTGAGCAGGGGCTTCAGCCCGCAGGGGTTCAGCTAGACTTTGGCGCTACCAGTAGAGTGCCTGATGAAGAAAATACAGCAAATTCTTCTTCCCCGAGTATGCGTGCCTTTCGAGGTTCACTGGCAAAACGAGGAGCTTTAATCTGTCGTTTCGCTTAAAAAATAAGCACCTTTTTGACAAGTCCCAAGTTCTTTGG
>CAZWDL010000260.1:0-2307 GCA_964632995.1 uncultured Saprospiraceae bacterium
TGCTGCTGGCATTGACGCTGCCGCCCGGCTTCCCGCTGTGGATGGCTTTTGTCGGAGGCGTGGTAGCGATCGGGATGGGTAAGATTATCTGGGGCGGCATGGGGCAAAACGTATTCAACCCCGCGCTGGTCGGCCGCGCCTTTTTGCAGGCCGCCTTCCCCACCGCCATCACCACCTGGGAGCCGCCCGACGGTCGCTACCTGGGCCTGCGGGGCACCAACCTGGCGCCGCCCTTTTACCAGGGAGAGGCCGTTGATGCGGTAAGCACCGCCACTCCCCTGGCGCAGATGAAATTCGAGCAGGATCCGACGCCGCTGACTGAATTGCTCATTGGACATACCAGCGGTTCGCTCGGAGAAACCTGCGCGGCGCTGTTGCTCCTCGCCGGCGGCTACCTGATCTACCGCCGCATCATCAACTGGCGGATTCCGGTGGCTATTCTGCTCAGCATCGCCATTCCAACGGCGATCCTGTACTTTATTGACCCATTGGAATACCCATCGCCGGCCTTTATGATACTGGCGGGCGGCCTGCTGCTGGGGACCGTGTATATGGCCACCGATCCGGTGACCTCTCCCCTCACGTCCAAAGGGATCTGGATTTTCGGCGTCGGTATCGGACTACTCGTCGTGCTCATCCGGGTATGGGGCGGATTGCCGGAAGGTGTCATGTACGCCATCTTACTGATGAATGCCACGACCCCGATAATAAATCGATTTGTCAAAACCAATGTGTACGGCCATGACTGAAGTAGCAGAAAAAAGAAAAGTGCCGGCCGAAGAAGAACCCAGCTCCTTCCGGCTGATCATCACGCTGGGGGTTATCGGTTTTTTCTCCGGTGTTATCCTGGTGAGCTCCTTTTTATATACGCGTCCTATCATCCAGCAACACCGCGCTGAGGCATTGCGGGCCGCTATCTACGAGGTGCTCCCGGGCACCAGCCGCTTCGAAACGCTGGAACTGCGCGAAGGGCGGCTGGTGAAGGTGGAAGCGAGGGAAGAAACACAGGCCGCCAACGAGGCTGCCCCCCAAATCTACGCCGGCTACAATGACAGCAACGAACTGACCGGCTTCGCCATATCCTCTGAGGAGGCCGGCTACCAGGACCTCATTGTCGGCATCTTCGGCTACGATCCGCAAAAGGAGCAGGTGGTGGGATTCAAGGTATTGGAAAGCAAGGAAACGCCGGGCCTCGGCGACAAGATCATGAAAGACGAGAATTTTCAGGCCAACTTCCGCAGCCTGGCCGTCGATCCGCAAATCGTCGTTGTACCGAACGGCGAAAAAACACAGGACAACCAGGTGGAAGCCATCACCGGCGCGACGATATCCTCCAAGGCGGTAGCAGGGCTGGTGGAGAAAGGACTGGCGGAGTGGCGGCCGCTGATCCGGGAGTACGTGGAGAGGTAGTCCGGGGACTGAATGAATTTACACATAGAGGCACAAAGGAGACACAGAGTTGCACAGAGCTTAAAAAAATATTGTGCCTTTCTGCAGCCGCTGAGGCACAGCTTGGAAGCATTTAATTTCACAAACGCAAGCACATGAACCACCCTGCACCATCGAACAACGGCCGGACGGCCGAGGAATTCCTGAAGGGCATCTGGCGTGAGAACCCTGTGTTTGTCGCCGTGCTGGGCATGTGTCCGGTGCTGGCGGTGACAAATACGGCGGTCAACAGTCTGGCGATGGGACTCGCGACGATGTTCGTGCTGGTCTTCTCCAGCTTGCTGGTGTCCCTGTTTCGCAAACTCATCCCCAAGCAGGTGCGGATTACGGCTTTTATCATCATCATCGCCACCTTCGTGACGGTGGTCGACTTTATGCTGGCGGCGATCGTTCCGCAGGTGCATAAAGAACTCGGCGCCTTTATCGCCCTGATCGTGGTCAACTGCCTCATCCTGGGGCGGCAAGAATCTTTTGCTAGCAAAAACCCGGTGGGACTGGCGCTGGCCGATGCGCTGGGCATGAGCGTGGGCTTCGCCTTTGCGCTGCTCTGCATCGGCGTGATCCGCGAGATTCTGGGCAACGGCGCGCTGTTCGGCTTCCCCCTCTTCGGCGAAGGCTTCGAACCCTGGGTAGTGATGATCCTGCCGCCGGGCGGCTTTTTCACCCTGGGCTTTCTCCTGCTGCTCTTTAACTGGATCCAAAAGCGGCGCCGGGCAAGGACGGAGGAGAGCCTGGGGACGGAGTATGAAAGGGCGAGGGAGTATTTGTAAGGCGGAAGGCGGAAAGCGGAAGGCGGAAGGCGGAAGGCGGAAGGCGGAAAGCGGAAGGCGGAAAGCGGAAGGCGGAAGGCGGAAAGCG
>CAZWDL010000261.1:0-2284 GCA_964632995.1 uncultured Saprospiraceae bacterium
AAACGCGATCTGATCTTGCTGGCATTGTAAGCAAGGTGGCTAACTGCTGAAATTCTCCTGTTTATTAATGATGGTTTTATATTATAATGTTCTTGACAGGACTATGATCTCTGTCCATCGTGCTATCAGAAAGAACCTCATCCTCACAAGTTGGAACGGATAGGTTTCGATGTCGATGATGGCGCCGGCGGTTCCGCCGATAGCCGCACCGAGAATAGCGCCGACCGCCGTATCTCCGCTGCCGCTGCCGATGGCCGCTCCGGCCGCGCCGCCGACAGCTGCCCCGATGGCGCCGCCTTTCACCGCTTTACTTGTATCACAACTGGGCATTAACATAAAGGAGACAGCTGCGAGCAACAGCACCCAAATATTTATTTTTATTTTAAATGTACGCATAAGTATTGAATTAAGTTTCTGGATTTCAGTTACTTATTCAACACAGGCTGACTCCCGACATGTTCATTCCCAATGGGTGAAAGACTGAATAATAAGGCGTAATTCTACTGTATCCGCTTCGTATAAAACGCTCATTGTCTGAGCACCCAGCACCCAAATCGAAGTGGGCCATACGGCTCTTCGCTTCGCTCCGAGAAAGCGGAAGTCGGAAGGGGCTTAGCGGGGCTTATCCAGGGAATATTCCAGGCTAGCGCCAGGCACCCAGCATCCAGCATCATTCCCTATAATCCAGTGGCGGCTCCCGGTTGCCCAGCAGGGACTCGTACTGGAATCCTTCCCCCTGCTTTTCAATTAACTCCTTTTGCGCTTCGGTGGCCAGCTCCGGATTCTGAAAAAGATCTATTGCCGTAAGCGCCAGCGTTTTGGCCGCGACCATCATCCCTTTGGCGCCGATGCTGGTGCCGCCGGCGGCGACGGCCTGCCAGGAGTGCGGCGCCGTTCCCGGCACCCAGGTAGCGGCGTTCATGCCGGCGGTGGGCGCCACCCAGCTTACGTCTCCAACATCTGTGGAGCCGCCGCTGCCTTTGTATTGTACAGCATAAGGTTTGATTGTTTCGGCTGAAGCGCGCGTCAGTTTGCCGGCATCATAGGTCTCCATGATCTTTTCGGCAAACTGTCGTTCTTCCTCATTGTAGGTGACGCCGCCTACCTTCTGTAAGTTGTGGTACATCACCTCCGACAGCGTTTCGTTAGGCAGCAGGTTGTACAGGCCGTGAATGACCTCGTATTCCATGCGCGTTTCGGTGCCCAACGCGGCGCCTTCCGCGCATTTGACGACCCGCTCGAATATCTTTTTTACATTATCGGCCTCCGGATTGCGGACGTAGTAGAACACCTCAGCAAACTCGGGCACCACATTCGGCGCTTCGCCACCGCTGGTGATGACGTAGTGGATGCGCGTCTCCATCGGTACGTGTTCGCGCAGCAGGTTGACCATATCGTTCATCGCCTCTACGCCGTCGAGGGCCGAGCGGCCGCGCTCGGGCGCTACGGCCGCGTGGGAGGCATTGCCGTAGAAGCGGAATTTGGCCGATTTATTGGCCAGCGAAGAGCGGGCGTCCGCCCCGTTACTGCTCGATGGGTGCCAGTGCAGCACGGCATCGACCTCCTCGAAGAGCCCGGCGCGCACCATGTACACCTTACCCGCGCCGCCTTCTTCCGCGGGCGTCCCGTACAGGCGAATCGTGCCTTCGACCGACTCGCTTTGCATCCACTCCTTGACGGCTACCGCCGCTGCTACCGATCCGGCGCCGAAAAGATGATGGCCGCAGGCGTGCCCGGCGCTGCAGTCTTCTCTTTCCTCCCGGTAGGGCACCGCCGCCTGGGATACCCCCGGCAGCGCATCGAATTCGGCCAGGATGGCGATGACCGGCTCGCCGCTTCCCCAACTGCCGATGAAGGAGGTGGGAATATCCGCGACGCCCGTCTCGATGTCGAAACCGGCTTCCCTGAGCTTATTCTGTAAAAGCTTGGAACTCTCGTATTCCTGGTATCCGACTTCGGCCAGTTCCCAGATTTTCATGGCGATGCCGGTGTAGTCCGGCATACTTGCTTCGAGCTTGTCGATCACCGCGGCCTCTTCCACATCAGGGGCGGGCTTCGCCGGCTGGGCGAAGGCAAAACCGGAAATCAGGAATACCGAAAAGAGTATGGTCAATTGTTTCCTTCGCATAAGCAAATGAATTGTGTTTTTGATTGAGAAGCGGAAAAGATACGAAAATAATAGGCCTCAAATAGGGAAGTTATTCTTCGCCGGTCCCTCAGTACACTGTCAAAACGGAAAGTTACTTATTTGACAGTGTACTCAGTATCGCGGATAGTAAAAAGG
>CAZWDL010000262.1:0-2253 GCA_964632995.1 uncultured Saprospiraceae bacterium
GGAGGACGGGTAGCTACCGGCTCCAATGTCACCTTCACCGCCGCCACCGGCATTATCCTGCAGGCGGGCTTCTCCGTAGAAGCCGGCGCGGAGTTCCTGGCGGAGATCGCCCAGCCGGCGGGACCGCCGACGGGCCTGCCGCGCGACTACATCGGTGGGATTGAGTACTACAATGGGATCATGGAGGCGATCTACCACGCCGAAGGGCGGGTGTCTTTTGACAATGGACAATCGCTGTATGAATACAACCTGACAGACCATTTGGGTAACCTTCGTCTCTCCTTCGCAGATCGAAATGGTGACGGGGAGGTGGATATTACGAGCGACCCGGCGACGAATGAAATTCTTCAGGAGCATCATTATTACCCCTTCGGCATGGCCATGGAGGGGTATTGGGTGGATAATCCGGTGAAGGGGAATCGGTACCGGTATAATGGGAAGGAGTGGAATGAGGACTTTGGGCTGGGGTGGTATGATTATGGGGCACGGTGGTATGATCCGGCGATCGGGCGGTGGAATGCGGTCGATCCATCAGCAGAAAAATATAAAGCTTGGAGTCCATATAACTATGTATTCGATAATCCTTTAGCTTATATTGACCCGGATGGCGAAGATGGGATTCGAATAATTGATAAAACGAACAAAACTATAACAGTTCGAGCAAACTACTATGTAGCAACTCAAGGGCTTACTAGGGAGAAAAAAAATGGTGAGATCGTAAACGTAACACGCGAAATGTCATCAAAGCAAGTCGAGCGTCTGAATCGAAGAGTAAATAAAAAACTAAATCGAAGGAGTGCGAAGAGACCAATTTCTACAGGTGAGTATGAAGGGTACACGGTTGTATTTGATCTGCAATTTTTCGATGGAGGAACTGCCTCAAATGCAGTTTCGCGCGCAGATAACGATTCTTACGAAGGACATAATATTGGAAACTCTATACAGTTAGGTGAATCTCAAAATCCTTTATTTGCCACAAGGACGGTAGGGGAAGTTAATGGAACAGATATAACCGAAACGGTTGGGGGAGTAACTGTAGACAATCAACACATTACAATGAACCCCAACAAGAATAACAGTCAGAATCAGGATCATGAAATTTTTCACACGCTTGGGATGGAGCATCCTCAAGGGGAAGGGGGCACATCAGGGATAATGGCATATCCTCCTCAAAGTATTAATCAAGATGACGTTGATTTCATAGGTAATGGAGCAGACGGGTTCTTGCCTAAAATTGAAGTAAAGAAGAATGAATAACTGGTTAACTAAAGGGAGTTGTCTTTTTTTTCTCTCTATTATGTTTTTGATTTCATGCATTGGCACTAGAGTCAATATGCAAGCTCCTAATGGTGAGGTGGTTCACCTGGCTTACCTAAGCATTTATAAGGGTTCATTCGAGCGTCCGTTGCACGGATCAATTCTTTTCAAGCCGGATACTAATTTAAAAGATCTAAATAATATCCATTCGCTAGATAGCTTTCTTTGTGCTCTATATATTTATGGTACTAAATTTTATGATGGGAGCAGCGTAAATTTTATGGAGTATGACTCCTTAAACAGGGCAAAAGTGCAAACTGGTGACTATGCGGCCAAGTTAATTAAAATGTACGATAAGCTGCTAGAGGAGCGTATCCTTTTTCCAAAGGAGGATGTAGAAGTAATAGTTAAATCAGCAAGAGCATCGGTAAGTTATATCCCAAAACCGCTAAGCGATAGTTGCTCTGGGAATTGGCTGGCCTATGAATATCAGGTGTCATGCCATTGTCTTGCAACCGATAGCATTTACCTACTTACAACAATTAAAAGTATTTATCCTTCTACGCCACTTTTTGAATGATCTCATTCCCAATGAGTGGATTGATGATGAAATAGAAGATTATGAAGGAATGACTTTAGAAATACCTTTTTCCCCGCTGGCCGAAGTATGCCCGCAATCGGTAGTTTGTCTTACTACGAACAGCCGCTCCAAAGTCCGCTGTGCCTGAGCGACATCAACGCCGACGAGAACGGCCTGCATCCACCCGACGCCGGCGCAATTGGCAACGAAACCAACGATTGCAGCCCCCTCCCGGCCTCCCCCAAAGGGGGAGGAGAACGCAACGTTTCTTCCCCCCTTCGGGGGGATTGAGGGGGGCCGAATCTGCCCCCAACCATCGCCTACGACGACGGCCGGATAATCGAGTGGCGCTACGACGCCTCCGGGACCAAGTTGCGCAAAACCACCTTTTCCAGTATCTTGGAACTGCACGATGA
>CAZWDL010000263.1:0-2244 GCA_964632995.1 uncultured Saprospiraceae bacterium
AGCCGGATGATCTCGGGTGACGTCTTGAAGTAGCGGAACGGGTTTTTGCTCATTCGCAGATGCTACGAAGCCAGGCAGGATACGTTAAGAAGTTTTTCTCTGACATGACCAAGTCTACCCCGGCGAGTCGGCTTTAGCCGCCTGAAACGGATGCAGGGCCTCTGCGCGGGTCACGCGCGAGGCGGAAACCGATGTGGGATGTGCCGAATGACAGGTCCTGGGCCTGGCGAGCCGCAGGCCTGAAGCGGAAACAGTAGGATGATGCGCACAGAAAAGATCCGCCCTTGATCGTGCCGACGGCAACACCCGGCTGGCTCAGGTCTAGGCCGTTTGCGCCGGCCAGGCGCTTGTCGCGTTCGGCATGGGATGGCGTGTAGGGCGTTGCGGTCCATTCCCAGACATTGCCGATCATGTCGTAAAGACGGAAGCCGTTGGGCGGATAAGACGCAACAGGGGCGATTCCGGCAAATCCGTCACCGCCTGTGTCCGCAACCGGGAAAATGCCCTGCCAGGTATTGGCCCGTGCGGTAAGGGCTTTGCCTTCGGCCTCTTCCCAACCCAGAAGCTCGCCATCCAGGCCGCCGCGTGCGGCGAATTCCCATTCTGCTTCTGATGGAAGCCGTCCCCCAGCCCAGGCTGCAAAGGCTTCTGCGTCGGCCCTGGTGATATGCACCACTGGTTCATCCGGATGGGGAGCATCACCGTCAGGCCCCATAGGAGTGCGCCAGTTAGCTCCCTCGACAAGGCGCCACCAGTCTAACTCTCGTCGACTGGCTATCTTCGGCGCCGCGAAAACTGCAGATGCTGGGGGGAGCTCGAAGCCAGGGCCGCCCTCATCATCCGCGTGCCAGCCCTTTTCCGCCCGTGTCACATAGCCTGTCTCGGCGACGAAAAGTGCAAACTGCGCATTCGTGATTTCGGTGGCCGAGATTTCGAAGGCGTCGATGCAGACTTGATGCGATGGCGCCTCCTCCGGATAGGCGCGATCTTCACCCATGTAAAAACAGCCGCCGTCCAATGGGACCCAGCGCAATTCAGTTGACTGTGCTGCAACGTCTCTGAAAATCAGAAGCGAAAACAAAGAGAGCGTTGTCAACTTCATGTTCAGGGCGTCTCGTAGGTCCGGCGCCAGTCTTCGATATCAGCCTTGAAGCGCGCGATCTCCGCAGGATGGCGTGCAGACACATCGACGACCTGGCCCGGATCATTCACCAGGTCATAAAGCGCCGTCTCACCGCTTTGCGGCAGCCAGACGAAGTGCCAGCGCTGGTCGCGCCGGTAATAGCCTGATCTGGGTGCCCCCATATGATCGTCGGTGAAATCGTCGGGCTCGCCGCGAAAGTCGGTGCCGGCCCGATGCTGGGTCATCCGACCGATAAAGAAATCTCGCGCAGCCGGAATATCACTCCCCTCGATGGCCGGGCGAAGCGAATAGCCCGGCATGCCCTCAGGCACCTCAGCCCCGGCATAGTCCAGTATGGTCGGCATAACATCGAGTGCACTGGCCAGCGTTTCCGTGTCACGCATCGGGATGATCTCACCGCGCCAGTAGAAAATGATGGGCGTGCGGAAGGCGGTCTCGAAGAAAGACCCCTTCCCGCGCGGGCCGCCATTGGCAAAGGTGACATGGTCGTCAGTGTATTCCGTATCGGCATCCTGTTCCCAGCCATTGTCATTTATGTAGACAATCAGAGTGTTGTCGAGCAGACGCTCCTCGCGCAGCGTATCCAGCAGCTCGCCCACGCCCCAGTCGAACCAGGCGATGTTGGCATAGTAGAGCTTGGCCGATTCCGACAGATCGTCTCGGTCCTCGAAATACTTGTAAAATCGGTCGGGCGCGTTGAGCGGAGTGTGGGGTAATGCCGGTCCGTACCAGATGAAGAAGGGCTGCTCGGCATTGTCGCGAATGAAGCGCTCAACCGGCTCCATCGTATCGCGGCCGATACGCTGGCCGTGCCCGCCCATGAAGGTAAAGAACCAGCGATCGCCGAGTTCTACCGCTTCGCGCCACTCCCAGGCGTCCGTCATGCCGTGGGTAAATCCACCATGAGCATAGGACTGCTCCCACCACTTGCCACTCTGGTGCGAGACATAGCCGACCTCACCAAGCAGGCGCGGCAGTGTTTGAAACTGTTCGATCGCGGAGGTCTCGATTTGCTGGCGCAGCAGCCAGCGCTCAGTATCGGTATCGGCGTCGTCAGGCAGGTCGCCAGCCACCATGGCAGCATCGGCGATCTCTGCCAT
>CAZWDL010000264.1:0-2171 GCA_964632995.1 uncultured Saprospiraceae bacterium
GGCGCGAGAGGCGGCGCCTTCCAGGGCGCCTCCTCTCTTTGCGCCACGTGCCCCGCCAATGCCCGGCATAATGCCTTTGGGACGAATGATGGTTATGGTGAAGAAAGCTTGCCCGCCCAGGTATGGCCGGGCAAGCCCACAGGGCTCTGATGTGACCAAAACGGCCATTTTTCATTCTGGGCGATTGCCTAGTTCCCGAGGCACTAGTGCCCGAAGCACTAGCGCGGTGCATGCCCGTCCTTTGCAGTAAAAGACAGACATGAAAAACAAGAGCCGCGCCGAAGAGATGGCGCAAGTACTGAAACCGCAAGCCCCATTCGGGCTGAGTAAGAAAGTATTTTTTTAAAATGAAAAGCCGGAAAACCCACCCAATTCCCAACCCTTTCTTCGTGTAATCCTGTCTTCCCTTTCGGAGTTCTTTTCAATTACCCGACTCATTAAAAAAACAATGAAGCATACAGGATTTTTAGTTATTGCGGCCTTACTCACCGGGCTGCTCTGGAGTTGCGAGAAAGACGAAATCACCCTCGGGCCTCAGTCGCTCCCCACCGGGCGCATTAAACTCTCCGATTTGCAGTTCGGTCAGCGGAGTTACTACCGGGTAGCGGAGATCAATACCAGGGCAAGCCACCAAATTACTTACACCGGCGATACACTCGAAGTGGAAATTACCGGCCGGGAAGGAGACAATTTTCTGGTGGAGGAGCGCTTTACGGAAGGCTCACCGAATCGTGATGACAATCCGTACTGTAATGAAATCAAGTACAGTCTGAGATCGGAGGGTGGCGTATTGAATGCCGTAGCCACCACCGACTGTCCCTTTTCCTATCTTTTCAGCAGTTTTCCCCAAAGCCTGCCTCTGCTCCCCGGTACGGACGCTCGCACCGGGTTGGAGGGCTGGGAGGTGATTCCTTTCGATGACGGCAACGACGATCTGATCCTCAACGGCTACGTCGAAGATGTAACCATCGCAGGCGTCTTGTACCCGCATCTGCTCGTACAGGTGGATCCCAGCCTGGAACCATTGGACGGCAACCGGCTTAGCTGGCTGTACCGGGATGAGCCGGGTATCGTGCGCGCGGTGTCGTACAACGGATTTTCGGGGCAGGGGATTATGGTAGAGTTGTTGGTCGAACCATGATGAACGCAAAAGGCGCTTGAAATTAAAGCGAACATCCATAGTGTTGTTTTCCTCTTATTTTTGTTTTTTGTTGCTGCATTCATAACCTTAAGTTGAGGGTAGTATCATGTCCTCTTCAAGGAAATTGTTAGCCTATATTGCCGGCGGAGCGAAGGGGGTTGTTGTTCCCGGGATGCGGTTTGCGTTCCGTTCCATGGCAGCGAAGCGCGGATGGCAAAAAGCGAATAGCGAAAAGGAAAAGATACAGCCAGATATCGACGACACAACAGCAGCACCTATGACCCATCTCCAACGCAAGCTCACCCTCTACGGCCTGACGATGATCGCCGTCGGCTCCTGCATCGGTTCCGGTATTTTTGTGACGCCCTACGAGATCGTTCGCGCCGTGCCGCACCACGGTTACGCACTGCTGGTGTGGACTATCGGCGGGCTCATCGCGCTGACCGGCGCCCTCACCTTCGCTGAGCTGGGCGGCATGTTTCCGCAGTCGGGGGGCGTCTACGTCTACATCAAGGAAGCCTTCGGCGAGCTGGCGGGTTTTCTCTACGGGTGGATCATCCTGCTGGTGATCAACACCGGGGCGCTGGCCGCCTTGGGCATCGCGCTGGCGGAGTACATGACCTATTTCATCCCGCTGGGCTACTGGGGGAAAATACTGCTGGCTATTGGTGTGATCGCCGGGTTGACCGCTATCAACGTCACCGGGGTAGGGGTGAGCCAGGCCTTCGCCAACCTGTTCACCGGGCTCAAGCTGGCGGCTATTGCCGGGATCATCCTCATCGGTATTTTCTTCTACGACGAGCAAAATACCTTCATTGAATTATCCCTTTCGGAAAATATGCCCGACAACCTGATGGGCGCCGTGCTGCTGGGCCTCATTGGCGTACTCTGGTCTTTCGGCGGCTGGCACCATGCTTCCTACCTCGCCGGCGAGGCCATCGACGCGCCGCGCACCGTACCGCGCGCCATGGTGCTGCAGTTCCTGCCCAACGCTCTGCGGGAGAACATGCGGCTGAAGGTCCGGGTCGAC
>CAZWDL010000265.1:0-2168 GCA_964632995.1 uncultured Saprospiraceae bacterium
CTTCCGACTTCCGACTTCCGACTTCCGACTTCCGACTTCCGACTTCCGACTTCCGACTTTAATTCCTATCGATCCTTTGATCGAACTGACAACACAAATGTAAAGGCAAGCCTGTTTTTATGCAAATTTTTTAAAGAAAAAATAAAATTTTTATGAAATACTCAATGTATTAAATCATTTACAAAAAAATTCGAAAAACCAATAGCTGATCTATCCCTCTGTTTATGATATCTTCAAAAGGAGCTGCTGTTCACAAAGTGGTTTCGCTTTCCCATTAAAAATGGATACTGAGGCAACAACCAGCGTCTGAAAATCCTTAAGAGAGGTAAAATCACCACAACAAATGAAGAGATTACTTCTATTCTTTTTCTTACTCAGTCTAGTCAGCGCCTGCCAGCAGAAATCGGATGCGGAAAAGATGGCCGCTGATCTTTGCGACTGTATGCAACCGCTGACCGAAGCATTCCAAGCTATCGAGCGCCTCTCGGCCGAAGGCGATGTGGAGGGCCTGGAAGATGCTATGGCCAATATGGAAGCAAGAGCTCGCACATCGGAAGCCTGTACGGTGCGCCTGGAAGAAAAATACGGGGATGCCATGAGGGAGCAGGAAACCCAAATCAGAGAAATTATGGCCCGGGAATGCCCCGACGTGGTCGCTGCCATGCAAAAGGCCGATGCCGGGTTTGAGTAGACCAGCAGCAGTCTCTCGTCAAGCCGCCACGGCCTGCATCAGGAAAGCGCAAACGATAGCGGCGTAGGTTCCCAGCGCGTAGCCGAGCACGGCCATCAACACCCCTACAGGCGCCAGAGAAGGGCTGAATGCCGAGGCGACGATAGGGGCAGAGGCGGCTCCACCTATATTAGCCTGGCTGCCAACGGCTACGAAGAAGAAGGGGGCGCGGATAACTTTGGCCACCAGCAGCAGTACACCAACATGAATGACCATCCAGATGAGCCCTATGGCAAAAAGCCCGAGGTTCTTGTACACCTCTGCGAGGTTCATCTTCATACCGATGGTGGCTACGAGAATATAGATAAAAACACTCCCCCAGCGGGAAGCCCCGACACCTTCCAGTTCGCGGGCCCTGGTAAAGGAAAGCCCTAGGCCGAGCGTCGTTGCAAAAACGACCAGCCAGAAGAAGCCGGACAGTAGAGAATTGAGCCGCAGCTCAGTCAGGCGTTCTTCAAATACGCTGAGCGCCGGCACTACGAGGTCCGATCCCCAGTGGGCCAGGGCCACCCCACCGAAGGCTACGGCAAGCATGACAAAAGTGTCGGTAGTAGTGGGAATGCGGGCGACCTTATCCTGAAAATCCTTGACGCGCTGCTTGAGTTCTTCGATCGCTGAATTGTCAGCTTTTAATCGCTTGTCAAGGCGATCGGAAATACTGGCACCGTAAAGCAGAAACCCCATCCATATATTAGCCACTACCACATCCACGACAATCATGGAGGCGAAAAGATTATCACCGACATCAAAAATCTCCTTCATGGCCGTCTGGTTGGCGCCACCCCCGATCCAGCTGCCTGCGATCGTCGACAGACCGCGCCAGAGTTCTTCTGCTGACGCCGCGAATATATCCGGCGCCCACCACATTACGATGAATAATGCAACGGGACCGCCGACAACGATGCCCAGCGTAGCGGCAATAAACATGATCAGCGCCTTTGGGCCCAGCCGCAAGATAGATTTAAAGTCAATACTCAACGTAAGTAAAATCAAGCTGGCCGGCAACAGGTAGCGCGAGGCGACAAAATACAGCTCTGAATCGTCACCCGAAATGAGATTGAGTGGCCAATTCAGCAGCGCCGGCAGAAAATAGCACAGTAATAAAGGAGGAACGTAGCGATAAAAAGTCTGCCAAAAACGAGACTTACTGCTCGCAGTGGCGAAGATAAAGGCCAGGGTGACCAGAAGAAGCCCCAGGACAATCGCGTCGTTGGTAAATTCAGGTACTCTTTCTTCCATCGCTCTTTGGTATTGTTGCTTTTCGTTTTATTTAAGATGAGGAGGTACGGCTGTATCCACCCAAAAAGTGATTCAATCCGGATTCACAATAGCAGCTAATATAGGCAAACAAAACAGTAAGCAAAGCATGCCACGGAGGCTCTTCCAGGGCAATCGCAAAGTAGCATAAGATTTATTCTAGCTACTTTTAGATCAAAAG
>CAZWDL010000266.1:0-2167 GCA_964632995.1 uncultured Saprospiraceae bacterium
ATGCTGGAAAAACTGTCGGTCAACCTGCTGGCGGGCGTGCCGGCCATTGTCAAACCCTCAGAGCTGACCAGCTTCCTGACCCAGGCCATGGTGGAGGATATCGTCGATTCGGGTATTTTGCCGGAAGGCGCCTTACAGCTCGACTGCGGGCGGGGCATCGGCATCCTGGATCCGGTCACTTCACAGGATGTGGTCACCTTCACCGGATCGGCCTCAACGGGGCGCATGCTGAAATCCCTGCCGCAGATCATCGAAAACGCCGTCCCCTTCAATATGGAGGCCGACAGCCTCAACGCGGCCGTCCTCGGCAAGGATGCCGTGCCGGGTACGCCTACCTTCGATCTGTTCATCAAGGAAGTGGTGCGGGAAATGACCGTCAAATGCGGTCAGAAGTGTACGGCTATCCGCCGGGCTATCATACCGGAGAACCTGGTGGGCGATGTGCGGCGGGCGCTCAGCGCGCGGCTGCAGAAAACCACGATCGGCGACCCGCAGCAGGACGGCGTGCGCATGGGCTCGCTGGTCAGCCGCAGCCAGCTGGAGGAGGTGCGCCGCCGCGTCCAGGAACTGAAGCAAAGCTCCAAAGTGCTCTACGGCGATGTCGACACCTTCGATATACAGGGCGGCAGCCTGGAAAAGGGCGCTTTCTATCATCCTATCGTACTGCTCAACGAAGATCCATTTAACCTGCACGCTACGCATACAGTAGAAGCTTTCGGCCCGGTGAGCACCATCCTGCCTTACCGCAACCTCGACGAAGCTATCGAACTGGCCAACATGGGCAAGGGCTCCCTGGTGAGCACCGTCGCTACCGCCGATCCCAAAATCGCGACTGACTACGTCATGGGCAGCGCTCCCTTCCACGGCCGCATTCTCATCCTGAACGAGGAGAGCGCTAAAGAAAGCACCGGCCACGGCTCCCCTATGCCTATGCTCGTCCACGGCGGCCCGGGACGCGCGGGCGGCGGCGAGGAAATGGGCGGCGTGCGCGGCGTCAAACACTACCTGCAAACTACCGCTATCCAGGGCCACCCCTCCATGATCACCGAAGTGACACGGGTGTTCCAGCGGGGTTCGGAATACAAAGAGTCAATGATCCACCCCTTCCGGCAGCACTTCGAGGAACTGGAGATCGGACAGACCATCTTTACTCATAAACACACGGTCACCGTCACCGACATCGTCAACTTCGCCAACGTCAGCGGCGACAACTTCTACGCCCACATGGACGAAACCTCCCTCGACGGCACCATCTTCGAAGGACGGGTCGCGCACGGCTACTTCGTCCTGTCGAAAGCCGCCGGCCTCTTCGTCGATCCGAAAAAAGGACCGGTGCTGCTTAACTACGGTATCGAAGAATGCCGCTTCACCAAACCGGTCTACCCGGGCATGACCATCGGCGTGAAATTCACCGTCAAGGAAAAAATCGCCCAGGAAAAACGCGACGAGGAAGACATCCGTAAAGGCATCGTAAAGTTTCTCGTCGATGTGTATGATGAGGAAGACGAAACGGTAGCGATCGCGACGATACTGACGATGGTGCGGATGAAGGAGCAGGAGGGGGGAATGTTTCCTGCGTTCTGGTAATACAGGGTGCTTTATCATGAGGTCGATATAATTTGAGCATTCAATCCATCATTGAGTCAATATATTCCGGCTCAATTGTATAGTTCCGCCGTTCACAGAACGAACGCCGTCCTTGACTGTTAGAATGATGGACAAATATCCATCTGATTATGAGAATATTACTTACCGGCGCCACCGGATACATCGGCAAGCGGTTGCTGCCGGTTTTACTGGAAGAAGGACACGAGGTGATTTGCTGCGTGCGTGACAAATCCACGTACGAACTCAAACCGGAGTGGAATGCTGAGGTCTTTGAAGTCGATTTCCTGAAGCCGGTCGACCTAGAGCGGGCGCCGAAAGATTTTGATGTCGCCTTTTACCTGATCCACTCCATGTCGGCCTCTATCAGCGATTTTCAGCCGCTGGAGGAGCGGGCGGCGCAAAATTTTGTCGATTATCTCGACCAGACTGCCGCGCAGCAGATCATCTACCTGACGGGCATCGTCAACAGCGATCAGTTGTCGGAGCATCTGGAATCGCGGCTGGCGACGGAGAACATACTGGGTGGGGGAAAAGTCCCCCTTACGGCCCTGCGCGCAGG
>CAZWDL010000267.1:0-2088 GCA_964632995.1 uncultured Saprospiraceae bacterium
CCCAGGATGGCCAGGATGAGCGCCCGGCTGTTCCAGTAGTCGGGCCATTCGTGGTAGAGCCAGTTGCGGCCCTCTACCGGGTCCTCTGTGCGGTGTACCTCGTGGATGGCGAACAGCACCTGCCGGGTGAGGCTGCCGCCAAAATCGTCGCCGCTCAGGTCTTTGTTCTTGTACTCGATGGGGGTGATCAGGCGGGTCTGGTTGGCCTTCACCTTCAGCAGCTGCCGGTACTCCCGCAAGCCGTAGCCCCGGGCCATCTCGGTATAGACGCCGCTGCGGTACTCCCCGCCCTGCTCTACTTCCAGCCCCTTGAGGTAGAAGCGCTCGATGGGACTGAGCTTGCGCCATTCCGCTTCCGCAAAACCGTTGGGCACCAGGGCATCCATGGCCACGCGCACAGCGGAGTCGATGATCTTGACGATTTCGCTTTCTTCGCTGCTTTGCCGCTCTTTGCTGAGCTCGTATTCTACGTCGATCTCACCCAGGCGCTGGTACTTGGTGAGCTCGCGCAGGGCCGCCGCGTAGGCGGCCAGCTGATAGTCGGCATCGCCGAAGTTGGGGTCGTCCTTGTCGTCGATCTGCTGCATGAAGGCGATCTGTTCCTTCACGCCGTATTCCACGTCCATTTGTACATCCGACAGGAAGCCGATCTCCTCGGAGTCTTGCTTGCGCAGCACCATGATCACCGTGCCCTGCACGTAGTTGCCTTTCTTGATGCCCCCGGCATCGGTCTCGGTCTGTATGGTCCAGGCGGCGGTGACGCGCAGGCCCGAGGCCCAGAGGATGAGCGCCAGGTCGGCCCAGACCGCCGAGTCCTGATGGGTGAACATCACCACCTGTGCTCCTTCATCGGGCATGTGCTGCGTGAGGTTGCGGTACACCTCCACCATGGAGCGGTTGAAGGATTGGCCTTTGCCCTTTACGGCGAGGGCAGACTTACTGTTGGTGTGCCATTCAGGGAAAAGCCGGCCCAGTTGCTTCTGGTACCAGGCCAGGAAAAAGTCGCCGAGCTCGTGGTAGTTGATGGCGTCGGCGTAGGGGGGATCAGTGATCCAATAATCATTTACTTGGGTAATTTCTCTTGAATCATTAGTCCCAACTATTGACTCTCCCATGGTTTTTTCCACCTTATATTTGATATAAAAGGGAGTACTTAGTCTAACCAAGGGACGTAATCCAAAATTATACAGGGTGTTAAGTGCCATGTTGTAAAATACGCTCTCCGTCCTTGCGTCATTTCCTATCTCTGTCCGATATCTTGAAAGCTTTGAATTATACTGAGTAATGATGCCAAGACTCAAAA
Source organism: uncultured Saprospiraceae bacterium (assembly GCA_964632995.1). GTDB lineage: Bacteria > Bacteroidota > Bacteroidia > Chitinophagales > Saprospiraceae > CAZWDL01. The sequence continues at coordinate 1,304 of CAZWDL010000267.1, forward strand.
AGCTAGCTACTCTACCTTTCTTGGATTTAGATTTGGAGCTATCTAGAGCTATAAGCCCTGAAAGCAACAACTGCCTAGGATTAAACAAATGATGCCAGTAGGTCCAGCCGCGCGTCCGTTTGGGTTCTTCGGTCTTATCCCCATCTGGTATTTTAGTCGAAGGGATGTAGCCTTTCTCCTGCCATTCGGCAAAGCGTTCCTGCAGCAGCGACAACACCTGCGCTTCCCGGGCCAGGTCTTCGGAGCCAGGGGCGATATAGTGGCGTTGGGTTTTCTTTTTGATGGCTTTGCGGTCCAGCTTTTCTGGGAAATCCGGCCAGGCCTCGGCTTCGGCTTGTGGCCAGGTGACTTCGGGCTTGTTGGCGTCCTCGTACCAGGTTTCCAGGTAGCGGATGCAGTAGAGGCGCTCCTGAAAGGTATCGTCGGGCCGGGGCACGAGATCCTCGTTTTCCCACATGCGCAGGCCGTAGCGGGTTTCGCCCTCTACCCGCCGGTCGCCCCGGATGGTAGAGATGTTGTGCTCGGTGCCCGTTTCCGGACAGACCAGGCGGCCGTCCTGCACAGTACCCGTTTTAGCCGCCGCAAAGGTTTCGGCATCCGCCCCTTCGATGATATCGATGTGGTAGCGCTGGTTATCGGGGTCGGGGCGCAGCACGGCACAGACCTTATACTTTTCCGAGATCACCCAGCTGGGCGCCAGGGGCACCCAGTAGCCGGTGGCCGGGCTTTTGGCCTCCACGCAGTACAGGTAAGCATCGGCCCGCCAGCCGGCTTCATTGTGCTCG
>CAZWDL010000268.1:0-2066 GCA_964632995.1 uncultured Saprospiraceae bacterium
GCTCCTGCTCCTCAGTGCCTTTATTTATCGGCTTTGTGCGCGGAGGTATTCCCATCGGCGTCACCTTTTCTTTTCTCATCACCTCCCCCCTGGTCAATGAAGTTGCCCTGGCCCTTTTTCTGGGCATGTTCGGCTGGAAGACGACCCTCATTTACGCCGTTTCGGGCATCCTGCTGGGCGCGATCGGCGGCTGGGTGTTAGGCAAACTCCAGGTGCAGCATTACCTGAGTGATTGGGTAAAGGACATGTGGGAGCAGCCGGCGCTTAGCGAAGGGTACGTAGCGGAAGTATCGTCCTTCATCCAGCGCCTGCCCGGCATCACCGGGGAAGCTTTCAAAATTGTTAGAAGCGTGGTGCTGTACGTCGTCATCGGCATCGGCATCGGGGCGGCCATGCACGGCTACGTGCCGGAAGGTTTCTTCGAGCAATACCTTAGCGGCAGACAATGGTGGACGGTGCCGCTGGCCGTCATCCTGGCCGTGCCGATGTACGCCAACGCGGCGGGTATCGTTCCGGTCATCCAGGTATTCGTGGCCAAAGGCGTGCCGCTGGGCACCGCCATCGCCTTCATGATGGGCACCATCGGGCTTTCCCTGCCGGAAGCTACGCTGCTCAAAAAAGTGATGACCATGCGGCTGATCCTGATCTTTTTCGGGGTCGTTACGGCCTTCATCATTTTCTCCGGACTGTTATTCAACTTCATTCTTTAACTGACAAATTTTACCACTATGAAAAACGCGATTTTACTCGTGTTCACCTTGGCGATTCCTACGCTCTATTCTTGTGAAAGCAAGGCCCAGTCGCCTGCCGCAGTTAAACCGGAGGGCGCCCACGTGGAAGTCCTTGATTTTCACACCACCCATCGTTGTAAAACCTGCCTGACCATTGAAAACCTGACCAAAGAACTGCTTTCCGAGTCCTACACCGGGGAGATGGAAGCCGGCCTCCTTTCGTTCCGCCTCGTCAACGCAGACGATGAAACCAACGAAGCACTTGTCCAGAAATACCTGGCTTTCGGCACCACGCTCATCATCAATACCGTCAGCAACGGTCAGGAAAACCACGTTGATCTTACCAATTTCGCTTTTATGAACGCCGGGAACGAAGCCAAATTCAAAGCGGGCATGAAGGAGCAGTTGGATGCAGCATTACAAAAGTTGAAATTATAATTCAGGCTTATGGAATGGCTCAATGCTTTAGCGCAGTCCAGTGAAATGCCTCTGATAGCTGCATTTGCCCTGGGCTTGCTGACCGCCGTCAGCCCTTGTCCGCTGGCGACGAATATCACCGCCACGGCCTACATCTCCGGGCAACTGGCCAGCAAAAAAGCAGTGCTGTGGAGCGGCTTTTTGTATACCTTGGGGCGCGGCATCAGCTACACCGTCATCGGCCTGGCGCTGTACTGGGGCGCCAGCAAATTTCACCTGGCGCGGTTTTTCCAATCCCGGGGAGAAATGTTCCTGGCCCCGATCCTCATCGTAGTCGGACTGGTCATGCTGGGGGTGATCAAACTAAATTTCCCCGGTACGGGCAACTTTACCGAGCGCTTCACCGAGCGCTTCCAGGATAAAGGGCGCTGGGGTGCGCTCGTACTGGGCATCCTCTTCGCCCTGGCCTTTTGCCCCTACAGCGGCGCCCTCTATTTCGGAATGCTCATCCCTATGACGGTAAGCAGTGCTTCAGGACTGTACCTGCCCGTCGTGTTCGCGCTGGGCACCGGCCTGCCGGTCATGATCTTCGCTTACCTGCTGGCCTACAGCGCCGCTTCTGTGGGAAAGGCTTTCAATCTGATCAGTAAACTGGAAACAGGCATGCGCTACGCGGCGGGCGGCGTGTTTGTCGCGATCGGCATTTATTACAGCTTAATTTTTATGCAATGGATTTAAGTACATCTTTTTCACAGGAATGGGAGGAAGCGCGAACGCGCTTCACGAATTTACTCGAACAGACTACCGCGCAGGATTTGCCTAAAAAGCTCCCTCCTGCTCCCAATTCGGCAGGCTTTCTGATCCGCCATATCGCGGAGGTGGAACTGCTGTTCGCGAAGAACGTCTTCGGCCTGCCGG
>CAZWDL010000269.1:0-2038 GCA_964632995.1 uncultured Saprospiraceae bacterium
GGCATCGGCGGCAGCGCCACCAACGACTGCGGCACCGGCATGGCCGCCGCCCTCGGTTACCGGTTCCTGGATGAGAACGGAGAGGAGCTGAAACCCATTGGGAAAAACCTGATCAATATCCGGAAAATTGTGGATGAGGAAGTTTCCTTTTCTTCAGCTGACATTGAAATCGAAGTTATCTCAGATGTCGACAATCCCCTCTACGGACCCGACGGAGCCGCCTATATCTACGCCCCGCAAAAAGGCGCCGACGGCCCTGCCGTCACCACCCTTGACAAAGGCTTGCGCCACTTCTCAGGCATTCTCGACGACCACTTCAATCGCTCCTTCGCCGACATCCCCGCCGCCGGCGCCGCCGGTGGAATGGGGGCCGGCGCCATGGCCTTCCTCGGCGCCGAACTACGCCCCGGAACCGACGCTATCGTTGAATACACGAACTTTGATAAGGCGCTGCAGGATGCCGACCTCCTCATTACCGGCGAAGGCAAACTCGATGCCCAAACCGCCCACGGCAAACTCATCCACGGTATCTGCCGCCGGGCGCAAAAAGCGGGCGTTCCCGTCATCGCCCTCTGCGGAACCCTGGATGCCGCACCGGAACAAATCGAAGAGATCGGCCTTAAAGCCGCTTTTTCCATCATCGACCGGCCCCTGCCCCTGAAAGAAGCACTGAAAAATACGGAACGTAGCCTGGATCAAACTGCCTTCCACCTCCTGCGGGTGCTGACGCACTGATGCTGAAAAATCAGGGTGTATCGCTCCATGTTTCGAGTAAGCTTGAGAAGAAATTGTAACGTACTATTGCGTCACCATGACTTTTTCAGCACAGCTCTATTTTTAACAATCTTTTTGAACCCGCCCATTAATTACTTTCCGACCGAACAGACAACAGCTCTGTCCTTAGGCGGCCATTTCCCAAATATCTTGTATTTTGGTTTTTCCAAAATAAAACCGCTGCAACGTATGAAAAACTACCCCTTGCTATTCCTGTGGCTGCTATTCACCCTTCTGTCATGCCGGCAGGCAACCGAAACGGTCAGCTACCGGGAAGATAAGCAGCACCTATCACCTGATGAACGCTACGGCGAGCTCTTCGTGGCGGTGCAGATGAACCAGGTATTTCCCGACGGCAAGACCTTCGTCGACTGCGTACCCAAGTATCCCACCGACGAGATAGTCGATAAGTACGAAACTGCCAGTGAAACGCTCAATTTCAACCTCAAAGAATTTGTTCTTGAGAATTTCGAACTACCCAAGCAGTACGCCTCCGGCTTCGTGAGCGATACCGGCCGCTCGGCCATTGAGCACATCAACGCATTGTGGCCGGTCCTGACCCGGCAGCCGGACGCCGACGACGCCGGCACCCTTATCCCTCTCCCCCACCCCTACATCGTACCGGGCGGACGCTTCGGAGAGGTGTACTACTGGGATAGTTATTTCACCATGCTGGGCCTGCAGGCCGCCGGCAAGGTAGAAATGATTGAAAACATGGTCGATAATTTCGCTCACTTGATCGATACGGTGGGATTTATTCCCAACGGCAACCGGATTTACTATCTCAGCCGCTCACAGCCGCCTTTCTTCCCGCTGATGGTAGGCCTGCTGGCGGAAGAAAAGGGTGAAGAAATCTATCTTCGCTATTTGCCGCAGATGCGCAAAGAATACGATTACTGGATGGACGGTCTGCGGGCTGTTCGCGCTGATAACCCGGCGGTAAAAAAAGTGGTGCGGCTGCAGGACGGCAGTGTGCTGAACCGCTACTGGGATACGGGTGACACCCCCCGTCCGGAGATGTACCGCGACGACGTGGAGACCGCACGCGAAAGCGATCGCCCCGCTCCCGAAGTGTACCGGCACCTGCGCTCCGCCGCCGAATCGGGCTGGGATTTCAGCAGCCGCTGGCTACGCAACCCGCAATCACTGGCCAGTATTCACACCACCGACATTATACCGGTAGATCTGAATGCGCTGCTCTATTATATGGAACAGACCCTAGCCCGCGCCTGCCGCCTCGGCGGTAAAGACGAGCAGGCCGATC
>CAZWDL010000270.1:0-1965 GCA_964632995.1 uncultured Saprospiraceae bacterium
TCTGCTAAACTTCTAAACAGCGAGCCCGACCGGACGGTCCGTAGGAAGGGCGAAGCGCTAAACTTCTAAACTTCAGTCGATCCATCTCATCAATGACGCTAAATACATGCGTTTTCAGAAAACCGGCAGTTCTACATCCCCTGCTGCGATTATTATGTTTTTTGAAAAGTTTTATCAACATCTGCCATGAAAAAAACGCTCCTTTTATCCGCTTTTGTGCTGTCCCTTTCCACTTTCTCGTCGGCTCAGATTGAGAACATCGACCGCCGGGAGGTGAGCGTGCCGGATATTCCCGGTTACCAAACCCTGAAGTGCGATTTCCACCTCCACACCGTTTTTTCCGACGGCACGGTATGGCCGACCGTCCGCGTGACTGAGGCATGGGAACACGGCTACGACGCCATCGCCATCACCGATCACATCGAGAGCAAGCCTTACCGCCGGTACGTTCCCATCGACTACAATGCGCCTAACGAAATTGCCAAAGAAGAGGGCTACCTGAAGGATATCATCGTCATCGGCGGGGTGGAAATCACCCGCAATATGCCGCCCGGTCACATGAACGCCATCTTCATCGAGGATGCCAATGAAATCGTTACCGAAAGAATCAAAAACCGCTTCCGGAGATTTAAAGCCGCCACCTCCGATTATCAGTACGTCGATTCCATCGATCAACATCACAAGGATTATATGCTGGCCCTGGAGGCGGTAGAAAGACAAAACGGCTTCGTCTTCTGGAACCACCCCGGCCCGCCCGGCAAATACGACAGCCTGACGCTTTACGACGAGCATAAAGAATTGATCGAAAAAGGATTGCTGCACGGCATTGAAGTTTCCGGCTGGGGCGCCTACTGGCTCGAAGCTTTTCAGTGGTGCCTGGATAACGACCTGACCATGCTGAGCAATTCTGATTACCACTATCCGCATGCCATCTCCAACAAATCGTCGCGTTCGTCCCGGAGGAACATGACCCTGGTGTTCGCCGAGGAACGCACGGCCGAGTCCATTCGGGAAGCCCTGCTCGACCGGAGAACCGCCGTTTGGGTCAACGATCTGGTGATCGGTCGCAAAAAGCACCTGGAACCGCTGTTTTACAATGCCCTTGAAGTATCATCTCCGCACTACATCGACGGAAGGCGGAGAAAGTATGTAAAAATCCGGAATACATCGGATTTCCTGCTCGAACTGGAATTCCGTTCGGGCGCGGTAGGAGCCTATTTTGACGATATGATCCTCCACCCGCACAGCAGCCAGATTTTGGTCTTCAATACCAGCGCAGATAAAATTGAGGCGACAGTCAGGAACTTCCTCATCGGACCGGAAAAGCCGTTGGATGTGCGCTTCGGGCTAAAGCTTAATACCACGAATGAGGAGTAATTTCCGAATTCCGCCCCCCATCCTGCTTCACAGTCTGGGCGGGTAAAACTTCCGCCTTCAAACTTCCTTTTCAATTTCAAGGAGGAAGTACGCTCTTTTTTGGGTGCGATCAGCACCTCAATGCCTTCCGACTTCCGACTTCCGAGTTCCGACTTCCAATTTCCCACAACTTCGTATCTTCTCCCCATGAACCGATTTACTTCCCTTTTCCTCCTGCTTCTGACAGCCGCCTGCGCGGGTCCGGAGCTCATGCGCGTGTCCGAGATTATGGACATACCCACTGCCCCAGCCGACGTGCGGACAGCCTACGGCCCGGCCGACACGGTGCAGTTCGGCGACCTGCGACTACCAGCAGGCGATGGTCCTCATCCCGTTGTGCTCATCATCCACGGCGGCTGCTGGCTGTCGGCTTATGACCTGGATCTAATGGATGCCATGGCCACTGAGCTAACCAAAGAAGGTTACGCCACCTGGAACATCGAGTACCGCCGCGTGGGCGAGCCCGGCGGCGGCTGGCCCAACACTTTCCTCGAAGTAGCCGCCGCCACCGATCACCTGCGTACGCTGGCTCCGGATTACCCGCTCGAC
>CAZWDL010000271.1:0-1939 GCA_964632995.1 uncultured Saprospiraceae bacterium
CTGGCAACCACTTTGGCCTCTCATGACGAAGAACCCATGAATAATCCGGGCTAAAGCAAAATTCCGTACCTTCCCTGCAAAATCTGTTATTACTATGGTCAAAACCACCATCCACCTGATCGCCCTGGCCGCCCTGTTCCTGGCGGCCGCTTGTAATGCCCCTTCCGAATCGCAGGAAGAAGGGACCGCTACGGAGGCCGCCGCCGAACCCGCCGGCACTTCCGAAGCGGCTTCAGACTGGCAGCCCCTCTTCGCCGCCGATCTCTCCAACGCCGACTATCCCGAGGGCGTCTGGACCGTCGAAGACGGCGTGCTGACCGCCTCCGAGGATGAGGCCATCTGGACAACCCAGGAGTACGACAACTTTACCCTTGACCTGGAATTCAAGCTGGCCGAAGGGACCAACAGCGGCGTCATTGTCTACTGCTCGGATAAGGAGAACTGGATTCCCAACTCCATCGAAGTGCAGATCGCCGACGACTACGCTAAACAATGGGCCGAAGCGCCGCCCTCCTGGCAGTGCGGCGCCATCTTCGGCCACAAGCCGGCCGGCGAAGACAAGAATCTCAAGCGGCCCGGCGAGTGGAACCAGTACCAGGTCACCTGCCGCAACAACATCATCCAGGTCGCTCTCAACGGTGAGCAGATCAACGAGATCGATATGAGCCGCTACACCTCCGCGGAAACCAACCCCGACGGCTCCGAAATCCCCGAATGGCTGAGCAAGCCCCTCTCGGTGCTGCCGACCAAAGGGTACATCGGCTTCCAGGGGAAGCACGCGGGGGCGCCGGTGTGGTTCCGGAATATCCGGATCAGAACGCTGGAATAGATGGCATGATGAATGGTACACTAATCTTTTATGATTGATTATGATCAGTAAATTCTGATGAATCATACAAATCATAACCAATCATAATTAATCATAATTAATCAGTATACGATCAAAAACCGGCATCATGAAAAGACGCGACACCTTAAAAATTCTTGGCGTCCTGCCCCTGCTGGGCTTTGCCGCCGGCTGCGCCCCGGCCGAAAGCACGCCGGCCAGAAAACGCGTGCTCCGCCTGGCGCACCTCACCGATACGCACCTGACGAACGTGCACAACGCCGTGCAGAATTACACCAACTGCCTCCACCACGTCCAGTCGCTCGACGAACCCGTCGACATCATTTTCGACGGTGGCGACACGATCATGGATGCCCTGGCCGTCCGGGAAAAGAGCAAGGTCGATGACCAGTGGAAGTTGTGGGAAGACACCTACCGCCAGGCCAGTGACCTGGAGCTCGTCCACTGTCTGGGTAACCACGATGTATGGGGCGGCGCCGACAAACAGGATCCGCTCTACGGCAAAAAGTACGCCCAGGAACGCCTGCAGCTCGACAGCCCCTACTTCAGCTTCGACCGCGCGGGCTGGCATTTCATCGTACTCGACAGCACCCACCCCGTTGACGACGGCTGGTATACCGCCAAACTGGACGAGGCGCAACTGGACTGGCTGACCAAAGACCTGCAGCAAACACCAGCGGAAACGCCCATCCTGGTCTTCTCCCACATCCCCATCCTCACCGCATCCGGCTTCTACCCCGATAATGTGAAGGAGGGCAACTGGCAGGTGCCGGGCAGTTGGATGCACATCGACTTCCAGCCGCTGCAGCAGCTGTTTATGCAGCACGGCAACGTGCGCCTTTGCCTCAGCGGCCACATGCACCTGCTCGATTACGTCACCTACAACGGCATAACCTATATGTGCAACGGCGCCGTCTCCGGCAACTGGTGGGACAAGCCGCAATACCACCAGACCCGCGCGGGCTACGCGGTGATCAACCTCTACGACGACGGCGGGTTTGAGCGGGAGTGGTATGAGTACGACTGGACTTGAGGGGAGTTTAGAAGTTTAGTCGCCACGGCCCTGCGGGCGTGGCTGGTTTAGGAGTTTAG
>CAZWDL010000272.1:0-1882 GCA_964632995.1 uncultured Saprospiraceae bacterium
TATTGGCTTTGAGGAGTAATTATATTTTCTCAATCCAATTCGCTTTGAGTATAAATCACCTGAAGAAAAAACTTTTGCTATCACCGGGCCGGTAGCGCTGACCCCTTATTTTGCACCACCTCGAAATAGTGATTTAATGGTACCGGATACCAGCAGCAGTTCCACGATTCTGATAAACGCGGAAAAGAACAATACTCAGCCAAAAGAAAACGAAGGGGAAATCATTGAAAAGATTGACACAAGCGAAGCGAAGGCTGAAGGCCGGGACCAAATACCCGGCTTAGAGCTCTCCGCGTTCAAGGAAATCGCGAGCACCGCCGAGATTACGCCCACTTTTCTTTTTCCGGTGGAAAGCAAGGAGGAAAAAACAGCCGCCATTCATCAGGTGAAAATCCTCGCCAAACGAAAAAGAGGGAAACAAAGCCTGGCTTTTCACGCCGGCGTCGGCATTCACGACTCCGATTTCTCATCCTCCAATGAAGAAGAACTCATCTGGAGAAATAACCTCGAGAAACCGCAATTGGGCTATAGCCTGGGTGTGAGATACGAATATACACTGAGGCGAAATTTCCTCCTTTCTATCACCGCCGGTTATCATCTTTACAAAGATAAAATCACCACTGCCCACATTCATGAATCACCTGACCTGAACTTGCAAACCGATTACAAATTACACAACCATTATCATGTTTTTTCCAGTCAGGTGGAAGTGGGCAGGCGCTTTTACCAAAAAGGATTCTTCTGGGATATCAATGGGGGGATTGGCTTAAAATTCCATCAGGTTTCCGAGGTGGACTATTTCGTTAGTGAATTAGAACTGGCGGAAGAGAGCCGCATTAAAAGCGCCTATCAAAGCTCAGGCGATGTGTTTTTCACGGCGCGAGCCGCCATGGGGAAATACCTGAGTAATCGCCTGTTCGTACGGACGGGAACACAAATTAATTCCGGGATAGATCTGACGGCCTCCCAGGCCGGGACCAGACACCGGATCGTTCCGGTTAACGTCTTTGTGGAGTTAGGCCTGCGGTTTTAAATGTAACTGGTAATGAGGTGAGCACGCCTTGTGAAAACGAAGTGCTTTCGGAAGTCAGCAGACGGATTTCGGGTCGTTGATCCTTTAACACAGCGTACTGCACCGGGGTATACCCGGACGGTGGTTCGGGCAGTTGAAAAAAATTACTCCTGCGATGGAAGTATCGCCCCGCGGAAGGGAAATCTTGCTGCTGGCGGCATGGTTTCATGATTGCGGGTATCTTTTTCAATGCGCAGACCATGAAGAGGAAGGGAAAAGATTGGCGAAAGCTTTCTTGGCGAAGGAACAGTATCCCCATATTTGGACGGACAAAGTGCTGGACTGTATAGAAGCCACCAAGCCTGTCCGCACACCCGAAAAGCTATTGGAAAAGATCCTTTGCGACGCGGATATGAGCCACCTGGCGTCGGAAAGTTACCCTTCCCGCCTGTTGGGCCTGCGGAAAGATGGGCTTTCTTTTTAGGCCGGGGCAGCAGTAGCGACCAGCCTTCTTCCACATATTGATCCGGCAATTGCCGGTTATTGAATTCATTCACCCAGGCAGACAGCGTATCGCTGTAATAATCGCTGCTGATGAACCGGCCGACGAGGCGGGGGCGCTGCTGGGCGTCGGCCTGGGCAAGAAGAACGAGAAGCAGGAAGCCGGCCAGGAGTTGTTTGACAAAATGCATCTTGTCTAGTGTTTTTGCGCAGCAAAAATAGAGTAATTGCATTATTCAGGCCTTATATGGGATATGAAATGTAGGTTAAGATCCCCCCTATTTATACCCAATCGTTGGAAATTTCGCTTATTCATCGTAATATTGCAATCAATAAATATACTTGCAAATGGGCCTGACCAAAACCGAG
>CAZWDL010000273.1:0-1819 GCA_964632995.1 uncultured Saprospiraceae bacterium
CCCATTCTGGAAGTCAATGTGGACGGCAGTACCACCTATTAAAGAAAAGCTCAAACGGTAAGCAAGGACATGAATATTTCCTTCAAACGATTATTCCAGGTCAAGATCCTGAACCGGTACTACCGCGATTGGATGTGCGGCGACTTTACCCTCGTGCCCACCGCCGCTACCCGGCAGCTGCTGGTCAACTACGGCATGCTTTTCCGCGATACCGGCGATGGGGGAGTGGTGCTGGCGCGGGTGGACGGTGATACCGGGCTGCTAAAAATTCCCCTACCCCTGACAGAAGGTTTTAAACTCGCTTTCGAACTTCAGCTGATCAACCCCTTCTTCCAGAATTTTACCACCCTGCCTTTCGAAAAACCGGAGGTGGAATACCTGGATGTCATCAAGCCGGGCTATTACTTTACCAACCGCTACGACAACGAGCATACCACTACCGGGCCGGAAAGCACAAATGTTACCCTCAAACTCCTTTCCCGCGCCGGTGGAGATGAAATATCCGGCCAGGACCGGCTGACATTCCTGCCGAAGATTCCCCGTATCACTTTTGCTACACCGGTAAACAGTTTTAACCTGGCCATCAAGCATTTCGATGGCAGTGATGCACTACCGCCGCTGAACGTCAATGAAACCTTCGATTTTACCTCCTACGATGTCCAAGCCTTCAAAAAGCTGCCTTCCGGCTTCTATTCGATCAACCTGAACGGCGGTGGCGATCAGCGGATATATCTGGACGATAAGCTTTTCCACCGCCCGGCCTTCGGCCTGGTGGAGATCTTCCACAACAGCGAAGTGCCCGATGGTTCCGGCACGGCCGACTACCGTTTCATCACTGGCGCCGGCAACGATACCATAAACGAGAAAACCTATCACCTCTGGTTCGACAACCGCGAGCTGACCTGGAGATACGTCTTCCCCGGAGGAACTACCGGCATTACGGCCTTTACCTCAGCCGCTGCATCCTTCACGCTCAATGCCGGCACCAATACCTATGAATCCAATGCGCAGATAAAACTACAGGAAACCTATCTGAATGTCTCTATGACCCGGAACGGCACCCTGATCGCCCTGCCCAACCCGAACGGGAAGAGCGTGAAACCCATACTCGATGGCTCCGGAAATGTCATCGGGGCCAATGCTGATGTCTATTTGTAAAACATAAATCTAAAGGCCATGTCCAATAAAACGCCAGGCGTCTTTGTACAGGAAATTTCTACCTTACCACCTTCCGTTGCACAGGTGGAGACTGCCATTCCTGCCTTTATCGGCTATACCGAAAAGGCTACGGATGAGAACGGCGACGTAGTGACCACTTTCCCCTATGTCAGCCGCATCAAATCCTATACCGAATTTGTGGAACGCTTCGGGCGGGCTCAGCAGGCCATCAGCACCGTGACGGTCAGCGGCGCCGATAATGCCCTGACGCCCATCACGGAAAGCGACCTGGCGCTCAACTTCCGTATGGATTACGCCATGCAGTTGTACTTTGCCAACGGCGGCGGCCCCTGCTATGTCTGTGTGATCGATGACTATAGCGGAGCCTCTACCGGTGCGGCTGCCCTTACCGAACATACAGACGGCCTGGCGCTGGTAGGCAAGGAAGACGAACCCACCATCTTGCTCTTCCCGGATGCCCTGCGCATCGTTACTGACCCCATGGACACCACCGATTACTACAGCCTGTACGTCGACGCGCTGAGCCAGTGCGCCGATCTGGGCGACCGGGTAACCATCATCGACCCCTATGCGCAGAATGGCACGGAAGCCTTCTCCACCATCGAGAGTACTTTCCGCAACGGCATCGGCAATAACAACC
>CAZWDL010000274.1:0-1799 GCA_964632995.1 uncultured Saprospiraceae bacterium
AAGGCATGAACGTCGAAGTGGTGCTGGAACAGGCCGTGCCGGGCCTGATCGTGGTGCCCAAATCGGCCCTCGTGCTGCGCTCGGGCCGCCCCGTGGTGTTCACCTACGCCCCGGAGGAGGGCCTGGCCAAGTGGAACTACGTCACCGTCGCCCACGAAAACGACGAGCAGATCGCGGTCAGCGAAGGGCTGGAGCCGGGGGCGCTGGTGATCTACGAGGGTAACCTGAACCTGGAACACGATGCGCAGGTGCGGGTGGCGGAGGAGTAGGTTTTATCGTGAATTTCGGGAGGAGTTTAGAAGTTTAGTGCTCCGGCTGCTTCGCAGCGGAGCGGTTTAGAAGTTTAGGGGTTAGCTAGGGAAATCCCCGGTCCTGCCTAAACTAAACCAGGGGGCCGAAGTTTCGGCCCCCGTCTAAACTCTGTGTACGAACTAGCAATGGGATCTTTGCTTGAGAATATTTATCTTTACATGGCTAATTCTGTAGTAATGAAAAAAGTAATACGCGTCGTGAAAAGGGGAGCGGATGACTCCAACATCCGCTACTGGCTGTCTTTAAGTGTACAAGAAAGGATGGCTGAACTGGAAAGAATGCGACGGGAAGTCAACGCCAGATTTTATGGAACTCAACAAGGATTTCAAAGAGTTTATCGAGTTGTTAAACGAACATGACGTTCGCTATCTGGTTGTCGGAGGATACGCCGTGAACTTCCACGGTTATCCCAGGTACACAAGAGATATTGATTTGTGGATCTGGATGGACGCTGAGAACATTAAAAAGTTAATCGGCACAATAAAAGATTTCGGCTTTGGTTCCCTGGAATTAACCGTTTCGGATTTTTCCAATCCTGAAAATATAATCCAACTCGGATACGAGCCCAACCGGATTGACTTACTGGTGGATATCGAGGGCGTTCGGTTTAATGAATGTTTTAAGCGTAAAGAGATTGCAGAATTGGAGGAGGTGCCGGTAAATTTCATCAGTATGGACGATCTGATCAAGGCGAAGACCGAGGCCGGTCGATTGCAGGATTTGGCGGATGCCGAACAATTGAAAAAAATCAGGGAAAAAAAAGAAAAGAAATAAATTATCTGCCCCACATAAAAACGCTGGTTGAAAAAGCGCAATGTTCCTATCCCCACTGGATTACTTTTTCCGAAAGATCAACAACGGATTTATGCTGCATTAGGCAAGCCGAAATAGCGGCGGCGAAGGCTCATTTCTATCCTGGCAAAGCTCGACTTTTGGTATCCAAAAGTCCAGCCCTTATTTTCATTAGATCTGCCTTTGCTTAACCCTGTTTTGAGCATCAAATCGGGACTTTATAGTAACCTATCAGCTGGCTATGAAAAACTCAAAAGAAAAAAATCCACAAGCCTTCCCCCGCGCCAAGACGCGACTGGAAGTGGCGGAGTAATATGGCATCAGCCGACGCACCCTCCGGCGAAAGCTGAAAGCGTTCAACATTCAAATTCTTTCCGGCAGAATCGTGCCCGTGGATTTAAAACACATCTATCAGGCGCTGGGGGAGCCGCCTTATAGGAAGGAGGAGGAAAAGTGATGAGCGTTGGTAGGGATTTTATGGTGGAAGAATGCCCGGGGGAGGTAAGAAAGGTGATTTCATATTTGTGTTGTCCATATATGTTCGATTTTGTCCGATTTTGTCCGGTTTCCGGCTTGCGTTGAAAGCGGGGGGGCGGGTAAATTTGTAAGCGTACACCGGCCGGTGCGAAGGGGATTGCCAAAAACCCTGAAGAGAGTAGGTGGAAAGGTTTTAAATTCGAATTCTATGAAAAGGA
>CAZWDL010000275.1:0-1794 GCA_964632995.1 uncultured Saprospiraceae bacterium
TCTTCCACCTGGCTGAAGGCCATCCAGTTGTTCTGGTAGAGGTAGTACCATTCCAATTCCTGCTTTTCCGCCAGGGGGTTGGCGCTGCCTTCCGCCACCTGGAAGAGGATGGAGACGCTCTGCTTAGGCTTCAGGTTTTCAATGCCGATGTAGAAGATACCCTCATGCTCGATCAGGGGCAGCAGGCTGACGTCCTCGCCGCTCATGTTGGCCAGAGGGTGCCGTTCGCGCTGGCCGAAGGGGCCGACATGGAAGAACTGCTCGGTTCTTTTGGCGAATACCTCCTCATCAGTTTCGTTAAAGTCGAAGGTGGAAGCGGCGGTGTAGTCCAGAGAAAGCTCCTTGAAAGTAGGCGTATAAGGCGGATCTTTCAAAACAATCGTTCCGCCATCATCGAACTGATCGTCTACCTTGTCTGCATTTGGCGATTCCTTTGATAGTTCGATCAGCACCTGGGGATATACCCGCATGAATTTCTTGTGCCCGAAATTATCCTTCAGGCGCAGGCGGATAAAGCCATCCTTGGAATTCACGGAAAAGGGCGTATCATCCCCATATTTGAAATGGGCGAGGCTTGTGCGGCCGATATCAGATAGCCGGCTGCTACCCGTTTCCGTCACCGCCGGCTGAGGGTCGGAAAGGTCGCCTTTGATCAGCAATTTGCTGGTATTGGTATCTTTCCATTCGCTATTCTCTAGATAATCCAGGCCAGTGTAAATCCAGGATACCGGGGCGAAGCTATTGCCGGCATCTGCCAGCCCGTCCCACTCGATATTGATGGACAGGGAAGAGACCAGTTTTTTCTGGAATACTTCTTTGTTGCCTATGATGAGTGCCGAGCCGATATGCGGCGTGCCGCCAAATGGCAGGAAAGGCTTGGAGGGGTCGAGCCGGCCAAGCTCGTTCTGCACGATCAGGTTCTTCACGCCATCCACGCTTACTTCCGTGCGTACCTGAGTGACCTTCAGCTTCTTAAGTTCGTTGTAGGGGCTGCTGTTGTTGTGCTCGCGAGCCATCACCTTGATAAGGGGGGCTTCGGTGGAAAAGTGCTCCAGGTGAATATCGGCGGCGTAGGGCAGCACCGGGGGGTCTTCCGGGGTCAACGTACAAACCACTTTAAATACGCCGCCGGTAAAGGTAGGCGGAGCATCGGGAAACTTCTGTATCCAGCCCTCCTCTCCCGTCAGGTAGACGCTGAAATGCTGCGCCTGCCAGCCCGAAGTGTTGACCGGCGGGCCGGTAGGGTCGAGAAGAGCAGCGGTGAGCTCCAGGGTAATGGTCCGCTCGCCTTCCCGCAGAAAGAGACTGGGGGAGGCAATGGCAAAGCCTACCTCCGACACTTCCGACACCTGATCGAAGAGGGCGATGGTATCGGCCTCCGCATCGGCGGGCGGCGCTACCGGAATCTCCGGATGGGCCTGGGTTTCATCGCCCCGGAAGCGCGTCACCGGGCCAAAGGGTTTCCACTGGCCGTCCGGGCTGAGCAGTTCTGCTCCCAGGCCGTCTTCTGAATTGGCGACGGGGGCCGCGTATATCTTTCCGTTTTGTTGGGTGTAATACACGGATTTTAGCTGGCTTACCCCGGCTTTATTGAGCGCGGTATCCGATTGCGCCTTGTAAACCACTTCATTGCTCTCACTGTCTTTGCCGGCCTTGAAGGCCGTCCCCTCTCTCAGCAGGTAATCTTCCACCTGCTTCGCCAGTTCGATGAGGAGGTGTACTTCATCGGGGGTGGCGCCCTTTTCTTTCAGCCGGAGCACTTCCTTGTAGTAGTAATCCACATGGCGCTCCTTC
>CAZWDL010000276.1:0-1767 GCA_964632995.1 uncultured Saprospiraceae bacterium
ATAAAGGAAAAAGCGCTCCTAGAAAACCCGACAGTTATTGATTGCCCGTCGCTAAGTATCGGCACCTGCCGCCGGTATTTTTTATAGCGATCGCCGAAGACACTGATCAAGTCCCGTTCTTCCAGCTGAAGCGCGATCAGGATGTACCCCGAGGTAGCGAGCGAAAAGATCAGGTGTCCCAGCGTCATATGCGGCGTTGCCCAGAAGGCGATGAAGAAACTGGTCATCAGCGGATGGCGGACGTAGCGGTAGAAACCCGGCGTCTGAAATTTAGGGCCGGTTAATTTTTGTAGATTCAGATGCTGATGCACCTGCTTGAGCCCGAAGAGGTGCGCGTGACTGATCATGTAGGTGGAGGTCAGTACGATCAGCCAGCCCAGGGCGAAGATTCCCCAGAGAATATAGCGGCCGGTTTCCTGTTCGACCTGCCAGATGGTCGACGGCAGGGGGCGCCATTGCCACATCAGCAGAGCCAGCACGGCGGTTGCGGCCAGCACATAGGTGCTGCGTTCTATGGGTTTGGGGATGATCCGGGTCCACCATCTTTTAAATGCCGGGCGGGCCAGCACGATCGCCCTGGCCCGGGTGTCCACCTGCAATTTGTTGAAAATACGGGGGATGTGGTTGCGCACCGTTTTAGAGCTGATGAAAAGCTCGCCGGCGATTTCATCGTTCCGGAGCCCCCGGGCAATCAGTTCCAGGACTTCACTTTCCCTGGGCGTCAACTCGGGGAAGATGCTTTGAGGGTCAACTGTTGTGGCCGGCTCCTCTCCGCCAGCCGAAAAATGGCGGATTTCCGAAAGAAAGCGCTCCCAGGCCGGTTCTTCTTCCAGCAGAATATGGTTTCTGCTGTCGAGGGTGACAAAACGGGCATTGGGGATCATGGAAGCGAGCAGGCGGCCCTCTTCGTAGGAAATACAGGCGTCGTGCCGGGCGTACAGGACCAGCGTCGGGACGGAAATGCAGGGTGCGATACCGGTGACGTCGATATGGTAAAAAGCCCGTTCCATCCTTGCCGCATTTTCGGGGGTGGTCGAGATACGCGCCAGCTCATTGAGCCAGTGCATTTGTTCTTCCGTGCCGCCGGGCATGAGCAGCGTGCTGAAGAGCTGACGGAAAGCGGGGTTCTCCTGCCCCCAGCCGACGCGGATGATATTGATCAGCGTTTCCGCCTTGGCTTGTTCTTCTGGTATCAGGCAACGGTTGAACCGGCCCCGGGCGTAGCCGCCGTAAAGGATGAGATGGCTGACCCGTTCAGGATGCCTGGCGGCATAGGCTATGGAAACCGACGCTCCCTGCGATATGCCCAGCAGCGGGAACCTTTCCAGTCCGATATCGTCAACGACTGCCTCCAGGTCCTGCACCCAACCGTTCATATCGTAGTTTTCCACCTCCCGGTCCGACAGCCCGCAGCCGCGGGCATCGTAGCGAACCAGGGTGTTCCGGCGGGAGAGTTCCCTCAACCAGTGGCGCCATACCGGGCTCTGGCAGTCGTGCTCCAGGTGGGTCAGGTAGTTGGCGGCTTTGACTAAAGGCGGTCCCTGGCCCAGAGTGACGTAGCCAATCCGGACTTCATCGGCGGCCCTGCAAAAACGAACGCTCTGTCTCATGAATGGAGGCTTCAGGTTTGGATGAAAAATGAAATAAGAATTTGGCGCTGTGGTCTTCTTATAAGGTAAGTTTTAAAACGCTTCCCGGCAACCTTCCCGCCTTCCGCTTTCCGCCTTCCGCTTTCCGCCTTCCACCTTCCGACTTCCGCTTTCCACT
>CAZWDL010000277.1:0-1585 GCA_964632995.1 uncultured Saprospiraceae bacterium
CCCGGTTTGATTCATTCAGTGCCGACGTCATCCTGCGTATCATCCAGGGAAAAAGTATTAAAGCTTCCGGTAAAAAATCTGCCGGGAAAAGCCTGCCCAACAATGTCCGAAATTATTTAAGATCCTGTTCAGTGGAGCAGGATAACCCGGAAAGGTATGATCGCCTGATTAACAAAACAACAAAGGATGGCAAGGATGAATGAAAATTTAAACGATCAGGTTCAAAAAAAACTGCGCAAGCTTTACCTCAAGGATATGGCCCAATATCTGGAACAGGCCCTTGCCAAGGCACAAAAAAATCAATCCGGCCATTTGGCGTTCCTGGCCGACATCGTGGACAGGCAGGTGGAGGCAAGAAAGTGCCGTTCCCTTGAAAGGCGGTTAAAAACAGCTGATTTACCAGGAAACATGACATTTGACAACTTTGATTTTAACTTTCAACCAAGCTTGAATGTTGAACATCTCAAAGATTTAATGACACTTTCCTTTGTAGACCGAAAGCAGCCGCTGCTAATTTTCGGGAAAACCGGGACTGGGAAAACCCATATTGTCGCCGCTCTTGGCGTTCAGGCGTGCCGTGCTGATTTTAAGGTTCGATTTTTTTCACTGCAAAAGCTTCTGGCCATGCTTTATACTTCATTGGCTGATGAATCCACCGATGAGGTGATCACCTCATTAAGCCGTTTTGATCTTCTAATCATAGACAATGTGGGCAATATCCGCACAAAGCCGGAATATCCCAGCCTGCTGCTGGACTTGATCAGCGTCTGCCAGGAAAATACGGCCTTTATTGCCACCTCTTCCATCAGTCTTGAAGATTGGGGGCCGACTTTGGGTGATCCGGTTGTTACCCATGCCATTATCGACCGGTTAATGCACAATGCCCACGTCATTAATATCCGGGACGGTCTCAGCTATCGAACGGAAGGTTCCAATGCCATGAATATCCCAGATCCCCAATACACACCCCGATAACCCATCTCTTTCCATCTGCCGGGTTTTTTGCGATTTCGTATAAAACCCGGTTTTTTTTCTTTCAAAACCAGCAGTTTGCCGCCTGTTGAGGAGTGAAATCTTCCAATTGCAGGTGTTTTAATGCAACAAAATTGATTGCCAGGGCGCTATATTATCCATATATCAGGTTTTAGCGGATTGCCGTTGCAAATTATCGATACAAATACGAATGGGGCACCCATCTCTAATACCACACCTGCGAACAGCCCTGAAAAATCTAACTATCAAAAAGGGGGACGGTCTGTCATCGGCAAAGGTGGTGGCCTTGATCACCGGCGCGAACAGTTTACCCCTATAGAAGACAAAACACCACATCCTTCGAGAAAGTCAATTTGATTGAATCCAAGCTCATTCAAAGGTACCATTCTCAATGCGGAATCTAAATTTGATCTTTGGGTTTCGAACGGCTGTTTTTCTTGATTTGGTTGGGCATTTTTGTTTAACACCTTATGTAGCTGATTATATGAATTAATTAATTTAGAATTTCTAATATTTTGATTTACCCATTGGATTAAAGATAAAAGTACATTTAAATGCATTATGCCTCCTCATGGATAACAACCCCAAATAA